>JBDLPT010000026.1:0-160694 GCA_039800945.1 Bacteroidota bacterium | reverse complement strand
AGCAGTCGTGGATTGAGCGCGGTTGTTCGTGAATTTCTTTGAGCATAAAATGCTCGTAGCCTCCTTTTTCAAGTGCTTCGAGTTCTAGCTCCAATTCTTGGAAAAATGGCGTTTTTTGTTGGTCAGAGATGTCGTAGAGTTTGAGGCCTTCTTCGAGGTCAATTACCGCAACTTCTTCGTCATTGAGGTAAACAACTTTTTTAGTGTATTCGACGATTGGTGTAGCATCAGAGGCACAGTAATAGGATCCGTCTGCGCCAATTCCGACAACTAACGGGCTACTTTTTCTGGCAGCAACCAAACGATTTGGGTAATCAGAAGAAATAGCAACAATGGCATAAGCACCAACAACATGGTTAAGGGCCAAACGCAAAGCCTCGCCAAACCAAACGTTCTCTTTCTTTTGGATGTAGTCCACTAAATGAACTACTACTTCAGTATCCGTTTCGCTCTTAAAAACATAGCCGTTCTTGAGCAATTCTTTTTTAAGCACATCATAGTTTTCGATGATGCCATTATGGATAAGCGCAATTTTACCATCCATAGTAGTATGTGGATGTGAATTGACATCAGATGGCTCGCCATGGGTAGCCCAACGTGTATGTCCAATACCGGCATGTCCGGCACAGTTTTGTGTGGAAGCAAATGCTTCGAGGTTGCTCACTTTACCAACGCGCTTGTAAACATTGAGTCTGCCCTCTGTTAATAAGGCAACACCAGAGCTGTCATAACCGCGGTATTCTAATCTTTTGAGACCTTTGACTACAATTGGGTAGGCTTCTTGTTTGCCAATGTATGCTACAATTCCACACATAGTTTAATAAGTTGTATAGGTGACGACCAGTTTTGGCTTCTTTTTATTGTTGGTGTTGATACCATTAAAAACGATTCTTTCAGCAGAATTTCTGAAATAAAGCGGCGAAATAATAATGCCGGTATTTTCAAGTTTACCGTTGACTAAAGATTGCAAATAAGCGCGCAAATCGAGTTCATAAGACTTCTTGGTGTCTGAATAGAGGCCCGCTATGCCGAGTGAAGTGTAATAAACATCGGAGATGTTGATCCTGCTTGCTGCTGTTACTCGAGAACCTGGTTTATAACGATAACCTGTTTGGAATTGAACCGGTAACGATAAATCAGCTCTGTGAATAATGATGTGTTCTGGCAATTGATCTAGGCCTGGGATTTGAACCATAGCTCTGAGTTTGTTGGCCTGCGCATAAAATGATTTTTGACCCAATGTGGAGTCGGCTAAAATTGCTGCTATAGGCGTATTGGCTTGATCATGACTTACGTGGGTGAAGTCTGCGCAACTAGAGTTGATATTGAAATCATAGGTTTTAGGAACCCCAGCAAGCTTGAAATAGATGGTCATTTTTGAAGCTGCATTGTTGTTGATGTCTAGGTACAAAATAGCGCCTTGGCCTGATGTTTGGGACGGGTTGTTTACTTTGATCTGAAAACCTTTGAAAAATTCTTGGAAGGCAGCGTTTGAAGCAAAAGTTGCTGGGTTAGTCACTGACTCATTGATAAAAGACCAAGCCTTATTGGTGTCTAGGTGGATGCGTAACTGAGGGTCCACTTCTTTACCCGCCACAATTGTTTTGTTAATTGGGTCAGGGATGAGGTGGCCTTGGCCTTGAGCCACCCAATCTTGATTGAGCGTTGGCAATGTAGAGAATTGATAATATTTTGCAGTAGCATCATTTTGAATAGAATCTGAAAGCTCATAGACTTCAAAATTTTGCGCGCTTAAATCTCCGTAGTAACCAAGGTATTCTAAAGACAATACAAAAGAGTCGATGACAATTTGAGAGGGAGAGCCAAAATTTGGATTGAGGCCCGGAAGTCTGAATTCGGTAAAAATAGAGGCTTCAACTTTACCAAATTTAGGGTCTATGTATGAGCCCAAAAGCACATTTGAGGCGTTTTTGGTTTCGGTAGAATCTTCTAAAATTGAATAAGTAATGAGCTCAAATGTATCAGTGGTGATGCCATTGAGTAAGGCATTAGGATCGATAATATCTTTGCCAATATCTGAATTCTTTTTGGTGCAAGCCGAGAAAAAAAGCAACAAAATTGCTAATCCTGTAATTGCTTTCATGGTGCTTAAGCTAAAACGTTAGAGTCAATGACTTTATCGAAAAACGCGGCTAATTCTTTGCCTTGATGTTCTTCAGCAACGTAATCCATTTTGAGAATGTTGGCGTCGTCGTAGAGCTTTTGCATTGGGGCATTTAGTTGCTCAACGGCAGCATTAACACCATCGCAATGTGCTAAAATCACTTTCGTGATGTTTTCAAAGCTGGTATCTTTGAGCGCGTCTGCAATATCTTGCGGAAAACCATCGAATGCTAATTTCTCAGCAAAGCGCGGATCCCAAGGAGTATCAAAAGAATCGTTGTAAAGACTGTATACAACTTTGGTTTCTTTGAAGTGTGGATCTTTATTAAAAATGTGCTTGATGTAAAGCGCCATAATGCCCGTTAACCAACCATGACAATGAATGACATCTGGTTGCCAACCGAGTTTTTTAACAGTTTCTAGGACACCACGGCTAAAAAACATAGCTCTTTCGTCGTTGTCAGGATGGAATTTACCGTCTTCTTCTTGCAAACAAGTTTTGCGTTTGAAGTAGTCGTCGTTGTCAATGAAGTAAACCTGCATTCTGGCCGCAGTTACAGACGCTACTTTAATGATGAGCGGATGATCGTGGTCATCGATGGTAATGTTAAGACCTGACAAACGAATTACTTCGTGTAATTGGTGTCTTCTTTCATTGATTGCGCCAAAACGTGGTGTAAATACTCTGATTTCCTTGCCAGCATCTTGAACCGCCTGGGTGATGCGTCTTGCACTGCCGGAAATTTCAGATTTTGGTAAAAAAGGAAAGATTTCTTGAGAAATAAATAGGATTTTCTTCTTTTCCATTCAGTTGAATATGCTAGCAAAATTACGAATTAATAACGAACTTTCCTAAAAAGCTCTAGCTTTGTCCGATTCTAATTAATCCGATAGACGAAGCAATGCAAACCTTTGTTACTAGAGCTGAAATAAACACATGGCGAAATCTGATGCGTCAGGACCAAAAAACGGTCGGTTTTGTGCCAACGATGGGGGCGCTGCACCAGGGCCATCTTTCTCTAGTAGAACGGGCTTGCAACGAAAATGATTGGGTTGTGGTTTCAATTTTTGTAAACCCAAGGCAATTCAATCAAAGTTCTGATCTTCAGACTTATCCACGCATGCTGGAGGCTGACCTTAATCTGCTAAAGCACCACGAAAACCTTGTGGTTTTTGCGCCCTCAGAAACAGAAATGTACCCTGAAAATTTGCCATTTGAACCCATGGATTTAGGCATGCTAGGGCAACTTTTAGAAGGCGCAAAAAGACCAGGGCATTTTGATGGTGTGGTCAATGTGGTGCATCATTTGTTTGCTTTGGTCCAGCCAAACAAAGCCTATTTCGGAGAAAAAGATTTTCAGCAAGTTGCGGTCATTCGCAGCCTAAACGCACATTACGGCTTTGACATTGAGATCATTGCCTGCCCCACAAAAAGGGAGGCTGATGGTTTGGCCATGAGCAGCCGAAACTTAAGGTTGTCTAGTGCTGAAAGAAGCCAAGCATTGTCTATATCCAGAGCGCTCCAATTTGTTCAAAAGAATGCAGGCTTGATATCGATTGAAGAGGCGAAAGAAATGGCAAAAAACATGATCGCCGAATCTGGGCTGACCATAGACTACCTAGAAATTGTAGATCCAATTAGTCTAGAAAACCTTAATAATTGGCAAGCTCAGCAGGTGTGTTGTGTAGCGGCTTTTTGTGGAGAAGTAAGGCTCATTGACAATATGTTGTGTGAATCCATTAAAATGCCTTAATTTTGCGGCGTAAATTATGATGTACATCCACGTTCTCAAATCAAAAATTCATCGCGTCAGAGTTACTCAGGCCGACTTGAATTATATCGGCAGTATCACTATCGATGAAGCGCTCATGGAGGCTGCAAACCTTATCGAAGGCGAAAAAGTTCAAATTGTCAATATCAACAACGGCGAGCGTTTTGAGACCTACGTCATTAAAGGAGACCGCGATTCAGGCATGATTTGCCTCAACGGCCCAGCGGCTAGAAAAGTTGCCATCAACGACATCATCATCATCATCGGATATGCCATGATGGAATTTGAAGAAGCAAAAAATTTCAAGCCTTCTTTGGTTTTCCCCAACGAACAAACTAACTTGCTTTCTTAACCGAAGCATGACCTCAAGACTCCAACACCTTTCTTCTAAAATTCTCAGCTGGGAAGACGCCCTTCGACTCCGAAATATTTGGGCATTAAAAGGAGAAAAGGTCGCATTCACAAATGGCTGTTTTGATATTCTTCACTTAGGGCATATCACTTATTTGTCACAAGCAGCTGATACTGCAAAGCACCTAATCGTAGCCATCAACACCGATGCTTCTGTTAGAGCGCTTGACAAAGCACCCAACAGACCCATCAATCCAGAACAAGCCAGAGCAATGGTTTTAGCCAGTTTATCTTGCATTGATGCCGTGGTCTTTTTTGAGCAAGCAACACCTCTTGAAATCATTGAAAATCTACAACCAGATATCCTTTTAAAAGGGGCTGATTACAACGCTGACCAGACAGACCCAGCGGCCAAAGACTACATTGTTGGCTCTGATATTGTCAGATCATATGGTGGAATTGTACAAACGATTCCCTTTGTAGATGGTTATTCGACCACAGGAATTTTAGCGAAAGGGAAATTTTAGTCCTATCTTTGTGGCTGAAATTGATTAGTCATGAGCCATCCAGAACTTTCCGAACAAGAACTTCAAAGACGCGAATCGCTGCACAAACTGCGCGAATTAGGTATTGATCCTTACCCTGCGGCACTCTACCCAGTAGATGCGTTTGCAGCAGAAATCAAAGAAAAGTTTGAAGACGGTAAGACAGTTTGTTTGGCTGGCCGAATGTTGTCTCAACGCATTATGGGAAAGGCGTCTTTTGCTGAAATTCAAGATGCATCTGGGCGCATTCAAGTCTATTTCAACCGCGACGAAATTTGCCCGGGCGAAGACAAAATCATGTATAATGAGGTCTTTAAAAAGCTCTTAGATCTCGGTGACTTCATCGGTGTCAAAGGCCAAGTATTCAAAACACAAGTAGGTGAAATCTCGGTTAATGTCCAAGAATTTTGCATCCTCAGTAAAGCTTTAAGACCACTGCCATTGCCAAAAACCGATGCTGATGGCGTAGTGCATGATGCCTTCACGGACCCTGAAACGCGCTACCGTCAACGCTACGTTGATTTAGTCGTGAATCGTCAGGTAAAAGATGTTTTCATCAAAAGAACCAAATTATTCAATGCCATGCGCGATTTCTTTAATCGTGCTGGTTATATGGAAGTAGAAACCCCTGTGCTACAAGCAATTCCTGGTGGTGCTTCCGCTCGCCCATTCATCACGCACCACAACGCATTAGATGTTCCGCTTTATATGCGAATTGCCAATGAGCTTTATTTAAAAAGACTTATTGTGGGTGGATTTGACGGTGTTTATGAGTTTTCGAAAAACTTCCGCAATGAAGGGATGGACCGCACCCACAATCCAGAATTTACCGCTATGGAAATTTATGTAGCCTACAAAGACTACAATTGGATGATGGATTTCACTGAGCAATTATTAGAGCATTGTGCGCTTTCTGTAAATGGAAGCACCATTGCTCAGTTTGGCGAACACACCATCGATTTTAAAGCGCCATACAAAAGAGTTACTATGCGTCAGTCTATCATTGATTTCACTGGCTTTGATATCGCTGGTAAATCTGAAGACGAATTGCGCACTGCAGCCAAATCTATGGGTCTAGAAGTAGATGAAACCATGGGGAAAGGAAAGTTAATCGACGAAATTTTTGGTGGTAAATGCGAAGGCAATTACATCCAACCAACTTTCATCACCGACTACCCAAAAGAAATGTCGCCGCTTTGTAAAGTACACCGAGACGATCCAAGCCTTACCGAACGCTTCGAATTGATGGTTTGTGGTAAAGAAGTCGCCAACGCCTACTCAGAGCTCAATGACCCAATTGACCAACGTGAAAGATTTGAAGAGCAACTTAAACTGCAAGAGCGCGGTGACGACGAAGCCATGTTCATCGACCAAGATTTCTTAAGAGCACTTGAATACGGCATGCCGCCAACAAGTGGTTTGGGTATCGGGATGGACCGCCTCATCATGTACCTCACCAACAATGCATCTATTCAAGAAGTATTGTTCTTCCCGCAAATGCGTCCTGAAAAATCAGGAATCAAGGTGCAACTCAATGAAACCGAAAAAGAAATCTACAACAAAATGCAGGCAGACAAACAATGCTTGCTCGGTGAGCTAAGAGCTGCTTTTGACATCAGCAACAAACTTTGGGATACTTCTATCAAAACCCTTACTAAGAATAATTTATTAAGCGTGTTTAAAGAAGGAGAATTGCTACTGGTTAAATTGATTGAGGATTAAATATATCTTTTGACGAATTCCCACATAACAATACCAGCACAAACACTCACGTTTAAACTATGTTTGGTGCCAAATTGCGGGATTTCAATAATATGATCAGCAACGTCTAGCGCAGCTTGAGCAACACCATCTACTTCATTTCCAAAAACGAGCGCAAAACCTGGCGCCTCTAGTTGCTGTACGTTTTGCAATAAAGTCGTTTTGACCGCTTGTTCAACTACCCCAATTTGATAACCTTTACTGCGCTGCTTTTCTATGGCTGACAAAAGGTTGGATTCATAATGCCACTTCACAGTCTCGGTAGCACCTAGAGCCGTTTTATGAATTTCTTTATGCGGGGGCTGCGCAGTAATGCCGCAAAGAATGATTTCTTCAATATTAAATGCATCGGCAGTTCGGAAGAAGGCGCCAATATTATTCAAGGATCTGATGCTGTCTAGGATGACAACGATAGGAAATTTGGTTTGGGCTTTAAATTCGGCTTCATTGAGTCGGTCGAGTTCCCAGAGTTTGAGTTTTTTAGTGCCTTTTTCGTCCATGAATAGCTCAAAAATACAGCAAAATTGTGGAAAAGTCGGCTGAAATGCTGCTGTAAAAACGGCTATCTTTAACTTCTCAATTAAAACGGTGGCAAAAAACACAACAGAAAAATCTTCCGAGACGCCCTTGATGAAGCAGTACAATCAAATCAAGGCTCGACACCCAGAAGCCATGTTGCTTTTTAGGGTGGGCGATTTCTATGAAACTTTCGGAGAGGATGCGGTTAAGGCCAGCCGAATTTTAGGCATTATCCTCACCAAAAGGAAAAATGGTGCCGCTGCTGAAATGGAACTTGCAGGTTTTCCGCACCATTCACTTGAAACTTATCTGCCAAAACTAGTAAGAGCGGGCCAACGCGTTGCCATCTGTGACCAACTCGAGGACCCTAAAATGACCAAAACAATTGTCAAGAGAGGCGTAACAGAATTGGTTACACCGGGGGTTTCTTTCAATGACCAAGTACTAGAACAACGCAGCAACAACTTCTTGTGTGCCCTGCACCTCGACAAGCAAGAAATCGGTTGCGCTTTTTTAGACATTTCAACCGGTGAGTTCTTAGTTGCACAAGGACCGGCTGCCTACATCGATAAATTAATCAGCGGTTTCAAACCAACCGAAATCATTTTTGCAAAGGGTCAAACCAGTAAAGTAAAAGAACTTTTTGGCAACGACGCTTTTCATTTCAGAATAGAAGATTGGGTATTTAGCTCCGATTTTGCCGAAGAGCAACTCAACAAACACTTTGGCACCAAATCGCTTAAAGGATTTGGTCTTGAAGGGCAAGGTTTGGCCATCATAGCTGCCGGTGCTATTTTTCATTATTTATCTGAAAATCAGCAATTACAGCTTGGTCACATCACCAATCTTGCCAGAATTGCCCCAGACAACTATGTTTGGCTCGACCGTTTTACCATTCGTAATTTAGAGCTGGTTTTTTCAGCGCATGAAAACGCCATAACCCTTTTCAATATTCTAGACCAAACCAGAACGCCAATGGGCGGGCGTTTGCTCAAACGCTGGTTAGTACTTCCGCTCAAAGAGCGCCAAGCCATTGAAGCGCGTCTACAAGTGGTATCTGCACTAAAGTCGGCTCAGGAAATACACCCAGAACTCGACGACCGCCTCCGCGAAATTGGCGACCTCGAAAGGCTCATTTCAAAAGTTGCAGTTGGCAGAATCAACCCAAGAGAAGTGCAGCACCTCAAGCGCACTTTACTACACATTCAGCCTATCAAGCACTTGCTCAATGAGCTCAACCAGCCTGGGCTGCAAACCATTCTACAAAATCTAGATGCCTGCCAAGCGCTCATAGACCTCATCGAAAACAACCTGACCGAAGAACCCGCAGTGCAAATCGGGAAAGGAGCCGTGATTAAATTGGGCCGTGATGCCCAACTAGATGAGCTGAGAGAAATCTCAATGAACGGCAAAGAGTATCTAGAAAAAATACAAGAACGCGAGGCTTTAGCCACTGGTATTCCTAGTCTTAAAATTGCTTTTAACAACGTTTTTGGTTATTATATCGAAGTCAGAAACACGCACAAAGACAAAGTGCCAGAAACCTGGATTCGTAAACAAACTTTAGTATCAGCAGAGCGCTATATCACAGAAGAACTCAAAGAATACGAGCAAAAAATACTTGGTGCAGAAGAAAAATTGCTCGCCATCGAACAACAGCTTTATCAGCAATTAGTTTTTGCCATGGCCGATTTTATCGGGCCCATTCAAAATAATGCCCAACAACTGGCCAAACTAGACTGCCTGTTTTCGTTTGCCAAAATTGCCATAACCAATCAATATTGCTTGCCCACACTTTCTGATGACCTACTGCTTGACATCAAGAGTGCCCGACATCCTGTTATTGAAAAAAGACTCCCAATTGGAGAAAGTTATGTAGCTAATGACATTTTGCTAGAAAACGGAGGTCAGCAAATCATCATGATTACCGGGCCCAACATGAGTGGTAAAAGTGCCATCCTTAGGCAAACCGCGCTCATTGTCCTTATGGCACAAATTGGCTGCTTTGTGCCTGCAACAGAAGCCCATATTGGCATCGTTGATAAAATTTTTACCAGAGTTGGTGCCTCTGACAACATTTCTTCAGGTGAATCCACCTTCATGGTAGAAATGAATGAAACCGCCAGCATCCTCAATAATATTTCTGAGCGCAGCCTTATTTTGCTCGATGAAATTGGGCGTGGTACCAGTACCTATGACGGAATATCTATCGCGTGGTCTATTGCCGAATATTTGCATGAAAACCCAAAAGCGCAGTGCAAAACACTTTTTGCTACCCACTACCACGAGCTCAATGAAATGGCCAAGCGCTTCCCAAGAATACACAACTATAACGTGAGTGTAAAAGAACTGGGGTCTCAAGTACTATTCTTAAGAAAATTGGTTCCGGGAGGCTCTGCACACTCCTTTGGTATTCATGTTGCAAAGCTTGCTGGCATGCCAAATGCTGTAGTAAAACGCGCAGAATCTGTGCTCAAAGACCTTGAAGCAAGCCATGCCAGTGTGGGTTCTAACTCAAAATCGAAACCAGACACCTCCACTATTCAGCAAGATGTACAACTCAGTTTCTTTGCATTAAATGACCCCGTATTGCAGCAAATCCACGACGAACTTGTTCAGACAGATATCAACTCACTAACCCCTGTTGAGGCCTTGCTTAAGCTCAATGAAATCAAGAAACTTACCGGTGCTTAAAAATCTTCTCTATAGCTTATTGGTGCTGCTTTTGTTTGCTTGTCAAGTAGAAATTGCCAAACCCGACCCTGAAAAAAAATTAGTCGTCGCAACCAACTTTATTACACCAAAAAAAGCGCAACTGTTTCGCAAATGGGAGAAAAAATCTGGCATTGAACTTCGTTTTGTTCGGCTAAGTGCTCAACAAATTAAAAACCAAATTTCAAAAAACCCCTGGAGTCCGGGTTTTGATGTAGTTTGGTTCAACGGTTTAGAAGAATTCTTGCCGCTCCAACAAACACATTTTCAAGAAAGATCACTCGATTTTGCCCAAATCCCAATTGGGCTTTCTTATGTGCCTGATAGCATAGACCAGGTACAAGATTTTGTCAAATTGAGCAAAACCAACTTGTGGGCTGCCGCCGATGACTACAGCTATCCATTATTGAAAGCGCACTTCAACTATGCGTTTAGAAACAGAGTAAAAAATAAAAAACAAAATACTGCTTATAAAGACATTCTGAGTGGGCTAAAAGACAGAAAACTAGCCTTCAATGGCGCTGATCAATACCACACCAATATGTTGCTGTGTAGATTTGATACTTACCAGCATATCTTAAAGAAGGCCAATAAAAAGCAGCTCGTTATTTATCCTAAATTCTTCAAGTATGCTGGCGTCACCGACAGAAGTGTTTTCTGTGTTGTTGCGCAAACCTCGCATTATACAAATGCGCTTCGTTTTAAAAATCTAATTCGCTTGCAACTTCAAAAATCTGAAAATTTCCAAAAGCAAATTGGCCTACACGCTTTCAAAAATCGCAAGCAAAACATTTCCGGCAAGATCTTATTAGGCTTGCTAAAGAAATGACACCTAAGTGACAAAGATTCGAAGCGGGTTGCGTAATTTTGTAAAAAAAAGATATGTATCCAGCAGAACTCGTTCAACCCATGAAAGATGACCTAACAAATGTTGGGTTTCAAGAATTATTAAATGCCTCAGACGTAGACCATGCTATTTCTAATAGCGAAGGAACACTACTCGTGGTTGTCAACTCTGTTTGTGGCTGTGCCGCGGGCAACATGAGACCAGGCGTTAAACTCTCTATTCAACACGACAAAAAACCAGCAAAACTTACTACGGTTTTTGCAGGTGTTGACCAAGAAGCCGTGGCGCAAGCTAGAAATTATTTCTTGCCTTATCCTCCATCTTCTCCTTCAATTGCTCTATTTAAAGATGGCAAATTGGTGCATTTTTTAGAAAGACACCACATCGAAGGCGGAAGCGCCCAAATCATTGCAGCAAATCTTCAAGCTGCCTATGACGAGTTTTGTTAATCAACTCTGAACAAATCTGCAGCAATGCCGTCTGCATGTAATTTGCCTAGGTCAGTGAGCTTTAAAAAATGCTGATCTTCAATCATCCAACCCAAGCGCGTAAATTCTTTAATTTGCGCGCTTTCTTTTTGCGTCCAGTTGTCTTCTAAAAGGTTTTGATCCAGACCCCACTTGGTTCTGAGCCCAAGTAATATTTGCTCGTTTCTGCGCTCGTTGGCATTAAGCGCCTCGAGTTCGTACCAAAGCTCGTTTTTGCCTACACTTTTGGTATAGTTGGTGTTGTTTCGGATGTTCCAGCGTCTGGCCTTTCCATCAAAAGAATGCGCTGATGGCCCTACGCCTAAATAAGGTTGAAAAGCCCAGTAGCTCGAATTGTGTCTAGAATGAAAATTGGGAAGCGCAAAATTTGAAATTTCGTATTGTTCAAAACCAGCGCTTTGAGCTAGTTCTAGTAAAGCCAAAAATTGTTCGTTTTGTAAAACTTCATCGGCAGGTTGTAACTTCTTTTTCTGCACCAAATGGTTCAGCGCAGTTTTCGGCTCAACTGTAAGGCAATAGGCAGATAAATGCTGAATTCCTAATTGAAATATTGCCTGAAGAGTATTTTTCCAAGTAGCAAGATCTAGATTAGGCAAACCGTAAATCAAATCGATGCTGATATTTGAAAATCCTACCTGCTGAGCTAACTCAACGGCCGCAATACTTTCTTGAACAGCGTGCGCACGATTCATCCAAGTTAAAGTGTCTGAAGAAAGTGTCTGAACGCCAATACTCAAGCGATTAATACCTAATTGCTTCCAGGTCAACAAGTTTTCTTCATTGATGTCTTCCGGATTAGCCTCTAGGGTGATTTCAAGATTTGAGCCCAGGTCATAGTGCTTTTGAATGGTTTCCAAAAGTGTTTTGAGTTCGGCCGGAGTCAGTAAACTTGGGGTGCCGCCACCAAAATAAATGGTTTGCACCATTGACTTCAATTCAGCCTTGCGTAGCGTCAGTTCAGTTGCTAATGCCTCTAATAAAGCTGTACGATAAGCTTCAAATGTGGTGGAGAAATGAAAATCACAATACGTACAGCGCTTGCGACAAAAAGGAATGTGCAAGTATAGACCGCTCATTGTTGCAATTAGTTCTTGACAAATTTCTGCTGAATAATAGTTCCATTTGGTCTTTGAACCCTTAGCATATAAGCACCAGAGCCTAAGTTTGATACATTGAACTCAACAACATTATTGCCTTGCTTCGTGTCTAAAACCTTTTTTCCTAACATGTCTAGTACATCTAAGACCAACCATTCATTACTGGGCCAACTTACATTAAGTTGAGTTTGAGCCGGATTCGGAGAAACACTCCATTCGAAATCATTGACAATCACACCCGCATTGTGGTTATTTTTGATTACTGCGTAAGTGCTATCGCCGAAATCTGCATTTGGCAAGGTGAAGATCACGTTGTTTTGGTCGTCACTGATGGAGAGCGCACCATCAGTTCCGCCCCATTGAGCTGATCCCATTCCGTCTCCATAATAATCGTAGATTACAAAAGTGTAGCATTCAGTAGCATTTAGCCCTATGCTATAGGTTGTGGTTGAATTATTTTGAAGCGGGTTGGTATTGTCTGTTGGTGCAGGTGTTGCGCCGGTGCCAAAATTTCCAGCGACATTTTCATTTCCTTCAGACCAAACCACAACCCCATTTGCATTTTTGAGCGCCATATAGGTCTCGCTAGCGTAGTCATCTGTTGTCAACGAAATAAAAATCGTATCGTTGGTTACTGGAACCGCTAGAACATTAATGGTCACAGAAGTGCTGTTGTTATTTGGGTTTTCATCTATTGACAGATTTGGGTTGGCAACAGACGCACTGAACGTATGATTACCTGCCCCTAGGGTGAAAGTTGGCAACGTGATGAGCTGCGTTTGCCATTGCGCAAGTGAACCTGTCCAGTTGTATTGCTGCATTGGGCCGTTGTCAATTTGATAATTAACCTGTGCACTTGTCAATACTGTGGTTCCGATATTGAGGATAGATACAGAGGGCAAATATTGGTCATTACAAATGGCTTGAGCAGCCAATTGAGGTGCCGACAAAGAGGCGTCTAAAGCAACGACTGTGGTATTGTTAGGGTCAAATCCATCGATGAAAACTGCACCTGATGCGTTTGGATCTAGCCAATACATCAGTTGGTTGGTGCTATTACTTCCGGCGGGCTCCCAAGAATTGGCCACACGGCCGTAATAATCCTGAGCAGTTTGGTTCTGACAAGAGGCACCTCCGCCCCAAAGCTGGCCAATGATGCGATGATTTTGATCAAACAAAGGCGAACCCGAAGAGCCCCCTTCTGTAGTTGTATTGCGATCCCATTGAATGGACCAAGTAGAGTTAGGTTCTGTAGAACCCATAGATTGAGAAATACTTGGCGAGTTGTCGTCAAAGGAGATCTTTTTAATATCTCCGGAAGGATGGTGTATACTAACCGTTGAGGTAGGAATTACACCCGAATGATCCCAACCTGAAAAATAAGGGTTGTAGTCTAACGGCACTGAACCATTGACTAAACCTCCGGTAATTTCTACTAAACAGAAGTCTGATGGCGTGCGTCGAGCTCTTAATACAGCCCCGCTCAAAGATTGAAAAGTAGGAGCTGTTGCAGGATCTGTACAGCTTGTAGCTTGCCAATTAAATCTGAAAATCCAGGTCGCCGGATTGCTATAACAATGGTTTGCTGTCAAGATGTATGGTTTGCCATCGTTGAGGGTGTTGTTGATCAAGGCTCCCGAACAAAAACCACTGCTTCCGGAAACCAACATTACCGAACTGTTGCGCTGCTGAGTCCAAGGCAAACCGTCTGGGCAATTTACATTCATATTACAGCTACCAGAACTGCCAAACGCTTTTTCAACAAATTCATTTGCAGTACGATAACCGTGGGTAACCACACTTACCTGAATGTTTCCTATAGCATTATTTGGGGCAACATAATACTCTAAAATGGCTTGTTCTCCAGGTATTAATTCTGTGCCTAGCTGGCCGTCATAGATATGGTTTTGAGTGAATGCTCCAAGAATAAAATCTTTTGACGGATTGTATGCATAAAGCTTGTTTCCATCCGGAATATTTGTTTGGTCAAAAGTTAAATTTACAGTTAGGGCTCCTTTACATTTGAGCTCGAGCATCCACAACTTGGCCCCGTTTGGCAATTCAAACCATGTGCCTGAATTGTTGGTGTTTAAATTGGTGTAATTATTAAATCCGAAGCGCCAAGGTGCCACACCTTTGTCATCCGTTTGAGCATCTTCTGCCTGAAGGGCTGCAATATCGGGTTGTTCAAAAACCCATTGCTGAATTAACTTTCTATCTATGGTTTGTTTCTGACTAACCGGAACCCCGCCATTTCCTTGAATTTGAGCATAGAGAAAGGTAGAAGTGAAACTGAGCAATAGGGTGTAAACAATTTTCATAAAGCTGGAATTTGAGCTGGTTTTCGAAAGTAGTGCTTTTTAGCAAAAAGCAACCGCATAATGACGAAAAAACTGAGTCACAAGTTGTATCTTTGCTTTATGTCTAAACCATTTGTGATCGGGATTTGTGGTGGTAGTGGAGCAGGTAAAACCACATTGCTCAAACGGATTTCAGAATCCTTAGAAAATTGTACCACTTCTGTTTTTTCAATGGATAATTACTATTTGCCGCTTGATCAGCAAGCAAAAGATGCAAATGGAATTGTCAATTTTGATTTACCTAGCGCTCTGGACCATCAGAAATTATCAAATGATTTAGCCACTTTAATCTCCGGAGAACCTATCGAAGTGCGCGAATATTTTTTCAATGTTCAAGGAAGTAAAAGTGTTTTACTCACCATCCAACCCAGCGATATTATTATTGTCGAAGGATTGTTTACCCTGCATTACAAAGAAGTTTTTGAGCAACTCGATTTTAGCATTTATGTCGATGTAGATCATGCTATTCAGCTAGACCGCCGCATTTACCGCGACCAAGAAACAAGAGGCTACAAGCGCTCAGAAATCATTTACCAATGGGACAACCACGTGTTGCCATGCTACGAACAATTTATTGAGCCCTACAAAGAGAACGCCCACTTTATTTTTAAAAATGACCACCGCTCGGAAGAAGACTTTTTGCTTTTGAATCAAGAACTGCGTAAATTGTTGCCTGTTCGCTTGCTTCAATGAAATTCAAAATAGCTCACATCTTCAAATGGAAATTAAGCATACTAGGCATTTGCTTAGTATTGGTGAGTTTGTGTTTGCTCTATCTTCATCAAGAGCAAGCGGTTTCCATACAAAAAATACAAAAACAATTTAGCCAGCTAGAAAGCAACGCTGATGTTGAAATCAATTCTTTGTATAAACAATTCAAGAAGGGGCAAAATCTAAAGACAAAACCCTACTATTTTTATCATCTATACGAGGCGGATCGCTTGTTTGGGTGGGGCAACAATATCATGCCGGTTGGTCGGTACAAATCAGATCTTTTTCCAGGAAACGGCCTAATTAAACTTAAAAATGGTTGGTACTATACCCAAACCAAAGAGGCCGGTGACATCAGTTACTGTCTGAGTTTTTGCATTCAAAATCAATATGAACTTCAAAATGATTATTTAAAAGCAACCAATCCCGCATTTTGGAAGGAGGCATTTCAGGTTGAAATGGTCGGGAAAGATCAAAATGCCATTTATAATAAAGAAGGAAAGGTTGTTTTTTACGCAAAGCCTCTTGTCAGTAACAAAGCAACTTCAGCACAACTTATACTGATTCCTTTATTGCTGATCATTGGGCTCTTCTTTTTGCTTTTTGAAGCCTATCAAAATTGGAAAAATCAAATTTGGGCAAGTGCAATTGTATTGCTTTGCGTGCTTGTATTGCGTATCTTTTTCTATGAAATAACTTGGCCCTCTGTACTGTTAGAAACAGATTGGTTTAATGCCAGTTTTTTTGCTTATGACGTCTGGACACCAAGCTTTTTTGACTTTATCATCAATGGACTCTTTATTGGGTTTAGTGCGCAAATTTTATTAGGATTATTGAAAAAAAGTGCTTCGGCCCTGGGGAAAATCGTTGGGGCCATTGCTCCATTTTTATTCTGGCTCTTCTTGGTTCAGCAACTCAATCTTATTTTGGAACACTCCAGTATCCCCGTGAGTTTTGAACACTTATTTGATTTGCGACTGAGTTCTTTTGTGTTCTTTAGTCTTATCGGATTTTTAATTTACCAATTTCAGCTTTTTCAAATCTATGCGCTGCATTTTTTAAATAGCGATCCATTTGAAAATCGCAAAGCTCTGCAATACTTCATACTTTTTGCACCCTTCCTCATCCATTATTTTATTTATCCAGATTGGTTTAATTTGCTGCCATTGCTTACATTGAGTTTAACACTTTTTTATGGCAAAAACACACAGCTACCATGGTTAAAACTCAGCCGACAACTCATTATTTTAAGTCTATTTTCATTGATTCTGAGTTTTCATTTTCAAACGCTTGCCAAAGAAAAAGAACAAGAAAACCGGCGTTTATATGCCAAGCAATTGGCGCTAGAACGCAATATCAATCTAGAACTCTCCTATTCACAACAGGCGCCAGAAATCATTAAGCAAAAGTGGTTACACACCAATTTTGATACGCTGCGGGCACAAATGACTAAAGTGAGCTTTGAGCACATCTTGAGTCAGAAATTTTTTCAAGGGGTTTGGGACGGTTTTGAAATTGAGGCAGATCTTCACGACGCCAATGGGAAGCCCTGCTTTGGAAAAGACACGCTGCATTTACAAAAATTAAAGACCCTTGTGAGCGAGCATGGTGTTCCGTCAGAAATTGAACCCAATGTATTCTTTATGCCTCATGAAGAACAAGGGCTGAGCTACGTGATTCTAATCCAATTACCTAAAGACCATAAAACTTTAGCGTTGTCGCTCATTTCAAAAAGAATCCCCGAAGAGATGGGTTTTCCTAGACTACTCATTTCAGACAAAGCGGGCATTTCTAAAAATCTGGACAAATACTCAATCGGGAAATATGCTGAAGGAAGGCTCATTCATCAAAACGGAGACTTCAATTTTCCGAATACACTTGAATCTTTCCCCAAAAAAGCGCTTTCTCAAGCTTCCTTTGAATTTAAAAATTACGAACACACTGTTTTTCAGAGTTCCAAAGGCTCTGCAATTTTCATTTCAGCACCACAAAACACTTGGTTGAATCTCGTGACAAGCTTTGCATTCATTTTTGTTTATTGGGGATCCATGCTGATTGGCGTGCACTTCTTAATGGGTCAAGGTTTTACCATCGGAAGAGAATCCAACTTATCGTTTAAAATCCAAATAGCATTTCTTGTTATTCTGGTGCTATCCTTGTTTCTATATGGCCTAGGAAGTTCCTTGTTTATCGGAGAACAATTTGACAATTACTCTCAACAAGCATTAAAAGAAAAATTACATGCAGTTGAAATGGAACTCCATACAGAATTAGGTCAGCTAGATTCTTTAGATGCCACTATCGTTGGACTCAATTTGGAAGCCAAAACCGCACAATTATCTAGCGTTTTCAATACAGACCTTTTCATTTACGATTCTCATGGCTTTTTGATTACCTCCTCTCGACCAAAGCTATTTGCGTTTGGTTTGGTCGGCGAGCATATGGATGCCGATGCAATGGATGCATTAATTGGTAGAAAAAACAGCTACTATTCTCACCAAGAACGCATCGGAAGCTTGAAATACAGGAGTGCTTATATTCCTATCATGAATGAAAAAAGAGACCTCATTGGGTTTATCAACCTCCAACTTTTTGGACAACAACAAGCCTATGAAAACCAACTTGAGGATTTTCTTAAATCGGCAATTAACGTCTTTATTCTTTTATTAGCGCTTTCTGTCTTTATTGCGCTTATTGTGAGTAATTGGCTCATCGGACCACTACAACATGTTGCCAAATCAGTAAAGAATATTGAGTTTGGCAAGAAAAATCAAAAAATATCATATCAAAATAAAGATGAGATTGGTGCTATTGTACAGTCTTACAATGAAAAATTAATTGAACTAGAAAATGCGGCTCAAAAGCTTGCAAAAAGTGAAAGAGAAAATGCTTGGAGAGATTTGGCGCAACAAATTGCACACGAGATCAAAAATCCACTTACCCCAATGAGGTTAAGTATTCAGCACCTCATGCGCAAATTAGAAAACCAGCACCCAGACTCACTGACCGATGCACAAAAGACCTTGCCAACATTGATAGAACAAATTGATGGCTTAGCCAACATGGCAAATGAATTTGCGAAATTTGCCAAACTTCCGGAGCCCACTTTTGAAAAGTTAGCACTGAATTCATTTTTGAAACAAACCCTTCTGCTATTCAAAGAATCAAGTTTGATTCATTTTGAATCCTTATCAGAGGAGGTATTCATTTTTGCAGATAAATCTATGATGGTTCAAGTCATGAATAATCTGCTAACCAATGCAATTCATGCTACACAAGAAACCCCGTATCCGCAAGTTGATTTAACTTTGGCCATAAACCACGATAGGGTAATTATCTCCATAAAAGACAATGGCATAGGCATGAACGACGCTTCCAAGGAGAAGGTTTTCACGCCATATTTTACCACTAAATCATCGGGGTCTGGTATTGGCCTAAATGTCGTGAGGCAGATCATTGAAAAACACAACGGCAAAGTCTATTTTGAAACCGAAGAAGGAACAGGCAGTTGCTTTTTTGTGGAGCTCCCGTTATTTTCGGAAGGGCTTTAAATCATAGAGCTGAACGTGCTTTTGCTTGTAAAGCAAATGCTTCAAAAAGGGTTTGATATCCACATGTGCTGTATCTTGCTGCAAAATCAATAATTTACTTGCTCCTTTTTGGATCAACTCCTGAATCTGCGGAATAAAAGGTTGATCTCTGAACAAGCTGTAATTACTATAGCCAATCCTGTCAATAGCAGTAAGGTGCACATTCGGATACGGATCTGAAAAACAAAAAACGGTATCGTTGCTGCCGATTAGATATTTCAGATCTTCTCGTTGTGCTTGAATTTGCCCTAGCGTTTCGTCCTGATTGAAATAAAACCAGCCCCAGTTTCCTCGAATAAAGGAGGATGTTAATGGCGTATTTTTAACAATAATATTTTGATTTCCTGCGGCAACCTGGGTATATGAAACTGTATTTAAAAATATAAGCGATAGGCCCGCAATTGAAATTCGTTTGCGCCATCTTGCATTCGTAATAAATTGGTCACTATACTTCATATAAAGACCAATTAATACATATGGGAAAAACAAAATCTCTATAAAGTAGTAGTCGTGCACATCAAACACCCAAAACCAAAGGATAAAATAAGCGGCAAGGCCGAGATAACTAATAACAATTAAACAACGCAAATAGATCGGCAAATTTCTTTTAAATAAAGCCCAAAAACTCAGGATAACTAATGGAATCAGAATGATTTGGTGATACATTTCTTTAAGGTGTTCCACACAAACCAACTGGATAATTCTCCATTGTTCGGCTGCATCGACCTCCCAAATTGGGCGGATCGTTGTAGAAAAAATAGTCGATTCATATTTTTCGTTGTATCGAATGGCGTAGGTATACCAAAAGTAGGCTGCTCCTAATGCCAATAAACCACTCAACGCAATCAAATAGGTCCGGCGCTCACGCAATACAGCCTTCCAATTATTCGAAATAAAAACTTGAAGTACGTAGGCCCCGACAAAAGCCAAAACAGCAATAAGAGAGGTTACCTTAATCAGGATAGCTAAACTTAAAAAGATGGTAAAAGCCATATAACTTAGCCAATGCTGATTTTTCACAAAAGAAAAGCAAGCGCTAATGGCTAACAACAGAAAAGAAAACGCGTAGATATTTGGCAATACTGTATCTGCATAATAAATGAGAACAGGCGCACTGAACATCACTCCGGCAAAGATGAGCGCCTTATTTTTTGATTCAAAAATCCAAAACAACAAACGATGCAGCGAACTCACCCCTACAATTAAGATCGATAAACTGAGCAGCTTGGAAATCCAAAGTTGATAGCCGGTGATTTTCCAGATTTGGCCAAGGATATAATAGACGATTGGAAATTCAGCCGCAGCATTGCGATTGCCTGACGGTGAAATCCAGTTGGTTTGAGGTTCCAAAAATTTTGCCCCTCGCATGTATTGAATCGCTTGTGTCAGGGAATCTGATTTACGACACTCATGAATGGGTAAAATATCACTCGTGAAATGCTGCCAAAATGCATAAAGAAAACTCAACAGCAATAAAAGGCCCAATATGCGCCACTTCAGGTCTATCTTGAAATCAACTACTTTCATTAAAAGTAAAGATACAGATGCTGTGCTTATAAAACGCTAAATCCTTGTATTATTCAATTTGAATCCTATAAGGGAGCGTGTATTCAGACACCACGCTTTCACCAACTTCATTTTTTGCAGGAGTCCAGTTTGGCATCGACAATAAAGCGTTTTTTAACCTGCTTTTTAAAATTTCCAATTCTTTGTCCGTAAACTTCAAAAAGGTGACCTCTCTAACTTTGCCTTTCGTATCTATCACTAAACGAATAAAAATCTTGCCTTCTATACCTAATTCCTTGATGTAATCCCATTCCATGCCGGATGCTATTTTTGAATCGATATACTTATTGAGCGCATCCGGAGTATTTCCAAATGATGCGGTTGCAAACGGAAAAACAATGCTATCGCGTATTGATTTTGGAAATGATACCGGTGGTACCGGGTTCATAGGGTCTGGAAAATAACCTGGCGGTTCTGGGTAAGGGATAGGCGGTTCTGGTTGAGGGTCACCAGGAGGTAAAACCTCGGGTATAATTTTTTGGGGTGGTTTTTTATCCAATTTATTTTTTGCAGTAACTAGATTTGGAGATGGTCCGGCCACTGCCACCGTTCTTTTCGATGTTGACTTTTGTTTGGAAGAAGGTGCCTGTTGAGAAGTGGTATGGGTACAAGCAACAAGAACTAGCCCAAATACAAATGACAATAAATGCAGCAATTTTAAGTTCATAAACTCCTTTGACACAAAGAACGCACAAACATTTGATTACTTACCTTTGTTAGACTAAAAAAACTAAATGCAGCAATATTGTCTTGACCCCTGGAATCGTACCCGCATCACAACCAAGGAAGTGCAAATTGGCAAACTTCTTCTTGGTGGTAAAAACCCCATACGAGTACAATCCATGACTACCACTGATACCATGGACACGATTGGCTCTGTGGAACAATCTATCCGTATGATTGAGGCAGGTTGCGAGTTAGTTAGGCTTACGGCACCAAGTAAAAATGAGGCCGAGAATCTTAAAAGTATCAAGGAAGAGCTTGTAAAAAAAGGCTTTGACGCACCTTTAGTAGCAGACATCCATTTTACGCCAAATGCAGCAGAAATTGCTGCTAAAATTGTAGAAAAAGTAAGGGTAAACCCGGGCAATTACGCCGACAAAAAGAAATTTGAAGAAATCGAATTTACAGACGAAAGCTACCAAGCCGAATTAAAACGGATCGAAGACAAATTTACGCCGTTAGTCTTACTTTGTAAAGAAAACGGTACCGCCATGAGAATTGGCACCAACCATGGGTCGTTATCAGATCGCATTCTGAGCCGTTACGGCGACACCCCGGAAGGCCTGGTAGAATCTGCACTAGAATTCATTCGTATTTGTGAAAAGCATGCATATGACCAGCTAGTAATTTCCATGAAAGCGAGCAACACACTTGTAATGGTGCAAGCTTATCGCTTACTTATGGCTAAAATGATTGAGCGCGGTACCATTTACCCGCTGCATCTCGGTGTAACTGAGGCTGGCGATGGCGAAGATGGTCGTATCAAATCTGCAGTGGGTATCGGCGCACTTTTGGAAGATGGCCTGGGCGACACCATAAGGGTTTCGCTTACTGAAGCACCTGAGGCCGAAATTCCGGTAGCTCAAAAACTAGCCGCAAAATATAGCCAATATCGCGCTTTTGAATTTGAAAAACCAAGGGCTGATTTAGCTTATAATCCGTTCAGCTATCAAAGAAGAAACAGCCATGCAATTCACAATATTGGAAGTAAAAATGTTCCGGTTGTGCTTGCTGATCTTTCCAACATAGCAGATATCAAACCCGCTCATTTCTTTGGTTTTGGCTATCAATATAGTGTGCCGCTAGACAAATGGAATATTCAGGATCAAGCCGCAGACTATGTTTATATCGGAAGTCAACACCTTGATTTCGAGGTTCCTGGAACCCTTGGAATTATTGTAGACTACGCGTTTTGGAAAGCCAATTATGCTGAAAAACAAGGCTTTTATCCACTAATTATCGAAGAGCAATTGCCTGAAATAGAGCCCAACCAAGCTTGTTTCTTGCCGTTGGAAGCCGAAGAGCAAATTCCTGCTGCGCTTGCCAAACTCCCAAATGTTTGCATCATTTTAAATACCAAGTTCGACAACAAAACACAATTATTCAGACGCTTCTTCCTGGAAATGCAGCAAAAAGATCTACAGCATCCTGTAGTTTTGTCGTATCAATACCAAACTAATGAACTAGAGTTGTTTCAGCTCTACGCTGGGGCAGATGCTGGAGCGGTTTTAATCGATGGTTTTGGAGATGGAATTTGGCTCAATGCACAACTGGGCGCTCAAGCCATTAATTCAACTGCCTTTGGGATTCTTCAAGCCACCCGCACCAGAATTTCTAAAACAGAGTATATTTCTTGCCCTTCATGTGGAAGAACCCTTTTCGATCTACAAGAAACTACTGCAAAAATTCGCCAACGCACCTCTCATTTGAAAGGCATTAAAATTGGAATTATGGGCTGTATTGTCAATGGACCCGGAGAAATGGCAGATGCAGACTACGGTTATGTGGGCACAGGTCCTGGTAAAATTAATCTCTATAAAGAAAAGGAGATTGTGCGCAGAAATATCAATGAGTCAGAGGCTGTAGAAGCCCTAGTTGATCTCATCCGCGAATATGGCGATTGGCAAGATCCAAAAGTTTAATGGGTCCTTTTCTTAAAAAGTAGGGCTACAATTAAGCTCCATCCACTCATTGGTCTGCGGATGAAAAAATCCGAGCTTAGCGGCATGTAGGTGTAAGCGTTCTGCTTTATTTCCGTAAAGATCATCCCCTTTTATTGGGCTATTCAATCCTAAATAGTGAGCCGCATGCACTCTTAGCTGATGTGTGCGCCCAGTGTGCGGATAAAACAATATGCGCGTGTGTCCATTCTCTACTGCAACAACTTTGAAAGTGGTGTGTGCAAAACTTCCATGCTCATAACAAACCAATTGGCGTGGGCGATCTTCGAGATCAACCCTAAGCGGTAGTTTGATTTCGCCTTCCTGGACCGAGAGTTCTCCTTCCAATATGGCCACATATTCTTTTTGAACCTTGCGCAATACAAACTGACGCTGTAGTCTTTGATGCATGAGTTTGGTCTTAGCAGCAAGCATAATTCCGGAGGTAGACATATCTAATCTATGAACCAAAAGAGGCCCGTCGGCGTTCGGAAAATACTTTTTAAGATCGTCTAACGTATTTGGAAGGGGTGATTTACCGGGTACGGATAAATATTCAGGTGCTTTATTGACCGCAACAATCCATTCATCTTCAAAAATGATATCAAGTGGTTTTGGCGGATGAATAGCAGTAATCGGATTTTCATCTACGCTAAGACCCTGCAACATATGACCTAAAATCGGTTCACATTTGCTTTTGCAAGACGGATAAAACTGACCATGAACCCTAATTTCTGAGTCGGGAGACATCCCCCACCAAAATTCAGCCATACAGATTGGTTGAAAATCATTCAGATAAGCAAACTGCAAGAGTTTTGGGGCGGCACATTCTCCTGCGCCTGCAGGTGGAGAACCAGCAAATAAATCCAACACATTGATTTCTTCTTTTCGGGCGTTGAGAAAAGTATATTTTTCAAAGATGCGCCGCTGTAAATCTGCTGAATGTGCTGCGCGTTGTATTTTAAGTTGTTCTAATTTCGACTCCCAATGCTCTACTTCTAACCGAGCCTTTTCGATTTCTTCCTTTGCGCTTACCTTTAGTCGTTTCAGTTCACGACTTTCATTCATGCTGGCTAAATTCAATTTTGCGAGCAATTCTTCATTCAACAAACCATTTAATCTGGCCTCTTGCCTTTGTTGGTCTCTGTTGATTTTAGCTTGTTTTTGACGCTGCCTTTCCTGCTCTAAGCGCTGCGCCCAATCATGAGAAACTCGATCCAATTGCTGCATTAAAACAGCATAGTCAGGGAGTTTTTCTAGCTGAGCTAATTGAATTGTTAGTTCATTAATTTCTATTTCTTCTCTGCGAAAAAAACTTTGGGCATGAAGCAAGTCAAATACCGGTGGCACAAAACCCGCATGCTCGTTTGAATTACCCAATTTACCCGAAAAAGCTGCTAAATAACCTAACTGACCCTCTCGGTTTTTAACCACCAATACGCCAAGCATTTTGCCAATAGCTCCATTGCGTTCTTGGCGTCCCAAACCAAAATCATGTCCAAATGCTTCAGTCTCGAGGCGCTGCATGAGTAATGATGCCGCATGCCGAGCAAGCGGATGCACGTCGTAATAGAAAGGAAAAGTAAATGCCGCTGGTAATGCTTGTTTTTGCCAGTCTTGGTCAAATGGGATAAACATATACAAAGGTCAAAAAAAAACGCCCTCGTTGGAGGGCGTTTCTTCAATTCTCAAGAAAAGAATTATTTGATCACTACATTTTTAGTAGTAGTAAGACCATTAACTGTAACAGTTACGATGTAGCTTCCTTTTGCAACGTTTTCAGTTGAGAAAGAAACTACTTGAGTACCGTTAAGGTTAGTCATGTTTTTAGTTGCGATAACGCGACCTTGAAGATCCATTAAAGAAACTGCGTAGTCATTGTTTGTAGCTTCGAAAGATACGTTAACTACAGAAGATGCAGGGTTAGGGTAAACATTCATAGCGATTGTTTCCATTTCTTCGATACCTAATGCACCTGTTTTGAATGCACGTGAATCTTGTGAAGCAAATTCACCACCTGAACCAATTGTTGTTCCATTAGCATCTACTAAAGAGAATGCACCGTTTCCGTAAGAACAGCAGATACCGTCACCGTATGCATCGTAAATTTCGAATACATAACATTGGTTAGGGTTCAATGTAACTAATACTGGAGCTTGAACTGTTTGACCAGCAGCACCTGTAGTCATGTCAGCCCAGCTACCACCACCTTGAGCAACTGTTGCTCCTGCGCTATTTTTGATAGCCCAAGAAGTTTCAGAAGCGTAGTAGTCTGTAGTGATGTTAACGGTTACATATTGAGAAACTGCGTTAGCAGCTGCAGCAATTGTAGCGTTAACTCCGTTGTTAGTTGCAGAAGCATCACCAGTGGTAGTTACAGTAACTGTAAGGGCACCACCTGTGAAGTTTGCAATTGGAGAACAAGTTACGTTAGCAACACCATAAGTAGCTAAAGAACCGCTGTAAGTACCTGTAGAAACAGTTGTACCACCTTGAGTAATGGTTACAGTTGCAGCAGTTAAAGCTGTTGTACCATTGTTTTGGATTTGTACTGATGGAGTGTAAGAACCTTCACAGTGTACCAAAGCACCTGTGTAGCTCAATGCAGCAACGTCAACTGGTGCAGATGCAGGTGCAGGACACGCAGCAACTGTTCCGTAAAGCGCAGTACCGTCTAATTGACCAACTTCTTCGATGATGCGGTTGGGGCAAATACGATAGATTGTTGGGAAGTATGCGATGTTGTAGTCGTTGTTGATTTGGTTAGCCGCAGCAGATGCAGGGTTAGCCATTGGGAATTGTACTTGACCTACAGTTGTGTTAAGGATGTTAGAACCTGCAGGTGAGTTTGTAGGCTCAATCCAGTTACCGATTGCACCTGAACCATCAAGCATAGTTGCGTCTGCAGTTGTTCCGTCACCTTCGATCCAGATAACCATAACGTCGTCTGTTGTAGAACCGGCTACACCTGGAGCTCCAGCTGGGCCGTGTGCTGCGTATAATTCGTCAAGAGCACCAGAACAGTGGTAAGCCCAACATGGACCACACCAAGTTGCAGAAACATCTAAGAATACAGTGTATCCTTGGTCTAAGTAGTCATACAAAGTGTATGAACCATTAGTTGTCATACCAGCAGTAGCCAACCAAGATTGGTTTGCCGTTACGGTAAAGTTTGGAGCCACGCTGCCTGGAGCTAATTGTGCATTTGCACTAACACCTGCAAGCAACATTGCCGCTGAGAATAATAGTTTTTTCATGCGTTAAAATTTAAGTTTGTGTAAATATAAAGAAATTCCCGGCAAGGAAAAAAGCGAAAACAATAAAACTATTGTAATGGGGTTATTTTTTCTTAAGTTGCTCTTTGATAAACAATTCGATGGCGCCAACCATAGACGGTGCCTTCGGATGAGGGGCATGAACGTCTAGGCGCAAATTGTTTTTCAAGACTGCATTTGCAGTTGTAGGGCCAAAAGCAGCAATTACGGTGTTGTTTTGCTTGAAATCAGGGAAATTTTTGAAAAGAGATTCTATTCCGCCAGGGCTAAAGAAAACAAGCATATCATAGTAAACGTCTTCGAGATCCGAAAGATCGGCTGCAACCGTTTTGTATAAAATTGCTTTTGAAAATGGAATATTGAACTTTTCTAAAGTAAGAGGAATGTTGTCTCGGAGAATGTCAGTGCAAGGCAAAAGGAATTTTTCTCCTTTTTGCTTCTTCATGAGTTCTGCTAATTCTTCGATGGTCTGCTTGCCAAAAAATATTTTGCGCTTGCGATAAGTGACGTATTTCTGCAAATAAAGCGCTACAGCCTCGGTAATACAGAAATATTTCATGGTGTCAGGGACTTCGAAACGGATCGCTTCGGCCATTCTGAAAAAATGATCAACAGCCACTTTTGAGGTAAGGATAACCGCAGTGTGTTCAGTGATATCGATTTTTTGAGCTCTAAATTCTTTTGCGTCAACACCTTCTACTTTGATAAAAGGTCTGAAATCAATTTTAAGCTTATACTTATCAGCTAAATCAAAATACGGTGATTTATCACCTTCGGGTTTCGGCTGAGAAACAAGAATGGTTTTAATGGCCAATTTGCAGGTATTTATTTAGTTTTAGCTTGTAAACCAACGCCATAAGCAAAGCATAGGCGCGATTTCCAAGGCGCAAAGGTACAAAATTAAATAATACCATTCCAAATTTGCTTGTAATGCCGTGCGCCAAGACTTCACTATTCTCCAGCAATAAATCACAAAAGACAAAAAGATAAACATGCTGTTTATCATAACGTTAGCATGCCCATTGATGGTCCATAAAAATGCCAACGCTAAAAATATAAGCCCTGAGAAAGACCAAACTTGCCGATTCACTTCTGCAAAAGCAGCAACCCATTTCCATTGCCCCACAAAAAACAACATGATGCGATACAAAAGGGTTTGATAAATGACCCAACACAAAACAGCTGTTGTTGAAATGAGGAGGGCGTCAAGCCGAGTGTAATAAGAAGAGGCAAATAAATATGCGCAAAGATTGAGTGATAAAAAGAAGTTGAGGAAAAAAAGAATTTGCGTTTGAGGGCGCATTTTTTCGTCGTCAAAACCAAAGCTTTCTACGCGGCGCGTTTTCCAAAAGCCACGCCAAGATAAAGAAATAGCCTCTGGAGATTGAAGCCTAGCATAGGCAATGAAGGCCAACGAAAGCATAGACACAAACAGTAAATAACTGTTTAATTGAGAGCCTCTTTCTATAAGTTCGAATGTTTGCATGCCTTCTTAAAGTAATGACAAAAATAATTCAAATTCTGATGCTAACGCTGCACAGATAATTGCTTACTTTTGTGCCAAACATCAATCATGAAAACTGATCAATACCAACATCCCGATTATTACAACATGGATGACCTGCTCTCAGAAGAGCACAAACTCGTCCGAGATGCTGCAAGAGCATGGGTTAAAAAAGAAGTATCGCCAATTATCGATGAGCATTATGAAAAGGCTACTTTTCCAATGCATATTTTAAGCGGTCTTGGTGAAATTGGTGCATTCGGCCCTTATATTCCTGAAGAATATGGTGGCCCAGGGCTCGATCAAATTTCTTACGGCCTCATCATGCAAGAACTTGAGCGTTGCGATTCAGGTTTGCGTTCAACCGCTTCTGTGCAATCTTCTTTAGTGATGTACCCGATTTGGAAATACGGTTCTGAAGAACAAAAACAAAAATACCTTCCGAAATTAGCCACCGGTGAAATGATTGGCTGTTTTGGTCTTACTGAACCAGATTTCGGCTCAAACCCTGGTGGCATGATCACCAATTTCAAAGATGCTGGCGATCACGTTATTCTTAACGGAGCTAAAATGTGGATTTCCAATGCACCATTTGCACAAATTGCTGTAGTTTGGGCAAAAGACGAAAGCGGTAGAATTCATGGCCTAATTGTAGAGCGCGGAATGGAAGGTTTTTCTACACCAGAAATGCATGGTAAACTTTCTTTAAGAGCATCCGCTACCGGAGAACTCATCTTTGATAACGTCAAAGTTCCGAAGTCAAATATTTTACCAGGAAGATCAGGCTTAGGCGCACCATTAAGCTGTCTAGATTCTGCTCGTTTCGGGATTGCTTGGGGAGCACTTGGTGCAGCCATGGATTGCTACGATCAAGCATTGCGTTATTCAAAAGAACGCACTCAATTCAATGTTCCAATCGGAGCATTTCAATTGATCCAGAAGAAATTAGCCGAAATGATTACCGAAATCACGAAAGCGCAATTACTTACTTTCCGTTTAGGCCAATTGCGCAATGAAGGAAGAGCAACTTCTGCTCAAATTTCAATGGCAAAAAGAAACAACGTTGAAATCGCATTGAACATTGCCAGAGAAGCGCGCCAAATACACGGCGGAATGGGAATTACTAGTGAGTATTCTATGATGCGCCACATGGCGAACCTTGAATCAGTAGTTACCTATGAAGGAACACATGATATTCACCTCTTAATTACAGGGATGGATGTTACCGGAATTCCTTCATTTACAAGAGAAATGCCGAACCTTTAATTAGAGTTCATCATCTTCAGAAAGCGCATCTCCTCTCATGAGGCGGATGCGCTTTCTTGCTTCTGCCCCATACAAACTACTCTTGTATTCAATCAACAAACGTTTGTAAGCTGCTTCAGCTTGCGCTTTGTCGAGCAAGCGCAATTCATAAATCTCGGCTGTTTGAAAGAGGGCGTCATCTGCTAAAATATCTTTAGCGTGTAATTTCAGAATATCAGCATAATATCCCAACGCATCTTGCCAAAGGCCTCGCTGTTCCATTGATTGCGCCTTTTTGTATAGAATATCGTCTGCCAAAGAATGATAAGGAAATTGTGTTTGAATGCTATCAAAAAGCACAAAAGCCGAATCGTAATGATGTTGTGCAATCATGCGATCAGCGGTAGCAAACCAAAGCATCACCTGGTAGTTGCTATCTAAACCATAATTATCAGTAATAAAAACCGACAATTGGATAGCGTCATTTGCTATTAACTTAGAGGTGGATTCTTTCAAAACATTGAGTTGGGCTTGCGCAAATTCAAATTCACCATCGAAATAAAAGATCTTTGCATTTTTAAATTTGGCTTCACTGCCAATGGTTTCAAATTTGAAATCTGTATCAATTTGCATATAAAGCAACGACGCCTCCCAGATGTCTCCCGCCAAGACATAAATATCTGCCAAGAGCATTTTTGCTTGTGCGCGTTGCATGTCAGTAAGGCCAGGCTGCTTGATCAAATCGAGCAATTCAGTGATTGCCACTTTTGACTGCGCTGCATAAAATGCACGGATTTCTGCTAATTGTAAAGCAAGGTGAAAGCTGACTTTTCCTTTTCCTAAGCGCGTCAAGGCAGTTTCAAAATCTAGAATGCTTTGGCTTATTTCAGCGGCAGAGAAACTTCTGTATTGAGTAATTTGTAAAAAGCGTGCATTGAGTAACGCGAGTTGTGCTTCGTAAAAATTGGGGCGTTCTTGCCCAAGGTCCAAGACATATTGGTAGCAGCGAGAAGCTTGGTCAAACACCGCATTTTCTACACAAATTTGGCCCATTTCGAGCACCTCCCGCCCTTCTCCTTTAAGGCGTTTGTCTAGCGCTATTACTTGAGTAACTGCACCGCTAAAATCTCTATTTTGAACAAAAAGCCACACCAGCATTTGACTAAAAACCATTGGGGCATTGGGCTGCTGAACTTGTTGCAACAACACTTCTTTGGCTAAAAGATAATCGGCGCCTGTGGCATTTGTCAAATCCATTCTGGAACCAATGGCTTGTTGAATGGCATCAATAATGGTGGGTTGCTGCCCCAAATAATCTAGATAGGCAAGCAGCATCTGACGCTTATCTCCGGCTAATGCATAGTAATCTGCGTACTGAAAATTAAATGGGTAGTAAGGCGCTAGTTTTTTGCCTTGATCTAGTGTGCGTTTGGCATAATCTAATTTTCCTTTGGTAGAAAAAGCTTGGTAAATGGCAATAATTTGGCCTGGATTATTGCCTAGCTCTTCAATAATTTCTTCGTAAATGCGCTTGGCTTTTGTAGTTTCATTGATCTCTTCGTAAAATGAACCAGCTAGTAAGCGCATTTCATAATCTTGGCGGTTAATGCCGATTTGTTTTTTAAGGACTTTTTCGGCAGTTTTATCATCTTTTTGCGTTCTGAGACATTCGTAATAAGGCAAAAAAATGGCTTTGCTTTGATCCGTTTCATAAAGCTTTTGATAATACAAAAGCGCTTTGTCAAATTCTGAATTGTTGAAATAATACTGAGCTAACTGCAAATCAGAATTACTTTGCGCAATTAACGGCAAAAAAGAAAAAAGAAAAAGAATCAATAAAACTGACCTCATCGACGTCTTGCTGCTTTTGCTAAAAGTTTCTCTGCAAATGCTTTAACTGGCGGATACAAGCGATAATAGTCTGAATACAACTTATTTTTTGCTTTCAAGAAATCAGTTGTTAAAGCGTCGAGTTGAGCTACTTTGTTCTGTTCATATTGAATAAATTCGTCATAGCGTTGACGCTCTCCTCTTCCTTGTTCAATATCCTGACGCAACATGTCAAGTATCTTGTGCTCTTCTGCGATTCCTTTTTTTATTTTTTGATGTTGTTTAATGACCGACTTAATAGATCGACGCATGATTTTAAAAGCATCAAGTTGTTTGGCGAGCTCCATATTGATGGTGTCCAAGTAAAGATTTTGCTTGATTTTCAATTCTGCTTGCATGGTATTGACCTTAAAGGTTGAAACCTCAGCCAATCTTTTATCGGCAATTTTAGTAGTGAGCTGATCTAGGCGCAGTTCCTGTCTTTGTATAAGCTTGATTTGTTTTTCTTTATCAAGATCTGCGCAAGCGGTTAAAAATAGGGTGCCAACTAAAATTAGAAGAAGCTTTTTCATATTAAGCAATTAAATAAAAATGTAAACCTGAGGTAATGAGTGTTGCTATAATAAATCCGGAGTACACCTCTATAGGTTTATGTTTTTGAAGATATAACCTCGCAGACATCGTTAACCCGGCGGCTACAATTGCACTAAATAACCATGCAAAACTGAAGTCATTTTGTCCTAAAGTATAGACCCATAAAAATCCAACTAGAATGCCTGCGCCAGCTGCGTGGAGCGAAATTTTAATCCAGCGATTGATGATTAAAAAAATACTGGTAATGGCAACGCCTGAGAGTGGCAATGCATAATAATAACGCGGTAAATAGTTGTCTCCGGCTTTATAGGCCAGAAGAAAGAATAGCACTAATGAATACACCAACATGATGACCAATGGCAGGCTTCTCTCACCTTGTTTTTCGATGTCTATTGTGCTGATCACTTTAAATCGGTGTAATAGAATAAACGAAACACCCGGAGCAACCACACTAAACATAAAAAAGATAGTAAATAGTGCCCACTTGGTTGGCAACGGTGCAAAATACAAAGTGCTCATGTGATAGCTGGTGCTGTATGCAGGCACAAATAAGCTAATTAGTATGCCATAAGTGGGCATAAATAAGGGCAAGAAAACCCATGAAAAAATGTGTGCGAATAACCTCATAGTTCTTTTCTCATTCTGGCAACTGGAATTTGCAGTTGCTCTCGGTATTTGGCAACCGTTCTGCGTGCAATGTTGTAGCCTTTTTCTTTCAAAAGATCCATTAATTTTTCATCGGTTAATGGATTGTGTTTGTCTTCGGCTTCAATGGCATCGGATAAAATTTTCTTTACTTCACGGGTAGAAACTTCTTCTCCTGAATCGGTTGATAACGACTCCGAGAAAAAATACTTCAACGAGAAAATGCCATAATTAGTTTGCACATATTTTGAATTGGCAACCCTCGAAACAGTAGAAATGTCGAGTTCCACCATGTCGGCAATATCTTTTAAAATCATGGGGCGAAGTTTGGTTTCGTCACCACTTAAAAAATAGGCTTCTTGGTATTCTAAAATAGCGCCCATTGTCAGTAACAAAGTTTGTTGTCTTTGTTTAATGGCGTCAATGAACCACTTGGCACCGTCCAATTTTTGCTTGACAAACTGAAAAGCCTCTTTGTCTGATTTAGAGTTTTTTGCGCCTTCCGCATAGCTGCGCAGCATGTTTTCGTAATCTCTGTTTACTTTGAGCTCTGGTGCATTTCTGCTGTTCAGACTCAATTCTAGCCTTCCTTCATGTTCAAATAAAGTAAAGTCAGGTATAATTTGCTGAAAACTCTTGGCTGCTTCTCGCATAGACCCGCCTGGCTTAGGGTTGCAACGCAAAATTTCGTCAATTGCTTCTTTTAAATCTTGCTCTTCAATTTCAAGCTTCTTTGCGATTCTTTCGTAGTGCTTTTTGGTAAATTCTTCAAAGTGCTTTTCTACGATTTTTAAGGCCGTGTATTTCACGATATCGCCGTCTTGCTTGCGCTTGAGTTGGATCCAAAGACATTCTTGCAAATTTCTAGCGCCAACGCCCGCAGGTTCTAATTCTTGAACAAGCGTTAATACGGCTTCTACTTCTTTTTCAGAAGCATCAATGCTCATCGAAAAGGCTAAATCATCAACGATAGCATCAATAGCCCGATTCAAATAGCCCGACTCATCGAGATTACCGACAATTAGGGACGCGATGATAAACTGCTTTTCATCTAAGTACAGCAAGTGCAATTGTTCGATAAGACGCTCCTGAAAACTTTGTTCTCCGGAAAGTGGGATTACCCTTTCTTCGTCGTCTCTAGACTGATTGTTGGCTTGTGTTTTGTAGTCAGCGATGTCATCGTCTAAATAATCTGAGATGTCGAAATCATCGTTGTCGTCATTGTTGTCGTCGTCATAATCATCTGGCTGATCATAATCGTCGTCTTCGAGATCTTGACCCTCTTCGAGTGCTGGGTTCTCTTCCAACTCTTGCTTGATGCGCTGATCGAGTTCCATTGTGGGCACCTGCAGCAATTTCATTAATTGAATCTGCTGTGGAGATAAGCGTTGTTCAAGCTTTTGAATAAGTTGCTGACGCAATGCCATTTTATTGAATCTTCTGCTTGATTACTTGATAAATTTCTAAGGTTGTCATGTCGTAGACATAAACCAAAACATGCATGTTTGAAGCATTATAAGTTCCATCGAGTTGATCTGGAACCACAAAACTATAATTCACATAGTACTTTCCATTAGAAAGGTCACTGCTCAACAGCTGACGGCCAAACGGCATATGGTTGAGGTTTTTTCTATGTATGTCGCGGTGAATGTAATTGTGATTATGAGTGTTGTCTGACATTTTTTGATCACCAACTAAAGAATCTTCTAAAACATAGGCAACAATTCCTAAATCATTGGTGAGGGTAGCATCTACTTTTTCTACTTCCACATGAAGGAATGCCCCCTTAGTTGAAGGATAATAGTTGAGTGCCGATTGCATATTTACCCTTAGATTGTTTTCGGTAAGTAGCGTGCTGGTAATAGAAGACCATTGACCAGGGCTCTGAAAAATAACTCCGCCAATATTCACCCGACTAATTGGCCCTCTTGGATTTCCTAAAAATCCACCGTCATGTGTCCCAAACCAAGTGCCAATTGCCAAACCATCTTGATTGGTAAAATCTAAGGTGTATTCTGGGTCTACTGATTGAAAATCTCCAATGCCATCAACGCCAGAGTGAATAGACGCTACAAAAACACGATTCGGGTTTGCTTCGTGCAACTGATGGGCTAAATCTGCGGCAGCTGGGCAAAAAATACATTTGTGTCCGGTGAAATCTTCAATGAGAACATTGCGATCCGTGTTGGTATTTGTTGTAAACGTTGGCCATTCATTTGCGACATAATTTGCCCAATTTCCAGGATACAAAGTTGTATCGAGTTCTAGATTTACGACGGGTGGATACGGATTACTCACGCGGTCACAAGCGGGTAAGCTTAGTAAACCCAAGGCGAGTAATAATGTAAAAATGAGATAAGATTTTTTCATAATTAGAAGCTGTGCGTAAGGTTAATCATTAAGCCATTGTTTGCTGGAACAGGTCTACAAACCCCACCAACACAAAATAATCCAGCGCGTTGACGGCCGTAAGACACGGTTAATCGAGTGGCGTCTTTGATGTATCCACAAGTTAAAATAGGATAATTGACGCGTTTGCTCACGTCGGCGTTTCCATAGTTGTATTGATTCATGAAGGAGAAAAACCATCCTGGAGAAATGGTGTATTCAATCAAAGCAGTTGCCCAATTTCCTTTGTCATTTAGACCCGCTGCATTTTTCTGTACCCACATGCCTTGAAGTTCCCAACGCAAAGCATGGTGTGTATTGACTTTATAAGTTCCTTCAAGCACGGCAATTCTCGCATGGATAATCCCTTTGGCTTCACTCACTTTTACAACATCGTTATTGATTTTAATGTCATAAAAACTCAGGATTCCGCTCCATTTTTTATTGAGCTTTTTAGTAACATTAAAGTTGATGTCTTGCCAATATAAGCTATCGCTTAAACCAAATGGTCTGCTATGATAAACCACTCTTGAAGAGTCGTTTAAATCAATGCCTTTGAGCGTGTGTTCTGGACGATAGGTAGTTGAAAAGTTAAGCCCTAAAGTTGTGCCGTATTTACCACCTATTTTGGAACCTTTTTTAAAGGTGTAAAGAATGTCCGCCTGATAAGCGACTTCTCCCATTGGTTGTGTGGCGTATGGGTACAAAGTAGCGACTAAATTGTAGGTGTGTGTTTTGTTTAATGAAGGAAGATAGTTGATCAGCACATCTTGTAAGTCTTTGGTTCGGTCGGAGCGAAAACTCATGTTGTCTACTGATTTACCCGAAATGAGAATACCCAACCCTTTTTGGGTATAGCGCAAGTTGAAAACCGCGGCATGACCAAAGTTATAGATGTACTTGTTGTCTGAGGAAGGATCTTGTTCTTTCTGAATGAATTCAGCATCGGCATAAAAATTTTTGTAGCCCATTTTGATGCGGCCTCCATAAGCACCCACATTTTGCGGTAATATCCAATCGGGATCGTTGTCTTCTTGGAACTTACTCACAAAAGAGGCGCCAACAATTACATCTAAAGCGCTATTTTTCATGAAGGACAAACCATCGTTGAGGTGAAATTCAGCATCTACCCCACGAACCAAACCTGCTCCATGAACAATTTGTCCTTGTTGAAAAGACAAGCGCTGATTTCCGTAAACTCCTTTTACTGTAACTCCTTTGCCTGGACGAAGAATGACACGCACCCCATCTAATAAATTGTCATAACCCAAATTGCGGTCTTCGTATGTTCTAAGGGCTAAACCAGAGCCAAATTGCTCGTAAAATGAACCCAAAGTGACATCGACAAAATTGTTTTGATAACCAACATAGCGCATCCCAATGCCTGTGCCGTCAAAACGATTTGGATAGCCTTGAATGCGTGGCAAATAAGATTCTAAACGCATGCCCGCTTTGAAATTTCCTTGGGTATAGAAAACATTCATGTAAGAATTCAACAAACCTTTTTGCATCGGTTGCTTCGCATTGATGACACTGTCTTCATTGAGGTACTGAAAAGTGGTTTCCATATTTCCAGTAATGTTACCTTGGGCCTGTACTGCGCCAAGGGTCAGCAAAACGCTAAGTAGCGTAAAAAAATGTTTCATGGTCTTATTTTCCGCTAAGCTTGAGCAATTCTTGATAGAGTTTTTCTTCGTCACCAGGTGCATAATTGTTATGAGAATACACGATGTTACCCTCTTTATCTACCAAGAAAGTATGAGGAACATTATTGACGCCCATTGCGCGTTTAAAATCCCAGTTTGGATCCATCAATACAACGTAGTCCCATGCTTTTCCATTTACATAAACAGGGACCTGGCTTTTCGTTTTTTCATCGTCAATTGCAACGGCAACAAGGGTAACGCCTGTTTCTTCTACCCAATCAGCGTATAATTCATGAACGGTGTTGAGTTCCTTTTTACATGGCGCACACCAAGTAGCCCAAAAACTAATAATGACTGGCCCATTGGCAGTAAGTTCTGCAGTATTTACTGCCTTACCTTTCATGTCAACTAATTTGACGGCAGGCAATTTTTTTAAATTCTCAGAATCAGTAGTATGATTTTGTGCTGTAACTTGAAAACTAAATAAGGCAACAAGCAGTGTGTAAAAGATCTTTTTCATGTTTGAATTTTAGTTGTTTTGACAAAAATCTTGCCGAATTCAAAAGTATAAAAAAAGCAGCGATGGAAAAAATGGCTTAAATTTTGCTTTAATGTCCCGAAAATGTTAAATTTGAACAAATACCCATTTGCTATGAAATCCTTATTTCTCTCCATATTCATCTCATTTAGCCTTGTGGCGCTGTCTCAAAACGCAATAGTTATTCATTTAGATGGCCAAACAACTGACCTTTCTGGCCAAACACATACTGTTGCAGTTACCAGTGGGGCGTCTTTCGATGTGCCATTTGATGTTGTCAACAATACAGGTGCGCCAAAAGACTGGAGAATCACTCGTTATAGAATTGCCGCACCAACCGGCTGGACAGACGCACTTTGCTGGGGGCACTCTACAGACCCATTCGGCGGTACTTGCTACTCTTCTTCTCAAATGAATACCAACCCTTGGACAACGCCCGGGACACAAACCGTACTTTTTACCCTTCAAGACGGAGAATACGGTAAAATGAAAGTTGCAATTGACCCAGAAGACAACACTTATGGGCAAGCACACTACCGTTACTACATCTCTACAAATGGTCAAGCCATGTTAGATTCAGTTGATCTCATCGTAGACTTCACTGCCGGTATTAAACCTGTTGTCAAAGAAGAACTTAACATTACTGTTTATCCAAATCCAAGTTCAGAATACGTCCACATTCAGTTTTCGGGCACTGAACAAATGCAGCTCAAAATGATGGATGCGCTTGGTAACGTGATCTCAAAAGAAGTACTTACCAGCAATCGTAAATTGAACATTAGTGACCTCAATAGCGGTGTTTATTTCTTGGTTTTTGATGCCCCTGGTACTAAAACCATTACTCGCAAACTTGTTGTAAGACACTAATGTCCAAAAGAAAACCCAAACACAACCACTCAGAAGCACCCAGAAAAAAAGCAGGCATTACCAGTTTGGTGATGCGTGTATTTGAACAAAATCCTGGTGTAGAACTTACCCACAAACAAATTGCAACGCTGCTAGATGCGCGCGATCCTCGTGCCAGACAAGTAGTTTTCGATTCGCTTTCTGTTTTGGCTTCTAAAAAAGCCATTCAAAGAATCAACCACCATACTTTTAAACTCGGAGACCCCGAAAGTTTACTCGAAGGAAGTATTTCCATCACGCAAAAAGGTGCGGGTTTTGTTACCGTACAAGGCCACGAAAAAGATATTTACATCTCACCGGGCAATGTAGGCCAAGCGCTTAACGGTGACAAAGTTTCAGTCAGAGTATTTAAAAAGGGGCCAACTCGCGATGAAGGAGCGGTTTCAAAGGTGCTCGAAAGAGAGCGCGTTCAATTTGTCGGAACCATCCAAATCAGGCAAAACGATGCTTTGCTTGTCCCAGATAACAATCGTTCTGGTATTGAAATAAAAATCCCATTAGACAAGCTCAACGGAGCACTTAACGGAGAAAAAGCCCTCGTTAAAATCACAGTTTGGCCGCAAGCGGCTAACAAGCCCTATGGTGAAGTAATCATTAGGCTCGGTTTATCAGGCAACAATGAAACCGAAATGTTGTCTATTCTCTACAACCAAGGCATCAACCCCATTTTCCCCGATGCCGTAATGCACGAGGCAGAACAAGTAGGGCTTGAACTAGACCCAAAAGAAGTAGCAGCACGCCGCGATTTCAGACCTATCCTTACTATTACTATTGACCCTTTCGATGCCAAAGATTTTGACGACGCCTTGTCATTTAGAAATCTTGACAACGGACATTTTGAAGTAGGAGTGCACATTGCAGATGTGAGTCATTATGTGCGCCCAGGTTCAGCAATGGACCAAGAAGCACTACTGAGGTCCAATTCGGTTTATTTAGTGGATCGTGTCATTCCGATGCTGCCCGAACAACTCAGTAATTTGGCATGTTCACTTCGTCCACACGAAGACAAATTTGCCTTTTCAGCCGTTTTTGAAATTGACGACAAAGGGAAAATTCATCAAGAATGGTATGGCAAAACGGTGATCCATTCAGACCGTCGCTTTACCTATGAAGAGGCACAAGAAATTCTAGAAGGCCAAGAGGGTGATCACTCAGAAATTTTAAGAAAACTAGATGCACTTGCCAAGCTTTACAGAAATCAAAGGCTTAAAAATGGTGCATTAAGTATAGAATCAGAAGAGCAACGATTTAAACTCGATGAAAACGGCAACCCAACAGGAGTTGTTATCAAAACATCTAAAGATGCCCACAAACTCATCGAAGAATTCATGTTGCTTGCTAATCGCAAAGTCGCTGAAAGATTATCCCCAAGAAAAAAAGGCGAAGAAAACTTCCCGATGGTTTACAGAGTGCACGACACTCCTGATCCATCAAAAATGGAGCTCTTTTCTGTATTCATAGAAAAGTTTGGTCACAAAGTTGACATCCATGACCCTTTGAATATTGCCAAAAATCTCAATGAGCTTTTCGAAGAAATTAGAGGAGAAAACGAATTTTCATTGGTGCAATCCATGGCGATAAGATCCATGGCAAAAGCAAGTTACGACACCGTAAACATCGGACACTATGGCTTAGCTTTTAAGCACTACACTCACTTTACTTCGCCCATCAGACGCTATGCCGATTTAGTAGTGCATCGAATTTTGCAAGAAGACCTGACCACCAAAAAGCACAAATACGGGGCAGAGTTAGGCTCAATTTGTCAAAGAATTTCTAAAAACGAAAGAAAAGCCGCAGAAGCAGAACGAGAATCTACAAAGTATTTCCAAGCAGTCTATGCCCATGAATATGTAGGCGAAGTTTTTGAAGGAACCATTTCTGGTATTGCTGAACACGGAATGTTTGTCCGGATGGATAATATTTTTTGTGAAGGGATGGTGCCCATGATGGCCATACCTGGTGATCGCTTTTATTTCGACCAAGAAAAATTCCAATTAGTTGGGGCAAGAACCAAACGCACTTATCAGTTTGGTGAACGCGTAAGGGTAAAAATCGGAAAAGTAAGCACCCGTAAAAGACAAATTGATCTAGACCTAGTTGTCTAGTTTTGCACCGTAATCAGTACAAGAAATTATTATATGGGTATCTGATTTTAAAGATCTCCTTCACTTCGTGATACAGCACCTCTTTTAATTCTTCAACATTTTCTTTGTCTGTTGCAGAAATAAATACACATTTAGTTTTGCCCATTTTTGCCATCCAAGACTTCTTCAATGACTCTAGCGTTGTGATATCTTCTTCGGGCTCATTGAGTTCAGCCAATGGCGGCTGATATGCATCTATTTTGTTGAAAATAATGATGGTGGGTTTTTCTGTGTTGTCAATTTCATTGAGCGTTTCATTTACTACTTCAAAATGCTCTTCAAAATTAGGGTGTGCAATGTCTAAGACATGAACAAGTAAGTCTGCCTCTCTTACCTCATCTAGGGTAGACTTAAAAGATTCCATTAATTGCTGAGGTAATTTTCTAATAAAACCAACCGTATCGGTAAGCAACAAAGGCATGTTGTCAATGACCACTTTTCTGACCGTGGTGTCTAGGGTTGCAAAAAGTTTGTTTTCGGCAAAAACGTCTGATTTAGACAACAGATTCATAATGGTACTCTTGCCAACATTGGTATAGCCTACAAGTGCTACCCTAACCAATTGCCCGCGGTTACTGCGCTGAACCGTCATTTGCTTGTCGATTTCGCGCAAGCGTTCTTTCATTAGGGCGATGCGTTGTTGGATAATTCGGCGATCTGTTTCGATCTGAGATTCACCCGGGCCGCGTAAACCGATACCTCCTTTTTGACGCTCGAGGTGGGTCCACATGCGGGTCAGACGGGGCAACATATATTGCAATTGGGCCAATTCGACCTGTGTTTTGGCGTGGAAAGTTCTTGCCCTGCTGGCAAAAATATCCAAGATCAAAATGGTGCGGTCTAGTACTTTACATTCGAGTTCGCGCTCAATATTGCGCAGCTGAGAGGGGCTGAGTTCGTCGTCAAAAATGATCAATTCGATATCAAGCGCTTTCATATATTGCTTGATCTCTTCTAGTTTTCCGCTACCCACATAGGTGCGCGGATTGGGGTAAGGGAGTTTTTGAAAAAACTTCTCGACAGTGATGGCTCCTGCTGTTTCTGCCAAAAATTCTAATTCATCGAGGTGTTCCTGCGCAACTTCTTCTGTAATATCAGAAGTAATGACACCAACGAGCACACAACGCTCTTCTACCGCATCTACTGTAACGTGACCCTCCATTTATTGACGCAATTCTTTGATGTGCTTGATAACTAAATCGATGTTTTCTTGGGTTTCAAGTAAAGCTCCCATGGGTGGCATAGCATTTTTACCCGATTTGATGATTTGGCGGATTTGTGGGTCCGTAAGCTTGGATACACTGAGGTCTTTGGCACCACTTGCACCTAGCTTTCCATCTTCACCATGACACTGTGCACAATGCATAGTGTACAAACTTGCCGCTTTTTCTTGAGGCGTTTCTTGGGCTTGTACTGCTTTATCTTCTGACTCTTGACAAGCAAATGCAAAAAAGGCAAAGAAACCAATAAGTATAAAAGATCTTAGAACCATGCGCCTCCTAATGCAGTTCTGAATGGCCATGGAATAAAAGCAAGAATTAATATAAGTGCTAAAACATACCAAAGTTTAATAGCTTTAAATTTTGCTGTGCTTTCTGTCGCTTTTTTTGATTTGCTATGACCAATAGTAACGAAAACTAGCGCAATTAGCATTCCGACAAGATGTTCCATGCCAAAAAATCTGTAAAGAGCAGATTTCATCCAACCATCTACAAATTGAACTTTAGCGGAAGTAAAATAAAGAGCTAAACCAATAAGCAACTGGGTATGTAAAGAAACCATTGCAAATAAATTAATAAGGCGGTGTTTCTTTTCATAGCTTTTTGCAGTAAAGGCATTAAAAATAGCTAAAAGAAGTAGGATTAAAGCAATCCAACGTAGACCTGAGTGCGCACTAACTAAAATATTCATGGGTGTGGGTTTAGGGGGTTAATCATTAAGTTTAAGAACAGCTAAAAATGCTTCTTGTGGCACCTCTACTCTTCCGACCTGACGCATGCGTTTTTTACCTGCTTTTTGTTTTTCGAGTAGCTTGCGTTTACGGGTGATGTCACCACCATAACACTTGGCGGTTACGTCTTTTCGGAGCGCCTTGATGGTTTCGCGGGCAATTACCTTGGCACCAATGGCTGCTTGAATTGGGATTTCAAATTGCTGACGCGGAATGAGCTCTCTTAGTTTGACACAGATTTTTTTACCAAGATCAAAGGCATTACTGCGGTGAACCAGTGCAGACAACGCATCTACTTGTTCGCCGTTGAGCAATAGGTCCATCTTGACTAGGTCAGATTCATGGTATCCAATTGGATGGTAGTCAAAAGAAGCGTAGCCTCTAGAAACCGACTTGAGGCGATCGTAAAAATCAAATACGATTTCTGCGAGAGGCATTTCAAAAGTAATTTCTACGCGGTCTTGTGTGAGGTAAACCTGGTTTTTGAGTTCGCCGCGTTTTTCAATACAGAGCGTCATGACGGCACCAACATATTCTGTTTTGGTGATCACTTGAGCCTTAATATATGGTTCTTCGATGCGGTCCATGCCGGATGGGTCTGGTAATTCGGATGGGTTGTTGACCACTAATACTTCATCGGGATCTTTTTTCATGAAGGCTTTGTAAGAAACGTTCGGGACCGTTGTAATAACTGTCATGTTGAACTCTCTTTCTAGGCGCTCTTGGATGATTTCCATATGGAGCATTCCGAGGAAACCACAACGAAAACCAAAACCTAATGCAGCAGATGACTCTGGTTCAAATACTAATGAGGAGTCGTTGAGTTGTAGTTTTTCCATAGAATAACGCAACTCTTCGTAGTCTTCGGTATCTACCGGATAAATTCCTGCGAATACCATTGGTTTTACATCTTCAAAACCTTTGATGGCGGTTTCACACGGGTTTTCAGACCCTGTAATGGTGTCTCCGACTTTGACTTCATTTGCGGCTTTGATTCCTGATATAATGTAGCCCACATCTCCTGCTCTTACTTCGTTTTTGGGAGAAAGATCCATTTTTAGGATTCCGATTTCATCAGCGTTGTAGTCGCGGCCTGTATTTAAAAAACGAACTTTTTGTCCTTTTTTCAGGATGCCATTTTTGACGCGGTAGTAGGCGATGATTCCTCTGAATGGATTGAAAACGGAGTCAAAAATCATGGCTTGCAGCGGAGCAGTTTCATCTCCTTTAGGAGCTGGAATGCGATTAACTACGGCCTCAAGAATTTTATCTACACCAAGCCCTGTTTTGCCTGAGGCTTGAATGATGTCTTCGATATCACAACCAATGAGCTCCATGATTTGATCCGAAACCTCTTCAGGCATAGCACCCGGAAGATCCATTTTGTTGAGAATTGGAATGATTTCGAGGTCGTGCTCAAGGGCCAAATATAAATTGGAGATGGTTTGTGCTTCAATCCCCTGAGAAGCATCGACAATGAGTAAAGCGCCTTCACAAGCGGCAATTGAACGAGAAACTTCGTAAGAAAAATCGACGTGCCCCGGGGTGTCGATGAGGTTGAGGACATATTCTTGACCCTCAAACTTATAGTTCATTTGAATCGCATGAGACTTGATGGTGATTCCGCGCTCGCGCTCGAGGTCCATGTCGTCTAGGGCTTGGGCTTGCATTTCACGATCAGAAATGGTTCCGGTGGTTTGAAGCAGGCGGTCTGCTAGGGTGCTTTTACCGTGATCGATATGAGCAATAATGCAAAAATTTCTAATGTGATTCATAGCATGCAAAAGTAAGCAATCTACTGCACATAACAAGCCCGTTAGAGGGCTATTTGGCGCTAAAGCGTTGAATGTCTATTTCGGGGTCGATTGGGCATCCATCGAGCATATGTTCGACAAGTTCACGGGCCAAAGTAGGGGCCATCATGTAGCCTTTTGTCCCGAGTCCGTTGAAAATGTAAACCCCTTTAAAATCAGGGTGTTCACCCACCAACGGTCGGCGGTCAAGCACAGTTGGTCGTATGCCCGCTTTTTGTTCTAAAATCTCAGGTTCATAGTTTCCTAATGAACCCAGCATATTTAAAAGTTGCTCTTTCCCTGCTTGGGTCACTTCAAGGCTATCGTTATTCCATTCATAGGTTGCGCCTACTCTATAGCGCTGGTTGCCTATCGGTAAAACAAAACACTTTCGATTCAAAGATTCTTCTGACGGCAAAAGTTTACTTTGAATTAATAAAGTTTGCCCCTTGGTTTGCTCTACTGGTAAATTACCAAAAGTGCGCTCTGATTTTTGTCGGTAACCCATGCAAAAAATGACGTTGTCATAGGTAATATTACGGTAGGTCTTTGATTGAGGCTGCCACTCATTTGGCGCAAATTCTTCTATTATCAAAGCCTCTTTTTTTGCAAAATAAATTTTTTGCTGCGCCGTCCAAGTTTCAGCGTCTATCCAAAAAGCTTGTTTTACTCTACCGCTTCCAAAAAGATTAATTGCACCTTCGTGGCAAAGGTCCTCTTCTGTTGTTGGTTCCAAATAAGGAAAATAAGCTTCTTCTTGACAGCGCTCTTGCCACATTTCTTTTTCTTGTAGCGAAGAAAAGAATCTTCTGATGACTATTGGATGATAAAACTTAGTGTTGAGTTCTTGTTCAAGTCCTTGATAAAAGCTTTTGGCTTCCGGTAGAAATTCATCGAGTCTCCAAGATTTGTTCATGCGCCTGAAAACCATCGGATTGACCATTCCGGCGGCTATTTTACTAGAATGGTTTTCGCCTGAATCGATGAGCGTAACTTTGTGGCCACGGCGTAAAAATTGCTGTGCTAAACAAGTGCCTGCAAGGCCTGCTCCGAAAATGAGAATGCTTTTCACTTTGACCCTTATTTGGTGTATGCGAAGCTAAGCAAACTTATCTGAATTTGCGGATTAACTTCAAGAATTGCGCGGGTTAATGCCTCTAAAGTTGCCCCGGTAGTGATGACATCATCTACTATTAACAGCTTTAAGGGTTGAGTACTCAAAGTACTGCTTTTGAACATATCCTTAACATTAGTCCACCTGTCAAAACGATCCAGTTTGGTTTGACTTTTTGTGTGCGCTCTTTTCTGAGCAAGTTTTTTCAAAACCGGTGTTCCCCATGCTTTTGACAAGCCCAACGCAAGCAGCTCACTTTGGTTATAGCCCCGAGCAAATTTCTTTCTTGGGTGTATGGGAACTGGCAAAATAAAATCGCAATTTTTAATGGGATGCGCAGCCAGAGCTCCAGCCATTTGTTGACCTAAATAAATACCTAAAGGTGCTTTGAAATCATACTTTAATGCCCTCAACAAGGACTGACTCACGGTACCCTTTCCATAAAAATAAACCGAAGTAGCATGCACAATTGGCACCCTACCCCAAAATAGCCGGTCTACTACAGTTGGGCCCGCTTCTTTTTCGAAAAACGTGCGCTGTAATTGATCTGAACAAAGCCAACAAAGATATTCTTCGGTTGGTGTTAATTCATTGTTGCAATGCAAGCAAACATTAGTAAAAATCAAATGTCCGAGGCCATCGGAGTAATTTTTTAAAACTAAACTTAGGTTGCTAAAGTACTTGATCATGGAATTGAGTTATTCAACAACAACGTGTTTAAAACTGCTCAAATTGTCCCAAAAAAACGCAGCACTTCTGTCGTAATTTTATAGTGGTTTCATTTCATACAAAAATTATCGTTTAGTCACGACAATTTTCTTTCGAAAAATTATCCATACTAGTGTTGTAAACCGTGTGAATATCTTTCTTGCGCTTGTTGAAATCCACGGAAGCGTTGATGTAGAAAGGATTGCGCATTTTGGTGTTGAAAACCTCGAATAAATGTTAATTTCTTTAATTGATTTGAGCCCGAATTTTAGCAAATTTTGTATCCCTGATTTAGTCTGAAAATCTACAAGTAAAAAACCTATGGAAAAAGCACTACGCGAACCAATTCTCGAAGAAAATAAAAGCCGTTTTGTGCTGTTTCCTATTCAGCACGACGACATCTGGAGCTTTTACAAAAAAGCAGAGGCTAGTTTCTGGACAGCCGAAGAAATCGATCTTTCGCCAGACATCATCGATTGGGAAAGCAAATTGAATGACGACGAACGCCACTTCATTAAGCACGTTTTAGCTTTCTTCGCTGCCTCAGACGGCATCGTAAACGAGAATCTTGCTGAGCACTTCCTCAACGAGGTTCAATACACCGAAGCAAAATTCTTCTACGGATTTCAGGTCACTATGGAAAACATCCATTCTGAAACCTACTCGCTTCTCATTGACACCTACATCAAAGACACTAAAGAAAAGAACTATTTGTTCAACGCAATTGATACCGTAGACTGCGTGCGTAAAAAAGCAGATTGGGCACTTCGTTGGATTGATCAAGGTTCTTTTGCAGAAAGATTAGTTGCGTTTGCTGCCGTAGAAGGAATTTTCTTCTCTGGATCTTTTTGTTCTATTTTTTGGCTCAAGAAACGCGGCTTGATGCCAGGGCTTTCTTTCTCCAATGAGCTCATTTCTCGCGACGAAGGATTACACTGCGATTTCGCATGTTTGCTTTACACACAGCACCTCGTGAACAAACTTCCAAAAGAGAAAGTAAGAGAAATTATTACCAATGCCGTTGAAATCGAAAAAGAGTTTGTTACAGACGCTTTGCCAGTTAAACTCATCGGCATGAACAGCGACCTTATGGGTCAATACATCGAATTTGTAGCAGATCGCTTGCTTGTCGAATTAGGAAATGAGCGCGTGTACAACGCAACCAATCCGTTCGACTTCATGGACATGATTTCAATTCAAGGAAAAACCAATTTCTTCGAAAAAAGAGTAGGTGAATATCAAAAAGCTGGGGTGTTGGCCGGCAAAGAAAATCAAACCTTTAGTCTTGACGAAGATTTCTAATAACCTAAACTAACTATAAATATAAGGAGCACATGTACGTTGTTAAAAGAGACGGTAGAAAAGAAGCCGTAAAATTTGATAAAATTACTGCCCGCATTGTTAAGATGTGTTATGGCCTAGACCCGTTGGTTTCGCCAGAAGCAGTAGCCATGAAAGTCATCGAAGGAATTTTTGATGGAGTTACTACTACAGAACTAGACAACCTAGCTGCTGAAGTAGCTGCGGCGAAAACTATTGATCACCCAGATTATGCGTTGCTTGCATCAAGAATCGCGGTTTCTAACCTTCATAAAGAAACCAAGAAAACTTTCTCTGAAGTGATGCAAGACATGTATCAGTACATCGATCCAAAGACCAACGAATCTGCTGCGCTCCTTGCAGACGACGTCTACGAGATCATCGTTAACAACAAAGAAGTACTAGATTCAAGCATCATCTATGACCGTGACTTCCGTTACGACTATTTCGGATTCAAGACCTTGACACGCTCCTACCTCATGCGCTTGAACGGAAAAATTGCTGAGCGTCCTCAACAAATGCTCATGCGCGTTGCCATCGGTATCCACAAAGAAGATATTCAGTCTGCCATCAAGACTTACAATTTAATGTCTGAAGGTTGGTTTACCCATGCAACTCCAACTTTGTTCAACGCGGGAACTCCTAAACCACAAATGTCTTCTTGTTTCTTGCTTACCATGAAAGAAGATAGCATCGGTGGCATCTACGACACACTTAAATCTTGTGCACAAATTTCACAATCTGCAGGTGGAATCGGTTTGTCTATTCACGACATTCGCGCAACAGGTTCATACATTAAAGGCACCAACGGCACCTCAAATGGTATCGTACCAATGCTACGCGTTTTCAACGACACCGCACGTTACGTAGACCAAGGTGGAGGTAAACGCAAAGGTTCATTTGCTATCTATATCGAGCCTTGGCATGCAGATGTCTTCGATTTCCTTGACCTCAAGAAAAACCACGGTAAAGAAGAACAACGCGCCAGAGACCTTTTCTTTGCACTCTGGATTCCAGACTTATTCATGCAACGCGTTAAAGAAAACGGCGATTGGACACTAATGTGTCCGCATGAGTGCCCAGGTTTATCTGATTCTCACAGCGCCGAATTCGAAGCCCTTTACACCAAATATGAAAAAGAAGGCAAAGGACGCAAAACCATCAAAGCGCAAGATCTTTGGTTCAAAATCCTAGAGTCTCAAATCGAGACCGGAACACCATACATGTTGTATAAAGATGCTGCCAACGCAAAATCTAACCAACAAAACCTTGGTACCATCAAGTCTTCAAACTTATGTACTGAAATCATCGAGTACACCGCTCCAGACGAAGTTGCTGTTTGTAACCTTGCCTCATTAGCACTGCCTAAATATGTAACCGAAGAAGGTACTTTCGATCACGACAAACTTTTTGAAGTTACTTATCAAGCTACACTTAACTTAAACCGCATCATCGACAACAACTTCTACCCAGTAGAAGAAGCGCGCAATTCTAACCTACGTCACCGCCCAATTGGTCTTGGTGTACAAGGTTTAGCCGATGCGTTTATCATGATGGGCTTCCCATTTGAATCAGAAGAAGCACGCACACTTAACCGCGAAGTATTTGAAACCATCTACTTTGCTGCCATGACCGCTTCTAAAGATTTAGCAAAAGTTGACGGACCTTACGAAACCATCAAAGGTTCACCTGTTTCAAAAGGTGTTTTCCAATTTGACATGTGGGGTGTTACACCAACGAACCGTTGGGAATGGGATGTATTAAAATCTGAAGTGAAAAAACACGGTGTGCGCAATAGCTTACTTTTAGCGCCAATGCCAACTGCTTCAACTGCACAAATCCTTGGTAACAACGAATGTTTTGAGCCATACACTTCTAACATTTACACCCGTCGTGTACTTTCTGGAGAATTCATTATCGTTAACAAACACCTCCTCAAAGACTTAGTAAAAGAAGGTCTTTGGAGCAAAGACATGCGTCAGAAGATCATGGCTGCAAATGGTTCAATTCAAAATATCAACGATGTACCACAACGCCTTAAGGATCTTTACAAAACAGCTTGGGAAATCTCTCAAAAAGCAATTATTGAGCAAGCTGCCGATCGCGGTGCCTATATCTGTCAAAGTCAATCACTCAACATCTTCATGGAAAATGCCAACTTTGGTAAACTTACTTCCATGCACTTCTACGGTTGGGAAAAAGGACTCAAAACAGGTATGTATTACCTCCGCACTAAAGCTGCAACCGACGCAATTAAATTTACAGTTGATAAAACTGTTGTTGAAGAGCCAAAAGCACAAACCATCGAAGATCAACAAGCTGCCATCGCGTGCTCACTTGACGATCCAGAAGGTTGTGAAATGTGTTCTGGATAGAAGCGGCGTTAGCCGGTTATATGCAGAACGTAAATTCATGAACGTAGTGAACTAAATGTGTTCTAGATAGAAGCAGCGTTAGCCGTTTATATACTGCACGTAAATTCATAAAAATAAGGCCTGCTTTTTTAGCGGGCCTTTTTATTTTATCACGTAACTTTGCACTTTCCAAATCAAAATGACAAACACAAAAGCCATTCAACGCGCCTTAATCTCTGTTTACTACAAAGATGGTCTAGCCCCAATCGTTCAAAAACTTCATGAAAACAACGTAGAAATTTTATCTACCGGCGGCACACTCGCTTTCATTAAAGAACTCGGAATTCCGGTAACCCCAGTAGAAGACATCACACAGTTTCCTGAAATCCTAGGCGGTCGTGTAAAAACATTGCATCCTGCCGTATTTGGCGGAATCCTTAATCGCCGTGACCTCGAGGCTGATCAAGCACATATGCAAGCACACGGTTTGTCTTCCATTGATTTAGTAATTGTCGATTTATATCCTTTTGAAGAAACTGTTGCAAGCGGTGCAAGCCATGCCGACATCATCGAAAAAATTGACATCGGAGGCATCTCATTAATTAGAGCTGCAGCCAAAAACTTCAATGATGTAGTGATCATTCCTAGCGTAAAACAATACCATGCTTTCTTAGAAATACTAACGAATCAAGGTGCAAACACGAGCATCGAACAAAGAAGAACTTTTGCTGCGGAGGCTTTTCATGTTTCTTCACACTATGACACCATGATTCATCAGTATTTTGTTCAAGAAGAGGGTGCTTATTTAAAAATTAGCGAAGAAAAACAAAGTCCTTTGCGTTACGGTGAAAATCCACACCAAAAAGGGATTTTCTATGGTGACCTCGACCAACTCTTCACAAAGCTACACGGTAAAGAACTTTCTTACAACAACTTGCTCGATGTAGACGCAGCGGTTCGCCTCATGTCAGAATTTAAAAATGACGCACCAACTTTTGGCATCCTCAAGCACAACAATGCCTGTGGTATCGCAACGCGCCCTTCGCTTAAAGAAGCTTATGAAGTGGCACTTGCCGCTGACCCGGTAAGTGCATTTGGTGGCATCCTAATTGCCAACACAAAAATTGACCTCAGCACTGCAAATTTGATCAATGAACTATTCTGTGAAGTACTGATCGCACCTGCCTACGACGCAGAAGCCATCACACTATTACAATCAAAGAAAAACCGCATCATTTTGGTTCAGAATGAAGTTGAGCTTCCTAAAACACTCGTCAGAAGTGCGTTAAATGGATACCTCGTTCAAGATGCCGATTTAGCAACAGAAACTGAAGATCAGCTAGTTGTGAAAACTAAAGTGGCACCAACAGCTTCAGAAATTCAAGATTTACTTTTTGCAAATAAACTGGTCAAACACACCAAATCAAACACCATCATTTTAGCTAAAAATGGGCAACTACTTGCCAGTGGAACCGGTCAAACCTCACGTGTAGACGCATTGAAGCAAGCCATTCACAAAGCAAAATCATTTGGCTTTGATTTAAACGGTGCCGTTATGGCAAGTGATGCATTCTTTCCTTTCCCTGATTGTGTAGAAATTGCGCACAACGAAAATATTACTGCCGTTATTCAACCAGGAGGTTCTGTAAAAGATGATCTATCCATTGCCTATTGCGATGAAAATCAGATGAGTATGGTCTTTACTGGAGTGCGACATTTCAAGCATTAATTTGCTACCAGAAATAATTTTCAAATTGAATTACATTTAGTGTAACCTTTCCATTTTATTTTCGAATAAGTATAGGTTACAACATAAATTAGCGCTTAAAATGGGCCTTTTTAACTTTCTTACTCAGGAAATTGCCATCGACCTCGGTACGGCAAATACCCTCATCATCTGGAACGACAAAGTAGTCGTAGATGAACCTTCAATTGTTGCTAAAGATATCCAAACCGGAAAGGTTGTGGCTATCGGCCGAAAGGCACAACAAATGCACGGTAAGACCCACAAACTTATCGAAACGGTTCGCCCACTTAAAGATGGTGTAATTGCCGACTTCCAGAGTGCTGAGCAAATGATTAAAGGAATGATCAAAATGATCAATCCAGGTAGAGGATTATTCAATCCAACGCTCCGCATGGTTATTTGTATTCCTTCTGGTATTACTGAAGTTGAAAAACGTGCCGTACAAGATTCTGCCGAGCACGCTGGAGCCAAAGAAGTTTACCTCATTCACGAGCCAATGGCTGCTGCTATCGGAATCGGAATCGATGTCGAAGAGCCCATGGGTAACATGATTATTGATATAGGTGGTGGAACTTCTGAAATTGCGGTAATTGCCCTTGGTGGTATTGTTTGTGATAAATCTATTCGCATTGCAGGAGACGACTTCACAAATGACATCGAAGAATACATGAGACGCCAACACAACATACTAGTTGGAGAGCGCACCGCCGAACAAATCAAAATCGAAGTTGGAGCTGCCCTCCCAGAACTAGAAAATCCACCAGCAGACTTCGCTGTACGCGGACGTGACCTCATGACCGGTATTCCAAAAGAAATCATGGTGTCATACCAAGAAGTAGCACATGCGCTCGATAAAACTATTGCAAAAATCGAAGAAGCGATCTTGAGTGCGCTAGAAATGACACCGCCAGAACTTTCTGCAGATATCTACAAAACAGGTATTTATCTCGCAGGTGGTGGTTCGATGCTTCGCGGTCTAGACAAACGTATTCAGACCAAAACGAAGCTTCCAGTACACATCGCTGAAGATCCCCTTAGAGCGGTAGCACGCGGTACCAGTATTGCCCTGAAAAACATTGACAAGTACCCATTCTTAATGGGTCGTTAATCTTGGCCAGCGCCATGCAAAGCGTTTTGTATTTCTTGCTCGAGTTTTAACACTAAATCAGTATAAGCAGCACCTGTTGCTGGCCCACTAAAACCAGTATGGATAGCAATGATCTTTCCTTGCTGATCAACCAATATTGCAGTCGGAAAACTCATGATGCCATTTATCATTGGAAAATAGGCCGCAGCAGCTTCTTTGCTTGAGGTTCCAGCTAAATAAACTGGATAATTCAGTTTGAGTTCTTCTGAGAATTTTTTTAGCCTACTACGTTGTTGCTTTTGGTCATTGCCTACTTCAAACCCCAACGCAATAATTTCAAGACCTTGGCTGCCATAGCCTGCTTTTAATTCTCTAAATAGATTGGCTTCATCGATGCAATTTGGGCACCACGTACCCATAATTTGAATCAGGGTAACTTGATCTTTTTTTGAAAAATCTAAATTGACTTTTTTGCCATTTAATTTTCGAAGTCCATTGAGCGCAACCGTTTCATCGCGCTTGATCAAATAGGTCAGTTCTGCTTCATCTCTTAGTTGGACTGATTCATCTTTGGTGGCTTTGAAATTGGAGCTTGACTTTCCACCACTATAAAAGACACCTTCCATTTCGTTGTCGCCATTGAGCGTTGCATCAACTACAAAAGCCCAATAGCCCGTATAGGTCTGTAAATGCAATTTTCCATTTGCGGCATAACCATGCAAATAACGGTAATCGCCGGTTTCACTAAGAAAACTTCCGAAAATGCGCCCATTCATTTCTTGCTGAAATACACCTACTAACACTTCTTCATTTGGCGTGCCTGGCTCAAACAGCACTTTCCATCTTCCGAATAATTCCGGAAAGATACTATCGGGTTTTGGTATCATTTCTGAAAGCGACATGTACAAGTGTACGGGGTAGCGAACAGGAACTTTTTTATTGTAATTGACCCACCAGCCGAGGGCTTCGGAAAAATCTTCGTTAAATGCAATTCTCCATTCGGCATCTTGGGCAGGGAATTGATAAACGATGGTATCCCCTATCCGTTTTTTTACTGACAACTGATACACTTCCTTGCCATTATAAATGGTAATAGGCGATTTAGAATTTTTTTCAACGAGGGCAGCTCTTACTTGTATTTGTAAACGGTCATTGAGTTGAATTTCTGCAACATATGGGAGAAAAACACCATTAGGTCGGGCCGCAAAATTGTCTTGGGCTTGACCTAGAAAACCATTCAAAAAAGTAAATAAGATGCCAAAAATAGCGTTACGCATAAATTGAAAGATTGCGGGGTTGATCTACGAAATTAAAAGAAATAAACTATCTTGCTTTGCGCATGCAACTTTTTGAAAATATAATCCGTCAATGGTCCTGTGTCTATGGATGAGCATGATATAATACTTGGTTGTATAGCAGGTCGTCCGAAGGCTCAAAAAGCGTTGTTTGACATTTATGCTCCTAAATTGTTAGTGATTTGCTTGCGCTACATGAAAGAATTGCCAAGGGCCCAAGACACCCTTCAAGATGCTTTTGTGAAGATTTACAAACATCTCCCTGACTACAAATTCGAAGGTGTTTTTGAAGGATGGGTTAAAAAAATCACAGTTAATACCTGCCTCGATCAATTGCGCAAAGACAAAAAAACAAATACTGATATCTCTTTAGACGATGTCAGTTTCAAGTTGGCTCACCACGACCACAGTGTTGAAAAACTTATGGCCGATGACCTACTTAAACTTGTGCAAAGTTTACCCGATGGGTATCGAACCGTTTTTAACTTATTTGCTATTGAAGGTTATTCTCATCAAGAAATTGCACAGCAACTCAACATTACAGAAAGCACCTCTAAAACACAATACCTTAGAGCCCGAGCATATTTGAAAGACCGCCTAGAAAAAATTGAACATGACTGAATCAGACAACATTAAAGATCTTTTTGCCAAAGGCCTCCAGGACCATCAGGTTGCTGTTGACCCCGCAATTTGGTCTGCCGTTTCTTCGTCAATTGGAGCCACCGCTGCACCAGTTGGTTTGTCTGTTTTATCAAAAATCGTAATAGGAACCGTCCTCAGTGCAGGGTTAGCTGTTGGGGCCTATTTTTTCACTCGCCCTGAAGCGCCTCAGACCCTTTCCAATCAAAATCCTGCTGTAATTACTTCAAAAAACCATGTAGTAAAAGGAATTCAAAAAAATGTTGGAAAAGTTAATCAATCAAATAGCACTAATACATCCATCGAGTTGACTCCAACGCGTATAGATTGCGCCATTCCAACTTTGCCAGAAAATGTTGTACCTGCTCCAACTAATACTACAAATGGCGTTGGTACTCCAAATAATTTGCAAAACCACTCCACGAGTACTTTGCAAAATCAGGTCAATACAATTGCTGCTCCTCGCCCTAGTCAAGTAAATACTTTGGGCTCAAATGGAGTTTCTCAAGCTTTACTAAATTCAATAGTGAATACAAGAGCTAACCAAGAAACCGAAGCAAATAATCAGCCTCCGACGCTTAGCTCAATAAAAACGAGCCGCAAAATTAATTTGCCAAATGTCTTTACACCAAACCAAGATGGTCAAAACGATTTCTTAGCCATTGATTGGGGCACTGAAAACATTACTGATTTTAGCGTTGTGGTTCTGAACAGAGAAAATGGCATCGCTTATCAAAGCAGCAATCCAAACTTTGAATGGGACGGCACCGATCAAGGCGGTGAAAAACTCAAAGGAACCTTTATTTATTTCGTGACCGGCACTTTGAATGGTCAGAAATGGCAGCAATCTGGTAGCCTACAAATCATTTACTAAAATTTTTCTTTACTTTGGCGGATGTCAAGTATCTACTGCATCGTCAACCAAAACAAGAAAATCCTAAGTAAAAATGCTGTTATTCTCGCAGAACTTTCTGAACTTTTTGGCGCTCAATTCAAGATTCATAAAAGTCCAAATACGCTAGATGCTTTACAGTTTATACATCAATTAGATGAAAATTGCGGGTATTTGCTCTGTATTGGCGGCGATGGCACTTTTAATTCTTTAGTGAACGCTGTTTGCACACATCCGAATTCAAAATTTGACCCAATTCTAGGAGTTCTGCCAAACGGGACGGGCAATGATTTCTATCGATCGGCTGGGTTTTCCAAACACTACCCTTTTGTGGAAGCTATTCAAACTTCTCAATTCGAAAAATTTGATGTCGGCATGATTCAGACCGAGAAGGAAACTCGCTACTTTGCCAACATCGCTGACATTGGTTTTGGCGGAGCGGTTGTCTTACAATTACAAACTTATCGCAGCCGTTTTGGAGCAAACTTTTCATATGGCTTGTCTATCATCAAAACTTTCTTGAATTACAAAAGACCTGTTGTAGAAATCAAAAATCAAGATTTTCACTACAAAGGGGAACTCTTATTAGGGGCATTTTGTAATGGTAGCATTTTTGGCGACGGCTTGTACATTCATCCGGGGGCAAAAATCAATGATGGTAAATTGAAACTAACCCTGCTCGGAAAGGTTTCTTTATTTGACTACTTAAAAAATGTCATGCGCGTCAAAAAAGGATTTCAGATCAAGCATCCAGAAGCACATTATTTAGAACTCAGTTTTCCAATTGAGCTCCAAAGCGAAACCACATACCTACATGCAGAAACCGATGGTGAGTATATTGGTGGTCAATCATTTGTTGTTTCTCTTGAACCTAAGCGGCTAAAGCTGTTGCCTTTTGAAATTAAAGGCTAAACATTCTTATCTTTGACTTACTTTGAGTAGAACTGTTATCATAACCGCAGGAGGTATTGGCAAGCGTATGCAAACCGATATTCCTAAGCAATTTTTATTGCTTGGTGGCAAGCCCATTTTATTGCGCACACTCGAAATTTTTTACGACTTTGACCCCAGCGCTCAGCTGCTTATTACCCTGCCATCCGAATGGAAAGACTACTGGCAATCCATTCTTGATCAATATGCTTCAACCATACCCCATCAACTCATTGAGGGTGGCTTAGAACGCTTTCATTCCATACAAAACGCCCTGCAACACAGCACCGGCAAACAAATTGCGGTGCATGATGGCGTGAGGCCTTTGGTAAGCATCGAAACCATTTCACGTTGTTTTGCAGCGCTTGAAAATGCAGAAGCGGTGGTTCCGGTATTAGCAGCAAAAGACTCTATCCGAAAAGGGTCTCTTGATGATTCAGAAGCCGTAGATCGCAAAGAATACTTCTTGGTTCACACCCCTCAGTGCTTTCACGCAGCTGTTATAAAAAGTGCCTACCAACAAGCTTTTCAAAATACCTTTACAGATGATGCAAGCGTGGTAGAAGCGCAAGGCGTTCAAGTAAAAATGGTTTTAAGCAACGAAGAAAATATTAAAATAACCAGTCAGCTTGATCTTAAGCTGACGCATGCTCTTTTAACAGAAAACTGATGCAAGCACCCGTATCACTTCAGCCCGGCGACCTCGTTTATTTATGTGCCCCAGCAAAAGCCATTGAAGAAAATTATATTCAAGACGCTGAAAATTGGCTAAAATCTATTGGTCTTAAATCCGAGAGAAGTGCCCACATCGGTGGTAGACATCATTATTTTTCTGGCACAACCTTAGAGCGCTTAGCGGATCTCCAAGCAGGTTTAGACCATCCCGAAGCAAAAGCAATTTGGTCCATGAGAGGCGGTTATGGTTGTGTTCAGCTTGTCGACGGTTTGCAATGGGCACAATTTATTCGAGAACCAAAGTGGTTAATCGGGTTTTCTGATGTGTGTGTCTTGCACCATAAAATTCAAGCGCTTGGTTTTCAGAGTATCCACGCTACAATGGGGTTGAATCTTCAAAAAAACAGCCTCGAAGCGAAATCAACCCTACAAGATCTGCTATATGGTAAGCAACATCATTTTGTTTTTTCTTCATCTGCTTCAAACAAATTAGGGCAAACAAAAGGAAGGCTAATTGGTGGCAATCTATCTATTGTTTTTAGCTTGTTAGCTACACCTGATCGCTATGATTTTTCTGAAAGCATTTTATTTATTGAAGATTTAGCCGAGCATCTTTATCATATTGATAGAATGATGTTTGCACTAAAAAAACACGGTGCTCTCGATCAAATTAAAGGATTAATTATCGGCGGCATGACTGATCTTGAAGACACCGATATTCCTTTTGGCAATACAATCGAAGAGATTATTTTGAATCACTTTACATATCGAAATATTCCTATTTGTTTTGATTTTCCTGCAGGACATATTGATGACAACCGCGCACTTTTACTTGGCGCAGACATCGAATTAAACGTAAATAATTCAGAAGTTAACCTAAGCTATCTAAAATGATTCTAAATAGGCTCAATAAACAGAATATCTAGTCAACAAATAGCCAAATTAGCTGTTCTTCAGTTAAATTTGCAACACTTCAAATGATAATAAACATATGAGTAACTCAGCATTATTTAAATCATCGATCGGGAAAAAAGTCTTTATGGCACTCACCGGTCTGTTTCTTTGCACATTTTTAGTCGGGCACTTGCTCGGAAATTTGCAACTCGTTCTTAAAACCGGAGAAGAAGGCCGACGCGCTTTCAACGAATATGCCTACTTCATGGGCCACAACCCGTTTATTAAGATCCTTTCTTATGTAACTTACATTGCGGTGCTCATCCACGTAGTAGACGGCATCATGCTTACCATTCAAAACCGCAAGGCAAGACCTGTTAGATACGCCTATACTAAACCAGCGGCAAACTCTAGTTCTGCAAGCCGCAGCATGGCCATTTTAGGCACACTTATCTTAGTGTTTTTAGCTACACACATGGCTAATTTCTGGTGGAAAATGAAAGTAAAAGAAGAAGTTCCTTTACATACCTACACACTTGAAATGAAAAATCCAATGATGGGAGCTGCCAACACAGAGTTATATTATACACATGTGCCTGGTGTTCAACCCATTCCAAAAGATCCAAACAACATCGTTGAAAAAGGCACAGACCTTTATATCAAAGGAACCAATGTAAAAGTTGCAGAAGGTTACCGCGATCTTCACACTTTGGTCATTGACTTCTTTAGCAAAAGCAAAAATGAAGCGGCCTTGTTTGCAGTTTTGTTTTACGTGATTTCCATGCTTGTTTTAGCATACCACTTGCTACACGGATTTCAAAGTGCATTTCAGTCTTTAGGAATCAATCATCCTAAATACACTTCAATTATCAAAAAGATTGGTGTTGCTTTTGCAATTGCGGTTCCGCTTTTGTTTGCAATTATCCCCGTTATTATTTACATGAACCACTAGGAATTAGGCTATGTCAACATTAAATTCGCGCATTCCAGAAGGTCCAATCGCAGAGAAATGGACCAACCATAAAAACCACATGAAGTTGGTTGCCCCAAACAACCGACCTAAAATTGACGTCATTGTTGTTGGTACAGGTTTAGCCGGAGCTGCTGCTGCCGCTTCTTTAGGTGAAATGGGTTACAACGTAAAAGCATTTTGTTTCCAAGATTCTCCAAGACGCGCACACTCAATTGCAGCACAAGGAGGTATCAACGCAGCAAAGAACTACCAAAACGATGGTGACTCCATTTACCGCTTGTTTTACGATACCATCAAAGGTGGAGATTACCGTGCTCGTGAGGCAAACGTTTACCGTTTAGCTGAAGTTTCTGGTAACATCATCGACCAATGTGTAGCGCAAGGTGTTCCTTTTGCACGTGAATACGGAGGTTTACTCGACAACCGTTCTTTTGGTGGTACGCAAGTTCAAAGAACATTTTATGCCGCGGGTCAAACCGGGCAACAACTTTTATTAGGCGCTTACTCCGCTCTTTCTCGTCAAATCGGTCTTGGTCGTGTGAAAATGTACCACCGTCATGAAATGATGGACCTCGTTAAAGTTGACGGTAAGGCGCGCGGAATCATCGCTAGAAACCTTGTTACCGGAGAACTCGAGCGTCATTCAGCACACGCAGTAGTTATTGCAAGTGGTGGCTACGGAAATGTTTATTTCCTTTCTACAAATGCAATGGGTAGCAACGTTTCTGCTGCATGGAAAGTACATAAAAAAGGTGCGCATTTCGCCAATCCTTGTTACGTACAAATTCACCCAACTTGTATTCCTGTTCACGGAACCAACCAATCGAAACTCACCCTAATGTCAGAGTCATTAAGAAACTCCGGACGCATTTGGGTGCCAAAGAAAAAAGAAGATGCAGAAGCCATTCGCGAAGGCCGCTTAAAGCCAACGCAAATTGCCGAAGAAGACCGCGATTACTACTTAGAAAGACGCTATCCTGCATTTGGTAACTTAGTTCCACGCGATGTCGCTTCACGTGCAGCTAAAGAGCGTTGTGATGCCGGTTACGGAATCGAAGCCAATGATACCAACGAAGGAGTTTATCTTGATTTCGCTACAGAAATTAAAAACAAAGGGCGCCAATCTGCATTTGCACAAGGAGACCACAACCCCTCAGATGAAAAAATTATCGAGTTAGGTAAAAAATGGATTGAAGAAAAATATGGTAACCTCTTCCAGATGTACCAAAAAATTACAGACGACAATCCATACGAAACACCAATGAAAATCTATCCTGCCGTACACTACACAATGGGTGGTGTATGGGTAGACTACAACCTTCAAAGCTCTATCGAAGGCTGTTTCGTTACTGGTGAAGCTAACTTCTCTGACCACGGCGCTAACCGTTTAGGTGCATCAGCACTTATGCAAGGGCTAGCAGATGGTTATTTCGTATTGCCTTATACCATTTCTGACTACTTAGCTAACGACATTCGTACAGGAAAAATTTCAACCGACTCAGCAGAGTTTGCTGCTGCCGAGGCTGAAGTAAAAGCTAGTATCGATCGTTTCCTTAACAATAAAGGCAGTAAATCTGTTGACTTCTTCCACAAACAACTTGGTTTAATTATGTGGAATAAAGTAGGTATGGCTAGAAATGAGGAGGGCCTTAAACAAGCTATCCAAGAAATTGGAGCACTTAAAGAAGCTTTCTACAAAGATGTTTTTGTTCCAGGATCTGCAGACGAAATGAATCCTGAACTTGAAAAAGCACTCCGCGTTGCTGACTTCATGGAACTGGGTCAACTTATGGCCGTTGATGCCCTTCACAGACAAGAATCTTGTGGTGGACACTTCCGTGAAGAATACCAAGATAGTGAAGGAGAAACCCTTCGCGACGACGAAAACTTTAAGTATGTTGCTGCTTGGGAATACCAAGACGGTGACGCAACCAAAGCTAATTTACTAAAAGAGGCTTTGAATTATGAATTTATCAAAATTGCTGCGCGCAACTATAAATAAGAATCTTATGGCTTCAAAGTATATCAATATTACACTCAAGATCTGGAGACAAAAAAACGCCAACGTTAAAGGCGGCCTAGAGACTTATAGCCTCAATCAGGTTTCTACAGATAGTTCTTTCCTAGAAATGCTCGATCAATTGAATGAGCAACTCATCAATGAACAAAAAGAACCCATTGCCTTTGACCACGATTGTCGCGAAGGAATTTGTGGAATGTGCTCGTTGTATATCAACGGACGCGCTCACGGCCCTGAAACAGGCACAACGACGTGTCAGTTACACATGCGTAGTTTCAATGACGGAGACACCATTTATGTTGAACCATGGAGATCCAGAGCTTTTCCTATCATCAAAGACTTAGTTGTGGACCGTACAGCATTTGACAGAATTCAACAAGCTGGTGGTTTTGTATCTGTAAACACCTCTGGTCGTACGATGGATGCAAATGCAATTCCAGTTCCTAAAGCAGATGCCGACAAAGCTTTCGAAGCGGCTGCTTGTATTGGTTGTGGTGCTTGTGTAGCAACTTGTAAAAATGGTTCAGCTATGTTGTTTGTTGGCGCTAAAGTTTCGCAATATGCTTTACTACCACAAGGAAAAGTTGAAGCAAAAGACCGCGTTCTCAATATGGTTCGTCAGATGGACGAAGAAGGATTCGGAAACTGTACCAACACTGGTGCTTGCGAAGTAGAATGTCCAAAAGGCATTTCACTAGAAAACATTGCACGCATGAACAGAGAATTCCTTGGTGCTTCTCTACTCTCAGAAAAATAAGTCAAACATTCAGATACAAAAAAGGGCGGTTAAATAACCGCCCTTTTTTTATGTGTATTGATCAACTTATTTAAGTTGCTGACCTTCTTTTTTATACCAACCTTCGTTGTCTTTGATTTCAACAGGCACATTAGATTTTGCACTCAAACGCTTCTGAGTACGCATCCAAAAATAGAATCCGAAGAAACCTAATACGATGAGAATGTTATTGAAATAGTTTTGGATGAATTCAAAGAATCCGAAAGACCATTGAAATGCATCACCAATTTTATAAACGAAGTCTGTCCAAGTCATTGTTATCTACTTTATATAAAACAAATGTACTACAAATTTTAGAATTTAGGCAAAGTCTTTAAATTTCTCCCATGAGCGCTAGTGTCTCTTTTGAGGCGGCTTGTTCTGCTTCTTTTTTAGAATGACCCTTTCCTTTACCATAAGCCGTTCTGTTGATTTGTACTTCCATCTCATAGAACCACTTTCCATCGATGAATTGCTCGTCCAGGAGTTTAAACTCTAGAGCCAATTTTTTTCTTTGGCACCAAATAAAAAGTGCCGATTTAAAGTCGAGCTCTTCCTCTAATAATTGCCCTAAATTCAGGTACTTACGCAGCACATTATTTCTAACTATTGACTTGGTTCTTTCATATCCCGCGTCTAGGTAAATAGCGCCAACTAATGCTTCAAAAGCATTTCCTTCTAGGCCGGACAAATTGATGCTTCGACTTTTGTTGTAAACTAAAAAATCACGAATACCCATGCGTTCGCCAATACTAGAAAGCGTTTTTCTATTGACAATTTTAGACTTGATTTTTGTCAGTTTACCTTCGTCTGCATCTGGATACTTTTCATAAATATATGAAGCAACCACTGCATCAAGAATGGCATCGCCCAGAAATTCAAGTCTTTCATTGGCGTTTAGCTGAGCATCTTCAGAGAGCATGCTTTTGTGAGTAAGCGCCTGCAAAAAATAAGAAGTGTCCAAAGGTTTGTAACCAAAATTTTTAATTACAAAACGAATCAGTCTAAGCTCTTCAGCAGACCTTTTCTTTGAAAACAAAGGAAATTTAAGCAACTTAAGCGTTGAATTTCTTAACGATAATAGAGGTGTTGTGGCCCCCGAAACCAAAAGTATTTGAAAGCGCAATATTTACTGTTCTCGCTTGTGGCTTGTGGAAAGTAAAATTGAGTTTTGGATCGAGCTCGGGATCATCAGTAAAGTGATTGATCGTTGGAGGAATGAGGTCATTTTTAACCGATAAAACACAGGCAACTGCTTCGATGGCTCCGGCAGCACCTAATAAGTGGCCGGTCATGGATTTAGTTGAGCTAATGTTTAGGTTGTAGGCGTGTTCGCCAAAAACACTTTGAATTGCTTTTACTTCTGCGATATCACCAAGTGGTGTTGAAGTACCGTGAACGTTTACGTAATCAACCGCTGATGGATCGATTTGCGCATCTTCTAGCGCAGCTAACATTGTGTTTCTTGCGCCAATACCTTCTGGGTGAGGTGCTGTCATGTGATAGGCATCACCAGACATACCGCCACCGATCACTTCGGCATAAATTTTAGCGCCGCGTTTGATAGCGTGCTCATATTCTTCTAGGATTAAACACCCTGAACCTTCACCTAATACAAAACCATCGCGATCTAAATCAAATGGTCTTGAGGCTGTTTCAGGAGAGTCATTACGAGTGGAGAGTGCTTTTAAAGCATTAAAACCACCCATGCCCATTTCATTGACACCTGCTTCAGAACCACCAGTAACGATGGCATCTGCTTTACCTAAACGAATAAGGTTAAAAGCATCAATAATGGCGTTGGTTGCTGAGGCACAAGCCGAAACACACACATAATTAGGGCCTCTAAGACCATATTTAATAGAGATGTGACCAGCCGCGATGTCGGCAATCATTTTTGGAATGAAGAACGGATTAAATCTTGGGGTTCCGTCACCGCTAAAGTATTCTCTAGCTTCTTCTTGGAAGGTTTTAAGGCCTCCTACCCCTGAGCCCCAAATTACACCAATGCGGTCTACATTTGGGTTAGATTCCATTAACGCAGCATCTGCCATAGCTTCCGTAGCGGTAACTATGGCATACTGCGAAAATTGATCAAGCTTGCGCGCTTCTTTTTTGTCAATGTGGTCTTCCACATTAAAATCTTTTAATTCACAGGCAAATTGCGTCTTAAATAAAGACGCATCAAATTGTTTGATAGGCGCTGCTCCGCTTTTTCCAGCCATTAGGCCATCCCAGTATTCTTGTACTGTATTACCAATAGGTGTTAGCGCACCAAGACCAGTTACAACAACTCTTTTTAATTGCATACCTGTTAATTAAAAGTGACGTGAAAGAATTACACGTTAGCTTCGATGTAAGCAATAGCGTCACCAACAGTTTGGATACCTTCTGCTTTATCGTCTGGAATAGAAATATTGAATTGTTTCTCGAATTCCATGATTAACTCAACTGTGTCGAGTGAATCAGCACCCAAGTCATTTGTGAAGCTCGCTTCGTTAGTTACTTCACTTTCTTCAACATTCAGTTTATCTACGATGATCGCGATAACTTTAGCTTTGATGTCAGACATTTTTAAAAATTTAAAGGTTTCAGTGTGCAAAGAAAAAAACTATCGCCTAATAAACAAAACTTATGTTATTTAATTTATCAACACTTGAGCGCTCAAAATACTTGGAATCATACACTATGCTTAACTTTGTGTAGTAAATGAAGCAAGAAATAATCATTTTTATCTCAGGTGCTGGCAGTAATGCCCGCCAAATAATCCATCATTTCAATGAAAATGAAGGTATTAACATCTGCGGAGTGGTTTCCAGCAAAGAAAACTTTGAGATGGCTGCTTTTTGCAAGGCTCAAGGAGTGGATTATTTTTTTGTGAACGGTCAAGATCTCAGTAGCTATTTAAAATTAAGCCTTGAGCTCAATGCAGATTATATTGTTTTGGCCGGATTTCTTAAGAAAATACCAAAAGACCTCATCAATGCTTTTCCGGATCGCATTATAAACATTCATCCAGCTTTGTTGCCTAATTTCGGAGGCGCAGGCATGTACGGCAAACACGTTCATTTGGCGGTTGCTGCTGCCAAAGCTTCATTTAGCGGAATCACCATTCATTTGGTAAATGAAGAGTTTGATAAAGGAAAGCTTTTGTTTCAACACGCCGTTGCATTACCCCACGGATCAAGCCCTGAAGAAATTGAAAGTTTAGTAAGGGGCTTAGAACTACAGCACTACGCTGCCGATCTAGAAACTTTTATTCGGACTTCTAATTAAGCGCTTGTTCTAAGCATTGCGCAAAACGGAAGCAATCTTCATAAGAATTATAAAGTGGCGCCGGTGCAATACGAATTACATTGGGTTCTCTCCAATCGGCAATCACACCCATTTCTGAAATTTTATCGAATAGTTGACGACCTTGACCTTTTGCTAAAATTGAAAGTTGAGCGCCGCGTTGTTTTGGATTGTTGGGTGTAATGATTTCAAACTCGCCCTTTTCTTTATTTCTATTTGATACTTCTTTAATTAAATACTCTAAATAAGCAGTTAAGCGGTCTCTTTTTTCTCCGATACGATCCATGCCGGCTTCTTCGAAAAGTTCTAGGGCCGCGAGGTGTGCTGCCATGCCTAAAACAGGCGCATTGCTTAATTGCCAACCTTCAGCTCCCGGTATAGGATCAAAACCTGGCTCCATTTGAAAGCGAACTTCTTTGTTATGACCCCACCAACCGGCAAAACGTGGTAGGGTTTTATTTTGCGCGTGTTTTTCGTGAATAAACATTCCGGACACGCCGCCGGGTGAAGAATTGAGGTATTTATATCCGCACCAAGCTGCAAAATCTACATTCCAATTGTGTAATTCAAGATTTACGTTGCCTGCCGCGTGGGCTAAATCAAAACCAACAACAGCTCCAACTTGGTGGCCCACTTTGGTTATTTTTTCTAAATCAAAATATTGACCGGTATAATAATTGACTCCTCCCATCATAACAAGAGCCAATTCATCACCTAGTTCATTGATTTTTGAAAGCACGTCCTCTTCTCTAATAAGATGTTCGCCTGGTCTTGGACCAACTTCCACTAAATTCTCTGGACTTAGGCCATGAAATTGAATTTGTGAGGCCAAAGCATATTGATCAGACGGAAAAGCTTTTTGTTCGCATAAGATTTTGACACGTTTGCCACTTGGTCTGTAAAAAGAGACCATAAGCAAGTGTAAGTTGGTTGTAAGTGAGTGAGTAACTACTACCTCTATTGGTTTTGCACCCACCACTTTAGCCGCAAGTGCAGTGAGGTTTTCATGGTAAGAAAACCAGGGTCTGCGAGACATGAAATGACCTTCGACGCCATATTTTGCCCAATCAGCAAGTTCCTCTTGTAAATATTGTGCGGCCTTTTTCGGCTGAAGCCCTAGTGAGTTGCCCGTAAAATAAACTGGATTTTCGGTATGAAAATTTGGAAAATGAAATTGCGAGCGAAAGGCTGCTAAGGGATCTTGTTGGTCTTGTTGTTTGGCGAAATCGAGGCTGAATTGAAATTCCATATACACGGCTTTATTCTTAACTTTGTTGTCGCAAATATACATAAGAATGAAGACTCCCTCTCCTATAAACCGCAGTCGGTCCGCAGAATTATTTGAAGATGCTAAAGGATTTTTTCCTGGTGGAGTAAACTCTCCAGTGCGCGCTTTTAAATCAGTTGGCGGAACTCCATTATTTATTGCCAAAGGAAATGGTGCTCATATTTGGGATGAAGACGGCAATGAGTTTATCGATTTTTGTTGTAGCTGGGGGCCACTCATTCACGGTCATAATCACCCTTATGTTTTTGATAAAATTGTTGGCACCTTACAAAATGGGGCCAGCTTTGGAGCGCCAACTAAAAAAGAAAACGAGCTCGCTGCTTTTATGTTAACGCGCCTTCCTTTTATCGATAAAATACGATTTACAAGCTCTGGTACAGAGGCAGTAATGAGTGCGCTTCGCTTGGCAAGAGGAGCCAGCGGAAAAAATAAAATCATCAAGTTTGAAGGTTGTTATCATGGTCATGTCGATGCTTTATTAGTAAAAGCCGGAAGCGGTTTGGTGACTTTTGGAACCTCCTCGAGCGCAGGTGTGCCCGAAGCATTTGCTAATGAAACCATAGTGTTGCCTCTCAATGACCTCGATGCTTTACAAAGTTGTTTTGAAAGCAATCACCAAGACATTGCTGCAGTAATCATTGAACCCATCCCTGCAAATAATGGGCTCATTCTTCAAGACCTTGGTTTCTTGAAAAGCCTCAGAGAACTTTGTACACAATATAAAATCTTCTTGATTTTTGACGAAGTTATTTCAGGTTTTAGAGTTGCTTTTGGTGGGGCTGCCGAATATTACAAAATCACTCCAGATATCGTTACTTACGGTAAAATTATTGGAGGTGGCTTGCCCGTTGGCGCCTACGGAGCGCGTAAAGAAATTATGCAATTTGTTTCTCCAGATGGGCCTGTTTATCAAGCCGGAACACTCTCGGGTAATCCGGTAGCAATGGCCGCAGGGCTTGCCCAATTAGAACTTTGTGCAGCGCCCAACTTTTATGAAAACCAAGAAAAACGCACCCAAGATTTTGTAGCCAATATCAACGACTTTGCTGCGCAAAATAACTTTCCAATGGAATTAGTAAGTATTGGTTCTATTTTTTGGTTCTCATTTAATGGTAAAAAAAGAATTGCCGCTGCCGCACAAATTGACGGCGATATGAGCGCTTTCAATTTCATGCATCATTATTTACTTGATTGCGGTGTTTATTTTGGTCCGAGCGGTTACGAAGTGGGTTTCATTTCGTCTGCACACACCGATGAAGACCTTCAAAAAGCAGCTGAATTGATCAAAGATGCTTTACTTGCCTTTTATAATCAAAAGTAATCCCTAGATTTAGGTCGTGAATTTAGTTACCGGCGGAACCGGATTGTTGGGGAGTCATGTACTCGTTGAACTCGTTAGTAGGGCTCAGCACTGCCGTGCGAGTTATCGCAATCCTGAAAAAATCAAAGACGTTCACAAACTTTTTCAGCATTACTTTCAAGAAAATGCCGAAGAAAAATGGGCATTGGTTCAATGGCAACAAGCCGACCTCCAAGACTACACTGAATTAGACGCCTTATTTAACGGAATCGAATACGTCTACCATTGTGCTGCACTGGTTTCCTTTTTCAAGGCCGATTTTGAGCTCTGCCTCAAACAAAATCGATATGTAACCGCTGCCATGGTGGATTTTTCGCTCAAACACGGCGTTAAACATTTTTGCCACGTGAGCTCCACGGCTGCAATTGGAGGGTCTTCAGCCACTGTAAATGAAAACACCAAATGGCAAGTGGGCGGCAAGCAGAGTGGCTACGGAGTTTCAAAATTATTAGCTGAACGCGAGGTTTGGCGAGGCATTGAAGAAGGTTTGCAAGCTGTTATTGTCAATCCTTGTGTGATTTTAGGGCCCGCGGCAAAAGGCAGCCCTTCGCTGCAAATCTTAGAAACCGCTAAACAAGGCCTCCGCTTTTATACTACGGGTAATAACGCTGTTGTCGACGCAAGAGATGTCGCCTGGACCATGGTTTCTTTGGTTGAAAAAAGGGTTTGTAAGCAACGCTTTTTAGTAGTTGGACCACAACAAAGTTTCAAAGATTTGTTTTCAGCTTTTTCCACAAAACTAGGTAAAAAGGCACCCAATATTGCAGCGCCCAAATTGCTCACTTATATCATTGCAGTGATTCATGAATTATGGTGTCATATCAGCGGTAAAAGATCTGGGCTCACTATTGAAACCGCTCGATCTTCTTATCAAAAAGTTAGCTATGACATCAACAAAATTGAAAATGAGTTGTCTTACTCTTATAGAGATCTAGATCAAATTATTTCAAACATGCTTCAGGGTCAAGCCTTGATTTCCAAAGAATAATAACTTGCAGCGAAAACTCATTTTCTTCTTAGGCCTTTTCTACTTGGTAGGAATTGTTGGAATGTCTATTTCGAGCATACGGTCTTTCTTTGTTGATCTTTCGTTTTTCCATCTTTTGCTTTCCTTCTTGGTATTACTATTTAGCAGAAAAAAATACGGGCTGACATTTTGGATGTTTTTGGGGCTTTCCTTTTTGATTGGAATGGCTGCAGAATGGGTGGGCGTTCACACCGGTTTATTATTTGGAAACTACCATTACGGCTCGGTATTAGGGCCAAAAATTCTTGCGGTACCTTTTATCATTGGCATGAACTGGGCCATGCTTAGCATTATTTCGGCGGCTTTAATTGAAAAGTTAAACTTAAAGGCTTGGTTGGAGATACTTATTGCCGCTGTATTAATGGTTTTTCTCGATTTTTTAATGGAGCCAGTTGCCATGAAACTCCATTTTTGGAACTGGAAAAACCAAGAAATTCCATTGTATAATTATGTGTGTTGGCTAGCAATATCAATATTGATTCAAGCACTTTATAAGCGTTGGCACCTAAACGAAACAAACAAAGTGGCAATAGCCTTGTTTTTCTTTTTAACCGCTTTTTTTAGCATTTTAAACCTTCAGTTATGATTTGGTGGGGTCCTTTCGTTTTACTCGGCACATTTTTCGGTATGGAATTTATGGCTTGGGCAACGCATAAGTTTGTGATGCATGGTTTCATGTGGTATTTCCACAAAGACCACCATCAAGTTGAACCCGGATTTTTTGAGAAAAACGATGTGTTCTTTCTCATTTATGCCATTCCTTCTTGGCTTTGTATTATGCTGGGCATGATGAATCAAGTTCTTCTGCCAGTCTGGATTGGCTTTGGAATTGCGGCTTATGGCTTGGCTTATTTTTTAATCCACGACGTCTATATTCATAGAAGATTCAAATGGCTCAGAGACATCGATCATCCGTACTTTTATGCGATCAGACGCGCGCACAAAATACACCACAAACACCTAGGAAAAGAACACGGTGAGTGTTTTGGAATGCTGTTGGTCCCGGTTCGTTTTTATATCGAGAGCGCCAAGAAATACAAAAAACACGAGCCCATATGAGTTTGTACGGCTGGGTAATATTATGCTCTATTGCTGGGCCTCTTGCACTAAGCTTTGATCAAAAAGTAGCTTATTATAAAGATTGGCGCGTGGTTTTTCCCGCCACCTTTGTGGTTGCCCTTCCTTTTTTAGCCTGGGATATGTTGTTTACCCATTTGGGGGTTTGGGGATTTAATCCTAGCTACTTACTCGGTTATTATCTTTACAATTTACCGATCGAAGAAGTGCTATTTTTCTTGGTTATCCCTTATAATTTTATTTTTCTGCTCAGGGTTATTCAAGCCTATTTCCCCAATCGAAATGCGCAAAGGCTCACCCAGTTTTTTGCTTTCGTTTTTGTTTTCAGCAGCACACTTTGGGTTTTGCTATATGCTCATAACTATTATACCTTTTTAGCTTGTGCAATAAGTGGCGCACTCACTGTTTTATTGCGAAAAAAAAGGTGGTTTACGGATTTTATGTGGGCCTATTTACTTTGTTTGTTGCCATTTTTTATCGTCAACGGGATTTTAACTGGAGCCGCAACCGAAGCTCCAATCGTTTGGTACTCAGAACAACACATAATTGGTTGGCGTATGATTTCCATTCCTTTTGAGGACCTTTATTACAATTACTCACTCTTATTACCACTCACTTGGGTTTATTTTTCTTTAAAAAATCGAAAGGAAAATGCACTAAGAATTTTGAAAAATTAAAATAATCGTTAACTTTGTCGCCCCTAGCAAAGCAAAGGCCGCGCAATAATGGGTTTTATTAAGCGAGAATAGCTCAGTTGGTAGAGCACGACCTTGCCAAGGTCGGGGTCGCGGGTTCGAATCCCGTTTCTCGCTCTTTTGAGCTCGAGTGGTGGAATCGGTAGACACGCCGGACTTAAAATCCTGTGGGCATTTGCCCGTGCGGGTTCAAGTCCCGCCTCGAGTACAAGCTTCAAACATTTAACCCTTTATCTTTCACAGATAGAGGGTTTTTTGTTTTATCTATCCAAACTTTTTCCAAACCACCCTTCTTATTAGCTAACTTTAGCTAAAAATCACATGCATTTTCTTTTCATTTTGATCATTACGCTTTTTGCGATTAACCAATGTGAGACAACAAGTACGCAATCAACAAAAGAACAAGAACGCGTTATCAGCTATCCAGAAGTGGAGCCGAGTCAAGCCTATTCTGAATGTAAAATTGGTTATCAAATTTGGATGGCAGAAAATCTCAATGAGCCACACTTTAAAAATGGCGACCCTATTAAGCAAGCGAAAACCGCTGAAGAATGGAAAAAAGCTGGTAATACCCGCAAGCCAGCCTGGTGCTATTACAACAATGACCCAAAAAACAAAAAGAAACTAGGTAAATTATACAATTGGTATGCGTTAAACGACCCGAGAGGCTTGGCGCCCAAAGGCTGGCATTTGCCCAACAATTCGGATTGGAGTATCTTTTTCAATACCATTCAAAATCTTAACAGAGATGCCATGGCGCTGCAGCATCCTGAATTTATTGGGGATTATCCAGGCTCGGATGTCTTGAAATTTCACGCCTATGGTTCGGGTTACCGCAAAGAAGGAGGCGCATTTTCAAATATTAATGAATATGCTTGTTATTGGTGTCTGGACACCGCCAATGCATATAGTGCCAACGCACTTTACTTAAAGAAAGATCAATTTGACTTATTGTGGGGGAGTTATTATAAATCTGGAGGATTCTCCGTTCGCTGCATAAAAAACTGAATCCTCAGACTTAAATGTCAATTTGACAATTATTCGTAACTTCACCCCTCATTTTTTTGTACATTTAGTCACATGTGGAGTAAAGTAGCTAGTCTCATTTTAAGAAATCGCCTTTTTATATTGGCAATAATTGCCCTAATCACTATTTTCTTTGGGTATTTTGCAGCTACCTCCCTCAAGGTTGATAACCGCTTCGGCAATACACTGCCAAAAGACGATCCTATTCAAATGGATTATCAAAAATTCAAATTACAATTTGGAGAAGATGGTTCTACCCTAGTTATCGCGGTGCAAACAGATTCACTTTATACGGAAGAGAATTTCAAGAAGTGGCGAGAGCTCGGCTACAAAATTTTAAAATTCAAAGGTGTAGATAACGTGGTTTCAGAAGCCACCCTGTTTGGCATGACCAACAACATCAAAAAGAACGAATTTGAAATCCACCGTATTTTTTCTGATACCACTTTCCGCGACAAAAGCATTGACTCCATCAAGAAAGAAGTCAGAAAGAACCCTATTTATCGCGGCTTACTCTATAATGACACCAGCAATGTGTCGCTATTAATGATCGGCATCGATGAAAAGGTCATCTCGAATCGTAAGAAATCGGGTGTAATCTTTAAAATCGAAGACCTCGCTAAATCTTATGAAAAACACTTTGGAAAGGTGTATTTTGCTGGGTTGCCACACATTCGCGTAGTCGTATCAAAAAGGATTGTCAGTGAAATGTATATTTTCTTGGCGCTCTCTATTTTTGCATCTTCCCTACTGCTGTATATCTTTTTTAGGTCGTTATACGTTGTTTTCTTGTGTAATACCGTCGTATTCATTTCCGTGATTTGGGCGCTCGGTAGTATTGCGTTTATGGGCTATGAATTATCCATTATCATGGCCTTAATTCCGCCTCTGCTCATTGTAATTGGTGTGCCAAACTGTGTGTTTTTAGTCACGAGGTATCACCAAGAATATGTACAGCTCGGCAACAAAATGCGGGCACTTTTTGTCATGGTCAAGCGCATTGGTTCAGTTACCTTCCTAACCAATCTCACAACTGCTGTAGGTTTTGTGACATTTACAAGCTCAGACAAACTCGCACAATTTGGGATCATTTCTAGCTGGAACATCATGATCGTATTCGTGTTGTCATTGGTCATCATTCCAATTTTTGCCTCTTTTGCAAAACCACCTAAACCGCGCCACCTCAAACACCTTTACCGTGTTTACTCTCAAGGCTTCATTGAAATTGTCGTTAAAATAGTTACAAAATACCGTCCTTGGGTTTACGTTAGTTCTGTGCTTTTGGTCATCTTCAGTCTTTACGGCATGACTAAAATTATCTCAACCGGTAACGTTACCAGTGATTTACCAAAAGACGACCCTATTTTGCTCGATATGAAATTTGTAGAGCATAATTTCGGGGGTTCAATCCCGTTTGAAATTACTGTCAACTACAAAGAAAAAGGACGCTTGTTTAACACTGAGACCATGCAAAAGGTGGACGACGTTCAAACGCTGTTTTCAAAAGACACGCTCTTCTCAAAAAGCATGTCTTACATAGACCTCATCAAGTCTATTAATATGGCTTACCATGGTGGCAACCCAGATAAGTACACGATCATTTCTAACCGCGATAAACTCCGATTAAAGAAATATATCGATAAACTTGATTTAAGTAGCCTCAACGGCGGATCTGTGTCGCTTAAAAATTTAGTAGACACCAGTAAAACCACGCTTCGAATTCGTATGCAAATGAAAGACCTCAGCGTCGATCAAGTGGGGCCAACCCTCGACAAGCTTAAAAGTTCTACCGAACAGATCCTCAACCCAGAAAAACCTACGTTAGAAAGACTTTATACGAAAATCAGCAAAGGAAACCATGCAGCCATAGATTCTATCATCTATGAGCATTCAGGTGTTTATAACAACCTTACTTCGATCTTGTCCAAAGGGAACGACAACATGCAAATGGCATTTGACATGAACCCTGAAAAAATCAAAGATTTTGCCAATAAAAAGGGCTTTAACCAACACTTACGTAAGGCCATTGATCAAGAATACTACGACCTCGTATTTACAGGCGTAAAAGTTGTACAAACTGAAGGAACCAAATATTTATTTGTTAACCTTTTGCAATCCCTGATTTTTGCCATCATTTCCATTGCTATCATGATGGCCTTCTTATTCAGATCTTTCAGAATCATCTTGGTATCTATGATCCCAAACATCATTCCACTACTCTTTACGGCCGGTATCATGGGGTATTTTGAGATTCCTTTGAAACCTTCTACCATTCTTGTATTCGGAATCGCACTCGGTATTACGGTAGATAACGCCATCTTATTCTTAGGAAAATACCGACACGAACTCAAACACCACGCATGGGATACACAGTTTGCTATCCTGCATTCGCTAAGAGAAACAGGGCTTGGTATCTTCTATACTTCTGTGATTTTATTCTTTGGTTTCTTGATGTTTGTGTTCTCCCAATTTGGCGGAACTAAAGCGCTTGGCTTGCTGGTATCCATCACCATTATGGTCGGAATGGCTACCAACTTGATCATTCTTCCGGCACTCCTTCTTACATTAGAAAGAAAGTTCAGTATGCGCTCGTTTCAAGAGCCGCTCTTCGATATTTACAACGAAGACACCGACTACGACATGGACAAACTCGAAATTGAGTTTGCCGCAGAGCATCCGGATAACGATTAAGATTTTTATTCATCTTTTAGCTTTTTAACCATTGTCAAAATGGTAGCTAGCGCAACTGTTTCGCCTGTTTCATCATAGACATCAACCAAGAATTTCACGATGCCTTTTGCAATATCTTCAGGGTTCCGTTTCTCTTGATCTATTTTTTCTTTCACGGTAAAGCGCACACCTATTGTTGCTCCAGGATAAACGGGCTTTGTAAACCTTGCCTCTTCGATTCCATAGTTCAATAATACTGGCCCTTTTTTAGGATCTACGAATAAACCCGCGGCTTTAGATAAAATAAAGTAGCCATGCGCCACGCGTCTTTCAAAAATGGTTCCTTCTAATGAAGTTGCGTCCATGTGTGCGTAGAAGTTATCTCCTGATACATTTGCAAAATTCACGATATCGGCATCAGAAACGGTGTGCTTGTGTGTAAATACGGTTTCACCGATAACCAATTCTTCGAAGTGCTTTCTGAACACATGTGGATTAGCTTCTGGCATAGCCGCACCTACCTGAAATTGTTGGGTAATGGCAGTAATGGTTGTTGGATGACCCTGAATGGCCGTGCGTTGCAAATAATGCATGACGCCGCGTTTTCCGCCCATTTCTTCGCCGCCACCTGCTCTACCTGGACCACCGTGTGTAAGTAGCGGCATTGGTGAGCCATGGCCTGTGCTCTCTTTTGCACAGTCTTTATTAAGAACTAAGATTCTGCCGTGCATGCTTGCGGCACCCACCACATAGTCTACCGCCTCTTTATTACTTGGCGTTACAATTGATGAAACCAAACTTCCTTTGCCAAGTTTTGCGATTTCAATGGCTTGCTCGATTCCTTTATAAGGCATGATTGTCGCTACCGGACCAAATGCTTCGATGTCATGACAAGCCGTGTTTTCGAATGGCTTCTCATTGCGGAATAATACAGGCGGGAAGAAGGCGCCGTCCTTTTGATTGGCGCCCACTAGTTCAAATTCGTCTGGGTTGCCAAATACGATTTGCTGAGATTGAGCCAATAAATCAACATTTGCTCTTACGCGCTCCACTTGAAGTTTCGTGGCCAACGCACCCATTCGAACCCCTTCTCGGGAAGGGTCTCCAATTTTTGTGCTAGCGAGTCTGGCAACTACAGCGGATTGAACCTCGTCAAGTAGATTTTCTGGAACAATTATCCGTCTTACAGCCGTACATTTCTGACCAGCTTTAATCGTTATTTCTTTGACACACTCTTTGATAAATAAATCAAATTCTTCAGTGCCTGGCACGGCTGCTTCTCCTAGAACTGTTGCGTTTAAAGAGTCTGCCTCCAAGTTGAAGCTTACACTCTGGTCTGCAATTCTTGGTAATCCTTTTAGTATTTTACCAGTTGCTGCACTACCTGTAAAGGTAACCACATCGCGCGCATCTACGGTATCTAGAATTCCTCGGCCCAAACCACAAATCAATTGCAAAGCGCCTTCTGGCAGAATTTTTGAATCGATGATGTCGCGGACCATTACTTCTGTTAAGAAGCACGTGTATTCTGATGGCTTTACAATAGCTGGCACCCCGGCCATTAAATTGACTGCGATTTTTTCTAGCATTCCCCAAATTGGGAAATTAAATGCATTGATATGAACAGCCACCCCTTCTTTAGGAACCATAATGTGGTGACCGATAAAAGATCCGGTTTTAGATAAGGGCGCAGCAACGCCATCTACATAATATGGTAAGTCAGGGAACTGACGGCGCAAACTTGCATTGGCAAATAAATTTCCGATACCACCTTCGATATCAATCCAAGAATCAATTTTGGTGGCACCAGTAAGCGCTGAAATTTGGTAATATTTTTCTTTGCGCTCCATTAAAAACAACGCTAGCGCTTTGAGCATTCTTCCCCTTTCTTGAAAGGTCATTTTTCTTAATGCATAACCTTTTTCGCGGCCATAAGCTAAAACTGCACTAAAATCGAGTCCTGCACTTGATGCTTCTCCAATTTGTGCACCAGTAATTGCATTAAACAATGGTGTTTCGACTCCTTGGCCATCAATCCATTGACCAAGCACGTAATTTTGGTAACGCTGCATATTGTGTTATTTAATTAACCAACGCACTAAATCAGCGCCATTGGCATATATCATTAGAGAAAGCAAAAGAAAAATACCGATGTACTGAGCAACCTCCAACACTTTTTGTGGAGCCTCTTTTCTGGTAATCATTTCATAAAGCAAGAATACTACGTGGCCACCATCCAATGCGGGAATAGGAAGGATGTTCATGAATGCTAAAATTATTGAAAGCAAGGCCGTGGTGAGCCAGAAAGTGTGCCAATCCCAAAGTGGAGGAAACATGTTTCCGATAGAAGCAAATCCACCAATTTGTGTGGCTCCTTTTTTAGTGAAAACAAATTTAAATTGGCTCACATAATCAGCCAAAGTATGGTAACCATAACTCATACCAATGCCGATGCTTTGTCCGAATCCGTATTTTTTCTCTGAAATGGCATCTTTATCGACAAATGCCGACGTTGCCAAAACACCAATGGTTCCGGCTGGAGTTACTTGAACATTTACCGTACAGGTATCGTTTAGATTGCCTTTTTTAGCAATTTTTAGTGCTACTTTTTGATTTTTATTTGAAAATAGTTGCGCTTGAAACTCATCGTAATATTGTGTGGATTGTCCGTCTACTGCTAAAATGCGATCTGTTGGTTTCAAACCTGCTGCCTGAGCTGGAGAATCTGAATTTACTTCAGCTAAACTTATTTTATTGGAGCGCAAGCCAAAAGCGGGTAAGGCGCCAGCCTCAAATAATTTTTGATCGATGTCAGCTGGTAGTTGAATTTGTTGTGTAGAACCATCTGGATGCTGAATCGTTAAATTTCTAGTTCCTCTAAGCAATACGCCTTTGTTGAGTTCGTCTAGATTCAAGAGGGTTTTACCTTCAATGCTAAGTACTTTATCGCCAGAATGAATCCCGTATTTTGATAAATAGGGATGCACACTAAGCCCCGCTTGCAGTTTGTTCTGATCCAAAGTGAGTTGTCCCCAAGTGAAAACTACCCCTATATAAATTATGAATCCTAGGACCAAATTAACAGTAACCCCTCCAATCATAATAATGAGGCGTTGCCAAGCTTTTTTACTTCTAAATTCCCATGGTTGTGGATCTTGCTTTAATTGCTCAGTATCTAAAGATTCGTCAATCATGCCCGCAATTTTTACGTAACCCCCTAGTGGAACCCATCCGATCCCCCACTCTGTTGTGTCAGGGTCTTCCGACCAACTTTCAGGAGCTTCTTTGCTTAACCAAGATTTTTTAGCATTTCCATTAACTTTCTTCCAGCGAAAAAATGAAAAGTATGGATTGAAAAAAAGGTAAAATTTCTCGACTCTTGTTTTGAAGAGTTTGGCCGGGATAAAATGACCAAATTCATGAAGGGTAACAAGAATGGCTAAAGAAGTAACGAGCTGAGCCGCTTTGATAAGGATTTCCATTTTTATTTTTCTAGATTACAAAGTTAATTTTAAGTAGGAAGTAGCTCAAATTTTAATGGGCTTCTAGCCAATTTGTTGCCAATTTCATTTCTACCTCCATCGGAACACTCAATTCAACGGCTTTTTCCATGGCACTTTTAACAAGCGCTTGCATTTTTGTTTTTTCGGTATGGTGTACGTCAAAAACAAGTTCATCATGCACCTGAAGTATCATTTTTGATTCCAGTTTTTCTTTGGCCATGGCTTCATGGACGGCAACCATTGCCATTTTAATGATGTCAGCGGCAGAGCCCTGAATTGGCGCATTTATTGCGTTTCGCTCGGCGTAGCCTCGAACGACTGCATTGGCAGAATGAATATCTGGTAAATATCTTCTGCGTTTCATGATGGTTTCGACATAGCCAAGCTCTCTTGCTTGCGCAATGACTTTATCCATATAAGATCGAATGCTTGGATATTGCTCAAAATAAGCATCGATGATTTGCTTCGCCTCTGTGCGAGAAATCTGAAGATTTTGGGCCAATCCAAAGGCAGACTGGCCATAAATAATGCCGAAGTTTACTGCTTTTGCAGCACTGCGTTGTTCTCGGGTCACTTCAGAAATAGGGGTGTGAAATACCTTTGCCGCAGTGGCAGCATGGATATCATGACCACTTTTAAAGGCCTCAATCATGTTTTGGTCTTCGGCTAAAGCGGCAATAATGCGCAATTCAATTTGAGAATAATCGACCGCCATTAATTCGAATTCAGCTGACCTTGCCACAAATGCTCTTCTGATTTCTCTTCCTTTAGCAGTTCTGACAGGAATATTTTGAAGATTGGGATTGTTAGAACTCAAACGACCTGTAGCCGTTACTGTTTGCATAAAGTTGGTGTGGATTCTGCCGTCCACTTTGTCGCAAAGTGTTGGTAGAGGATCAACATAAGTGCTCTTTAGTTTTCGTAGCTGTCGGTATTCCAAAATATATGGAATGATGGCGTGATCATGCTCGTGCTTCTGTAAAATATCTTCAGAGGTGGCGTACTGACCTGTTTTGGTTTTCTTGGCTTTGGCAGAAATTTTTAGTTTTTCAAATAAAATCTCGCCGAGCTGTTTTGGAGAGTCAATATTAAAAGTTTCTCCGGCTGCATCAGTGATCAAATGATCTAGTTCGATGATGCGCTGGTCTAGCTCTTTAGAAAATTGATCGAGTGCATGTGTATCAATTGCAATGCCCTCTTGCTCGATGTCTTTGAGCACAGTAACTAAGGGCATCTCCATTTCATAAAACAAATGGTATAAATGCGGTTTCTGGATTTCAGGCTCAAGTATTTGTTTGAGTTGGTAAGTAATGTCGGCATCTTCACACGCGTAGTCTGCGATTTCCTCTGGCTTTAAATCAGCCATATTGCCTTGATTTTTACCTTTTTTACCAATGAGCGTTTCAATAGAAATAGGTTGGTAATTCAAATAGTAATTTGCCAAGAAATCCATGCCTTGTTTCGATTCCGGATTGATCAAATACTGAGCAATCATGGTGTCAAACAAAGGGCCATCTAAGGTAATACCATAACGGTTCAATACCTTTAAATCGTATTTCATGTTATGGGCAATCTTTTCGATTGAAATATCAAGAAATACGGGTAAAAATTCATGGATGATTGCTTTTGCTGCTTCAAAGTCTTGTGGAACAGCAACATAAAAGGCCTCTCTTGGTTTATATGAAAAGGAGAAGCCAACAAGGTCTGCATGTAATGCATCTATATCAGTGGTTTCAGTATCAAAGCAAACAGAACTCTGCTCCAATAATAATTCTAAAAGCTCTTTGCGTTCTTCCGCTGAAGAAATCAAATGGTAGCTCGGTTTTTCAGTAGCAATTGTTTTATAGCCCGCGGTTGGGGTACTCTGTTGTGGTTCAAGCATGCTTTGCACGCCAAAGAGATCAAGTTGTGGCGCCCCTTCTTCCGAATTGGTTTTCGTAACCACAATCTCTTCGCCGATTATTCTTTTAGCGAGTGTCCTGAATTCAAGCTCAGTAAATATTGCTTTGACTGCTTCTGCATTTACATCGCAAACTTTTAGGTCTGCTTCGTCAAATTCTACAGGAACATCTCTAATGATGGTAGCCAACATTTTTGACATTAGGCCCTGTTGTTGGAAGTTTTCGACGTTTTCTTTTTGCTTCCCTTTTAATTCGTGAGTGTTTTCAAACAAGCCTTCCATTGAGCCATACTTAGCTACCAGTACTTTTGCTGTCTTTTCCCCAATACCCGGAATACCCGGAATATTATCCGAAGCATCTCCCCAAAGGCCTAAAATATCAATGACTTGAATTGGATCTTTGATTTCAAATTTTTCGCATACTTCTTTCATACCTAGAATTTCAGGCGGATTCCCGCCGCGTCCTGGTTTGTAAATAAAGGTTTGCGGACTAACTAATTGTGCGTAATCTTTATCAGGAGTCATCATGTATGTGATGAATCCGTGTTTTTCGGCCATTAAAGCCACTGTTCCAATCACATCATCAGCTTCATAACCCGGGACCTCAAGAATGGGGATGTTAAATGCTTGAACAATCTGCTTAATGGGATGAATCATGGAGCGGATGTCTTCGGGCATTTCTTCGCGATGCGCCTTATATTCAATAAACTCTTCTTGTCTGGTTGTGGATCCGCCGGGTGGGTCAAATACGACAGCAATATGCGTGGGCTGTTCGGTTTTAAGCACATCAATTAAGACATTCGTGAATCCAAAAGCAGCAGATGTGTTCTCTCCTTTTGAATTGACTCTTGGATTCTTTGCAAAAGCAAAATAAGCCCTATAGATAAGGGCATACGCATCGAGTAAAAATAATTTCTTTGGGGCTACAGGTGTCAGCATCAGAAAATAGGGAGATTGGGCAAGAATTGTGCGGGTTGAAGTTTGGTGTCTTTCGAAACGGGTTGTGTTTTGTATAAAAACAGCACCCCTACTTTTGGATATCCACTGATTTTTACATTCACCTCATTTTGTTTTGCCGATTTATACAAAAGCGTCATGAAACCAGGTTCTGGAACAATATGCATTGGTACGGTAAGGTTGTTTTCTTTAAGCGCTTTTAATTTGATGGGTTCATCTACATACAAGTTGCCCACTTTTTGCTGATCAATAAAAATTTCAAACGAACTCGGTTTCATTTTAAGCGCCAAGGGCAACTTGTTTTGGACATGAAAACCAGCTTTGAATTGGATCAACTGCCCACTAAATTGCTGGACTTGAGATCCGTCATAACTGATCATTTCTATGGGTTCCTCTAGACTAGCACAAGATGCAAAAGTGAAGAGTAAAATAGCATAAAAAACGTGCTGTATTCTCATTATTGTTCGCTGAAATTTTTGAAAAAGTAAGGGATGGTTTCAATGCCTTTATAGAAATTGAAAAGGCCATAGTGCTCATTTGGACTATGAATGGCATCGCTATCCAAGCCAAAGCCCATCATGATTGTTTTAAGACCCAACTCTTTTTCAAACATGGCAATAATAGGAATGCTTCCGCCACTTCTTACCGGGATGGGTCTTTTTCCGAAAGTGGTTTCATAGGCGCGCGCGGCGGCATCGTATGCAAAAGAATCAGTTGGAGTAACTACAGGCTCGCCTCCATGATGCGGCAAGACTTTGACGCGCACACTGTTTGGTGCTATTTTTTCAAAATGCTCTTGGAAAAGCCTTGTAATTTCTTCTGGGTCTTGATCTGGTACTAAACGCATAGAGATTTTTGCAAAAGCTTTTGAAGCAATGACTGTTTTTGCTCCTTCGCCAGTGTAACCACCCCAAATACCATTGACATCAAGTGTTGGCCTAATAGAACCGCGCTCCATTGTGCTATAGCCGCTCTCTCCATGTGTTTGTTTCAAGTCAAGGGCTTTGCAATATGCTTCTTCAGAATAAGGAGCTTTTGCCATTTCAGCACGGTCTTCAGCAGTGAGTTCTTGAACTTTGTCATAAAAACCCGGTATGGTAATATGATTGTTTTCATCGTGTAGACTCGCAATCATTTGGGTAAGAATATTGATCGGATTTGCCACACAGCCACCGTAGAGTCCTGAATGCAAATCTCTATTTGGTCCGGTAACTTCAACTTCAACATAACTAAGACCTCTTAATCCTGTTGTAATTGATGGCACATCATTAGCCAACATCCCGGTATCTGAAACTAGAATGATGTCTGCTTTTAATTTCTGTTTGTTCTCTTTAACAAAGATGGCGAGATTCGGACTTCCAATTTCTTCTTCACCTTCGATCATCAACTTCACATTACAAGGAAGTTCTTGACTTTTCAGCATCGCCTCTAAAGCTTTAACATGCATAAAGACTTGGCCTTTGTCATCACAAGCCCCTCTTGCAAAAATGGCGCCTTCAGGATGAATCTCCGTTTTTTTAATAACGGGTTCAAAAGCTGGGCTGTGCCAAAGTTCTAGCGGGTCTGCGGGTTGCACGTCATAATGGCCATAAACCAAAACGGTTGGGAGCGCAGCATCAATCATTTTTTCAGCGTAAACAATTGGATGACCCGCGGTTGGGAAAATAGCAACCTCATCGAGTCCTATTTCTTGAAAATGCTTCGCTAAAAATTGAGCGCAGTTTTGTACATCTTGCTGATAAGCTAGGTCTGCAGAAATGGACGGAATGCGCAATAAATCGAATAATTCGGCTACAAATTTGTCTTTGTTTTGACCGATAAATTGTTGTGTTTTTTCCATAGTATTTTAATAACCCAAAGTTGCGAAAAATCGCGGGGTTTTGCTACGTCGTTGATTATATTAATTTTGTATTGCAACTAGATTTTCATTTATCACGTCTAACCGACAACTTGCGCTTATGAAAAACATACTACAACTCATCATGGTGTTTGCGTTTGGCTCTGCTTTTGCACAGCCAATTTCTGTTTCTACTACTCAAACTCCTCAGCAACTTGTTGACAACGTGCTACTCGGTTTTGGGGTTACCGCTTTTAACGTGACCATCAACGGGAACCCAGCATTAGCAAATACGCCACAATCTAACGTAGGATATTTTACCAACACAAATGCCGCCTTTCCAATAAACAACGGCCTTGTACTTACCACAGGAAATGCGGTGGCAGCAATTGGGCCAAACAATTCCACTTCATTTACAAATAATAATCCTGCAACTGCTCTTGTTTCTTCAGATCCACATTTGAATGACATCGCCGCAGGAAGTGTTACCAATGGGGTTGTACTCGAATTTGACTTTATTCCATCTGGGGACACCCTTGTATTTAATTACATGTTTGGCTCCGATGAATATCCTGAGTTTTCACCTTCATCATACAACGATGCATTCGGACTCTTTTTATGGGGCCCTGGCATAACCGGGCCTTATGTATTAGCTGGTTATCCTAATGGGGGAGAAAACATTGCAACCATTCCGGGTGGCACCCCAGTAACCATTAACAACGTCGGAGATGTCAACAACACTCAATATTACGTTTTCAATGAAAACAGCTCAACACTTACATACGGCGATGCCATTCAATATGACGGCACCACTGTTCTTTTAACTGCTGCGGCAAGCGTGCAGTGTAACCAAATGTATCATATCAAATTAGCTATCTCCAACGTAGGTGACCAATCATATGACTCCGGTGTATTTCTAGAAGCTGGTTCTTTTAGTTCTGCGGCTGTAGACGTAGCAGTTGCTACCGTTTCGGGTGACACCACTATCGTTGAAGGTTGTACTTATGCAGATTTCATTTTTACACGCCCTCCAGGACAAGTAGATGACACACTCATTATCAACTACACAATTGGCGGTGTTGCTCAACAAGGCATTGACTACAACACACTTATCAATCCAATTACTTTCTTACCAGGAGAAGACACTGTTGTGATCAACCTCACTCCTACCCAAGATAACATTAATGAAGGCTTTGAATCTGTTGTGATTACCGTACAATTGATCAACCCTTGCGGCGACACCATTACTTCATCCGGAACAATATATATTGGTGAAGGGCCAATTATCAACATTACAGGTAACAACCCCACGGTTTACTGCGCAACCGACAGCGTTTGGCTAGCGGCAAGTGCTGCCGGTGGCTATGCTCCTTACGACTACGAATGGGAAAGCTTAGTTGGCGTACCATTAGGCACCAATGACTCTATTTCGGTTGGAATTAGTCAGAACGGAACAATGTATTATTTAGTTACCGCTACAGATAACTGTAATTTTACCCAAACCGATACTGTTTCTATTACCATGAACCAAACACTGGCAATTGATACTATTTATGTCGGACCATCTACTTGTGTGCCGACCGGATATGTTTCGGTTCAAGCTTCTGGCTTACAGGGTGTGCCTCAATATTCTTGGACGGGTCCTGGGCCAAACGGCTTTATTGACGCTTCAGTTTGGCAAAACATTCCATCAGGTTGGTATTACATTACTGTTGAAGACAATGTTTGTACGGTATCAGACAGCGCATTTGTTGATTTACTTGATCCGCCGGTTGCTCAATTCAGTGCCTCAATTACCGAAGGGTGTGAACCACTTACCGTCACCTTTACCAACAATAGCCAAAACGCACAAACTTATGCTTGGGATTTTGGAAATGGGCAGTTCTCAAACAATGCTGGGCCTGTTACCATGACCTATGATGCCACTCAAAGCAATTATGTAGTTACTCTTGTTGCATTACAAGGGGCTCAATGTACAGATCAAGCAAGCGCTACGATTACCGTAAATATTTGTGGGTGTACAAATCCTGAAGCCATTAACTATAACCCTTTAGCAACTGTTGACAACGGGTCTTGTATTATTCCAAACCCAGAAGTTGTGGCGCCAAATGTCTTTACACCAAATCAAGACAACAACAACGAAGCATTTTTCTTAGATACAAAGAATGTAACTACACTACATTTAACCATTTTAAACCGATGGGGCAATGTAGTATTTGACAAAAGCTCTGTAGACCTCATCACAAATAATCCATCGTGGGATGGAATCATTGATGGCAAAATGGCGGCAGAAGGAATCTATTTCTACACATATGTTGCTACCGGCATCAATGGACAAGAAGTTACCGGTCACGGTTTCTTACACTTAGTAAACAAAAAATAATGTAAGGGGCTTCGGCCCCTTTTTTATGCGCAATAATCTTACATTTGTTCAAATGAGCAAGCGCAAAACAATTATTGTTGTCGGAGTATTATTCCTGATTGTTGGGCTTTTTTGGATCATTCCAAAACCTCGGCCCGCGGCAAAGGGCGATGTAATTTTCGGGGGTAAACTGCGTTTTAGCTCGGCAGAATCTTTTTCTGTTCTTTTTCCGCTTTCCTCCAACACACTTGACTACCATCGCGTACAACAACTCATTTATGAGCCTATTCTGGTTGCTGCAGATAATTCAAGAGGATGGAATTATAATTTAGCAAACCACATTACAGCTTCTGCAAACCACAAAGAAATCACCATCTCACTTCGACAAGATGTTTATTTTGCTACCGATGCTTGTTTTAGATTTGAGTCCAGAGAATTGACCGCCGATGACCTCGCCTTTACATTAAGTTATGCCTGTTCAAATGAAATCGAAAACCAACAAGAACATTTACTTATTGAGCTCATCGAAGGAGCTGATCGTTTTTTTCAGAACAAAGAAAATCCGCTAGAAAAAACCGTTAGCGGAATTAAAATTATTGATCCGTATACATTAAAAATAGCGCTTACAGGTTCTTATAATCACTTCCTTCCCCTGCTTTCCAATAATAGCTTGGGCGTCTTGAGTAAAACAGCAGCAAGTTATTATCAAAACAACTTTATTGATCACCCAATAGGAACTGGAGCTTTTTATCTTGACTCAAAAAGCAAAGGAATTTTATTGTTTAAGCGCAACAAAGACTATTGGAAGAAAGACCGCTTCGGAAATCAATTGCCTTATTTAGATGAGGTGGAGGTTTGCACAGGCGTATCCGGTGCAAATGAACACAGATTGTTTTCAGAAAACAAAAGTGATTTACTATTTGATTTACCGGTGAATCAATTGCAGTCTGCATTTGGAACACTTCAAGACGCGCAAAAAGGTAAAAATCCGCTGCATGAAGTGTATATTAGACCTTCTTCTAAAATTCACTATATCTATTTTAATGCCCTCAAAAAACCATTTGATAATCCAGCAGTAAGAAAAGCCTTTTCTTTGGTTATTGATCCGGTTCAAATATGTATGAATGATTTGAATGGAGAAGGAAGCCCTATGCAAGGAAAGTTTATCCCCGTAAGGAAGGGTTATAAAAATGAGTTGTTGCTTACGCTTCAAAAAAGTAAGACAGCTGAAGGTTCAAGAAATGAAGCAAAGCTTTTGCTGAGTAAAGCAGGGTTTGATAAAAATCACCCCTTTCCAATAGTAAACCTTGCAGTAAATGGAGATAAAAATGGCGTTGCCGCTGCGTGGTGTCGAGCCATTCAAAAAATGTTAAAAGACCAGCTCAACATTAAAGTCGTACTCCTTTATAATGAGCAAACTAAAAATCTAAGCAGTCAAAAAGATATCGATATTTGGCGCGGAGGTTGGGTTGGTGATTACCCTGGAGGAGAATCTTATTTGAGGTTGTTTTACAGTGCGGCTCAAAAGCCAATGTTCTATAAAAACCAAAAAGTAGACAACTATTATTTAAGCTCCATTTTTGCAGACGCACAGAGCCCCTCGCACAAATTATATCAAAAGCTTTGCGAAAAAGAAATTATTGAAGACAACGCTCTTATCCCGATATACACAGAAGACTTTTTTGTGTTGAATAAATTAACGGTGCGCGGGTTCGAATTAGAAGAGTCGGGAATTGTAGATTTCTCAAAAATCTACCTGAAACCCATTTAATTTAAAGCGAACCTTTTTTCGAGGGCGAACCTTTTTGCAAGGCTTCTTCGACCCAAGCTTTTCCCCAAGTTTCATGCTCTTCTGTAGACCATAAGTTAGGATAGAAAATTCTCTTCTGAAAACGTGGTGGAAGATATTTTTGCCAGTTGGTTCCGCCTGTTGCCGCAACATCTTGGTCTTTTCTTGCCAAATATCTTACTGCTGATTTATAATGCGCTAAAGGCCAATTGATATTAACGTTAACATCGTTCTGACGCAATGCATTTTTTACTTGCTCATCTGCTTGGTCTTCGGCAGGAAGTCTTAAATACACTTGCCAAAGGTTTTTGTCTTTGCAATTTTCTCCTAAAGCAATAAACTGGTCTTTATATTTTTCTTCAAACTGTATGAGCGTCAGGGTTTTTTTACCTGTGGCAACTTCAGTGGCACCCGCTTTCCAGTAAATGTTTTCAAAAAGTTTCTCTATAGCTTGCTCTGTGCGGACAGACTCTCTAACATCTTTAGCCACCAAATTGATGAAGTCTGTGCTGAAGATTTCGATTTCTCTGTATTGTGCAGACTGAAAACCAGAGGCTGGAAGTAGGCTCATTCTGAATTTTAAAAATTCATCGCGATCCATACCGTCGATCATGATTTCAAAACTCTTGACAAGTGCATCGAAATATCTATTGATTCTGGTAACACGGTCTATAAAATGTGCTTTTGTTGGATGGGTCAACTGACCTAAGGCTTCAAATTCTCTGAGCGCTAATTTAAAATAGAGCTCGGTAATTTGGTGATACATAATAAACACCACCTCATCGGGAAAAGAGGTTTTGGGTTTTTGTAGACTTAAAAGGGTGTCGAGTTGAATGTAGTCCCAGTAGGTAGTGACGTCAGCGTAAAGCAAACCTTCTAAATAAGCATTGAAGTCTTCGCCTAATGCGGCGTATTTCTCGTTAAGTAAGGCTAATTTCTCTTTGAGTTCGGGTGTGATTTCCATAATGGTGTGTTGAATTGATCATTCGAAATTAAGGAATTTATATTCCTAAAGCATGAAAAAAGGGCATAAAAAAAGCGCCATTTGGCGCTTTCGGTGAAATCAATTTCTCTTATTTCGTTTTTTCGTCAAAAATACGTTTTGGACGCAATTGTTCGAAAAGGCCGAGTGTTAACCAATAAGGAAGGATGAATCCTAATAAAAAGAACAACATCCAAAAGGCCATTCCGCCAATTAAAAGAAACATTACAATACCGAAAGTGCTCATCTTCTATTATTTTTGCAGTTGAATACTGTCCAAAATTACACAAATAAATTAATATTCAAGAAAAAATGGAATTCCGAATTGAAAAAGACACCATGGGCGAGGTAAAAGTACCTGCTCATCGCTATTGGGGGGCACAAACTGAGCGCTCAAGAAACAACTTTAAAATCGGTCCGGAAGGATCCATGCCCATTGAAGTTATTCATGCCTTTGCATACTTAAAAAAGGCAGCCGCACACGCCAATCATGATTTAGGTGTATTGCCGGTAGAAAAAAGAGACCTGATTTCTAAAGTTTGTGACGAAATCCTAACGGGTCAGCACGATGCAGAATTTCCATTAGTGATATGGCAAACTGGTTCGGGAACACAATCTAATATGAACTGCAATGAAGTAATTGCAAATCGTGGGCACGTGCTAACTGGTGGTACATTAAATGACGAGCAAAAAGTACTCAACCCAAATGACGACGTCAATAAATCACAATCTTCAAATGACACCTACCCAACGGCAATGCATATTGCAGCATATAAAATGACGGTAGAAACTACGCTTCCTGGACTCTTGCATTTGCGTGCCGTCTTACAAGGAAAAGTAGAGCAATTTAAAGATGTGGTTAAAACTGGACGCACCCACTTTATGGATGCCACTCCACTTACACTTGGTCAAGAATTTAGTGGTTATGTGGCACAGATCGACAACTCAGTTAGAGCTATAAACAACGCTTTGGTAGCTGTTTCAGAATTGGCTTTGGGCGGAACCGCGGTTGGTACCGGATTAAACACTCCAAAAGGCTACGACGTTTTGGTAGCTAAAAAAATTGCAGATTTCACGGGTTTGCCGTTCATAACTGCAGCCAATAAATTTGAAGCGCTTGCTGCTCACGATGCAATGGTCGAACTCTCTGGCGCCTTGAAAAGAGCGGCGGTTTCCCTCATGAAAATTGCCAATGACATCCGTATGCTTTCTTCTGGACCGCGTTGTGGTATCGGAGAAATTGTTATTCCAGATAACGAACCGGGTTCTTCAATTATGCCAGGAAAGGTGAACCCAACCCAACCAGAAGCACTCACAATGGTTTGCGCTCAAGTGATGGGCAACGACATGACAGTAAGTGTCGCAGGGTCAAACGGGCATTTTGAGCTCAACGTATTCAAACCAGTTATTGCTGCTAATGTACTTCAATCTGCGCGCCTACTTGGTGATGCTTGTGTTTCTTTTGCAGACAATTGCGCCGTAGGAATTGAAGCCAACTTACCGGTTGTGAAACAACACCTTGACAACTCTTTGATGTTGGTGACCGCGCTCAATACTAAAATTGGTTATTACAAAGCAGCCGAGATTGCAAAATATGCACATAAAAACGGCACCACGCTGAAAGAAGCTGCGGTAGGCCTTGGTCACGTTTCTGCTGAAGATTATGACCAAATTGTCGACCCTTCAAAAATGATTGGTTCATTGGATTAATCCACCTATCCTTCTCAGCAATCATTTTATTCAAATGAGCGCTGAAATGCGTAATTTTACAACAACAAAAAAGAACACATGTCAAAAATTAAAGTAGCCAACCCTGTAGTAGAACTAGACGGCGATGAAATGACTCGCATCATTTGGAAATTCATCAAAGACAAATTGATTTTACCATACCTTGATCTCGATATCAAATATTACGATTTAGGTATTGAAAAAAGAGATGAAACCAATGATCAAATCACGGTTGACGCAGCAGAAGCTATCAAAAAATACAAAGTAGGTATCAAGTGTGCTACCATCACTCCTGATGAAGCAAGAGTTCAAGAATTTAGCTTGAAATCTATGTGGAAGTCACCTAATGGAACCATCCGCAACATTTTAGATGGAACCGTTTTCCGCGAGCCAATCGTCATGCAAAATGTGCCTCGTTTAGTTACAAACTGGACTGCACCTATCATTGTGGGTCGCCACGCATTTGGTGATCAATATCGCGCCACAGATGCAGTTTTCAAAGGTAAAGGAAAGCTCACCATGACCTTTACACCTGAAGACGGCGGTGAAACCCAATCTTTCGAAGTTTATAACTTTAAAGGTGATGGTGTCGGGATGGCAATGTACAACACCGACGAATCTATCGAAGGTTTTGCGCGCAGCTGTTTCAATATGGCGCTTTCAAAAAAATGGCCGCTTTATTTGTCAACCAAAAACACCATCTTGAAAAAATACGATGGTCGTTTCAAAGACATCTTTGAAGAGATCTATCAAAATGAATTCAAGGCTAAGTTTGAGGCTGCAGGCATCGTTTATGAACACAGACTCATTGACGACATGGTAGCTTCTGCTCTTAAATGGAACGGAAACTTTGTTTGGGCTTGTAAAAACTATGACGGTGATGTACAGTCTGACACCGTTGCTCAAGGTTTTGGGTCTTTAGGTCTCATGACCTCTGTGCTTGTTACGCCAGACGGAGAAATCATGGAGTCTGAAGCAGCACACGGAACCGTGACGCGTCACTTCCGCGATCACCAAGCAGGTAAAAAGACATCTACAAACCCAATCGCTTCAATTTTTGCATGGACTCGCGGTTTGGCTTTCAGAGGAAAACTAGACAACAACCAAGCACTCATTGATTTTTGTAATTCCCTAGAGCGTGTTTGTATTGAAACCGTAGAAAGCGGCATCATGACCAAAGACCTCGCGGTTTGTATTCACGGCAACAAAGTGAACCACGGCGAACACTATGTGTATACTGAAGAATTTTTAGATGCACTAGACCAAGGTTTACAAGCAAAAATGAAATAAATTAGAGGGGCGAAAGCCCCTTTTTTTATGCGTTTACTTTTTATACTTCTAACCAGCTCTGTTTGTTTAGGGCAAAACAATCCTACCCCTGGATTCGAAACAGGCGTTCCTTCATCTTGGCTTGGGCGCTACGAAGGCCAAATGGAAATTTATAGCCCCAAAGGATTGCAACAAACTGTCGGTGTCCAATTAGATATTCAAATAATGGACCGAGAAAATTATTGGGCCTACAATATGTCTTATTTAAGTCCGCAGGGTGAGACGCTCAGCACCAAAGCCTATCATATTGTTTATGATGAAACCAATAATAAGCTTTGGATGGACGAAGGCGACAGCTTGCTGATTGAAATGACACACATGGGTAACTGCTTGTTTGATCATTATGAACTAAGTGGTATGTTCTTTAATTCATCTCTTTGTAAACAAGATGCAAACTTGATTTTTGAAATTAGCGGCGGACAAAGTAAGGCTTCCTATACCAGTCCTTTTATTGAAGAAGCGGAAGGCGTGGTTGAATCCATGCGTGTGGATTTTTTACAAAAGGCTCTGCTCAAACCTGTAATATGAAACAACTAATTAGCGCGCCGTTACTTTTGCTTGTTTTTTATTCTTGTAAAAACATACAAGTTCCCGCCCCTGTTCTTGACTCAGAAAATTTACAATCCGAGCTCTCTACACTTGAGCCCTCAACAATTCAAATTGCTACAGAAATTGCGCTACAGCCTTATTTAAAAGAAGCCGAAAGCTCATTAGATCTTAAGTTTAGCGGAGAAGAAAAACAATGCGAAGGCATCAGTTATAAATACAACTTTGAACGCGATCCACTATTTTTCGAATTCAAACACAACACGATTAGTTACCAAATAGATGGCCGTTTTGACCTCAGTTTATCTTACTGTCCAAGTTGTCATGAGTTGTTCGGCGCACCATCCTGTGTCATTCCTAGACTTTATGCTTCTTGTGGCGTTGGTGAGCCAAAAAGAAGGGTAGAAATTAAGTACGAAAGTAAAGTCAGTATTGGCAACGATTTTAAACTGATTTCCCAAACCAAGCTAGATAATTTCAGACTTATAGACCCTTGTAAAATCACTGTTTTTCAATACAATGCTACAGAAACCATTGAAAAAGAAGTGCGTAAATCACTAACCGATTTAGAAAAAGACATCGACAAACAACTTGAAAGCACACCAGTTCAGCAGACAGTAACCGAGGTTTGGAACAGCTTACAAGACTCTATTTTGGTGGCGCCATACGGCTATTTCTATCTGCGGCCTAACACCATTGGCATCTCTAATTTACGCCTAGAGAACGATGGAAAACGTGCAACCTTCATAACACAAATTAAAGCAAACCCTGTTTTCTCTACTCATTCGTTGGCTTTACCACATATTGCTTTACCTAAAAACACGCCACTTCAGATTCAAAATGAACAAAGCATCATTCACTTAAGAAGCATAGCATTATATGATTCTATTAATAAAATTCTGGAACGGGAACTTGGTAAACAAACTATTGAAATCACAAATAAACGCAGCATTGAGATAGATAAAGTGCTGCTACTTGGGCCGCAGAAAGAGCGTTTGGTGCTTGCTGTTGATTTCTCTGGAACAAAAAGAGGGCGGGTGTTTTTGATTGTAACGCCTTATATAGACCAACAACAACACCTCAAAATTAAAGATGTTGATTACGATATTCAAACCAAAAGTGTTTTGCTACATTCAGCACAATGGATACTTGATTCGAAACTTAAAGAACTCATGGTCACCAGCTTTGATATTGATCTGAATTCGATTTTAAATGACACCAAAATTGCAGTTCAACAGCAAATGAATGGAGAAATTAGTAAGGGGGTTTGGCTCTCCACTGTCATTAACTCATTACAAGTTCACAATCTACAGCTCTTTGAAGATTACATCAGTGTAGACATTGAGCTAATTGGCGGTTTGAAACTTAAAATCAAATAAGACGTATAAGGGCTTGTGAAAATTTCTCTTTGTATTTTTTTCTGTTTTTTCTTTAGCCTATCGTTTTGGGCACAAGACCAATCATATAATCAGTGCAGAGGCGCGGTATTTGCACCATTAGATGGCGCATTTCAAGTAAATTTTCTCGGAAAAACAAAAAACAACTTCATCTGGGTGGTTTTTATTGCACCTAATGAAGGAGATGTCGTTATCAATTTAAGAGGAAATGAAAACTTCAAAGGGAAGTTATATTCTAGCATAGAAAATATTTGTGATCTATTAGAAAACCCCGAGGAAAGCGCGCGTTTAAATCCAGAAATTATCCCAACGGGTAACTACCAGAACATCAAAAGACGCGTTGCAAAAAACGAGGTGTTGAGCCTATTAATCGAAGCTGCTCCAAAAGCGCTTTCCACTGTTCATATAAGTTCTCATTTTCAGATTGACGATCAAATAGATTTAAGACATCAATTGGATCTTGTTTACGACCGCTCCTTACCTAAGTACACCCTTGTGATAAGAAATGATCGAGATTCTAGTCCGGTTTCAAGTAGAATAATTTTTCAAGGAAATCCCAATTTAAACGGAACGTATTTTGCTTCTGATCTTTACATGAATTTAAATCAACGGGTTAGAAAGCTCAATATAAAAATTGATGCTCCTGGTTATTTTCCGCTCGAGTTTAAAGAACAGTCTTTACCATTTAAAGAGATGTATAATGACACGATATACTTACACGCCTTTGAGCAAGGTGAATTAACTAAACTAGAGCAAGTATATTTTGGTGCTGGTGTTCCTGAAATTTTAGAAGAGTCGTATCCTCAACTTAATAGACTTCGTGATTTTTTACTTTTAAACCCTAATGTTTCTATTGAAATTCATGGACATGTAAACATTAGAGAAGAAGGTGAAGGCGAAGCAAAGAAACTATCTAAGCAACGCGCAATGATGGTTAAAAAGTATTTAGTAGACAATGGTATATCAGCCAATAGGTTGTATCCTGTCGGATTTGGTGATAGTAAGCCGGTTTTTGCAAACCCTCAAAACGAGGAACAAAAAGAAGCGAATCGAAGAGTTGAAATCTTAATTAAAGATAACTAACAAGGGATTTTAGCAATTCTATTGCCGTGTCTTCCTCCTTCAAAACGTGTAGATAAAAATAAATCTACCATTTCAAGAGCTTCTTCAATGCTAATAAAACGTGCTGGAAGTGTAATGATGTTTGCATCGTTGTGTTGTCTGGCTAGCTCAGCAATTTCTTTTTTCCAACATAAAGCACTTCTTACTCCTTGGTGCTTATTAGCGGTCATATTGATGCCGTTTCCGGATCCACACAATAAGATACCTAGAGTTCCAGGGTGAGATTCAACATGGCTGGCAACCGGGTGAGCATAATCTGGATAATCAATGCTGTCTTCCGAATGACAACCATAATCTTTAACTTCGAAACCTCGTTCTTTGAGGTGTTTAATAATTGCTTGTTTGGTTTGGAAACCTGCGTGGTCACAGCCTATTGGAATCATTCGTTTTTTTTGTAAAATTAGCTAGAATAAGCTAATACTTATCCACATTTCGTAATTTACTACCTCGGAATCGTAATATAATGGTTCGCTTTATAAACCGTCACTTACTAATTTTGGTTCAGAAGTTGTTTATAATGATTCAAATATATTTTTGGTAGTTCAATTAATTTTTACAATCCGCGATTCATTTGACATATACCTACTTTTTTAGCATTTGTTATTTACTATTTGTACACCATTTTTGAAGTGAATTGTTAGGATTTTTAGTAAATAGTTTTTCACAAAAAAGCTGATACATGTTTATTAACAAATTTTATAACTATTTCTATTTCAAATTATTACATGTTTTTTATTGTGTATATCCTGTTATTAAAGATGGGTTAACGTGATTAACAAAATTCCACTCCCTAAATTTTACACAAATGAACAACCTTAATAATCATTGTAAATTCTTTAAATAATTTTTTAAAAAAAGAATATATCTATTAATCTTTAGCTTGGATAGCTAATTTTGTCTCTCAAGTTTGAAATAGTAGCTTTACATTATGAATTCAAATTATTCTTCACTTTTAGATCAGTTGGATGCTTTCATTCGGAAGTATTACAAGTATCAATTGCTCAGAGGAATTTTACTGTTTTTATTGTTTTTTCTACTGAGTTTTCTTCTGACCTCTTCATTAGAATTTTTTGGAAGATTTTCCACTCCAGTAAGAGCTGTTTTATTTTTTGGATTTTTAATTCTCCATGCATATTTCCTTATTTGGTTGATTTTAAAACCTATAGCTAAATTATTTTCTATTGGAGAGAAAATAAATCACCTTCAGGCTGCTGAAATCATTGGAACCTTCTTTCCAGAAGTTTCAGATAAATTGAAAAACACCCTTCAGCTTTATCAAGATATAGAATCTAATACTGGAAACATTGATCTTTTAAAAGCTAGTGTCGCGCAGCGCTCAGATAAATTAAAACTCATCGCATTTCATACTGCGATCAATTACAAGGATCATAGGGTATACTTGAAATATTTACTACCTCTCTTTATTTTATTTATTTCTGTCGCCATTTTTATCCCACAATTGCTTACTCAAGGAACAAAAAGAGTGGTCAATTTCAGTAAAGAATATCAAATACCGAGTCCGTATTTATTTGATTTTATAAATCAAAAAGGAAGCATAGAAGAAGGACAAGATTACACAGTTGAAGTAATTGTGAAACCAAATGTTGGTTATAATGAGTTACCAAAAGATCTTTATTTGATTTCAAATAATGGTAAGTTTCTCATGAAAAAACTTACTCGAAATAAATTTATTGGTAAGATTCAACAATTACAAGAATCTACAGCATTTCATGTAACTACCAATGAGTTTAACAGCGCAACTCAACACATCCGAGTCACTAAAAAATCGGTTATTGGTACTTTAAATGCTATTTGTATTTTTCCTAAATACTTAAACAAACCCAAGCAAATTATTAAAAATGTGGGTGATTTAAGTTTACCAGAAGGAACTGAATTACAATGGGAGGTCCGATCAAAAAATGCAAAATCAATAGAGGTAGCATGGAATGGTATCAAAGAAATATTTACTTCTGATTTCTTTACTTTTAAAAAACGACTTAATCAAGACGTAAAATTAAATTTCATCTTGACAAATGCTCAAACTGGTAAAACAGACACGAGTTCTTCAAAAATTACCGTAATTAAAGATGCCTTTCCTATTATTGAGGTATTCGAACAACAAGATAGTATTGTAGATGGAAGAAAGTATTTCTCAGGTTCTGTCAGAGATGATTATGGTTTAAATCATCTTCAATTTGTTTACACTATTGAGAGTAAAAATGGTACTAAAAGAACCGAGAGAATGCCTGTGCAACCTGTAAAAGGTACTGCTCAAAAATTTGATTTTGCCGTAGATTTTCGAAGAGAAAAAATTCAATTATCTGATGTCATTAAGTATTATTTTGTGGTGAGTGATAATGACGGTGTAAACGGAAGTAAATCAACAAAAAGTGATGTAAATATTTATGAACTTCCTAATCTAGAAGAGTTAATTGAAAAACGACAGGAAGAGCAAGGAAATCAAATCAATGAAATCAAAGATGTTTTGAAAAAGACACAAGAATTTCAGAAAGATATCCAACAACTCAAAACGGAAACCTTACAAAGTAAAAACACAGATTGGAATAAACTCAATAAGGTTCAAGAGTTGCAACAACAGCAAGAACAATTACAACAAGAATTGAAAGAAACACTCCAGAAAATGGAGCAAAGTACTCAAGAAAAAAATCAATTATCGCCCATCGATAAAGAGCTTTTAGAAAAGCAAGAATTACTAGAACAATTACTCAATGAAGTAATGGATGAAGAATTAAAAAAACTCTTAGATGAGCTTCAAAAAATGTTATCGGAGCAAAACAAAGAGGACGTCAAAGAAAAGCTAGAAGAGTTGAATCAGTCGAGTGAAGACATGAAAAAACAACTTGACAGAAGTCTGGAAATGCTCAAAAAGATGCAAGTGAATGAGCGGATAGATGACTTAGAAAAGCAATTAGAATCTTTGGCAGATGAACAACTCGATTTAGAAAAAGAAGCCAAAGATTTGGATAAAGAAGAGTTACTTAAAAAACAAGAAGAGCTCAATCAGAAATTTGAAGAAATAAAGAAGGATTTAAAAGAACTCAATGAATTGAATAAAGCCCTCGAGAGACCACTAGATTTAGACATAATGGAATCTTTACAACAGCAAGTTGATCAAGACTTGAAAGAGGCAAAAGAAGAGATTTCCGAAGGAAAAAATAAGAAGGCAAGTGAAAATCAAAAACAAGCTGCCGATGGCATGAAATCAATGTCTGCGCAATTGAATGCCAAGCAGCAGAAATCAAATAAGCAGCAGCAAGAAGAAGATATGGATGCACTTAGGGCAATTCTAGAGGGTTTATTAACCTTAAGTTTTGACCAAGAATACGTGCAAAAACGCTTCATAAAAGTCAGTACCAAAGATCCGATGTATCGAAAATTAGGTAGAAGACAACAAAGAATAATTGACGATACTAAAATCATTAAAGACAGTTTATTGGCACTTGCAAAAAGACAACCCAAGATTGCCACTTTTATCGATGCCGAATTAAATTCAATTGCCTATCATCATAAATTATCTATAGAGGCCATAGATGACCATCAAAAAAAGGAGATAGAAAAACATCAACAATTGGTCATGACCTCCTATAATAATCTTGCTTTGTTGTTGAATGAAGCCTTGCAATCTATGCAGCAACAAATGAGTGGTGAAATGGAGGGTAGCGGAAGTTGTGATAACCCAGGAAAAGGAAGACCAAAATCTGGTCAATCTATGCAACCAGGCGATATGAAAGAGATGTTAAAAAAGCAACTCGAACAAATGCAAAAAGGTGCTCAACCAGGAGGAAAAGAGCCGGGTCAGCAACCGGGTTCTACTCCAGGTAAAGAAGGTAAACCGGGTCAAGGAATGTTAGGTTTAGGAAGTAAAGAATTGGCAAAAATGGCCGCTGAGCAAACCGCTATCAGACAACGTATTGAACAATTGCGTCAAGAACTCAATAAAGAAGGTAAAGGGTTAGGTAATCAGCTCAATCCATTATTGAAAGAATTAGAAGAGCAAGAAAAGGATTTACTACTGAAAAGAGTGAATCAGCAAACAATAGAACGCCAGAAAGAAATCTTAACTCGTTTGTTAGAAAGCGAAAAAGCTATGATGCAAAGAGGCTTTGAAGAAAAAAGAGAATCAAAGTCTGGAAAAGATGAGCAAAAAGGTAACCAAATTAGATTTGAAGAGTATAAAAGGTCAAAATGGAATGATCTTGAACTTTTGAAGGGTTTTGATCCAGCATTACAGCCTTATTACAAGCAGCGTGCAGACCAATATCTTCAGCAGTAATTCCAGACTTTTAGCTTATGAAAGAAGGACTCAATATTGTAAAGGAATTAGTTTTACCATCTGATTATCAATCACTTATAGATGTTGAAAAATTGGTAGGTACAGTTTGCCAGGATCTAGGCATCAATGAAGAAGCTTATGGAAATGTTTTAATAGCAGTGTCTGAGGCTGTTAATAATGCTATTTCTCATGGTAATCAAAACAACCCTGACTTAAACGTTACAATAAGTGTTTTAAACGAACCTAGTTCGTTTTGTATTCAAGTTAAAGATCAAGGAAAAGGCTTTGATTTTGAAGGCCTACCCGACCCAACAGCCCCAGAAAATATTTTCAAAGAAAGTGGTAGAGGTGTTTTCTTAATGAAGAACCTTGCAGATGATGTAGAGTTTGTAAATGATGGTAACACCGTAAATCTCTATTTTCAGAAATGATTCAGATTCTTAATCTGGGTGTTAAAATTCCCCCTTTTATTTCTAAAAAAGAGTTAAAAAACTTTTTAAAACAGTTAGCTCATCTCGAGTCTAAAGAAATTGGTGACATAAGTGTGGTGTTCACAGATGATGAATATCTACTTGAAGTCAATAAGCAATACCTCGATCACGATTATTATACAGATGTAATCACTTTTGATTATTCTCAAGAAGCAGTAGTTTCAGGTGATATTATGATATCATTAGATCGCGTAAAAGAAAACGCCGATTCTCTTAAAGCCACTTTTGAAGAAGAACTGCACCGCGTGGTTTTTCATGGTTTATTGCACCTATGTGGATACAAAGATAAAAGCGCTGCTGATGAAAAATTGATGCGCTCTAAAGAAAATCATTATTTAAATTTATTTGTTCCACGTGGAACAAATTAGAATAAAGAACTGTTGTTTCACGTGAAACATTCCTCGGTAATATGTTAGGTAAATACGATGTAATTGTAGTTGGTGCCGGTCATGCCGGTTGTGAAGCCGCTAATGCCGCAGCTAAAATGGGTAGTCGCGTGTTGTTGGTAACCATGAACATGAACACCATTGCTCAAATGAGTTGTAACCCAGCTATGGGCGGTGTGGCAAAGGGTCAAATCGTCCGAGAAATAGATGCTTTAGGAGGGGGTTCAGGAATAATTAGTGACAAGAGCGCTATTCAATTTAGGATGCTCAATCGATCCAAGGGCCCAGCAATGTGGTCTCCAAGAACCCAAAATGATAGGGTTTTGTTTTCTTTAGAATGGAGATATTTATTAGAACAAAACCCAAATGTTGATTTTTGGCAAGACATGTGTGTGGGCATTATTACTGAAGATAATAAGGTATTAGGCGTTGAGCTTTCAATGGGCACAAAAGTATACGCCTCGGCAGTGGTGCTTACAAACGGGACCTTCCTAAATGGTCTAATTCACCTCGGTGAAAAACAGTTTGGCGGAGGAAGAGCAGCTGAAAAAGCAGCTGTTGGACTCACAGAATCTTTAGTTGGTTTAGGTTTTGAATCAGGTAGAATGAAAACCGGAACACCCCCAAGGGTAGATGGTAGAAGTCTAGATTATTCAAAAATGGAAATTCAAGAAGGTGATGAAAACCCTTCTAAATTTAGTTACGGAGAAACGCCTGCGTTAGCCAAGCAACTCCCTTGTCATATAACTTATACCAATGAAAGAACCCATGAGCTTTTGAGAACTGGGTTTGATCGTTCTCCAATGTTTAATGGTGCAATTAAAAGCTCAGGCCCTAGATATTGCCCTAGTATTGAAGATAAAATCTCTCGATTTGCAGATAGAGATAGACACCAAATTTTTGTTGAGCCGGAAGGCTGGAACACTGTTGAGATATATGTAAATGGCTTTTCAACTTCTTTGCCAGAAGATGTACAAGATTTAGCTTTAAAAAGTATTCCGGGGTTTGAAAAAGCTAAAATGTTTAGACCTGGGTACGCGATAGAATACGACTATTTTCCACCTACTCAATTAAAGCACACATTAGAAACGAAGTTAATCGATAACTTGTTTTTTGCGGGTCAAATAAATGGAACCACGGGTTACGAAGAAGCAGCTTGTCAGGGATTAATTGCGGGAATAAATGCCCATCAAAAAGTAAGTGAAAAAGATCCGTTTATACTTTCAAGAAGCGAAGCATACATTGGTGTATTAATAGATGACTTAATTACTAAGGGTACAAACGAGCCTTATAGAATGTTTACTAGTAGAGCTGAATTTAGAATATTATTAAGACAAGACAATGCTGATGAACGCCTCACTCCTTTGGGGCATCAGATTGGTTTGGCTGATGACAGCGCGCTTAAAAAAGTTGAATTCAAAAAAGAACAAACGCAAATTCTAAAAAAGAAGTTAAGGGAAGTGGGGGTTACTCCTGCTGAAGCAAACCCAATGCTTGAACAAAAAGATTCAACACCAATTACCCAGCAAGTCAAAGCGAGTAGTTTGATCACAAGACCACACATTACTCTTGAAGATTTGGTTTCGGTTAGTGAATCAATTAAAGAGTTGGTAACTGAAATTAACCTTAAAGATCCACTGGCGGTAGAACAAGCAGAGATACTTTTGAAGTATGAAGGCTATATCGAAAGAGAGGAAGAACAGGCTCAAAAATTACAACGTTTGGAAAACGTCAAGATTTCTGATGAGGTGGATTATCGCCAAATAAAAAGCTTGAGTATCGAAGCAAAAGAAAAACTTTCAAAAATAAGACCAACCACAATTGGTCAGGCTGCGCGTGTTTCAGGTGTCTCCCCAAGCGATATTTCTGTCTTGTTGATCCATTTGGGTCGCTAAAGCGTGTTTTAAAGCGTTTTAAGCGCGTTTAAATAGCTTTTTGTTGGAATCACACCGGATAACACGAGAAAATCGATTAAAACAAGCGTGTTTTACCCGCTTTTTCAGCATCTAGGATAAAAATCGATACCTTTATCTAATGAACGACCGCAACATAATTTTTATTGATAGCGTCCACCCAGTGCTTGAAGAGCGTCTTTTACAAAACGGAATGAAATGTATAAACCATACTCAATCCAGTTTTGAAAATCTGTTGCCAGATTTAAAAAACGCATACGGCATCGTTATACGGTCAAGATTTACAATTGATCCAGAATTTTTAGCACATTGCCCAAAACTTCAATTTATTGCACGCTCAGGATCTGGTTTAGAAAATATCGATTTAAAAAGTTGTAAAGAGCGCGCAATTCGAGTTTATAATTCACCGGAAGGAAATCGAAACGCGGTTGCCGAACATGCTTTAGGTATGTTGCTTTCGTTACTAAATAATTTAAACAAGGCCGATCAGGAAATTCGTTCAGGGATTTGGAAACGGGATGAAAATCGAGGAGAAGAACTAGATGGTAAAACTGTGGGCATCATTGGTTACGGAAATAATGGTGCCGCATTCGCTAAAAAACTCCGTGGATTTGATGTAAAGGTTGTGGCATACGACAAATACAAAACAGGTTTTGGAGATCATTTTGTACACGAGTGTACGCTTAATTCTGTATTAGAACAAGCCGATGTGATCAGTTTTCACATCCCTCAAAACAAAGAAACAAAATATTATTTTGACGCTGCTTTTCTGAATTCTGTTCAAAAACCATTTTATCTTCTGAATTTATCAAGAGGCAAAATTGTAGACACATCAGCGCTTGTTGAAGGGTTAAAAAGTGGTAAAATTAAAGGTGCAGGCCTAGATGTTTTGGAATATGAATCAAAAAGCTTTGAGGCCTTTTTTGAACAAGAACTACCAGAAGCATTCTCATACTTGATTGCAGCAAAAAATGTACTGTTGTCTCCACATGTAGGAGGTTGGACAACACAGAGTTATATAAAATTGAGTGCGGTTTTAGCCGATAAAATACTGGCAGATGAAATCAATTGATTTCAGACCAATCATCGAGGAATTTATCGAGTTCTCTGCGGTCTTTTTTGGTGGGTTTACCATCGGTTAGGCGGTAATTTCTTTGTGCTTCTTGGTAAATCTTCAGCTTCTGAATTTCTTCTTCTGGTGTTAGGTCCACGATGTATTCTTTTACCAACGGGGGCCCAACTCTTTTATCGAGTAAGTCCAGCACTTCAAATGTAAAGACCGCGTTGTGTTTAAACACTTGAATTTTATCCTTGATCTTGATTTCACGCGAAGGCTTTACATTAGCGCCATTTAATTGGATTCTTCCCTTAGACACCAAATCTGTTGCCTGAGATCGGGTTTTGGTAATCCGAACACACCAAACATATTTATCCAAGCGGATTTTCATTTCTGAATTTTTTAGGAAGACCTTGATAAACCAATAAATAGGAATGATCGATTAATTCAAAAAGTAAGCGATCTGGAACGTCTTGGTTGAAGTGAATGGTGTTCCAGTGTTTATGATTCATGTGAAACCCTCCCTCAATAGCCATGTAGCTTTCACGGAGTTCAATAGCTTTTTCTGGGTCGCATTTGAGATTGATGCTATCAAATTTGTCTACATCTACCAAAGCAAACAGTTTGCCGTAAACCTTAAAAACAAGGGTGGTTTGATCAAAAGGAAAGCAAGGTTCAACCCCTTGTTTTTGCATGCAATATTGATGCAAAGTGTCTAGGGTCATTTTATGCGATAACAGGATCCTTTTTTCCTAGATTTTTGAGCATTTTGGTGTGGTCTGATAATGCACCAATAAATGTTTCATAGGAATGATAAGGAAGGTTGTATTCTTTAGCGGTCGATTCTACAATCTTAGAGATTTTATTGTAGTGAATATGACAAATTGAAGGGAACAAATGGTGCTCAACTTGATAATTTAATCCGCCTACATACCAAGAAAAGAACGTTGATTTAGGAGCAAAATTTGCAGTGTTGTAAAGTTGACTAACCGCCCAATCAGCCTCTACTACACCAGAATCGTTGGGCATAGGAAATGTTGAGGTAGGCACAACATGTGCGGGCTGAAAAATCATGGCCAAAATAAGACCACAAATAAATTGCATGAGTAAGAAGCCTAAAGCATTGACTAACCAAGATGCTCCGCCGTAATAGATGGGTAAAAACAAAAACAAGAATGCGTAGACAATTTTAAAGAAAACGATACCGATCATGTGTTGAGTAAAGGTGACGCCTTGAGCGGTAATAAGGTTCTTCTTTTTGTATCTGAAGGCTTGCTGGTAGTCTTTGGTTAAGAACCAAAAAAGCGTCATCATGCCATAAAAAAACCAAGCGTAGAGGTATTGGAATTTATGAATAGGGTGATAAGGTGAGTGCGGAGAAAAACGCAGCGCAAAAACCGGTGGGTCGATGTCTTCGTCGTGGTCAGTTACATTTGTATAGGTGTGGTGCAACACATTGTGTTGAATGCGCCAATTTCTTGCGCTTCCACCAAGAATAATCATAACGTTGCTTACAAGGGTGTTGATCCAGTCTTTTTTAGAGTAAGCACCGTGATTGGCGTCGTGCATTACTGAAAGCCCAACCCCGGCCATACCAAGACCCATTACAAACCAAAGGCCGATGTAGGCAAGATTTGGCAAAGATTGCCAGTATAGAAATCCGTAGGGAATGAGGAAAAGTGCTAAAAGCGCAATAGTTTTAAAAACCATTGCACCATTGGCGTTTTTTGAAATATGGTTGTCTTTGAAATAGCTGTTTACTCTAGATTTCAGGGTTTTGTAAAACTCTGAATTGTGTTCTTTGGAGAACTGTATGTTGTTATAGCTCATGTAGGTATTAAAAACTCAAAGTTAATTAAATATTGAGATTAGAAGAAGAACGAAGGTCATAGATTTAACTTATGACAATCCTTGTAGTTCACAGAGTCTTTGATAATGTCCGTTTAATTGGATCAGCTCTTGATGCACGCCGCGTTCAATAATTTGCCCTTTAGACAACACAATAATTTCGTCGGCATTTCTTATTGTTGACAAACGGTGAGCAATTACCAAAGAGGTTCTTTCTTTCATAAGGCGCTCTAATGCTTGTTGAACCAAACTTTCAGATTCGGTGTCAAGCGCTGAAGTGGCTTCGTCTAGAATTAGAATAGCAGGGTTTTTATATACAGCTCTTGCAATAGCAATTCTTTGTTTTTGACCCCCAGAAAGTTTGTTTCCGCGTTCGCCGAGCAGAGAGTCGTAGCCATTTTCTAAAGCGGCAATAAAATCGTGTGCATTGGCAACTTTTGCTGCTTCAACAATTCTTTCAAAGTCTGGTTTGTCATCACCAAAAGCGATGTTTTCAGCTGCGGAAACATTAAAAAGAATGGATTCTTGCGTAACCACCCCGATGAGTGCTTTAAGATCATGTATTTTCAACTTGCGAAGATCAACCCCATCTATTTCTATGGCCCCGTTTGTTGGGTCATAAAAGCGTTGCAAAAGATCCATAAGTGTTGATTTCCCGCTACCGGATTCACCAACGATAGCAACCAACTTGCCTTTTTGAACACCCCAGTTGATGTCTGTTAAAACTTTTTGATCTTGATAGCCAAAACTCACATTTTTAAACGCAATGGAATCTTCGAAGCTTGTTTTAATGACGGCATTTTTGTCTTCAATAATATTGTCTTGCGCATTAAGTAAAGAGTTGATGCGATCTTGTGATGCCTGAGCTTTGGTCATGTTGGCCATGTTATTGGACACACTTTGAATAGGTCTAAGAAATTGTGAAAAGACGATAATGTAGGTGAGGAACACTTCTCCGGTTAAACCAATTTGTTGGCCATCGAGAATAAGACTCCCGCCAAAGTACACCAAAGCCAATAAAACAGCAGCCCCTAAAGTTTCATTCACTAACGGAGACAAGTCTCTCTTTCTAAAAACTCTAGTGGCCAGTTTTTGGTGTTGATCGTTTTTTTCTTTGAAAGAGCTTGATATAAATTTATTGGCGTTAAACGCTTTAATAATTCTTATTCCGCCTAGGTTTTCATCCATAGAGGCATATAAAAACCCTAATTGTTCTTGGGTCTTTTTAGCCGTTCTTTTTAGGCTTTTCCCGATTCTTGAAATTACAAACGCTGAAATTGGCAACAACAGCAAGGCAATTAAGGTAAGCCTTGGACTCATGAAAATCAATGTGCCCAAGTTGATCAAAATGGCTAGTGGCTCTCTGAAAATGAGCTCGAGCAAACTCACTACCGCAACCTCGATTTCGTTGACATCGCTATTCATTCGGGCCATTAAATCCCCCTTTTTTTCATTGCTGTGGTAGGCCAACGGCAAAGAAAGCGCTTTGTCAAAAAGGGCAGAACGAATATCTCTCACTACTGCCATTCTAATTTCAGATTGTGTCCATACAGCAGCATATCGGAACACATTTTTAAGAACAAACGCGATGAGTACAGAAACACAAACCACTAACAATGCACTTTGTGGGTATTCCTTTATTAGCTCATACCAAGAATAGGCATAAGATTCTTTGATATACTGAAACCAACCAATTAGTCCGTCATGATGTTTGGGATAGGGTGCAGGAACAATGTCATCCGGATTCCTGAAGATAAGTTGTAATACCGGGATGAATAAGACAAGAGAAAGTAAATTAAAAATTACAAAAAGTAGATTGAACAAAATGGTTGCCCAAGCCAGCCCCTTGTATTTAAAGGTGTATTTGTAAATTTCGCGATAATAAGACATTGATACAAAGATACATTTTTGTTTAGATGAGGCCTTGCACAACAAGTATTCTTACCTTTGTCTTATGAGTTCTATTCGTCAACAAAAAATTGAAGCGGTCATTCAGGCAGAGTTGGCCACATTTTTTCAGCGTCAGGCCGCCGACATTTGTTTGGGATCAATGGTTACCGTAACTGTGGTTCGTGTAACATCTGATTTAAGTCTTGCAAGAATTTACCTAAGTATTTTTGCGGGCCCAGATAAAAAGGAGGTTTTAGAAAGCATTCAAACAAACCGCGGAAAAATCAGGTTAGAAGTTGGCAAGCGCTTGAAGAATCTTCGTAAAATCCCAGATTTGGTGTTTCACATAGACGACTCTTTAGATTACGCCAACAAAATCGACGAACTCCTCAAGAAGTAAGCCATTCAAACAGCTTTTTACATAGCGAAGCGCTACCTTTTCAATCGGTCTAAAAGGTCGATCATTACCATTATTTCAAGAATTTCAATTGTTGGTATTGCGGTTTGTACGGCAGCAATGGTCATTTTACTTTCGGCCTTCAACGGCATAGAAGGCATGATTGCAAAGTTGTACACTTCTTTTGACGCCCCTATTTCTATTACACACCAAACACGTAAAACCTTTTATCTCAGAGAAATTGATGCAAATCAAATTCAACAGGTTGAGGGTATTAGTGGGCTGAGCAAAAGCATAGAAGAACTTGTTGTCTTGCGAAAAAAACAGCGCTGGATAAACGCAAATTTATATGCTGTCGATGCGGTGTTTTTAAAACAAGCGCAAGTGAAAAAACACCTCATTAGCGGTGTAGGATCCGAAGCTAGCCAAACTCAAGATTTTGCATTTCTAGGTGCGGATCTTTTTGGAAAATTAAACTTGGGTTTAGGCTCAGACCAAAACGACATTCAACTTTATGCCCCGAAGCGCAACGCTAAAATGAGACTGGGAAAAGCACCCTTTCACTTAGAACAAGTCTTTGTAGATGGGGCGCTTAATTATAATCAAGAATTGAACGGTAGCGTTTTATTGCTGGATTACCAGCGTGCAACATCATTGTTACAATTAGACGGTTCTTGCTCTTCAATGCTGGTATACCTAGAAAAAGGCAAAGATTTACAAGAGGCGAAGCAACAACTTAGTGCTATTGTGGGCCCAGAATTTAAGGTCCAGACTATTTACGAGAAGAACGAACTGATTTTTAAAACGAGCCAATCTGAAAGATTAATTGTTTTTGTGATCCTGCTTTTTGTATTTGTATTGGCTTCTTTTAATTTAGTGGCTAGCCTTACCATGTTGATCCATGAAAAAAGAGAAAACATTAAGGTTTTAAGAGCTTTTGGATTTAGCAAGAACCAAAGATTTCAGGTCTTCTTTTTTGAGGGATTATTGTTGTCAGCCTTAGGTATTTTATGCGGGTTAATTTTAGGATTATTCATCTGCGGATCCCAAATGATTTTTGGCTGGTTAATCGTGCCAGGGGCAAACGTTCCCTTCCCAATAATATTCAAACTGACTGATTTTTTAAGCATCCTTTTCGCTGCCAGCGCTTTGTCTTTTGTTTTCACGTTTTTCCCCGTGCGTTTCTTGCTCTCAAAGGTAGACGACAAACTGCTATAAAAATCTTGGCTTTCTTTGGTTACTAATCAAATAAAAACTGATATCTTTGTGCCCAAATTTTAAAAGACACCGGATGTCATCAATTAAAGGAAAAATTTCACAAGTTATCGGTCCAGTAGTGGACGTAAGATTTGAGCGTGGCACAGCGCTACCTAACATTTACGATGCCCTTGAGGTATTCAAGGCAGACGGAACAAGAGTTGTCTTGGAGGTTCAGTCTCATGTTGGGGAAAACGCAATTCGCGCAATTTCCATGGATTCAACCGATGGTTTCATGCGTGGAATGGAAGTGGTTTCAACAGGAATTCCAATCAAAGTTCCTACCGGAGACCGCATCAAAGGAAGATTATTCAATGTTGTAGGTGAAGCCATTGATGGTATCAACACCATGGACAACGTCGATGGTTTGCCAATTCACCGCGAAGCACCAAAATTTGATCAACTTTCTACAGCTACAGAAATTTTATTTACTGGTATCAAAGTAATTGACCTTATCGAGCCTTATGCAAAAGGTGGTAAAATTGGTCTTTTTGGTGGTGCCGGTGTAGGTAAAACCGTACTTATCCAAGAATTAATTAACAACATCGCCAAAGGACACGGAGGTTTATCTGTGTTTGCTGGTGTTGGTGAGCGCACACGTGAAGGAAATGACCTTCTTCGTGAAATGCTCGAATCAGGCATTATCAAATACGGAGACGACTTCATGCATTCTATGGAAGAAGGCGGTTGGGATCTTTCTAAAGTAAATCTAGAAGAAATGAAAGAGTCTAAAGCTACTTTCGTTTTTGGACAGATGAACGAGCCTCCTGGAGCACGTGCTCGCGTAGCGCTTTCAGGTCTTACTATCGCTGAATATTTCCGCGACGGTGATGGCGAAGGTCAAGGAAAAGACATCCTTTTCTTCGTAGACAACATCTTCCGCTTTACACAAGCTGGTTCTGAAGTTTCTGCACTTCTTGGTCGTATGCCTTCTGCGGTAGGTTACCAACCAACACTTGCTACAGAAATGGGTGCCATGCAAGAGCGCATTACCTCAACTAAAAACGGATCTATTACTTCGGTTCAAGCGGTTTATGTACCTGCCGATGACCTTACCGATCCAGCTCCAGCCAATACCTTTGCTCACTTAGATGCAACAACCGTATTGTCTCGTAAAATCTCTGAGCTCGGAATTTATCCCGCGGTAGATCCACTAGATTCTACTTCAAGAATTCTTACGCCAGAAATCGTGGGTAACGAGCACTATGACTGCGCACAACGCGTTAAAACCACGCTTCAACGCTATAAAGAATTACAAGATATCATCGCGATCCTCGGTATGGATGAATTGTCTGAAGAAGACAAATTAGTCGTACACCGCGCACGTCGTGTACAACGTTTCTTGTCTCAGCCGTTCCACGTTGCCGAACAATTTACAGGTATCCCAGGATGTCTTGTAGACATTCAAGATACAATCAAAGCGTTCAACGAAATCCTTGATGGTAAATACGACCAATATCCAGAAGCAGCATTCAACCTCAAAGGAGGAATCGAAGACGTTATTGCAGCTGGTGAAAAAATGTTAGCACAAGCATAATGATACTTGAAATCATCACACCTGAAGCCAACCTTTTTAAAGGAGAAGCAAATAGCGTTAGTTTGCCAGGACTCGACGGAATCTTCCAAGTTCTAAATAACCACGCGCCTATTATTTCTTCGCTTAAAAAAGGAACTTTGCGTTTCGAATTAAAAGGAGAAGCTGCTGTAATGAGCCAAAACTTAGCCGTTTCAGGCAAAGAAGTAACCCTTGAAATTAACGGAGGTGTTGCTGAGCTCAACAACAATAAACTGATTGTTTTAGCTGAATAAGCGAACAAACTCAAAAAGTAAAAGGGAATGGCTCAAACCACTCCCTTTTTTTATGATGTTCTCCGAAAAGAATGCGTATTTTCGTTAGGCCCAATGAATTATAAAGACAGAATAGATTTAAACAACATCCCTCAACATGTAGCCTTTATCATGGATGGTAATGGCCGCTGGGCAAAAAACCAAGGTCAGCACAGACTCTTTGGTCACGCTGCCGGAGTTGAGTCTGTTAAAGAAATCATTAAAGCGGCTCGCGAAATTGGTATTTCATACGTGACCATGTATGCCTTTTCTACCGAAAACTGGTCCAGACCAAGTGAAGAAGTAGAAGGCCTTATGAATTTATTGGTAGAAGCCATTACCAATGAAGTAGACGAAATGCATCAAAACGGCGTGCGTTTACTTACAATTGGCGACATCAAGGGCCTGCCTGGTAATTGCTATGATTCATTAATGGCAGCCATGGAGCGCACCAAAGACAATCAAAATCTTACACTAGTTTTAGCGCTTAATTATTCAGCCAGACAAGAAATATTGGAAGCAGCTAAAAAACTCATTGAATTGGTTCAAGATGGCTCGAAAAGCCTCGGTCAAATTCAAGAGCAAGATTTTGCACAATTCTTACAAACCAAAGACATCCCAGACCCAGAATTATTGATCAGAACAAGCGGTGAGTGTCGCATCAGTAACTTTTTGCTTTGGCAATTGTCTTATACAGAACTATACTTTACTGACATTCATTGGCCCGATTTTCGCCGAGAAGCTTTGATTGATGCAATTGCTGCTTATCAGAAGCGAGAAAGAAGGTTCGGAATGGTATCAGAACAAATACAAAAAGCTTAATGAGATTCGTCTTTTCTATTTTAGTATCCATTTTTTTCTGTGCAAATTTATTTGCTCAAACTCCAAATACTTTGGGAGGGCTGAGCTTTGATTATGCCAATCCACAAACTTTTGAAATTGGCCCTATTCGTGTGGTTGGTGCAGACAACTACGACCACCAAGCCATCAAATTAATTGCAGGTCTCAGACAAGGTCAAAAAATTACCTTACCAAGTCAGCAAGTCAATAAAGCCATTCAAAATCTATGGGCAGAAGGATTGTTTTCTAATGTTGCTATTTATGCAGAAAAGGAAATCGCAGGGGTTGTCTATTTAGTAATAGAATTAAGCCCTCGACCAAAACTCTCCAAATTCAGATTTGTTGGTATTAACAAAAGAGAAGCAGACAAACTTCGTGAAGAGATCACATTGTATGCTGGAAAAACAATTACCGAGAACCTCATTTTTGAAACCAAAAGTAAAATCAGAAGCTATTACCGAGATAAAGGATTTTACTATGCAAAAGTCAATATCGCGCGTCAACAAGACACCCTCATTAATAACTCAGAAATTTTTGTAATTGAGATAGATAAAGGGATAAAAATCGGCATCAAAGAAATTGAAATTGTCGGCGTTACTTCCATTCCGCTCTGGAAGTTGAAACTCGCCATGAAAGACACCAAACAGCGCAGTCCGCTGCGTATTTTCAAGCGCTCAAAATATACAGAAAGCAGCTACTCAACAGATAAAAAAGCGGTAATGGCCAAGTTTAACGCCGAAGGCCTAAGAGACGCTTATATTGTAAAAGACAGCGTATTCATGCTTGACGAAAAGAACATGAAGATTCGCATTGAAATCAACGAAGGGGAGAAATACTATTTTGGAAATATTGAATGGATCGGCAACGCAAAATACCGCTCTAGCTTTCTAGACACCATCATGGGCATCAAACCCGGAGATTTATATAACAAAGACTTGTTTAACCAGCGTCTTTACGGAAACGGCGATGGCCGAGACATCTCTTCTCTGTACATGGATAGAGGTTATCTTTTCTTTCAGATTTCACCAGTAGAAACCGGAGTAGACGGAAATAAAATCAACCACCAAATCCGTATTATCGAAGGAAAAGAGGCGCATATTGGCAATGTAACCATTCGTGGCAATACCAAGACCAATGACCACGTAATCCTAAGAGAAATCCGTACCAAACCAGGCGACCTTTTCAATAAAGCCGACATCATGAGAACCCAAAGAGAGCTTGCTCAATTAGGGTTTTTCGATGAGCAAGGTTTTCAAGTAAACCCAAAACCAAACCCTGCAGATGGCACAGTAGACATCGAATATGTAGTTGCCGAAAAATCAAGTGATCAGATTGAGTTATCAGGTGGTTACGGTGGAGCAGGACCAAACACAACTGGCCGAGTAATCGGAACCCTTGGGCTTTCGTTTAATAATTTCTCTACGAAAAATGTTTTCAAAAAAGGGGCGTGGTCTCCACTTCCTGGTGGCGATGGACAGCGCTTGTCCATTCGAGCACAATCGACAGGTAGGTATTATCAAGGTTATAACTTCTCGTTTTCTGAACCGTGGTTAGGAGGTAAAAAACCAAATTCCTTGACCTTCTATTTGTCAAACTCAGCCATTTCTCAAAACGGAAAAATAAGAAGTAACCCAGACTACAGCGGAATTTCAATTACAGCTGCAGGTGTTTCAATGGGGCGTCGCAAAAAATGGCCAGATGACTACTTTATCGCCTCGTACGAACTTTACTACAAATATTACGATGTTCAGAAGTACTCATTCTTTCCGCTTTTCCAAAAGGGATACGCAAATGACATTGCTTTCAAATATGTACTTCAAAGAAGTTCAGTAAGTGCTCCAATTTATCCTCAAAACGGATCCAATTTTACCTTTACTACCTCGGCAACCCTTCCGTATTCAATGTTCGGCCCTGAAAAAGACTATGCCCACATGAGTACCCAAGACCGTTTCAAATACCTAGAATATTACAAGTTTAAATTTACTGGTGAGTGGTATACGCCATTGACAGCAAATAAGAAACTTGTATTGTTGTCTCGTTTTGGCTTTGCTTATATGGGAGCGTATAACAAACAAAAAGGAATCAACCCGTTTGATCGTTTTGTAATGGGCGGTAGTGGTTTAACCGGTATGGGACAAAATCAGTTCTTAGGCCGTGAAATCATTGCGCTTCGTGGCTATGACGACAACCAAATTTCCACAAGTGGAGGAGACCCAATTGTGGCTAAATATACATTAGAGTTGCGTTATCCAATTTCACTCAATCCGCAAGCAACATTTTATGCATTGTCTTTCTTAGAGGCCGGAAACACCTATCCGAACTTTGAAAACTTCAATCCGTTCAACGTGAAAAGAACAGCGGGTGTGGGTATTCGTGTGTTCTTGCCAATGTTCGGAATGCTTGGTCTAGACTACGGTTTTGGTTTTGATCAACTCGATTCTTGGGCATCTGGTTTTGGCTCCGCTTCTGACAAGAGTGTCAAGTCTAAAGGCTACTATCCTAAGCTTACCTTCACAATTGGCATGAATTTAGGGGAATTGTAGCATTCACAATAAATTGGTAACTTCGTCGTTCATACAGGTCTATGAAAAATTTTAAATATTTAGTGCTCCTGCTCATGGTTCTTTCTTTAAGATTGGCCAGCGCTCAGACCTATGCATACATCGATTCTGACTACATTTTAGAAAATGTACCAGAGTATGCCGAGGCAAAAGAGCGTTTAGATAAAATGGCCGAGCGCTGGACCAAAGAAATCGAAGACCGCTACGCTACTATCAAAGACCTCAAAAGCAAATATGACCGCGAAGAAGTCTTGCTTCCAAAAGAAGAAAGAGAGAAGCGTAAGTCTGAAATCCAAAAACTAGAAAAAGAAGCCATCGAGCTTCAAACCCAACATTTTGGCTCTAACGGCGACTACTTTCAAAAGCGCCAAGAGCTCATCAAACCAATTCAAGATCGTGTTTTTACTGCCATGAAAAAGGTAGCAAAGCGCGAAGGCTATTCATTCGTATTTGACAAAGCCAATCAAAGTAATTTGCTTTATGCAGAAAAAGAATTCGACATCTCAAATGAAGTGCTCGAAGAAATGGGAATCTCAAAATAAAAATAGAAAAATGAAAAATGTATTACTCGGACTGTTTGTCGTATTAGGATTAAACACTTTCGCTCAGTCAAAAATTGCACATGTTGACTCACAAAAACTCCTCGACACTTTGCCGTCACGCAAATTAGCGATCAAAAAATTGGATTCATTAAAAGCTGCCGGAATGCAAGAGCTTCAAGTAATGGATGCCGATTTTCAAAAAGCATATTCTATCTACATGACAAATAAAGATAAAATGTCAGAAGTAGAGCGTCAGATACAAGAAAGTAAACTCATGCAAAAACAACAAATGTTGGAAGCTACTCAAACTTCTTTAGAAGAGGGCCTACAACTCATGAGCGAAGAATTGAATGCGCCTATCTTAGATAGAGTTCAGAAATCAATCGAAATCGTTTCAGAGCGCAAAAAATTGAATTATGTAATCGATGTGTCTGCTACTATGTATTCTAAAGGCGGTGTTGACATCACCAATGAAGTAATTGTTGAGTTGTTGATATTAGACGCCGCAGCTACTAAAAAATAAGCATTCTTTTTGATAGCAAAGGGCAGCCATTGGTTGCCCTTTTTTTGTTAGTTTTGATTTACAATGAAGCGAGTTCCAATAGGTGTTTTTGATTCAGGCTACGGCGGTTTAACCGTGTTGTCTGCCATTCGCAAGCAATTGCCACAATATGATTTCATCTATTTTGGTGACAACGCAAGAGCGCCATACGGAAATCGGTCTTTTGACGTCGTCTATGAATTTACTTTAGAAGCTGTTCGCTTTTTGTTCGATCAAGGTTGCCCGCTCGTTATTCTTGCTTGCAATACTGCCTCGGCAAAAGCGCTCCGCACTATTCAGCAAAACGATTTACCTCAAATTTCACCTGAAAATCGTGTATTGGGTGTCATTAGGCCCAGCACTGAAGTATTAGATGAATTAACCCAAACTAAACATGTCGGTATTTTAGGCACACAAGGAACTGTTCAATCCAATTCATATCCGATAGAACTAGCCAAGTTTGCCCCAGATATAGAGGTTCATCAGCACGCTTGCCCAATGTGGGTTCCGCTCATTGAAAATCACCAACACGAACACCCTGCCGGCAAGCAATTTATTGAAGAAGATGTGCAGAAACTGCTTTCGTTAAATCCGAATATTGATGCAATCCTTTTGGCCTGTACGCATTATCCTGTACTTCAAGATCAACTAAGCGCTTTAGTGGGCCCAAATATCCAAGTGATTCCGCAAGGGCCAATTGTGGCTGCTAAATTGGCTAGTTACTTAGTGGCTCATCCAGAGATGGAAACTCGTTTAACTAAAAATGGAGAAGTTGCCTTTTTTACTTCAGAAACGCCAATAGTTTTTGATGAAAAAGCCTCTAAATTTTTTGGCCAAAAGGTGAGCTCAAGTCACCACAGCTTTTAGATTTATAATTTACGACTCAGTTGGGTCATGACCTTTTCATTAAGCTCGCTTTGAAGGTCTGGATGCGCGGCATAATAAAAAACGCTCTGTTTGAATTTTAGCAAGCTGCAGTTGTGCTTCTGTAAAGATCGCTCAACCGCTTGTTCAAGGGCCTTCTTGTATTGCCCCGGAACCCCATAAGTGCTTTGATAATGCGCTTCTAAAACAGAAACCTCTTCAACCAGCACACTTAATTCATCGGGTGTTAAATATTCAGCAGGCACACTGGTTTGCGTGCAAGCCCCTGTTAACGTCAATAAAAAACCTAAGTAAATGAGTTGTTTCATCGCGGTAAAAATGCCAACCTGCTTCCGTTGGTTCCTTCATGAATCTGCTGATTGGAGTAGACCCGATTTCCGTTGACATAAGTGCTGTCAATAGAATGAGTAAATTGATGGCCTTCAAATGGAGACCAGCCGCACTTGTATAGCAAATTGGATTTATCTACGATTGCACTTGGCTTTGAAGAAACGAGCACAAGATCTGCAAAATAACCTTCTCTAAGAAATCCGCGGTCTTGAATTTTAAATAAGACAGCGGGTGCGTGTGCCATTTTTTCAACTACGCGCTCTATCGATAATCTGCCATTTTTTACTTGGTCTAACATGGCTAACAAGGCGTGTTGTACAAGTGGCCCGCCTGAAGGAGCTGAGGTGTAGGCTTGAGATTTTTCTTCAAGGGTATGAGGAGCATGATCGGTGGCAATTACGTCAATGCGGTTATCGAGAACGGCTTGCCAAATAGCTTCGCGGTCATCTAATGATTTGACAGCCGGATTCCATTTGATGAAATTGCCTTTTTCGGCATAATCTTGATCGGTAAACCAAAGGTGATGCACACAGGCTTCAGCGGTAATGAGTTTTTGTTCAAGCGGAAGATGCTTGTCAAAAAGACCTGTTTCTTTGGCCGTAGAAATATGTAGTATGTGAAGGCGTGCACCGTGTTTTTTAGCCAATTCAACTGCTTTTGAAGACGAAAGATAGCAAGCCTCTGTATTTCGAATCAATGGATGGGCGCTCACAGGGATGTCTTGGCCGTATTTTGCTTGAAATGCCGCCAAGTTGCTTTTGACGGTGTGTTCATCTTCACAGTGAGTGGCAATTAGTGCCCCCACGCGTGAAAACAAGCCCTCTAAGACACTTTCTTTGTCAACCAACATGTTTCCCGTAGAAGAACCCATGAAAACCTTTACACCGCAAATTTTAGAGGTGTCGGTTTTGAGTACTTCTTCTAAGTTGTCATTTGAAGCACCCATAAAAAATGAGTAATTGGCAAGAGAAGATTTGCTGGCGATTTGATATTTGTCTTCGAGTAATTTTTGAGTAAGGGCATTTGGAACGGTGTTGGGCATTTCCATAAAGCTGGTGATGCCTCCCGCAACAGCGGCTCTAGATTCACTGTAAATATTTCCTTTGTGCGTTAAGCCTGGCTCTCTAAAATGGACTTGATCGTCAATACAACCTGGTAAAACAAATAGCCCACTTGCATCTATTTCTTCGTGTGCTTCTTGGATTGAAATTTGATTGGCAATTTTTTCAATTCTGCCATTTGAAATTAAAATATCGGCTACAAAAGATGTCCCTTCGTTTACAAGTGTTCCGTTTCTTAAAATAGTTTTCATTTCCATTTCATTTTTTTCATTTGCCAGACCCCAAAAAAGGCCTCTTTAAAAATACCTTTACTCATCTTTGAATCACCGGCAACGCGGTCAATAAAAGTGATGGGAATTTCTTTAATACGAAATCCGAGCTGCATTGCTGCAAATTTCATGCAAATTTGAAAAGCGTATCCTTTGAATGGAATGGAGTCAAGCGGAATACTGGCAAGCACTTTTGCTTTGTAACATTTAAACCCAGCAGTTGTATCTTTAATATTCATCCATAAGATGAGTCGAACGTAGACACTTGCAAAATAGCTCATTAAGATGCGTTTAAGCGGCCAATTTCGAACGCGTCCGCCACTTACATATCTAGAGCCAATACTCACATCTGCGCCTTGTTCACAAGCATTGATGAGCCTTGGCAAGTCTTTTGGATCATGAGAAAAATCGCAATCCATTTCGAGGATATAAAAGTAGTCTCGTTGCAGAGCCCACTTGAAGCCATGGATATAGGCGGTCCCGAGTCCGAGTTTACCGGCCCTTTTTTCTAGAAAGACTTCTGGATGTTTTTCCATGAGCATTTCAATTACTTGAGCGGTACCGTCAGGGGAGTTGTCGTCGATGAAAAGAATGTGATAACCCTGTTGAAGGTTGAGAATTGCTTGCACCATGTTGCCTACATTGTCTTTTTCGTTGTAGGTTGGAATCACGATAAGGGTGCGTGGTTGGGTCATAGTTCTTACAACGAAATTAGCGAACAAAAGTGACAAAAAAAAACCGCCACGAGGGCGGTTTTAAATAATTGTGGAATTCGATTATGCTTCTTCTTCCTCTTCGTCGTCTCCGGCATCAGCACCTTTAACAGCACCACGAGCCATTTTAACGGCAACAACCACTGCGTTTGCAGGGTCTAGGAATTTAACACCTGGAATTTCAATGCTGTTTATACGAATTGACTGACCAATACGAAGTTTGGTGATGTCAAGTGTAATTGCATCAGGCAACGCGCTTGGAAGACCAACACATTGTAACTGACGGAATACAGTCATTAATTTACCACCGGCCATTACACCTCTAGAAGAACCTGTAATGCGAACTGGTAATTTAACGCGGACTTCTTTAGACTCATTGAGTTCATAGAAATCTACGTGTTGAATGGTGTCTTTGGTTGGGTGTTGTTGCAACTCACGGATGATACCAACTGCTTTTTTACCTTCGATGTCAAGTGCTACTTGAAATACGTCTGGAGAAAAAACGATTTTGTCGATTTCTGTTCGCTTTACTGCGAAGTGAGTTTGCTCACCTTGACCGTAAAGCACACAAGGAACTAGGCCAGCGTTACGCAAAGCCGCAGCATCCTTTTTCCCTACGTTCGTTCTAAGCGAACCGCTCAAATGTGCTGTTTTCATGTATATATTAATTTAAGAGATTACAAAATGAGAACTTATTGATTCATTGTTGACGAGTCTTTTGATGACATCGGCAAACAAATCTGTTACGGAAACCACTCTGATTTTGTTACTGCTTTGGCTAAGCGGAATGGTATCGGTAACGATAAGTTCGGTTAATTTAGAAGCTTCAATGCGCTCAAATGCCGGCCCACTCAATACTGCGTGGGTGGTAAAGGCACGAACACTTTTAGCTCCTTTTTCAATGAGTAAGTCGGCTGCAGTGGTGAGGGTTCCGGCGGTGTCACACATGTCGTCAATGATGACAACATCTTTTCCAGTAACATCACCGATAACGGTCATTTCTGCAATTTCGTTGGCTTTTTTACGGTGTTTATGGCACAAAGCTAAACCGCAGTTTAGTTTCTTAGCATAAGAATTGGCTCTTTTAGCACCTCCTGCGTCTGGTGCAGCAACCACTAAGTTTTGTTGGTCGAGCGCTTCAATTTCTTTTAAGAAAAGTGTAGAGGCAAAAAGGTGGTCTACGGGTACTTCAAAGAAACCTTGAATTTGGTCGGCGTGAAGGTCCATGGTCATGATGCGGTCTACGCCAGCAGCCATAAGCATGTTGGCCACTAGTTTTGCACCAATTGCAACCCTAGGTTTGTCTTTGCGGTCTTGACGTGCAAATCCGAAGTAAGGGATAACAGCAATAATTTTACGAGCTGAAGCTCTTCTTGCGGCATCGATGAGTAAGAGTAATTCAAAAAGATTTTCGGTTGGCGGCATTGTAGATTGTACAATGAAAACATCTTGGCCACGAACGGTTTCTTCAAAAGAAGGTTGGAATTCTCCGTCGGAAAATACGGTAACTTTTACATCACCTAATTGCGCCCCAAACGACTTTGCGATTTGAGAAGCTAAGTGCTCTGAAGCACGTCCTGCAAAAATTTTAACGCCCACCTTTATTGAAATTGAGGTGCAAAGGTAAGGAATTAAGAAGTAATTTTGTAATCAAATGAGTGAAAACCTGCAATATTCCTTGTTCAAACGCTTGTTAAGCTTTGCAAGACCCTATCGAAAATATTTAATTATTGCGGTTTCAACTACCATACTTCTTGCGGCATTATCTCCAACTCGGCCTTATGTCATTGGCCAGATCATTGAGCGCTACCTCATAAAAAATCAAGACCCGAACCTTTTACTTCTTGGTTCGTTGCTCGTATTATTGATGTTGTTGTTAGAGGCTTTGTTCCAGGTAGTTAGTACCTATTTCTCTAATTTATTGGCCCAGTCTGTAATTAGAGATCTTCGCCAAAAAGTGATTAAGCATTTTATGCAGCTCAGAGTTGCCTATTTTGATAAAAATCCCGTTGGCGCAATGGTGACAAGAGTAGTGTCTGACATGGAAGCAATTACCGAAGTATTTTCTTCAGGTGTAATGGATATTGCTGCAGACTTGTTGTCTTTGCTTTTGATCATTCTTTTCATGTTCTTAACCAATTGGCAGCTGGCACTCATGACCCTTATTCCGGTTCCAATCCTTATTTTCTCGACCCGAATTTTTGCCAAGGCCATGAAAGCATCTTTTCAGCAAGAAAGAGTGGCGGTAACCAAATTAAACACTTTTGTTCAAGAAAGACTTACTGGCATGAGCTTGGTTCAATTGTTTAACCGACAAAAAAACGAAGCGGCTCAATTTGAACAAATAAATATGGCGCATCGCGGCGCACACATTAAAGCAGTTTGGGCAAACTCAATTTTCTTTCCATTAGTGGAATTACTAAGCTCACTTTCTATTGCATCCTTGCTTGTTTGGGGTGCGCTTCAAGCATCTGGCAAAACGGATCTAGAAGTGAAGAATATGTTTGGGCAAATTTTCGCATTTGTATTTTGGATCAGCCAACTTTATCGCCCAATTAGAATGCTCGCTGATAAATTCAATATTTTGCAAAGAGGTACCGTTAGAGCCGAGCGCATTTTTGCAGTTTTAGATGAGCAAACGGACGTACAAACAGATGGTAAAATCAAAGAAGTAGATTTTCATCAAGACCTTCAATTTAGCAATATTGAATTTGCCTATGTTGAGGGCCAACAAGTATTAAAAAACCTAAGTTTAACCATTAAACAGGGTGAAACCGTTGCCATTGTTGGGGCAACCGGTTCTGGCAAAACAACTTTAGTCAATTTGTTAGGGAGGTTTTACGAGCACCAATCTGGTCAAATTAAAATCGGTGCCGTTTCTATTGAAGACATTTCTCTTGAAACTTTAAGAAAACACATTGCCATTGTTTTACAAGATGTTTTTCTCTTTTCAGATACTGTTTTCAATAATATCACCCTTGGAGACCCAGCAATCAGTAAAGAGCAAGTAGTTACTGCGGCTAAAGCTGTTGGCGCTCATGATTTTATTGAGCAGTTGCCTTTGAAATACGAGCAACCTATTGGCGAAAGGGGCGGTACCTTATCGGTAGGCCAAAGACAACTTTTGGCATTCATTAGAGCCTATGTCTATAATCCAGAATTGCTCATTTTAGACGAAGCCACTTCAAGCGTAGACAGCGAAAGTGAATTGTTAATTAAAAATGCAACTGAAAAATTAACAAAAGGGCGCACTTCAATTGTGATTGCACACAGACTTTCTACCATCAGACAAGCAAATCGAATTGTGGTAATGGAGAAAGGTGAAATCATCGAACAAGGAAGCCATGACGAACTTATTCGTGTAGATGGACATTATAAAAATCTTTATGATCGTCAATATTTTAATCAGCAAGAAGAATGAAACGGTTAAAAATAGGCGGAGTCCCAGAGCATTTTAATTTACCATGGAGGCTGGCCATCGAAGAGGGTAGATTTAAATCTGCAGGCATTGAGTTGCATTGGTCAGACATGACAGGCGGCACCGGCCAAATGATCAAAGGTCTACAAGCAGGAACCCTTGATATTGCTGTACTGCTTACCGAAGGAATTACTCGTGCTATTTTAAAAGGCCTTGATGCTAAAATTATTGCGGTTTATGTGAAGTCTCCTCTTATATGGGGTGTTCATGTGCCAGCCAATCAAAATATTCAAGAATTAGAAGACCTCGAGGCTGGCACCTTTGCCATTTCAAGAGAAGCATCAGGCTCTCATTTAATGTCTTTTGTGCTTGCCAAACAACAAGGTTGGGACCCCTCAGAGCTCAGTTTCAATGTCGTTGGGGATGTTTATGGAGGTCTTTGGGCCTTAAGCAATGACGAAGCACAAGGATTTCTTTGGGAAAGATATACAACCCAACCATTTGTAGATCAAGGCAAATGCAAAAGAATTGGCGAAGTGCTTACTCCGTGGCCATGTTTTGTGATTGCCGTTCGTTCTGAAATTCTTGCCCAAGAATCAGACCTTGTTCATGCAATCCTTCCTATCATTCAGCAACGCGCCCAAGAATTAAAAAACAGCCCAGACGCCGCTGAGGTTTTAGCCTGGCGTTATGCCTTAAAAAAGGATGAGGTTACGTCTTGGTTGTATAAAACCGAATGGTCAGATCAACTAGGAATTGAAAAACCAGCTATTGAAAAAGTTGTTGAAACGCTGCATGATTTGCATTTGGTAACCGAAGACGAAGCTGCGGGTTGGGAACACAAAATTTTTGAATGAAAATCTTCTCCTTTCTTTTCTTTCTATTTATTACAGCCCCATTTTGGGCACAACCAGGAACAACACTTCCTACTGTTCAAATCAGCCCACAATTTGTAGCGAATCTGAGTGTTGGCAATGAAGAAACATCGGGCCTATTTTTTCGAAACGACACCCTTTTTTCTATTAATGATAGCGGCAACGCACCTGAATTGAAAGGAATCGACCCGGCAAATGGCCAAACCCTTAAAACCTGGACGATTGCCAATGCTCAAAATCAAGATTGGGAGGCCCTCACTGCTTCCCCAACAGATTTTTTCATCGGAGACATTGGCAACAACATGGGTGCTCGCCAATATTTTCAAGTTTACAAGATTTCGATAAATAGTTTAGCGGGTGTCGATACCTTAAATGCGCTGCAGCAAACTTATTATTTGCCAAATCAGCCGTCAGTAAATTTACCAATGAACGCCCATAATTTTGATGCAGAGGCATTTGCTTATTGGAATGACTCTCTGCACATCTTCTCTAAAAACTGGGCTAATTTATGGACCAAACACTATGTTTTACCAAGCCATTGGCAAGACACCATTTCCGCTCAACTTGTCGATTCATTTTTTGTTGACGGACTCATTACTGATGCAGCCTATAATGCCAATACCCAGCAATTGTATTTATTGGGCTACAAGCAGCAAAGCAGCGGCATGTACACTTCTTTTATGTGGGCATTCTGGGATGACTCTGTTCAAGTTTTTAATGGGTTCAGACGCAGGATAGAATTGGGTTCTGCATTGGTTTTATCTCAGACCGAGGGACTTTGTTTAACAGGACAGTACAACGGATTTATTAGCGGCGAACAGATCAGTTCGGTTATTACCATACCGGCGAAAATTCATGCGTGGTCTGTCGAAGACATCATGACGGCCGGTATGGAAAAATTGGTTCCGGGATTGTACTTTTTTGAAAACACGTTGTATTTACCAGAATCATTCAATGAAATTTTGACGCTGGTAGATATGAATAGAAAAGTAGTATTGAAAACCGAAAGAGGAAAAAGTAAATACAATCTGGAGCGCTTGCCTCCTGGTGTCTATTATCTAATGGCCAACGATTGGTATTACAAGTGGTTGAAAAATAGCTAACTAGATATTTATATTCTATGAGGCTTCTTGCTTGTTCAGCCAAATCATTGCTTTGTTCATTTAAGTGCGCATGAATGATTTTATAAGATAACTTAAACTTATAAATCAAGAAACCATGCTAGCACTTGCACAATTTGACGGCAATCTTTGGTGGGCTGTCGGAGCCGTACTCGGAATTCTTGGGATTATTTTTGCGGTCTTTTTAACCGATAGAAAATAAGCTCTTACAGAACTTTGAGCGCACGCTGTACTTCGTTATCCTGAGCATTAATTACTCGGAAATATCCGTTTTCGACAAATAGATGACTCGCTATTTCAGCTTTTAATAGCATTGAAATCCTAGCCTTGCTGTGCTTAAATTCAGCTTCTTGATACCTCACTTTGAATTCTTTCTGGGCAAAAGCAGTGAACTCTTTAAGAAGGGCGTCTGTCACTTGAAATTCTTTCAGAAATGCATCTAGTTGTTTGGCTTGAGGGTTTTGATTTAGGTAGTTAAATGCAAACGCATTGAAAACCCCAGACCACTGCAATTCAGATAAATAAATACTAGTGCCTGTTGTGTCTCCAGGAATGAAGATGTCTGGCATGATACCACCTCCTCCATAAACCACTCGACCTTTTCTTGTTTTGAATTTTAGTGAATCTACAAAAATACTGGAATCAGGTTTGAAGTATTCATCGTTGTATGCGCGTTGTTCGTCTAATTTATAGGCGTCGTAACCATTTTTGTAGGGCCTTTGGATAGACCGCCCAGAAGGAGTGTAATAGCGGGCGATTGTAATGCGCAGATTTGAACCATCGCTCAAACGTTTGTCTTGCTGAATGAGCCCTTTTCCGTAAGACCTGCGACCTAAAACAACCGCTCTGTCATTGTCTTGAAGGGCGCCTGCTAAAATTTCACTAGCAGAGGCAGATTGTGCGTCTATTAGCACTGCAACCTTGATGTCTTCAAGAATGCCTTCACTGGTTGCTTTGTATTTCTTTTCGCCGCTGTGCAAGCCTTTTGAGCTCAATATAAGCCTGTTAGCTGGCAAGAATTCATCGGCAATTTGAATGCAGGTTTCCATGGTGCCTCCACTGTTTCCTCTGAGGTCAAGCACTAGTTTTTTCATGCCTTTTTGCAATAAAAGTGCAGCCGCTGCGCGAAACTCAGTTGCTGTAGGAATGGAAAATTGTGAAATACGGATGTATCCGACGTGATCTTTAATTAGGTAAGCACAGTTTACGGTTGGAATAGGGATAATTCCTCTTGTGAGGGTCTTTTGAAGTTTTTTACCTTGGCGCAATATGGTTACACGGACTTTTGAGTTGGGGTCACCTTTGAGTAGGTTCATGACTTTGTCGTTAGTCATGAATTTGCCGCAGGACGGTTTATTATTTACTCTAATAATGCGATCACCACGTTTTAGCCCCCCAAGTTCTGCGGGTGAGAGTCGATTGACGTGTGTAACACAAATGGTATCGCGGAAAAGCAAAAAGCGTACGCCAATGCCGCCAAAAGATGCATTGGTTTGTTCGTCGAGTCTTTTTATTTCTTTTGCTGAAATATAATTGCTGTGTGGGTCTAGCTTATGCAGTAACTCTGATATGGTTTGTTCAAAGATTTCGTCTTTATTGATTTTATCGACATATTGTTCGTCTAGAACCTCAAAGATTTGCTCGAGCTTTTGCAGTTCTTTGCTGCTGTGGTTATTTCCGAGCAATTCAATACCAAGCCATAGACCCAGGGCCGCAGTTAATGAGAGAAGAGCGGGTAGCCAATAAAGTATTTTTGGACGGTCTTCAGACATCGTCAATATTTTCAATTTGTTGAACTTCTAAGCCGGCAGATTTTAAAAATTCAATACCGGAAATATCTTTATAGGCTTCTTGAAAAACCAATCTTTTGATACCTGATTGAAGCACCAATTTGCTGCAGTCTTTACAAGGAGAATGCGTTAAATAGAGCGTAGCATCTTTGCAATTATTGGTAGATTTTGCCACCTTCAAAATGGCATTTGCTTCTGCATGAAGGACATACCAATGGGTTTCGTTGTTTTCGTTTTCACAACAGTTGTCAAAGCCAGCAGGCGTTCCGTTGTAACCGTCAGAAATAATAATGGCATCTTTTACGATAATAGCGCCAACTTGCTTGCGCTTACAATGAGAAAGCATTGCCCAACTAGAAGCGAGTCTAAGGTAAGCTTTGTCGTATCTGTGTTGCTTGCTTTCTGGGCTATTTTCAGTCATGGCTGATGAATCCTCCTAGATAACCAGTAAATGCAAAAAGAATAAAAGCAATTAGCCCTGTAATTAATATGGCCAATTGTATTTGTTTGGTTTTTTCCCATTTGGCAATATGAGACCAGAGCCCTAGTAATGAAACTGCAGTTAGAAGAATAATAAAAATGAAAGTGTTTTCTGCCATTTCTTCATGAAGGTGAATTCTTTCATGGATTTGGGCTGTATAACTTGCCATTTCTTCAAGTTTTTCTTCGGCACCTTCTCCAGTAAAGTAGGCGATTAAGCCGCCAATACCACTCATGATCATGAGTACATAGGCGCTAAACGCTGTTTGTAATTGCGGTTTGAAGTAAGCAATTAGCAATAAGAAAACGCCGAAAAACGTACCTAGGATGGGCACATGATTGGTTAAAAGGTGTAAATAAGCGGTATCCATAAGTTGGTGTTTGAATAAAGTTAGGGAATTTTTAGTGAGCGTAATAAGGAGAGATCATAAAATAAACGATTACCCCTGTTATTGCCACATAAAGCCAAATGGGGAATGCAAATTTTGCCCACTTTTTATGCTTTTGATAATTTCCTTCCCAAGCATGCAAATAAGTGAAAAGAACTAAAGGAATTACGGCCACACTTAAGAATATATGCGAAAGCAAAAGCGCAATGTATGTCATGCGAGTGGATGCAACCATTTGCGCTTCCAATTCATCGAGTTTTCCGTTGGCATCTAGATCACCGTAGATTGTAGAATCAGATGTCATGTGGTACGCGACATAACACAACAAAAACAAGACACTTAACACTAATGCGATTTGCATGGTTTTTTGGTGTTGCTGTACCTTCCCTTTTTTAATAAACATTAATGCAGTCAGTAGCAATACTGCGGTTGCGGCGTTGATACTTGCGTAAATAGGTGGTAGAAAAGAAAAGTCGACACCTTCAATTTTTACTTTAAATAAAATGGCGACCGCAATCGGTATGACAATTGATACCGCGACGATCCATTTTCTAAGATTTCCGTTATTGTTGGGAGTAGTTGTATTCATCATGAAATAGTTGTTTTGTTTCTTTTAAAAGTCTTTCGAATTCTTTTTTATTGACGCTTAAATCTGGTTGAACCACTTCGTAAACACCCCTTACGTAGCCTGATTTATCTACTAAAGTGAATGCGCCAGAATGCGCATAGCCGCCAAGTGCTTCTTCTTCTCGACCGGCAAAAATCATAAAATGTTCTATTCCTAATTGATGCGTAAACGCCTCGTTTCCGCTCAGAAACGCCCAATTTTTATTTTGTATCCCTAATTTCTTCTTGTGTGCTTTTAGCACACTTGGTGTGTCGTGTTTAGGATCGATGGTGAAAGATAAGAACTGTAGGTCTTTTGAATAGCTTTTAAGCGCTTTTTCAGCGTTTTTAAGCTGTGTATTCATGATGGGACATATAGAGGGGCAGGTAGCAAAGAAAAACTCTGTCAACCAAACTTTGTTTTTGTAGGTTGTGTTGGTTACTTCTACTGAATCTTCGTTGAAGAAATGAAAGGCCGGAATTTGCTGATAAATGGTGTCTGGGATAGTTTTCCCATTGACTTCGCGGTAATTGATATCGAAGTTACCGAGTTTAGGTAAGGGTTTGTTTGTAGTTTCTTTGCAAGCAACTAATAGCCCTAAAAGAATAAAGCTGAGAATACTAGTTTTTAAGCGCCCGTTGTTTGTCATATTGTTTCATGAGAAGTGCCAAATGCTCTTTCATTTTACGGATCATACCTTCAGTATGCCCGTTTAAAACCATTCTGAGGTGATTCTGCTTGTCTAAAAGCATGATGAGTTCGTTATAAGAAACGCCTCCAAAATACTTTTTATCATTAACAATTAAACTTACACCATTGTTTTTGTGATTGAAGAAATCTTTAGGGTCTGCATTGACAAGCTGCCAGAGTTCAGGGTCGAAACCTTCAACATTAGCGCGCAACATATCTTGTACATCGAGTAATTCTTGAGCTGAAACGGGCTTTCCTTCTTGATTGACAACAATAGACAACATGCGTACTTGTTTGAGTTTTTTACGCTTATTGGTTCGGAGGTCTTTGTAGAGTTGTTGTGTTAAAGGAAAAAAAGCAAGACCACATTGATGCGGGCAGGTGGTTTGAATGGTATTGAGCAACACCACTTGATTGCGGTAATCTTGGAGAGATTTGGTTTGTTTACCGTGATGGTTATAAACAGTAAAGGTTGGTGTTTCCACCAACCCAAAGTCTGCTAATGTTTTAAACTTGTGGTCACAACCACGTGTAGAAATAAAAATAAGAAAAAGCGCCGGGCCAAATACTAAACTAAGTGCTAAAATTGAGCGTAGCTTACTACGGCTGGGTGCTTTGTCTTCCATAATTATGGGAACATTTTATCCCAAACGTTTCCTACAGCCGTACCTTCATATAATGCGATGAAGATGAGGTAAATGACAAAAATAAAGTAAGGTATTAGAATGACATTACGCATGTATTTTGGTTCGTCACCAAGGTGCATAAATACCATAACAATGTAACCTGCTTTCAAAAGAGTGAGCAAGATAAAAAGTACTTTAACGGTAGACCACCAATCTGAAGATTGTTTGATGCTTGCACCAATTAGAACTTCGATAATGGTAATAACAGTAAGAAGAACTGTTACTTTATAAATTTTCTGACGAATACTTTTTCCTGCGGCATCGTCATGATGGTTGTGCAATGAGTATTCAATTAAGTCGTCTCTTTCCATGATATGCTAAGCTTAGGAGTATTACAATAAATAGAAGAAAGTAAATACAAAGACCCAAACAAGGTCAACGAAGTGCCAGTAAAGACCGGTTTTTTCAACCATTTCGTAGTGTCCGCGTTTGTGATAAGTTCCAGATAAAACACCGAGTAAAATAATGATGTTGATGATTACACCAGAAAATACGTGGAAACCATGGAAACCTGTAATGAAGAAAAAGAATTGAGCATATTGTTGTGGCCCGTATTCGTTTTGTTTCATGTTGGCACCGTAAATAACACGGTTGTTATCACCTGCATAAAGAGCTTCGTAATATAATTTTGAAGCTGCTGCACCTGTGATGTTGGCTTGCCCAACTTTGAATTTCTTTCCGCTTTTCTTGATGATAAGGGTCATTTCGTGGTCAGCTGCTTTGTTGATTTTAGCAATTGAACCGTCAGCCAAATGAATTTTACCAGCCTCTAAGTGCCCTTTTTCAGCAGCATGTTGGAATTGGTGCATAAGGTCTTCAGTAATAACCTCGCCTTTTTTGTGCGTTTTACCAGCTTCTAGTACTGTGAAGTTTTGAAGCTCACCGAAATGTCCTTTAACAATGGCAACAGAACCGTCTGCTAATTCGATTTTACCGAATTCTGAACCGTGAATAAAGTGAGACCATTCCCAAGCTTGAGAACCTAAGAAGAAGAAACCACCAATAATTGTAGCAATCATCCATTTTGTAACTCCTTTGCGATCCATGCGGTGACCTGCTTCTACGGCGAGTACCATGGTTACAGAAGATACGATGAGGATAAATGTCATGAGCGCAACGTAAAGAAGCGGGTATCCATGACCTAAGAAAGGCATGGAATTAAAGGTTTCTTCACCGATTGGCCAAGCATCTTGGGCGTCGTGGCGAGTAAAGCCATAAGCGATTAATAAGCCACTGAATGTAAGTGCGTCCGACACGAGGAAGAACCACATCATCAATTTGCCATAACTTGTTTGGAAAGGGGATTCTTTTCCTCCCCACAGTGTTTTGGCGTCTAATTTTGCAGAATGTCCGGCCATTTTATAGAAAAATTTTTGTGCAAGTTTAATGAATAAAAATCAAAAACACGAGTAAATACAACCACAAAAGACCTAAAAAATGCCAGAATAGGCTGCTTAGTCTTAATGAAAGGTGATTTTGAGAGTTGAATTTGCCTGAGAATGAGGCGATTGCAACTTTAACAAGGTATAATAATGCAATTAGTACATGCAGCAAGTGAACAAAACTGATTAAATACAAATAGGACGACGCTGAATCTGCTGATTGCATGGCGCTGAGCATGAGGTGTGGTTTGAGTACTTTACCGTTGTATTTGAGTTGTCTGTTTTCGTATTGAAGCTCTTTTCCAGAATAGTAAATTGTAAAATCTTTACCATATTGGCCACGTGCAAAGAAGTCTCCGCGTTTGTCTCGGATGTTGAGTGCAAGTTCACTGAGTCTGAGTTCATCAGAATAAGTGAGTTGCGTAGAATCGTTAAGGAATAACCCTCCGTTTTTAAAAAGAATAGGGCTTCCATTATAGAACAATTCAATGTTGCCATTGGGCTGTGTCAAACTTAAAGACTTTGCTCTGTTTGAATTTTCGAATTGCTTAAAATATTGTTGAATTTCAGAAAATTGAGCTGCAGGTATTGCCTTTCCGTTGATCAGGAATTCATTTCCATCGACACCCACTAATTGGCCTTTGTATTTTACTTCGTAATAATCACCATAACGACCATTCGTGACCAAAATATCGTTTACAGGATTGATCCCTTTTTCGACTAGTTGCTGATATCCATGGAATTGAAAAAACAGGAATCCGAATCCAAATACAAGGGTTGCAGCCATACTCAGTTTTTGTTGTTGGGCTTTGTCTTGTTTGGCACTTTTGATGGCAAACCAAAAAGTCAGACTGCTTAAGGCAATGGAAAGGGTGCTGAGGTAAAACCCGGATGGCATTGGATATTTCAGCCAGAATGACTTACCCATAGACACATAGTATCCTGAAGTGAGGCCGGCAAAAAGCATAACGATACTGAAGATCCCGACATAAATCAGGTTCTTTTTCATTTTTTCTTGAATGGCTGGATTTATTTCATTTGTCATGGCAACTTATTTAGAAGTTCAATAAAATAATCGGTGCGGTCAAACACATATACAAATTGTAAGATTGGTAGATAAACAAAAGAGGCAAACATGAGTTTTCTTGCATCGGGCGTTTCGCAGCTGTGATAGAGTTTGTAGGATAGATAAAAAAACCAAACACCAAGTAAACTAGCAAATAATAATGTGATGTTGCCCGTCCAGCCAAGGATCCAGGGCATAATGCTAAATGGAATAAGCGCTAATGAATAGGCCATAATTTGAAATGCTGAAGCTTTGCTTTTTCCGGAAGTGGAAGGCAACAAAGAAAACCCTGCTTTTTTGTAGTCGTCGTAGAGCACCCATGCAATGGCCCAAAAATGAGGGAATTGCCAGGTAAACTGCACAAAAAATAAAATGCCAGGAATAAAGCCAAAGGCGTCTGTTGCAGCAATGGCCCCTAAGAATGGTGGAATGGCCCCCGGAAATGCGCCCACAAAGACAGCCCATGGTGTTTTTTGCTTCAGTGGGGTGTAAACAAAAACATAGCTTACAAAAGCAAATACGCCGAGTAAGGCGCTTTTGAGGTTGATGAGCCAAAGTAAATAGGAGCCAAACACAAAGAAAAGGACAACAATAATGTAGGCTTCTTTAACTGTCATTTGACCAGTTGGCAAAGGCCTCCTGTTGGTTCTTTGCATGATTTTATCAAGATTGCGCTCCCAGATTTGGTTGGCCCCGTTGGATGCCCCGGTAACTAAGGTGCCGCCTAGCATGAGGTAGGTGATTTCAAGCCAGTCTTTTCCGCCGGCAAATAAATAACCACTTAATGCGGATAGAATGACAAGAAAAGACAAGCGGAATTTCGTGAAAACCAAATAGGTTTTTAGAATAGACGGAGATTTTGTGCTCGTTTCGGACATTAATGCAAAATTAAGGAAAGGGAGCAATCAGACGCATATTATTCTTGGTAATATTCGTTTTTAATGAAGTAATCGAGCAGAGCTTCTTTGAGTAAGTGTTGTTGTTGCTGGTGATCAAGTTGTGGAAGCTGTTGATTTAGCTTATAATGTGGCCACAAATCTGGATCTCTTCCTTCAAACGTATAGTAACCGTAGGGCTCAAGCAAAGTACATATAGCGATATGCATGAGCTCCATTTTTTGCTGTTTAGAAAAGGTTTGATGCCCCATACCCAGCTCATTTACGCCCACTAGAAATAAAAATGCAGACATATCCATTCCCGGACCGAAATCGGCTTCTAGGTGTTTTTGAAGCTTCTGAAAACGCAATTCTATATCGTGATCCATGGTGCAAAAATAGGCATAGCACTTGATTTAACTGCATAAAAAAAGGGGCTCCTTTTGAGAACCCCTCCTTTTCATCAATCAACTTCTTATTTTTTCACAAATTGTTTTGCGCTTGTTCCAGCAGCAGTAGTAATTTGGAGTGTATAGATACCTGCTTTGAGGTTGTCTACATTGATTTCTTGAGTAAGGCCGTTACCAGCAAACTGAGCAACTACTTTACCGCTAAGGTCAAGTACTTGGATTGCAGTCATGCTAGCCGCAGCTTTAATAGTCATTACGCTGTTTACAGGGTTAGGGTAAAGTGAAACTGCGTTTGCAATTTCTTCAACACCTGCAACACAATCTGAGCAGCTTTCCCAACATACTTCTGGAAGTGTAGCCGCAGCAGCAACAACGTAGAAACGGTTATTGAAACCATCGTTAACTGGGTCAATACATGTTGCTGTCGCATCAAATTGCTCAGAGTCGTTCCAGCCGTCAACTGTAAATTTGTATTCGATATTTCCTGCAGGAATACCTACAGTTACATCCCATACGTTGTCGTTGTTAGCATCTGTCATAGGTGTACAAGATCCACACCATCCGTTGAAGTTACCGTTAAGGAAAACACCTGCAGCGGTAGAACCACCAGCCGTGATGTAGTCATTCATATCTACTGCAAATGTGATTGCATTTGTACAAACGTCGCAACTAGCAAAACATACGTTAGGTAAGATGATGTCACCAGCAACTACGTGGTAGCGGTTGTTGAAACCGTCATTGATTGGGTCAATACAAGTTTCAGAACCAGTGAATTCTTCTTGTGCATTCCATCCGTCGATAGTAAATTTGTATTCGATTGCACCAGGAGCTAAAGGAAGGGATACTTCCCAGTTACCGTTACCCATGTCTGTCATTGGGTTACAAGTACCACACCATCCGTTGAATGAACCGTTTACAAAAACACCACCAGTTAATGAACCTGTGTATTGTGACATATCTACGCGGAATTTAACGGTGTAATCTTGAACTGGAAGTGGAACAGTTCTGTTGTAAACAAAACGCCACCATCCCGGACCAAAATTGATGTCAGCGGTCATGGTGTTACCTCCGTTAGAGAAAGCAACATTGTAAGTAATTGAAGACGCAGCAGACGCAGGATTAGCAAGCTCAGCGCCATTGATTACTTTAGCTAAACCGATGTGTGCACCTAGACCATTAACGGTAAGTGTTCCAGCACCAGCATCGTAAGTGTAGGCAGCAGCACCACCAACATGAGGTGCAACTGGCGCACCACATTGGTCAGGGCTTGCACCTTGCCATCCTTCTAACCAAGTAGCGCCATCCATGTAATGAGTCATTGTTCCATTGGCTTCGAATTTAATAGAGTCGTCAAACAAACAAGCGCGGGTATTTACGTCCCCAGCACCGTTAGACCACCAGCTGATGTCGCCAAGATTTGGACCTACACCAAGTGCACCTGCTTGTGGAGCAAGTTTCCACGTTCCTTCAATTTGAGCAGAAACACCCAAAATTGGAGCAAATAGTAAAACGTACAGTTTTTTCATGTGAATTAATTTTAAAGGTTTTAGAGTTTCAAAATTATAAAGTTTGGGTTAAATATAGTAAAAATTACAATAAGCAAGAACCCACTCGCTTAAAGCGCTAATAATCAATTGAAAATAATATCATTTTTGAGTTCATAACTCAGTTTATGATTTCCACAGATGATTTCAAATGTGCCTTTTTCGGCACGCCATTTTCCGTCTGCACTAATGCGTTTCAAATCATGCGCGGTAAATGAAAATTCTAGTGTTTTATTTTCGTTTGCTCTGAGAGAAACTTTAACAAAACCAATCAATCTTTTGTTTTCGGGGGTAGTTGTTGCATATAAATCACTGAGATAAACAGGAACAACAGTTTTTATACTTTGGTTGTGCGGGTTGTTTACATTTACCTGAATGCCAAATGTTCCAGTTCTTTCATTTTGAACATCGAAACGCATACCGCTAATCTCCGCTTCGCGATACGACAATCCAAAGCCAAAATCCCATTGTGGATTATAGGCAGAGAAATCGCCAGATTTAGAACGATCTACACTTCTTGGATGGTCGTAAAATTCGATAACTCCGTCGTAACGCGGGTAGGTGTATGGCAAACGACCACTAAAATCTTCATGACCAGAAATCAATTCTGCGAGCGCTATTCCTCCTTGGTCGCCAGGAAGATAGGCCTGAATGATGGCATCACAGAGCGGCTCGATGTCATTAATAATTCTTGGTCGCGCCTCGAGTAAGACCAAAACAACTGTTTTGCCCGCACCTTTTGCCAAACGCACCAATTCTTTTTGTTTTTCATCAAGTTGTAAGCTTCGGATATCTCCAGGTTTTTCGGTGGCAGGAAGCTCTCCAACGCAGATCACAACTACATCGTGTTTTTTAAGTGCTTTTTGGTACAGCGCTAGATCTTTATATCGGGAAGCCTCAAAATCCTTTTCTAAATAAAGTTCCACTCCGGGTTGGTATGTAACAACAGCTTCTGCGCCTAAAGTTTGTTGAAGCGATTCATAAATAGTCTGGGCACCTTTTGTATTGTAAGTAGCATCCATTCCTTGCCATGTATGTGTCCAAGCACCGTTGAGCATGTTTAGGTTATTTGCCCCTGGGCCAGCAACTAATATTCGTTTTTTACCAGAAATAGGCAATGCTGAATTTTGATTTTTTAGCAGGGTGATGGATTCTAAAGCCGCAGCTTTAGCCACTTTTTGAAAATCTTGACTCCCAAATAAGGAGTATTGATCAAAACCCGGTAGAGGGTTGGCAAACAGCCCCAATTGTTTTTTCACATACAATATGCGTCTTACTGCATCATCGAGTCTGGCTTGACTAATTTGTCCGTTTTTAACGGCTGTAATCATGTCTTGGCAATAAGTTTTATACTGCGGACTTGAAGGAACCATACTCATATCAACGCCGGCATTGAAGGCTTGAATAGCCGCTTCTGATAAACTCGCTGCGGTGCGATGAACGGTATGAAGCATGATGAAATCTTCCCAATCGGAAACCACAAAACCTCTAAAGCCCCAGTCTTTTTTTAGAGTTTGCGTAAGCAATTGATAATTGGAGTGTCCAGGTATGCCATTAACGGTACCTGAATTGATCATAAGTGTAAGTGCTCCTTGTGCAACCGCTTCTTTGAATGCGGGCAAATAGAGTTCTTGCATATATTTTTCTGGAATCCAGGCTGGTGTGCGGTCGCGTCCGCTTTGGCTAGCGCTGTATCCGACAAAGTGCTTTAAACAAGCGGCAACATGAAAGTCATCTACTTTGGTTCCGGTTCCTTGGTATCCTTGCACCAAAGCGCTTCCCATTTGCGTAGCCAATACTGGGTCTTCGCCAAGGGTTTCAAAAGTTCTTGACCACAAAGGTTGGCGAGCAAGATCTAAAACTGGAGAAAAATTCCAAGGAATTCCTGAAGCCCTACATTCATAGGCCGTAATTTGGCCCATTTTTTCAGCCAAAGCTGGATTCCAAGTTGCTGCTAAACCAATTTCTTGAGGAAAGAGTGTGCCGCCAATTGTGTAGTTAACACCGTGAATAGCATCTATTCCATAGAGGATTGGAATGTTGATTTCTTTCTTGAGATAAGGCTGGTGTATGTCATTCATGATAGACATCCATTCTTCTCTACTCAGGGTATGCGCGCCCACATTGAGCACGGATCCAACATGGTATTTGAAAAGCGCTTCTTTTAGTTTCTGTTGGTCTATCTGTGCCGGAACAAGAGCCTGACCTTTTTCATCGGTTTTATGAATGGCATCGAGTGTGATTTGGCAGGTTTGCCCTACTTTTTGCTCAATGGACATATTAGCTATGAGCAACTCGATGTCTTGGTCTGTAGGATTGGAAAAGTAGAGTACTTCCGCGCCTTTGAAGCCAAATAGGATGGTTAAGACCAATAAAATAGAAACGTATTTCATGGATAGTTATTTATTGAAAAACACGAACGTAGTCGACGTACATGGTTTGCGGAAATGTTGTGCTCGAATTCGGAGATCCTGGCCAGTTTCCGCCAACAGCTACGTTTAAAATCAAGAAGAATTTTTCTCTGAATTCGCTCATTTCTGCTGGGCTGGTATCAATACTATGAAACTCTACATTATCGAGTAACCAATGGATAGAGTTAGCATCCCAAACAATAGAAAACACATGGAAGTTGTCTGCAAATTTACCAGAAGCCAATGTTTTGCTTCCACCATATTGGGCGTGTGAGCCATTGTTACTCCAGTGTACGGTGCCGTGTGTAGTGCGATCATTTGCGCCATCGCCACCAATCAATTCCATGATGTCAATTTCGCCACATGCTGGCCATCCTTGCGAGGTAATATTGTCACCCAACATCCAGATAGCTGGCCAAATCCCTTGACCGTAAGGAAGCGCAGCCCTTACATCTATGCGGCCATATTTCCAAGATTTTAATCCTTGGGTTTTAACTCTACTTGAAGTGTAGTTTTGTGAATTAAATGTTTCGTTTTTTGCTGTAATGGCAAGCATTCCGTCGGCTACAACTGCATTTTCTTGTTTGTAATATTGCAGCTCGTTGTTGCCCCAACCACCGCTTCCGGTGCCCATATCATAGGTCCAATCAGAAGAAAGCCCAGCGCCATTAAATTCATCGTGCCAAACCAAAGAATAATTTGGGTAACTCAAGGGGCTGATATAACCAGATGTTGGCGCTCCAGAGGCACCAGAACTGATCTCAATCAAGACTTCTTCAGTGAGTTCTATGAAGTCATTTTGCATGACATGAGCACGCGTTCTGATTTTGTATGTACCACTTGAATTGAATACGTATTCGGCCACACCAGTTTTGCTTTCAACCGTTACGGTGTCGTTTGTATCAAAAAAGGTAACGGTGTAGAAATTTGCGCTATCTGCCGTTGCCTGCACATGAACTTCGCCATTAGTGACCGTAAGTTGGGTTTGTAAATTACTAGGTTTCCCTGCAGGTTTAACAACCTCGGGCTGACAAGCCCAAAGGCCGATGCTTAAAAGTAAAAAGGTCATGATTTTCATGGTTCAATGATTTATGGAAGTGCTTTTAATTTGAGGTACCATTTTAGGCCTCCGGCATGATGTCCGTATTGTAAGTTCAAGGTTGAGTCTGTGGCGCTTAAAATTCGGTAAACACGCGGGCCAGTAAAGAAACCAATAAAGGCATTATTTGAAATAGTTATTGTTGTTTCAGTCCCCTCGGTAAGTAACCAGCTTTCATTCATTTGGTCAGGGAACGGTGCGGTGAAGTCTCCTAGGTTAGCAAAAGAGCCAGGGAAATTGCCTGAAATAGTGTTGTGGACATACACATCACCGTTGGTAATCATGTCAAACTTAAACCCGTTCAAATGAAATACATATTTGTCGTCATAAAGGCCACAACCAGGCTTCTCGTTTGGTCCGGCAGCCCACCACTCTGGAATAGGCCCAAGAGCACTCTCTGGGTCTGGTCCAACACCCATATGACCAGATGCCGCTGAATCGATTACCCAAATTTTGTAGCCAGGGCCATTAACACCACCTGTAAGCATGGTGTAATAAGGGTTGTTGAGTAGGGTGAAGTCGTCATTGGCGATAACCACTTGTTTGGTAGAGCTACGGCTTCCACCTTTTGCGAATACAGTGAGTTTAATCGTATAAGTTCCTGCATATGGGTAAGTAGCGGTAACATTAGCCCCTTGAGCTTTGGAGCCGTTACCGAAATCCCAAACGCATTGAATGTTGGGGTTGTTGGCACTGAGCTCAATGACATTTGCATTTGCTGTAGAGGGTGTCATGGTGAATTCTGCATCGGCAGCACTTGGAGCTGGCCCCAAGGTTGGTTCATATTTCTGACAAGCCGCTAATCCTAGGGCAACAGACAGAATAGCTAGTAGAATATTTTTCATGGTCTAGTATGCTTTTTGAATTAATAACCTGGGTTTTGCGTCCAATTTCCGCCGGCAAGATCAATTTCTACTTGTGGTATAGGGAACAGTTCGTGCTTACCTACAACAAATCCAGGGATAAATTGTGCGGCCTTACCTGTTCGAACCAAATCAAAGAAGCGGTGACCTTCACCCGAAAGTTCTAATCTTCTTTCATTATAAACTTTATCGATGTTGTTTACTGAGGCTCCAGGGATACCTGCTCTTTGGCGCACTTGATTTACCAAGGTGGTGGCTCTACTTGTATTACCAAGTTGATAATGAGCTTCTGCCGCCATTAGCAATACATCTGCATAGCGCAAAACTCTGTAGTTGACCGGGCTAGTGAGGTCGTTGTCTGGCAAACCAATTTCGCCTTGGCGTTTGATATACTTGTTGTTGTAGTAACCAGTGTGTCCGCCTGCTCCAATTGCATAAGTAATTTGCCCAGGATTTGGCTGTGCGGCGATAAACGCTTCGATATCTAGTACGGTTGCAGCTCTTCTAGGGTCAATCGGTGAAAAAGCCGCATAAAGCTCTGGAGTTGGTAAATTGTAAGAGTTACCATCGCCGTAAACAGGGCCGTTGTACTGACGAATTCCTTGGAAACCAGGCGCTGCATTACCTTCTAAACAAATCAAACAGCCATAACTTCCTCCTTCGAGGCCTGTATATTGCACATCAAAAATAGTTTCCGGATTGTTTTCTGCCGCAACACTAAACAACTGGCTGTAATCTTGGTAAAGGCTATATTGTCCTGAATCGATGATTTCGTCGAAAATGGCAGCAGCTTCAGTAAATTTATTTTGATACAAATAAACTTTACCTAATAGCGCTTTGGCAGCACCACTTGTAGCGCGACCTTTTTGTGCCGCAATGGGGTTTAAAACGGCTGCTGCTGCAAGTAAATCAGCTTCAATTTGTGCATAGACTTCTGCTTTAGGTGTGCGTGGGATTGTTCTTGCTTCCTCTATGCCGATTCTTTTGTCGATAATCATTGGCACATCACCAAAGAACTTAACGAGTTCAAAATAGTAGTAAGCGCGTAAGAATTTTGCCTCAGCTAAGATATGCGCCTTCCTCGGAAAATCAATGTTGTCTTTGTTTTCGAGGATGTAATTGGCGCGTGTAATGCCAGTATAATTCCAACGCATAAGGTTACGAAGTTCAACATTCACACCGCCGTGAGTCATGTTGTCGATATCGTGCAAACCTTTGCTGTCATTTACACTTTCACCGCCGGCGATTGCATTGTCTGAAGCAATTTCACCGATCCAAAGAGATAAAAACGAACCTTGAAGAAGGTCATAGGCACCAATCAATGCGCGTTCGTAGTCTTCTGGGGTTTGAAAGAAATTTTCTGCGTCTTGCGCATAAGGCGGATCGACAGAAAGGAATTTTTCACAAGAAGGTAGCGCTACAACGGCTACAAATGTTGCTAAAGTGAAGAGTAGTTTTTTCATGACTTTCAGCTTAAAATTTGATTTGAATTCCGCTCATAATTGAACGTGCTTGTGGATACATTCCGTAGTCAACACCAGCGGATAACACATTTGAAGAACCTAAATCTGGATCAAAGCCCATGTAACGGGTGAGCGTCAATAAATTGTTGGCTGCTACGTAAACACGCAAAGATTCTACATGGATTTTTCTAGCTGCATTTTTAGGCAGGGTATAACCAAATTGAACATTGCGCAGTCTTACAAATGAACCGTCTTCCACATAATAAGAAGAGAATAGGTTATTGTTGGTTGGGCCAGTTGTTAAGCGTGGGTGCTCATTAGTAGATCCTGGGCCTGTCCAGCGGTCAATGTTATAAGCCAATTGATTGGCATAAGGCTGTTGGCGCTCATAGTTTCGGATGATTTCTTGTCCGATAGCTGAGTAAATATTACCAGAAAGGTCAAAACTTTTGATTTTGAAGTTAAAGGCAAAACCCATTGTGAAATCAGGAATCGCTGAACCTAAGTAGGTTTTATCAGAATCGTCAGAGAAGTTAATCTTGCCGTCGCCGTTTTGGTCAACAAAAATGAGGTCGCCTGGCTGAGCACCTTCTTGAACAACTGCAGCGTTGTCAATTTCTTCTTGCGTTTGATATACTCCAGCAGTCTGATAACCAAAGAAATAACCAATTTCGTAACCTGTTTGGAAACGTGTAGCGACGTCACCACCTACACTAAAGCTAGCACCAGGGATATATTGCACACCAGCTGGCACGCTCACCACTTGGTTATTGATTGTTGTGAAATTGAAATTGAGGTTGGTCTGAAGTAATCTCTTCGCATCAGATCTATAACCAAGTTCGAATTCCCATCCTTTATTGGAAACATCACCAGCGTTGATAATTGGCGGATAACCACCTGGCCCGTAAGACCCTAACAACGCAGATACATCTGGTTGGAACAATAAATCGTATGTGTTTTTCACGAAGTAGTTGGTCGTAAAATTGACAACTTTTAACCAGGTAAGGTCAAGTCCAATATTGAGTTGACGTGTGGTTTCCCATTTTAAATCTGGGTTGGCAGGGCGCCCGATAGCAATACCTTGTGTAATGAGGTCGTCAAAGACATAAACCCCTTCACCGTTAAGTAAGGCACGATAAGCAAAGTTTGGAATTTGGTCGTTTCCAGAAACCCCGTAGCTCATGCGTAGTTTTAAGTAATCAATGCTTTTGCTTTGGAAGAAATCTTCGTCAGAGATCAGCCAAGCTCCTGAAATGGTTGGGAAGATACCGTAGCGACTATTTGGGCCAAACTTGCTTGAGCCATCGCGACGAATAATCCCTGAAATCATATACTTTTCTTTATAGGCATACTCTCCACGTAGGAAGGCAGAAACAAGTCTTTCTGAAAACTGCCAAGAGAAAACATTGTTGAGGTAGCCACCTTGCGCGGTGTTTGCAGAAATATCGGCATAATCTACAGAGTTGTTCGGAATGCCATATGCCACACCATTTAGTGAATTTCCATCGCGTTTAAAGATGGAAGTTCCGAGTGTGCCTTTAACCTTGTGGTTTTCGTTAAAAGTTCTGTCGTAGTTCATAAACGCCTCATAGGTAAGGTCTAAAAAGGTTGAACGCTCTTCATAAACGGCCGCACCACGACTAATGAAAATGCTGTCGGCAATTTCTACTTGAGGCGAGGCCAAACTTGCGTTTGCAGCTGTGTTGGCATACTTTCCTTCGCCGTACCATACAAGAGGTGAAAATACTTTAGAATCAACGATTGCATAGTTGTAATTGAAACGATTGGTAAGTGATAAATGCTCGTTGAATTCATAGATAAACTCTTCTTTTCCGACGAATTTATTAGCAGTGCTCCAGTTATATTGATTTTGAATTTGAGCAACAGGATTAATGATATCGCTGACTTCTTCCATGTAAGAAAAAGTATTAGGCCCACTGTGTACAGGTTCGTTAGGAAAGGCGTTGATGGTGTTGTAAAGCACAGAGCCAATGCCGTTTTCAGGCAAGGTGCTGCGCAAATCTGAAGAGAAAAGTAATACAGAGTTGAGCTTTAATTTGTCAGACATATCTGTACTGAAGTTAAGGCGTGCATTATAACGACCAAAGTTTGATTTGTCAGCTCCTACAATACCTTCTTGGTTGAAGTAGCCCAGACCAATAGAGTAGCGCGTATTGAGTGTGCCACCGCTTAGCGAGAGGTTATGACTTTGGATTGGCGCAGTGCTAAAAACTGAATCTTGCCAGTTGGTTCCGGTGCCTAAATTGGTATTGTTAAATGGCATCGCTTGCCCGCCAAAAGCAAAGGCCTCATTTTTAATAACCGCATATTCTTCAGCCGTTAATAAATCTAGTTTTTTAGCGGTTTGTTGGATGCCGTAGTAGCCATTGTATTCAATACTTGGCTTGCGATTAATTGCGCCATTTTTGGTTTCTACAATGATTACCCCGTTGGCAGCACGCACCCCATAAATACCTGCTGTGGCATCTTTTAGCACGTTAATTGACTTAATATCAGATGGATTGAGTGCGTTTAGCCCTTCAGAGTCATAGACCACACCATCTACTAAAATAAGTGGATCGTTGTCGCCAAAAGTGGACAAACCTCTGATTCGGATATTAGAAGAACCTCCTGGCGAACCAGAATTACTCGAAATAGTGACACCAGAAACCTGACCCTGTAGGGCTTGGTCCATTCTGGACATGTTCATTTTTTCGATGTCTTCACCTTTTACTTTCGATGTTGCACCGGTGAGTTCTTTGGTTTTTGCTGTACCATAACCCACAACCACCACATCTTTGGTTTCTTGAGTTACATTGCTCATTAATACAGTGATATTTGTTTTACCGAGTAAGGGATATTCTAGTTTTTCGAACCCCATTGCGGTAAATACAAGAATTGCACTGTCTGCATTGCTTACCTGGATTTGAAAGATCCCTTTTGCGTCACTGAGAACGGGTTTACTTGTGTTTTTTACAAGTACTTTGACATATGGAATGCCTTCAGAGCGGTCATTGAGAATGGTTCCGCTAACTGTTTTGGCTTGTCCATAGACTTGCGTGACACCGATACAACATAGCAGTGCCATGACGAGTTTTCTGATCATAGTCGTTTTAGTTTTAGAGTGGGATAAATATAGAAAAAAATTAATTATTGTAAAAAGAACAATAACGATTTAAAATATTCAGAATATCAAGTACTTACATAAAAAGAAACGGAGACACTCCTCTCCGTTTCTTGATTATTAACCTGTATAACGCTTCTTTTAGAGTGAAAGCGATAGTCGAAGATACAAATATTATTGTAAAAAATACAATAAGTCATGTTTTCTACATTTTGAAATTATATCCGGTTTCTTTTTTCATTGCTAAATATGCCTGGCGATCGAAAGTAAAAAGCTTGGCTGGGCGGTGCTTGACGTTTTTTTGTTTTTCGTTGTGGGCAATTAACGGAATGTTCTTGACTTTCTTTCTGAAGTTAGCTTTGTCCATTTCTTGTTCAAAAGCGTATTCATAAAGCTGTTGAAATTCATTGAGTGTGAAGCGTTCCGGTAATAAATCAAAGCAAATTGGTTCAATCAGCAACTTTTGCTTCAGCAATTCATAGGTGCTTTCCAGGATATGATTATGGTCAAAAGCCAATGTAGGCAATTCGTGTAAGGGTGCCCAACTAATATCGTCTGCCCATGAAGATGCTTTTACTTGAAAATCTTCTATCCTGACAAGCGCAAAATAAGCAATGGTAATTACCCGACCCTGTGGGTGACGATTCGGGTGCCCAAAAGATTGCGATTGGTGCATTTGAATGTGGTCTAGGCCAGTAAGCTCCTTTAAAATTCTTTCTGCAGCAACAGGAAGGTCTTCGTCTGGGTAAACAAGATCACCCGGAATGGCCCAATAATTTTCGTAGGGTTCCATTGCACGCTTGATCAAAAGAGCCTTGATTTCTCCAGCTTCATAGCCGAAAATCATGCAATCGACTGAAAAAGCTGAGGTAAAGAAATCGTTAAATTCAATCTTGTACATGGCAAATTAGTGTCCGGATGCTGAACTTTCGAAGGTCTGAATTCCTTTGTTTTTAAGGATGGCAGCGCTGCGAATTGCAAAATAGATCAAGTACGCAAAACAAACCACACCAACCCAATACGATTGTTGGATGCCAAGTAGGCTGTCATCAGCCAAAGTGCCTTGCGCCAAGGTTACAAAACCACCACCCATGATCATCAGAATGAGTAAGCTAGAGGCTGTATTGGTGCGTTTCCCTAAACCGGCAATACCTAGCGTAAAGATGCAAGGCCACAAAGTACTACAGAAGAGACCCACTGAAATAAAGGCAAAGACGCTCACAATACCAGAGCTGAAAATACCAATGATGAGGGCTAATGAACCAAGTGTTGAGTATAGAATAATTTGACGAACCGGATTCCCGTTTGAAATAAAATCTGCGATAATCAAAACAGCTACTAATCCAAGATAAGGGATTAAGTCCGAAACGTCGGAACCGCCAATGGTGTTGACTAAAGCAAAAATACCAAAAGCAACTAAAGGCAAAATGATACCCATGGTGCGATTGAATGCTTTTGATTTGTCGAACACGCCTGCTGCTGATGCCCAGCGACCAATCATCATGGAAGCCCAAAATAAAGATACAAATGGAGCTACTTCACTTTCTTTTTTACCTAAGTGTTGTTTCATGAATTCAGGAAGGTTACTTGCCGTAGCAACCTCAACCCCAACATAAATAAAAATAGCGATCATGGCCAGTAGAACTTGTGGTTCGCGAAGCGTACTCATCACTGCACCAGGCTCGTTTTCGTGGTCTTCTCCGATGCGATCCGGTAAGTTTGAAAACTTGAAAAATAGTGCAGCAAGTACAAAAACCCCACCTAAAACCAAGTATGGAATTTGAACGGCATTTAAATCGAGTTCGGAAGGGCCGCTTGGGCTGCCAAAAATGGCAAATGACACAATAACAGGCCCAATTGTTGTTCCTAAGTTATTGATACCACCAGCCATACTCAGGCGCACATTCCCCTTTGCAGGATCTCCCATCTGAATAGCAAGTGGATTTGCAGCCATTTGTTGAAAAGCAAAACCAATTCCAACGATGAATAAGCCGCCAAGCAGCATAGGAAATGACCCTCCGTTTGATGAAGCCGGGATAAATAATAAAGTTCCAAGTGCGGAAACGATTAACCCGAGAGCAAGACCGTTGCGGTAGCCAATTCGGTTGAATAAATCTTTCTTTAGTAAAGAAGAAGTCGCAAAATAGATAAGTGACCCTACTGTATAGGCTACATAGAATGTGTTTTGAATCCAGAGCACTTTACTTTGCGAAAGGTTGAGCGCCTTTTTAAATACTGGGATAAGGATGTCATTACTTGCGGCAACAAAGCCCCAAAAGAAGAAAATGACAATCAGCGTAGCGAATGCGCTGTAGTTTGTTTTTTGCATGGTATTGGTTAAAGTTTTGGTCCAAATTACAATAATTTGGTTTTAACCGATATGCTGCTGCTGATTTTTTTCTTGGTTAAGATTGAAAAGTTTTGCAACAGTAGCCATAATGGATGTTGTGTCAAAACCGCAGTCGGCCCAGAGTTCTTCTTGGGTTCCGTGATGTATGTATTCGTCGGGAATGCCCAATCGAATAACTTCAGCTTGGTATTTTTGATCTACCATAAATTCGAGCACTGCTGAACCAAAGCCGCCCATTAGGCAGCCATCTTCAACGGTAATAACTTTCTTGAACTTGCTGAAAACTTCGTGAAGTAAAACGGTGTCTAGAGGCTTGACAAAGCGCATGTCGTAGTGTGCAATAGAAACACCAGCATCTTTTAATTGCTGAATGGCTGCTTGTGCAAAATTGCCTGGGTGCCCAATAGTAAGGATGGCGAGGTCTTCACCTGCTGTTACTTTGCGGCCTTGGCCAATTTTGATTTCTTTAAATGGAGTTTTCCATTCGGTCATGACGCCGTTTCCACGTGGGTAGCGGATAGAAAATGGCCCCTGGTTAGGCAATTGTGCGGTATACATGAGGTTGCGCAGCTCTTCTTCGTTCATTGGGGCTGAAACCACCATGTTTGGAATCATGCGCATGTAGGCTAAATCATAGGCGCCGTGGTGGGTTGCGCCATCTGCGCCCACTAAACCGCCGCGGTCTAGGCAGAAAACTACATTTAGATTTTGTAAGGCGACGTCGTGCAAGACTTGGTCATAGGCACGCTGCATAAACGAAGAGTAAATATTGCAAAATGGAACCATTCCTTGTGTAGCTAAACCTGCACTAAAGGTAACGGCGTGTTGTTCTGCGATACCGACATCAAAAGCGCGCTTTGGCATGGCTTGCATCATGATGTTGAGAGAACATCCTGAAGGCATTGCTGGAGTAACCCCCATGATATGCTCGTTTTTTTCGGCTAATTCTACGATAGAATGACCAAAAACGTCTTGGTACTTGGGTGGTTCAGGCGATTTAGGAACAATCTTGACAATTTCACCTGTTTCTTTATTGAAAACACCTGGTGCGTGCCATTTGGTTGGGTTTCCTTCTTCTGAAAATTTATAGCCGGCACCTTTGCGGGTAATGCAATGTAGAATTTTAGGGCCCGGAATATCTTTGAGATCTTCTAGGATTTTTGCCAAGGCAACCACATCGTGGCCATCTACAGGGCCAAAGTAGCGGAAATTGAGCGCTTCAAATAAGTTAGACTGCTTCAAAAGTGTGCCTTTCAAGGCGTGTGAAACTTTGGAAGCAATAGTTTGTGCATCGGGGCCAAACTTTGAAATCTTTCCGAGTAATTTCCAGACTTCGTCTTTTACTTTGTTGTAGGTATGCGAAGTGGTGATGTCTGTGAGGTATTCTTTGAGGGCGCCTACATTTGGATCAATAGACATGCAGTTGTCATTGAGCACTACAAGAAGATTGGCATCTTTTTCAAAACCAGCATGGTTGAGCCCTTCAAAAGCCAAGCCAGCGGTCATGGCGCCATCGCCAATAACGGCAATGTGTTGGCGCGTTGTTTCGCCTTTGTAATGATTGGCAACAGCCATCCCTAAAGCCGCTGAAATAGAGGTAGAGGAGTGGCCAACGCCGAAAGTGTCGTATTCGGATTCTGAACGCTTAGGAAAACCAGAAATCCCGCCTTTGAGGCGATTGGTATGGAATTTTTCTCGGCGTCCGGTAAGTATTTTGTGCCCGTATGCCTGATGCCCGACGTCCCAAACGAGTTGATCGTGAGGGGTATTGAAAGCATAATGTAAGGCAACAGTGAGTTCAACAACACCTAGAGAAGCACCAAAATGAGAGTTACCGATTTCAGAAATGACATCAACGATGTATTGACGCAGTTCTTGAGAAATTTGTGGGAGTTGTTCTTGGCTAAACTTTTCACGTAAATCACTCGGGACAGTAATTTGAGCAAGAAGCGGACCGGGTGTATACGGATGTGTTGACATATGAACAAAGTTAAGCGTTTCGGTAGCTTTAAGAACAAGCAAACGCAGAAAATGTTCAATTAGTGTGCAGCACTAGGTTTCAGGCTGTTTTTTTCGAGTGCAAAAACAAATAAAACAAAACACACCAAAATGAAATTATGAAAAAAGTGATTGAGCACCGCTTTTTCAAATACTACACTACTACCGATGAGGTACAGCACGATACTCAAGCCGAAATAGAGGAAGAATTTTTTAATATTATATGGAATAGGGAAGTGTTTTTGACCTAGAAAGTAAGAAACTAACATCTGAAAACCATATACAATGAGTGTAGCCCAGGCACTTGCCATATACTGATACTTCGGAATGAAATATATATTGATGGCGATAGTCAGCAGTGCGCCAAAAATAGTGATGTAAGCACCATATTGTGTTTTTCCGCTGAGTTTGTACCAAATACTTTGGTTGTAGTAAATCCCGAGAAAAATATTGGCAATCAATAAGATAGGAACCACTTTAAGCCCTTCCCAATAAGCTTCTTTTTGAATAAAATGCTTGAAAATATCGATGTTTAGGCTCACTAGTAAGAAAACGGCGCAAACCATAGCCACAAATAGATTCATGACCTTCACGTAGATGGTGTTTCGGTCTTGATTTTGCATTTGTCTAAAGAAAAAAGGTTCTGCTGCATAGCGGTAGGCCTGCAAAATGATGGTTACTAGCATGGCTAATTTATAGCAAGCACTGTATATTCCGACCTGTGATTCAGCATAGGTTAATGAATCAGGGATAGCGGGGTCATAGAGCATATGCTTGAGCAAAATTCTATCAAAAGTTTCATTAATGATGCCTGCAAAACCAGCGATAACCAAAGGAATGGCGTACATCCACATTCTTTTGTAGAGGGCCCAATCTTTTGAAAAAGACACTTTGAAAATTTGAGTGTAAAGCAAAAGAGGCTTCGCTAAAGAAGCGGCAAGGTTGGCCAAAAGAATAAATAAAATACCTTCTTCAGGGCGCTCGGCACTAAAAAAGAAGACCATTGCAATTACATTGAGCCCAATATTGAGCCCGATACTGGTCATTTGAATGCCGGCAAACTTGAGCGCCTTTTCTTCAGCTCTGAGTTTAGCTAAGGGAAGTGCGGTTATTGCGTCTATCATCACGATAGTACCGAGTAGCACCACATATTCGTTGTGGCCTTCAAAAAGAAGCGCATTGGCAATATCATTATTGAAAAAGAGCAACAGCGTATAAAAGAAACCGTTGACTCCAACAACCGACCAAAAGGCCGTATTGTAGGCTTTTTCTTTGTCTGTTTCGTTTTGCAAAAACCTAAAAAATGCGGTTTCCATTCCAAAAGTGAGCAAGACAATAAGAAAAGCAACCCAAGCGTAAAGTTCGGAAATGACGCCGTAGTCTGAAGTTTGGGCAAAATAATAGGTGTGCAGCGGAACCAACAAGTAGTTGAGTAAGCGCCCAACTATTGAAGGAAGGCCGTAAATGGCGGTTTGCCCAGCTAATTTCCGAATTGGGTTAGCCATTAAGCATTGAAATTAGCCTTGCGCTTTTCTAGAAAAGCGGTGGTGCCTTCTTTGAAATCTGCAGTTCCGAAACATTTGCCAAATTCCTCTATTTCGACATGGTAGCCATTGACACCATCTTGAAAACCTGCATTGACACATTTAATTGCTGCAGCAATAGCGGTTGGAGAATTATTAATGATTTTAGCGGCAAGAGCTTCGCAATGTGTCATGAGTTCTTCAGGTTCAACAACTGCGTTTACCAAGCCCCATTGCAACGCCTCGTCGGCTTTAAGCATTCCGGCAGTAAAAATGAGTTCGTTGGCTTTTCCTTTGCCAATGAGTTGTGCCAAGCGTTGTGTGCCGCCGTATCCAGGAATTACACCTAAAGAAGTTTCTGGCAAGCCCATTCTTGCATTGGTGCTGGCAATACGAATATGAGAGGCCATTGCCAATTCTAGACCACCCCCAAGTGCAAAACCGTTTACTGCCGCAATAACAGGAGTTGAAAGATTTTCAATGAAATCAAAAAGTGAATTTTGACCCACTTGAGCCAACTGACCACCTTGAGCAATATTGAAATCGGCAAATTCTTTGATGTCTGCACCCGCTACAAAAGCCTTTTCTCCGCTACCGGTAAGAATAATTACCCTTGCTTCACGATTTTGATCTGCGTCTGCCAATGCGTTGTGCAAGGCTTCAATCGTATCTTTATTGAGTGCGTTGAGTTGTTGAGGCCTATTAATAGTAAGGTAAGCAATATGATTGCGAATTTCTGATAGAACGAGGCTTTCCATAGTTGGCATTTTGAAGGGTAAAGATAAATAGAATAATGCAGCCCGCGGATCAATGCGGCAAGCTGATTCTAAAAGTGGTGCCTTTGTCGAGTTCGGAATTCAGGACAAACACTTTTCCTTTATGGTATTCTTCCACAATTCTTTTTACGAGCGTAAGTCCAAGGCCCCACCCGCGCTTCTTTGTAGAATAACCGGGTTCAAAAATGGTTTTAAATTGTTTTGGCGTCAGACCCTTTCCGGTGTCAGAAATATCAATGTGTACCCACTCAGGCACTTCGTTGACAGTAATTTTCAAACTGCCGATTCCTTCCATGGCGTCTACGGCATTTTTACAAATATTTTCGATTACCCATTCAATAAGCGAGGCGTTGTGCTGCACCATTAATGGGCGTTCGCCGATCAGTTCATAATGCATATCCACCTTTTGAGACAAGCGTGCTTTTAGGTAATTCAAATTGTTCTCGATGGTTTCGGATAAATCGGCCTCGATAAGTTTTGCACCTGAACCAATTTTTGAAAAACGGTCGGTTATTTTTTCGAGTCTTTCGAGGTCTTTGTGCATTTCTTTCGGAATCATGGGGTCAATATCTTGTTGTTCCAGATAAGCCACCCAAGCCATCATTGAAGAAAGTGGAGTGCCGAGTTGATGGGCAGTTTCTTTGGCCATTCCGGCCCAGACCTGATTTTGTTCTGCTTTTCTGTACATCGAAAACAAGAGGTAACCAATCAAAACAATGAGGCCTAAAATCCCGAATTGCAAATACGGAAGCCAAAAGAGTTGCTGGACTTCTTCACTGTCTTTCAGGTAAAGCAATTTGGTTTGGTTGTTGTAATTCAATTCGATAGGCTCGTATTGTTTGGCCATTTCAGCAAGTGTTTTGCTGAGGTTTTTAACTGAAACTTCTGAAGCATCTAGGTTGCTCGCTATTACTTTTTTTGTTTTAGTGTCGTAAAGCAAGACTGGCACTAAGTTTTTTTGATCCGTTAGGTCTGCATTAAAAGACTGAATTAAAGAGTCTGAGTGCGCATGCAAACGCAAGAGCTCTTTGGAAAACCCATAACAAAGCGTCATGTACATGTCTGCAAAAACTTGAATTTTATAGGATCGCCCTTCGGAAATCCAGTTTTTTGCCAAGCTTGATACTGAAGCTTTTTCTATGCTAGAATCTATATTTCTAGATTGCGAGATACTGCCGTCTTCATTTAGTAAAATAAAGGGAATGTCTTTGTTGGCCTCTATAATTTCAAGTGCAAAATCTACATCCTGACTCAGGCTCAAATCAGATGCGTCTAACAGGGTGCGGTTGGCTTTTACAACCAATTCCATTTTCTGCTTTTCTTTTTCTTGAAGCGCTTTAAAGATTTGGCTGCTTAAGTCAACGAGTTCTGCTTTCTTGCGCAAGGCAATTGCCCATTGTTGTGCTTTTTGCCGCTCGCGGTCGCCAATTTTTTTAATGCGTTGATTAGAATAGAATAAACTAACCCCTACAATGCTTAGTGCGAGCAAAATGAGTAAAAATTTCCAGCGCTGTTTAGAGGTATAGAGGTCCATCAGACGAATTTAAGTAAAAATCGGGGCAAACTAATTGAGCACTTCATTTTCAATTCTTTCACAAACGCGCTCAAATCTAAAATGTTGTTTAAGTAGGTCCGTTTGTACTGCAGGAAAAGCACCTTTGAAAAGTTCATTTATTTTCATCGAAAGGTCTTCGAGATGATCATATTCAAAGGTCAAGCCCCCGCCGTATAATTCAATTAATGCCGCTGTTCCGCCATTATTTGAACCAACCACCGGGCAATTGGCTTGCTGTGCTTCAAGGGTGGCCATTCCGAAAGTTTCATTGATGGCAGGCATGATCAACACATCGGTTGCTTTATAAACCGCGACCATATTGTTTTGAAACCCTGCCCAAATCACATTTTTTCCTTTGGGGTGGGCAGCAATTTTAAGCCTGAGCTGTTCTTCGAAGTCTGGCGCTTCATCTGCTGTGCTGCTTCCCACAAAAACTAGATATTCATTTTCCTGAGGCCTCATGGCAAACATTTCCCACACGAAGTCTTGTCTTTTTTTTGGGTCGATTCTTCCGACTACTCCAATAATATTTCCTTGTGTCGGCCAACCCAATTCTTGACGAGCGTCGAGTCTGTCGATTTCGATATGATCTTGAAAAGCAATTCCTGAAGGTATGCGTCTAATTTTCTTTAATGAAATCGAAGCGTTTTCTAATACTTGGTCAGCTAAGTAGGGCAGAGGGCAATTCCATGTAGTAAAGAATGTATAGCGCAAAGTTCTGAACCATTGTTTTTTCTTGCCGCCGAAAGCCATTTCCATAAAATAGTGCACGCGAACTTTTTTTCTGGCAAAAAAAGAAATACTTGCCGCAAGGCTCATTTCTCTGTTGTTTCGGAAAATCAATTCTCGATACCCTTTTTGAATTAATAGTTGTGCCAATTCAAACCCAAGCAACCAATTATAATAGCTAGGTTTTTTTCGGACAATAAAAAAGGGCAAATGTAATTGCTGGGCTTCTTTAATTACCATACTATTATATAGCCCTAAAATTAAAACCGCATGGCCTCGATCTTGCATGGCTTTTGCATTTCTGATTTGGTTCATTTCTAAACCACCCCAACCGTGCGACAAACAGAGATAAGCAATGTGTTTCATAAGAAGCACTGCGAAAATAGGCAGATTTAAGGTAATTTTGCCCTATGATTAAATGGAAAGAGTACTTATTAAAGCCTTGGTTTGTTTTTGCACTAAGCTTTTTAATAATTGGCCTTGTGTTGGTATTAGTAAGCCCAAATTTATTTGAAGGCGAAATTATCTACGAAAGACTTGGCAAACGCTATACTTTAAAAGCACCATTAAGTTTGGCTTATTTTTTAGGCTTGGGCTATGAACCGCAAGAAATGGAAGGCGTTGTGGACTTCTATTTGACCAAACGCGGCTACATGATGGCCTTTAGTTTATTATTGGGCTTCCCGATTTTGTTTGCGTACCGTTCTCTTTTAGAAAAAAGAAATCGCAAAGAATAAATTACAAGCTTTTGGTGCGGCCTCCGTCTACTGGCAAATTGATACCATTTATATAAGAAGCATTTGGCGAAGCTAAAAAGGCAACCGCGGCAGCAACTTCTGTGGGTTCTGCAATGCGCTTCATAGGGCTTTCTTGACCCATCTCTGCCAAAATTTCTTCTACAGATTCTCCGGTTTTGTTTGCTTTTACACTTGCAATTTCAGTGAGTCTTTGCGTATTGGTGGCTCCAGGCAATACATTATTAACCGTAATGCCGAATCCGCCAAGTTCAGTAGCGAGGGTTTTGCTCCAGTTGGCTACCGCTCCACGAATGGTGTTTGAAACCCCAAGATTTGGCAAAGGCTGTTTGACCGAAGTCGAGATGATATTGATGATTCTGCCATAACCTTTGGCTTTCATACCTGGCAAAATGGCTTGCATTAATATATGGTTGCAAATGAGGTGCTGATTAAAGGCTGCAAGAAATTCTGCTGGGTCTGCTTCTACAATTGGCCCGCTTTTTGGCCCGCCAGTATTATTGATTAATAAATGGAGTTCTCCATTTGCTGCAATGAATTGATGAACAGCAGTTTTTAATCCTTCTGGATTTGAAAAATCTGATACAAAATATTGATGAGCTTGACCTTTAGTAATATCTAAGGTACCAAGCGCCGCTTTTAATTTCTCTTCATTTCTGGCTGTGAGGCAAACGCTAAAGCCATCTTTTGCTAATTGTTGTGCCACTGCAAGCCCAATTCCTTGGGTGGATCCGCACACTAAAGCGCGCAATGAGTTCAATTCTTTTATCATGATGTCAAAAGTACATGAAAGTCATAAAATATCTTGATGCAATTTAATTTTTTGTTTTTTAGATTTTTAACAATATATTTGCGAATCTACATTTTAAAACTTCTATAAAATGCGTATTACTACTAAACTAAAATCACTACACTTCTTGGCAGTTGTATTGATGCTTTTAAGCTCGGGGAACCTATTGGCCCAGCTTACTGGTACCAAAACAATTCCGGGGAACTATGCTACCATCGCGGCAGCAATCACTGACCTCAACACGCAAGGTGTCGGGACAGGTGGTGTAACGTTCAACGTTGCATCTGGTTACACTGAATCTACCACAGCGCCGCTTATCATTACGGCAACAGGTACAGCAGCTAGCCCAATCGTATTCCAAAAAAGTGGCTCAGGAGCAAACCCTGTAATCACCAGAACGGATGCGGGAACGCTCAATTCAACAGTACTTGGTGCACAAGCTGATGCTATTGTGATCATTGATGGTTCTGACTACCTTAGTTTCAATGCAATCAATGTAACCGCTTCAACTGCTGCATCTTCAACAACTGGTATCGAATATGGTTACTACTTGCGTAAAGTAAGCGGAACCAATGGTTGTAAGAACGTTTCCATAACCAACTGTGCTATCACAATGAGTAAAGGAACTTCTGCAGTTGTAACGGGTATCATGTCTAGTAATAATGACGCACTTTCTACAACAACAACAGCAACTGGTATTGCTGTTACATCAATAGGTGGACGTAACGAAAACCTTACTTTCAATAGCAATATCATCTCAAACGTACACGTTGGTATCTACCAAAGAGGTTACAGCGATGTTACTCCATACAATTTTTACGACCTTAACATCACAGCAAACGGAAATACTATCCAAAATTATGGTGGTGGTGCTGCATCAGCAGCATATGCAGTTTACGGTATTTACTATAATTCCTTTGCAATCAACAATAACATCATCAACAACACTGCAGGTGGTGGCTCTGGTTTTACCAGCACGGGTTATGGTATCTTCTTGTCTTCATCTTCTGAACAAGGAGTTTGTTCAGCTAATGGAAACACAATAACCTTAGCTCACGCAGCATCAACTACAGCATCATCTATTTACGCAATTTATTTAACAGGATCTAGTTCGGGAACAACTGGTTCTTGTACTGCCAATACAAATACTTTAAGTTTTGGGCAAACCGGATCAGGATATGTTTACGGTGTTTACTTATATGGTAACAACCCTGTTAATACAATTAACGGTAATACCTTAACATTTACAGTTAACAAGCCTTCAAGTTATGTCTATGGTTACTATATGTACTATGCTGGTACCATTTCAAACAACTCTTTCTCTGGCTTAACTTTCGCAACTGGAGGATACGTGTATGGTTATTATTCACCATATAACGGTGCTTGTCAAATGTTCAATAATACGTTCTCAAATATTACCAATTTAGGTACAGGGTTCACATACGGCTATTACCTTTATTATGGTAATGCGTCTTCTAACATTTACAACAACACAGCCTCTAATATTTCTGGGGGTGGAGTAGTTTACGGAATTTACTCATACTACTCAGGTGCAATTAAAGTCTACAACAACAATATTTCAGGACTAACTTCAACTGGAGCTTATAATGTTGCAGGTTTGGCTATTTATTATACGCAAAGTGGCGCTGAGTATTACAAAAATAAAATCACGAATCTTACAAACACCAATGCTGGTGGAACGGCCTATGGTATTTCAGATTTGTATCACTATGGTAATATCAAAATCTACAACAACGTTATTGGAGATATCAAAGCAACAATTGCTACTAATGCTTCGACACCAACGGCTGATGTAGTTAGAGGAATTTCATTAATGAATACACTTACAAATAGTAGTGTTAATGTAGATTACAACACCATTTATCTGAATGCAACCTCTACTGGTGCAAACTTCTCTACTTCGGGTATCTATCATGCATCAAGTGCAACAGCAACAACTGAAAACTTGCTCATGAGAAACAACATTGTTGTCAACCTTTCTACACCGACAGGTGCTGGGGTAATTGCAGCATTCAGAAGAGCAACAGCAACCCAATTGAACAACTTCGATGTAAATTCTAACAATAACATGTTGTTTGCAGGTACGCCAAGTGCAACGCGCGTTATTTACATGGAGGGTACAGCAGTTCAGCAAACGCTTGCTAACTACAAAACTTTAGTTACACCGCGTGATGCATACAGCATGACAGGTGAAGCATTTACCTATTCTACGGCTGGTTCATTCTTCATTAGCTTAACACCTTCAAGTGTTGACTACTTGAAGCCGGTGAATGGCATTACTACGCAAGTAGAAGGTGGCGCACTTCAAATTTCAGAAATTACAGATGACAAGGCAAGTGTTGTTCGTGCAGGAAATGCAGGATATACAGGTACTGGTGTTGCACCAGATCGTGGCGCATTTGAATTCACTGGTATTACAACTGCCCCACAAATTACTTTAAGCAGTTCATCACCATCAATTTCAACCGTATCTTGTACGCCAACTGCACACGTAATTACCTTAAACATTGCTTCTCCAACTGCAGTAACAACTGCAGTGCTGAGTTACGCATTTAATGGTGTTGCACAACCAAACATCACTTTAACAAACACAAGTGGTACAATTTGGACAGGAACTATTCCAACGGCAACCCCTTCAAATGCTACTGTAACATGGACCGTTAACGCAACCAATTCTTCAGCAAGCACATTGTTTATTGGTCAGTCTTATTTTGATGCGCCGTTAGTAGGCGTGACAGCTACAGCTACTGCAACACCGAGTACAGTTTGTGCGGGTCAGTCAACCTTGTTGGCGGCTTCGTTTAACATGACCGTTCCTTCATATGACTCACCTACAATAAGTCTTCCTGTAAATGATGAAGACATCGCAAACGTAACAATCACTCAAGGTGCAACAACTTTACTTAACAATACTTCACCTATTAACTCATTAGGCGGAACTATTGGAACAGCGGTTGGTGTTGCAGGTGGTTTTGCTGACTACTCTGCTTTGGCTACCGTTAATTTAGTAGGTGGTCAAACTTATTCATTCTCTATCTCTAGTCAAACTACTGGATCCTCATATAGCAATTCACTTGCAATATTCATTGACTGGAATAAAAATGGATTATTCTCAGATGCTGGAGAAATGGTTTATACACCTACTTCAACTATTTCTGGGCCTCACACAAGAACAGGAACGTTCACTGTTCCTACTTGGGCATTTGGTAATATGAGAATGAGAGTTGTATGTTTGGAGACGACAATTTCTAGTTATGCAACTACTTCTTCATATGGTGAAAGAGAAGACTATATGTTAAGTGTTGTTGGAACTGTTTCTTGGGCACAAGGTGCTACAGTTGTTGGCACAGCCAATCCATTGTCACTTCCGGTTACTTCAACTTCATCTTATGTTGCTACTATTGGTGCCCTTGGCTGTACAGTTGCAGCACCGGCTGTAACGGTAACTGTACTTGCTTTACCAACTGCGCCAGTTGTTACCAACTCTACACATTGTGGTTTCCAAATTCCTACTGCAAGTGTGGCGTCTGTTAATGGCGGTGGTGGTACTGCTCAGTTTAACTGGTATACAGATCCAGCTACTACAATTTCAGCACAAGGCTCTAACTATGGTGCATTAGCAACATATTGGTCAAACGACTTTACCTCTAGTACTTTGTCAAATGCTACACTTTCTGGAGTGGCTTCCGTTACTGGAGGTCAGTTAGTGTTACATCCGAACTTAGCTTCACAATCAGGAGGTATCACTGTAAATGCGTCAGGATATAACACAAACGCACACGAAGTTTCGTTTACATATACAAATCAAGGTGCTGGCGTAGCCAACACTGCTGATGGTATGGCTTTCAGTTTCGGTGACGACGTAAATGCACTTGCAGCTACTCCTAATGCTGAAAACGGAACTGGTACAAAATTGAAAATAGCTTTTGATAGCTACGCAAATGGAACCAACACGCCAGGTATTTACTTGATGTATAACTGTACAGTTGCGAATCAAGACCCAACGTCAACAGGTGTTCTTGCCTACGATCCAACTACAACATGGATTGGAGCAACTTCAAATGTTTTAGTAACAATCAACGCTGCCGGTGTATTGAACATGAGTGTTAACGGTACGCCGTTATTTACAAACGTTCAGCTTCCAGCTGCATTCGTTACAGCTAACAAAGCAAACTGGGCTTACGTATGGCGTTCTCGCTCTGGTGGTATTGCATCAGGATCAATCCTTGACGATATCGTAATCAAAAGAGCTCCAATTGTAGCTGGTCCTACCACTTATGGTTCAATTGTTTCTGCAACTACTACTTTCTATGTAACAGAGAATGGAACAAATGGCTGTATTAGTGCTCCAGTTCCTGTAGTAGTAACTGTAACTGCTCCACCTGCAATTAACATTGCAACAAGTGTTACGCCAACAATTTGTTTAGGGTCAAGCGTTACTTTAACTGCTTCTGCTACTGCAACTCCTGCTTATACTTATTCATGGTCTACAGCATCATACCCTGGATCAGGTATGTCTGCGCCTTCTACAGGAGCAACACGCTCACTAACTCCAACAGTTGCTGGCACCTATGTTTATACAGTAACAGGTACAAATGCCAACTGTGCTAACCAAGTTCAGCAAACCGTTTTAGTTAATCCTATCCCTGTTGTTACAACAACTACAGCTGCAGCCGTTACACCATGTCACGGAAGTTTAGTTAATTTAAATGTTTCTAGCTTAGTTTCTGGTCCGCAAACACAGCCTACAGGATATTGTGCAAGCAACGCTACTAATACAGCAGATGAAGAAATTTTAAATGTAACTTTTGGAACATTAAATAATTCTTCTACATGTGCTACAACAGGAGGTGCAGGTTCAACCCTAAACCAATATTCTAATTACACGGCTACCGTGGCTGCTCCAAACATCATTGCAGGATACACGTATCCGCTTTCAGTTCAAATTGGAACATGTGGTGGTAACTATTCAAATTCTGTTAAGGTCTTTATTGACTTGAACCGCGATGGAGACTTCCTAGATGCTGGTGAAACAGTTTATGCATCTGCCGCTACTACAACAGGCCCTCATACTGAGACTGCTTCTATTCTAATTCCAACAACAGGTGTTGTACCAGGAGTTACAAGAATGCGTGTAATCAGTGTAGAAACTTCTCCTGCTTCTATCAACTCATGTGGAACTTACACTTGGGGTGAAACAGAAGATTACATTGTAAATCTACAAACTGGTCCTTCTGCAGTTTACACTTATGCTTGGAATACAACTCCTGCAATCAACGCTGCTTCAGGTTCATTGACTTTGAGCAACACGGGTGTAACCCCAACTACTGCATCTTATAACGTTACCTTGACAGATGTGGCAACAGGTTGTACAACAACTTCAACCACCAACACAATTACAATCAACCCACTTCCAGTTGTGAACGCAGGTGTGGATCAATTGATTTGTTCTAACAACGCTACAATGCCAGCTACGCTTACTGCAACTACTACGTTTGGATCAGGATTGAACTACATCTGGAGTGGCCCAATTGCTGGTGTTACTAATGGTGTTCCTTTCCAAATTGGTGCAACGGGTACTTTCGTAGTAACAAGTACTGATGTGAACGGATGTATGGATACCGACGACGTTCAAATTACTTATTCAACTATTCCTGCTGCAAATGCTGGTGTTGACCAAGCGATCTGTTTGAATCAATCTGCAACATTTACTGCAGCTGGTCTTGCTCCTTACAACTGGACAATGACTAACTATGCAAACAGTGGTCTTTCAGCTGCTTACACAGGTAACACATTGGCTGTTACACCAACTGCAGCTGGTACATATACTTACCAAGTAAACGTTCAAAACTCAGTAGGATGTACAAACAATGACCAAGCGGTACTTACTGTATGGGCGCTTCCAGTTGTTAATGCTGGTGTTGACCAAACAATTTGTAATGCATCGCCAGCTATCGTTTCTGGTTCGGGAGCACTTGCTTACGCTTGGACAACAACGCATCCTAACTTAACTGTTACGAATGCTACTCCAATCTTCCCTATCCAAACAGCTACTTACACTGTAGTAGGTACTGACATTCATGGTTGTCAAAACCAAGATGTCATGGTTGTTAACGTATTGCCACAACCGGTAGTAAATGCTGGTCTTGACCAAACAATCTGTGCAGGTACTCCTGTAATCTTGAATGGTACAACTACAATTTCTTCACCAACTCCAGTAGTGAGTCCATTTACTTGGACTGGTGGTTATGCAAACAACACTCAGTTTGTACCTACAACTAGCCAAACCATGACTGTATCAGTTATCGGTGCTAACGGTTGTACTAACCAAGATCAAATGGTGATTACAGTTCTTGCTTTACCAACGGTAAACGCAGGTGTTGACCAAACTATTTGTACTGGTACTGGTGCTACATTGAATGCATCTGGTGCAGCTAGCTACATCTGGTCAAACAACGTAGTACAAGGTGTTCCTTTCTACCCAACTGCTTCGCAAATCTATACTGTAACCGGTATTGGTGCTAACGGATGTTCTAACGTAGACCAAGTTCAAGTGAACGTTTCTACAGGACCATCTGTAACTGTGTCTGCAGCTCAAACGGTATGTTCTAACAACGCTGCAGCATTTAGTGCAGCATCACAAAATGCTTTAGGTGGTTACTGGACAACAACTGGTAGCGGTACGATTACACCAAACATTTCTAGTGCAGCTATTAACTACCTTCCTGCGGCAAACGACCCAGTAGTAGTTACACTTACTTACATCGCAACTAGCGCATGTGGTAGTGCCGGTGGATCTACAAGTGTAAACGTATTACCTATTCCAGTTATCAACGCTGGACCGGATCAAACAATTTGTGATGGTTCTTCAGTAACATTGAACGCTGCAGGAACAGGAAACATCACTTGGTTGTCTCCAAACGTAAATAACGGATTTGCATTTGTACCTACTTCTACTGCAACCTACACTGCTGTTGCAACAGGATTAAACAACTGTACAAACCAAGATCAAGTAACAGTAACCGTTGTTGCGCTTCCAGTAGTTGATGCTGGTGCTGATCAAACAATTTGTGCAGGTGAGCAAGTTACCTTAAGCGGTTCTGGTGCATTGGTTTATCAATGGACAGGTGGTATCGCTGATGGTACAGCATTTGCTCCGGGATCAACAGCAACTTATACTGTAACTGGTACTACTGTAAATGGTTGTACTGATACTGATGCAGTAACAGTAACTGTTAATGCTACACCAGTTGCGGTTGCAACTGTAGTAAATGATGTTACTTTAGCAGCAACTCCTGGTACTTATAACTACCAATGGATCAACTGTACAACTGGTACAGATGTTCCAAATGCATCTTTTGCAACATTTAATGCATTAGCAAATGGTACATATGCAGTAGTAGTGAGCACACCACAAGGTTGTTCAGATCAATCTGACTGTATTACAATTAGTGCTGTAGGTATTGAGCAAAATGTTACAATTGAAATGGGTGTTCAACCAAACCCTACAACAGGTGAGTTGACCATTTCAATGCCAACTGAACTCAATGCAAAAGCACAAGTATTTGATGCTCAAGGTAAATTAGTAATTGACCAAGTAAATGTTTCTAACGGTTCTACATTAAACCTTACGAACATGACAACTGGTGTTTATATGGTCCGCATTTCAGCTGCAGATTCTGTACAAACATTCAGAGTGGTTAAACAATAATTAAAACCTATTGAATATTCGAAAGCCACCCTTAGGGGTGGCTTTTTTGTTTTGTAATGGTTATCTTTGGGGCAATATCAATTCAGCAAGAATTTTATATTTTTCCTATGAAAAAACTTTTACTTTTTACTCTGGTAGTATTGTTTCATGGTTTTGGATTGCTCCAGGCCCAAACTACTATTTCGACCAACTTTACAAATAATAATGGGTCGAGCATGATTACTTTCAATTTTCAGAATACCAATACGTCTGATGTTATTATTACCGGGATATCTTCTTGTACTGGAACATCGATTGCAAATACGGCAACTCTTTGGTATAACCCTACAGCGATAAGTGCAACAACAATGGCAGTTAATACTACTAATGGTTGGGTGCAAGTAGGGGCCCAACCGTTTACTGGTGTTGCTAATACAACTACAAATGTGCCGCAGCAAATGATGACAGGCTTAAACCTAATTGTTCCTGCTGGCTCAACTTATGGAATCTGTTTGTCATTAGCTTCTAGTCTGCGTTACTCAACACTTACTGCAGGCTCATATACCTTTTCTGGCGGAGGTTGTAATATTTTAACCGGAACCAATATTGGATTTGGTGGTACACTTACAAGTGGAATCAACAATCGTGGTTTTATTGGATCAATTAATTTTATTTCAGGGACTGCTTGTACTGGCGCTCCTAATGCGGGCAATACAGCTTCTACTTTATCTCCGGTTTGTCCGAGCGTACCATTTACTCTAAGTATGGCCAATGCTACTTTCTCATCGGGCCTTACTTATCAATGGCAAAGTGCGAGCTCATCAACTGGGCCTTGGACTAATATTACTGGTGCAACAACTTCTGCATATACGACTTCTCAAACTGTAGACACCTGGTATCAATGTGTAGTAACCTGTACTTCAACTGCACTTTCCGCAACTTCTACGCCTCTTCAATTGCTAACGAGCACTTTCTTGAACTGTTATTGTACAAGTGCCTCAACTTCTACGGCAGACGAAGAAATTTTGAATGTTACGCTTAATACAATTAACAACACCTCCACCTGTGGAGTTACTGCACCAGGCCCGGGGTCAGTTGCAAGCAATTATTCTAACTTTACGACAACAGTAGCACCAGCTATACTTGCACCCGGTGTTATTTATCCTTTTTCTGTTGAAGTGGGCACCTGTAATGGTAACTACAATAACTGGACAAAAGCATGGATTGACTTCAACCAAAATGGTTTGTTTACTGATGCGGGTGAAATGGTTTACTCATCAACAACTTATACACAAGGTCCACATTTTGAAATCGGAACAATTTCAGTACCAACGACAGCAACACAAGGTATCACTCGTATGCGTGTGGTAACCGTAGAAACTACTGTTACAACTGGTGTGAACCCATGTGGAACCTACACTTGGGGAGAAACCGAAGACTATTTTGTAAATATTGTTGCGCCACCAACATGTCCACAACCAACCGCATTGAATGTTGTTTCTTCTTCATTGAATAGCGCAACAATAGATTGGACACCAGGTGGTTCTGAAACACAATGGCAAATTGAATATGGTCCATTCGGATTTACACCAGGTACTGGAACAATGGTTTATACGTCTGCACACCCTTATACTATTGGCTCATTAAATTCTTATGCTTTCTATCAAGCTCGTGTAAGAGCCGTTTGTACGCCAGGAGATTCTTCCTATTGGTCACCACTTGTTGCTTGGAATACTTATGATCAAGGTCAATACATCCAATGGGATAACGAATGCCCAACAGGTGGGTTTGTAGATATTTCTACAACAGGAACAAATGCCAATCTTACCGATGAATCTGAATTAGGAATCACGCTTCCTTTCTCAATGCTTTATCAGGGTATTTTAGTGAACAACCTTACTATCGGAAACAACGGTGGGGTAGTGCTTGGTTCTACAACAGCTCAGGTCAACTACGTGATGCCAGCTAGTGGAAATGGCTTGTATCCTTACATTCAAGATTTAGGTACTGCTGCCGCACCAAACGGCGTATACTACCAACAAGTTGGCACTTCGCCAAACAGTAAGTTTGTGGTTCAATGGAAAAATGTCTCTCATTATGCATATCCAGTATTACCTAACGGCGCCACATTCGAGTTAATCATCGACGAAGCTACTCAAGAGATCTATTATGTTTACGACGACGTAATCATGGGTAACCCTACCACATGGGATTTCGGTGCTGACGCCGAGATTG
>JBDLPT010000025.1:0-11423 GCA_039800945.1 Bacteroidota bacterium | reverse complement strand
CCACCAAATAAAAGCCCCATCACTGGGGCTTTTTTTATTCCTTAACATCCGCTGCTTTTTGCACATAGCCTTTTAAGGTCCATGAAATCATTAGAAAAGCAAGCAGGGCAATGCCACTGGCGACCCAAAACGGAACACCATAGCCGAGTTTTGAATGTGGAATACTGGTTTTAAAGTTCGAATAAAACCACATAAATAAAGGCGGCCCAATAATTTCGGCCAAACTCATGAGGCTTGTGAAAATGCCTTGCAATTCGCCTTGTTCGTTGCTCTTGACTTGACCCGAAACAATCGTACGAATGGCCGGATCAACCACACCCGTAAACGCATAGGGCAAAATAATGGCATACAGCATCCATCCTGCGGATAGAAAGCCAAAAGAAAATAAAATGAGGACCGAAAGTAGCAAACCAAAGCGCGCCGTTTTTACCTGCCCAAAAAGGGCTACAATTTTGCCTGTTAAGGCGCCCTGAACCAACCCAAAACTGACACCAACTACACCTAACGAAATCCCGACTTCTTTGGTTGTCCAGCCGAATTTTTCCATCGAATAAAAATTCCAAGTCGAGTGCACACACATCGAGGTCAGGATGATTAAAAAGGAAACCACAAACAGGTATTTCAATTTTTCGAAACGCTTGATTTGCTGAATGGCACCAAAAGGATTGGCGCGTTTCCAGTCAAATGAACGGCGATTTTCGAGGGGCAACGATTCTTTTAGAACCAACAGACCATAAATGAAATTTGCCATCGAGAAAAACGAAGCAACTAAAAAGGGCGTGCGCGAACCAAAATCGGAAAGCAAACCACCAATGGCAGGGCCAATGACAAAACCAATGCCAAATGCAGCGCCGATCAGGCCAAAATTAGCAGCACGGTTTTCGTCGTTCGAGATGTCGGCAATATAGGCCGAAGCCGACGTAAAGCTGGCACCGAAAATGCCAGAAATGGCACGACCTATTACCAACCAAAACAAATCGGGCGCCACATACATGACCAAGTAATCGAGGCTCATACCCAAAACAGAAACCAACAGAACCGGGCGCCGTCCGAAGCGATCACTTAAATTGCCAATGAATGGCGAAAACACAAATTGCATAAACGCATAAGCGCCCATCACCCAACCAAAGTAGATGGAAGCCTTTGCAAGTGGCACATGTGCGGTTTCGGAGATGAGTGTCGGAAACGAGGGAATGATGATGCCGAGTCCGATGGAATCGAGGCAAATCGTAATTAAAATAAAAAGAAGGGCTGATTTGGGATTAATACTACTCATGGGTGGGTTTGTACGGCTGCAAAGGTACGGTATCGGCACAAAAAAAGCCACAGTAAGGGGCTTTTAAGACTTGGAGAGTTGGTCTTATTTCACTAACTTACTAACATGCAATCCGGTAGCAGTCTGCACCTCGATGAAATACATGCCGCTGCGCAGTAGTTAGGCCCGTCAGCAAATTCACCGATACCATTTCGGTTAATGTTTCGTAATAATAGAAAACCCTCAATTCATTTACCCTTATTTTGTTTCCATTTTTCAATTATTTTACCCTTATTTTATTACAGTTAATTTGTTTTTTTACCCTTATTTTGTTACATTTGTTGTAAATCTTAATCATGGCACCTATCTCGAGACATCTCTACAAAGCCCTTTTAGAATGGAAAAAAAGCGAGAATCGCAAGCCCTTAATTGTTAGAGGCGCTAGGCAAGTTGGTAAAACAACGCTCATTAAGCAATTAGCGAAAACCTATACGAACGCGATATTACTTAATCTTGAACTTGCAGCAGATGTCAGCTTCTTTACAGATTACAAAGGGGTCAAAACCATAATAGAAGCCTTACTGATATCAAGAAACATAGCCGGATCCGAAAAATCAAAAACACTCCTTTTTATAGACGAAATCCAAGAATCGCCAGAAGCCATTGCCATGCTTCGCTATTTCTATGAGTTTGAACCCGAAATACATGTGATTGCCGCTGGTTCTCTGCTCGAACAAACACTAAAAAATGTAAAAAGCTTTCCTGTTGGGCGCGTACAAATGCTGTATTTATACCCGATTAATTTTCAAGAATTTCTCAGCGCAATCCAACATACAATAGCTCAGGAAGAACTATTAAAAGTACCTATTGCAGAAGCTGCACACACCACACTTCTTGAATTATTTCACCGCTATGCAATTTTAGGTGGAATGCCAGAAGTCGTCAAAACCTACGCCCAAACACAACAGTTATCCGATTTATCAAGAATCTATGAAAGCATCTGGGAAACCTATAAAGAAGATGTAGTCAAGTATGCCACAAACAAAACAGAAGCTCGAGTTATACGGCACATCATGTCTACAGCAGCTTTTGGTTTAGATGCGCGGATTAAATTTCAAAACTTTGGTAACTCCACTTACAAATCCAGAGAAGTCGGTGAAGCTTTCAGAAACCTTGATGACGCAAAAGTGATTCAACTTATCTACCCAACTACTCAAACTTCCTTACCATTATTGCCCGACCTCAATAAATCACCCAAGCTACAATTTCTCGATACGGGCCTTGTCAATTATGAGTTGAATATTCAAGCCGACATGCTTGCCATGCAAGACCTCAACACTGCATACAAAGGGGCAATTATTCCACATCTCATACAACAAGAACTGCTTTCACTAAATACAAGTAAACATTACAAATCGCTTTTTTGGGTCAGAGAAAAGAATCAATCTTCGGCAGAGGTAGACCTCGTGATTGCATTTAAACATTTTGCCATTCCCGTTGAAGTAAAATCAGGAAAAATCGGAAAACTAAAATCTCTACATCAATTCATTGACGCTACCGATCACCCCTATGCAGTTCGGTTTTATGCCGGAAAATTTAACATTGAAGCACAACGAACACCAAAAGGGAAACCCTTCTTTTTAATGAATCTTCCCTATTACCTTGGCACTCAACTCAATGCTTATCTCCAATACCTTATTTCTACCCACCCCATGTAACCAATTCGGCATCGCGTATTACCAAAAAAAGAAGCTTCTCCAATTTCTTTTTTCCAAACCCACTAAAACGCCACATGCCATGAAACGCCTCTCACTTGCCGCCCGCCACGAAAACGCCAACAAAGCCCAAGAAAACCCCCACGGCGCCCTCGTAGTAACACTCCTCTTGCTGCTTTCGATTGCATTGTGTTTGAGCAGTAGTTTTGCGGCGAGCACTACGAATTTTACGACCATCGATGCCCATGCGCGTGCCTGCCCAGCAGCAGCCAAAAGCAGTTTGTGCCGGATTTGCCGACCTCTACACCGAATTAGGCAAGCGCGTCGGGCTCAACATCAAAACCGTAACAGGTTATTCCAAAGGATTTGGCTACACGCAAGGCGATGACTTTAGCAGCAGCAACCACGCTTGGAATGCCATCGAAATCGAGGGCCAATGGCACATTTTTGACGCCACATGGGGCCAAGGCTACGGAATCCCAGGTAAAAATGGCGAACTCGTCTGTGTCAAGCAATTCAACCCCGATTGGTTCGACATCGAACCCGAATACGCCATCTTCACGCACCTCCCCTACTACACCCCCCGCGACCTGTACGCAAAAAACCTCCAACCCTACCAACTCATTGCCGAGGTGAAGCGGAAGAAGAAATGATTATCTTTACTTCAATGAAACACATTGAAGTCGTAGCAGCCGTCATCCAACACCAAAACAAAATTCTGGCTGTACAGCGCGGGCCCGCCAAATACGATTACATTTCTAAAAAATGGGAATTCCCTGGCGGCAAAATAGAAGCCGGTGAAACCGAACAACAAACCATTATCCGCGAGATTAGAGAAGAACTCGACATGCATATTGAAGTCAACACCAAGCTGCTCACCGTCGAACACCCCTACCCTGATTTTCACCTGACGATGCATACTTATTTATGCACAACGGAAGAAAACAAACCAAAATTGACCGAACATTTAGCATTCTGTTGGCTCGATAAAAATGAGTTGGTGAATTTGGATTGGGCGGGCGCTGATGTGCCAATTGTAGAAGCATTAATCAATAAATAATGGATTTTCGTAAAGCTTTACTACCAAGTTTGGAAACGGGGTTTATCGATAAGGGAATTCCATCTCAACAAGCTTTTCGTCCACAGTTACTTGTCAACGACGCAAGTAAACAAAAGAAAGTCCTGTCATCTATATTATCTGAACTTGAATCTTTACAAAATCCAGAACAAGATGCGTTTTATTTTTCAGTAGCTTTCATAACTACCAGCGGAGTTCAATCTATCAAACAAGCATTAATTGATCTAGATAAAAGAGGAATAAAAGGCAAAATTCTGGCTTCTCAATATTTAAACTTTACGCATCCTGAAGCGCTGAAACAACTTTTACAATTTGAGCATATAGAATTAAAAATTGCTACACAAGGAGACTTCCACAACAAAGGTTATATCTTCAAGAAGGGTCCGCATTACAACGTAATCATTGGAAGTAGCAACCTCACGGCTAATGCTCTTAGTAATAACAAAGAATGGAATTTGAAGGTGTCCGCAATTGACAGTTCAGAACTTGTAAATACTACATTACAAGAATTTGAATCAGCTTTTGACACTGCAACCACTGTTGATATCGATTACGTAGAACATTACCGTTTAAACTACAACAGAGAAAAAGAATACCGAACCAAAATTTCGTTGTTCAAAGAAGAAGCAACTCCAAGTAAACTTGCGCCAAATAAAATGCAAGAATTGGCGCTTCAGAACTTGAACTCATTACGTGAAAAAGGGAATTCAAAAGGTCTACTTATTTCAGCAACTGGTACAGGCAAAACTTATTTATCCGCATTTGATGCCAAGCAATTTGGGGCTAAGAAATTGCTTTTTGTGGTGCATAGAAGAACTATTGCGGAGAAATCAATGCAATCATACAAAGCACTTTTTGGCGATAATGTAAAGATGGGACTCTATTCTGGCTCAGAAAAGGAACTAGATGCCGATTTCATCTTCTGTACCGTTCAAACACTTGCCAAAACAGAGCATCTTCAAAAGTTCCATAAAAAACACTTTGATTACATTGTTATTGATGAAACGCATCGTGCTGCTGCGGAAAGCTACAATCAAATATTAAGTCATTTTGAGCCTCGTTTTCTACTAGGCATGACGGCAACTCCAGAGAGAACAGATGGAGGAGATGTTTTTAAATTATTTGATTACAATATCGCTTACGAAATTAGGCTTCAAGAAGCATTAAAGGAAGAAATTCTATGTCCGTTTCATTACTTTGGTGTTACAGATATCGAGGTCGATGGGCAATTACTCAAAGAAAAGGCTGATTTCAATTTATTGAGTTCGGAGCAACGCATCAATCATATTATTCAGACAATACAAAAATACGGTTCGGATTCTGGAATTGTAAGGGGCTTGGTTTTTTGTTCGAGAAAAGAAGAATGCCATTTTCTAGCTGAAGAATTCAACAAAAGACACATTCGATCCATTGCCTTAACCGGCGATAACAAAGAAGATGAGCGCGCCAAAGCGATTCATTTACTTGAAAGCACCCGAATTCCAGAGAAGATCGATTATATATTCACAGTCGATATTTTCAATGAGGGAATTGATATTCCAAAAGTGAATCAAGTCATTATGCTCAGACCTACACAGTCTGCAATCATATTTGTCCAACAACTTGGCCGCGGTCTGCGTAAAACTGAAGGCAAAGACTTCTTGACCGTCATTGATTTTATCGGAAACTACAGCAATAACTTTCTTGTACCTATCGCTCTTTACGGGGATTCCAGTTACAATAAAGACTCCTTAAGAAAATTGATCTCTACTGGCTGTGAGGCCATACCCGGAACCTCCACAATCAACTTTGATCCAATTGCCAAACAACAAATATTTAATGCCATTGATGCGGCAAACATGCAGCTCAAAAAAGATCTCGTCCAGGACTACAAATTGATGAAATACAGACTTGGCAGAATGCCCATGATGTGTGATTTCTTGGACGCAAGTGCGCGAGACCCGTATGCCTATGTAAGCTACAGCAAAAGTTATTTCAATCTGATCAGTGAAATTGAGCCCGAAATCAAAGACCAGATCAATCCAACTCAAAAAGAATTACTCGAACTCTTTTCCCTTGAAATTGCCAACGCCAAGCGCATCGAAGAAGTTCTTTTGATGAAGCAATTACTTATTGAAAGTGATTGCTCAGTTGAATATTTACGTGCAATTATTGAGGAAAAATATCACTACACACCGACTAAAGAAACGATTGATTCACTTGAACGGAATCTGAATTTTGAATTTGTAAAAAATCCAAAATCAGTAATTGATGTTGCCAATAATAGATACGCACTCCATGCATCATTTAAGGAGCAGCTAAATAATACTGTATTTTCCAACTTCTTAAACGATGTATTGAACTACGCTGAGCTAAAATTCAACAGCCTATATCAGCTTGATCGACTACAAAACGGTTTTATCCTTGGCGAGAAATACAGTCGCAAAGATGTCTGCAGAATTTTAAATTGGGACAAAGACATCAGCAGTACCGTTTACGGCTATAGAACCCAAAAGAAAATGACACCTTGTTTTGTCACGTATAAAAAGTCAGCGGATATTTCATCAGGAACTCAATACAACGACCATTTTATAGATACCCAAACTTTTGCATGGGAATCAAGATCAAACCGAAAATTAAATTCCTCAGAAATTCAGGATGTCATCAATTCAGATTTGATTTTACTTTTTGTCAAAAAATCTGACGGTGAAGGAACAGATTTTTATTGTCTTGGTGAGGTCTCCATTGTCGAAGGATCAATTTCTCAAGCGTACATGCCCAAATCCAATGAACCTGTAGTTCACTTCAAATACAAATTGAAAGAAGCGGTTGAGGAGAAGTTGTATCAGTATTTGATAAGTGACTAACTCCCCCACTCCCAACTCTCCATCCCTCTCAACTCAACAAAGCCTTCATTGATTTCTTGGAATTTTTCTAGGAGGTCTTCGGTGGTGAAATTTGGTGCCTTAGTGAGGGAGATTTGGCACTGGGCAGCGAAAGTATCGGCTAGCTCAGGCGTTTGGAGATATTGTTGCCATGCTGTCAAAATGCGTGATTTTGAGGCTAAAAGTTGTGTTTTTGAGACGATTTTATCGGTTTTATTGGCATTTACAGCATTTTTGGCTGGGAGCAGGTTCCAGTAGTCGTTGTTGAAAAGGACTGAAAACGGGATGGCGTGGTCTATGGCTAGATCATCTGTTTTTTTAATTTGCTGGCCCGACCAAGTGCAGTAGACGGGTTGGCCCGATTCAATTTGAGCACACCAAAATTTTCTGATTTGGTCGGTGTCGCGTGCAATTGTTTCGCTTTGAAGCAAGATGTCTAACGGACTTGGTTTCCCGTATACAATGCCTTGCTCTTGAAGTTCACCCGATGACGTTTTGGCGTTTTGGTAGCGCTGCTTTTCCATGAAATCTAACCAGTTCATGATGATGGAATTGGATCCGGAAAGCAAACCTCCATAAATCCTGAGGGCCTCGAAATAAGAACTGTCCATGAGCAGTTTTGGAGAATTGGCAAGCAAGTCGAGGTAGCCATTGATGGACGAACTTCGTACTGCCTTTCCAGACTCAGTCTGAAATAAGGCATTGTAGCCCTGCCCCATAGAAGTTCCGATGTACTTGACTGGATTTTTGATAATGGTGTCGTTCAAACTTTTCGCCAAATCAATAAATACCGACTTTAATTCAAGTTTGTATTGGTGTTGATGAAATTCTTTATTGAAGTCCCAGTAGTTCTGTAATTGATGGTCATTTTGTATCTCGCGCAAACGATTTTCAAAAACCAAGCTCCTATTTTGATGTATTTGCGCGTAATTGTTGGCAAGCAAATCCCAATAATAAAACAACCACTTGTCTGTAATCAAAAATACAGGAATAGCAACCTGGTTTTGGCGGTGCTCGATGTGCGGTGATTGTGCTGAAATGATATCAATTATAGCGCGCAACAACGCAAACTTATACGTAGAAGTCTTGCTCTCCTGCTCTATGATTTTCTGAAATACGAGAATGGGGTCCATTGTCTATAAATCAAACTATTGTTTGCACTTGCCCCCTCATCCACTCCAAAGTCTCCACATCACTACTCCAAACATAGCAGCCCTTCATGCCCCTGGTCATGAGCGTTCGGTACGTATTCTTGATGATGAGTTCGGCCATTTGCTGGCCTCGTTCTGGATTTGATTTGAGTAGGGACTTGAGGCCGTGGATGCTTTTGTCGCTGGAGGCGCGGGCTTGGGGTTGGCAGATCCATTGGCCGTTGCGGTTGACGAGGTCGGGCCCCATAATGACGCCGATATAGTCTACCTCGAGGCCTTGGCAGGTGTGGATGCAGCCGATTTGCTCAACGGAAGCAGGGCTGATGATCCAAAGCATGCCGTCTTGGGTGAGGTTCCATTGTTTGGCGAAGTTGTGTTCGGGGAAGACGATGTCGTTTGCTTTTCGATCCGTTTTGGAGTTCCATGGCCAGCAGTAGCCGGCTACCATTCGGGCTCTATTTCTGACTAGGTTTTTTTCTTTGACTTTTTCGTAAAGTGCATTTGGTGAATCGCAGATTTGGAAGTCGTAGTTTAGGTCGTTTAGGTTGGTATTGGCCGTTTGGCGGATGCCCAGCAGTTGGTCTAGGTAGGCCATGTAGCCGTCGCTGCCATTACACCTGAATTGGCTAGTAAGTTCTAGGCGGTGTATAGTTGCGCCTGCGTGGGCTGCCCAAGCAGCTATTTCGGCATCGGAGCCGATGTCTTTCATAGTGACGCGTTGGTCTTCATCTAGAAAGAAAACCGAGCAGCGCGCCGCATTGATGATTTCTTTGATTTGGTTCTCGCCTAAGTTTGATAACATGCCGCTTTTTTCGTTCAGGCGGTGTGCTTCATCGACAAGTAAGGCGTCGTACTGATTGCGTTCTGCACTAATGTAAGTTCCCGAACCTTTGAATAAATTATTGACCCAAGATTTGGTCCGGATGCCACTGAGTTTGCTGGCATAAACGTCGCGGGGTGCGCTGTTCTTACTGACATACTGCACCATTTTTTGCTTGGCGGTGAGCCGTGCGGTGAGCTGAATGGCCACAACCGATTTACCGGTGCCGGGCCCTCCCCTTACTATCACTACATTTTTGGAGCTCGGGCTAGAGTGTTCTACCAAATTCCAGATTTGCTCGTAAACCACCTTTTGCTCGTCGATCATCACAAACTCATCGTTGCCTTCTATCATTTTGGCAATGGCATCTGACAGGCCTTTAGAAGGGCGTATTTCGCCGTGCTCGATCTGATACATGACGTTTCTAGCATCGCCATACTTGACATGCTGCTTGATGAATTCAGACAAACGCAACACATCACTTTTGGCAAAAAGTGGGGCTTTTTGAAGGTATTCTGCGTAAAAAGGGCTCGTTAATGGGCTTGGATTGGCACAATTGTGCAAAAAAGCGCAAGCTTGTAATTTGATCTGCTGATCCTCAACAGCCGCATTGAAGCCCTGCAACAGCGCCGCATAACTCCAGGCCTGATAACTCGGGTGACTTACCTCTCTTACGGCTCCGCCCACAAATGTCTTCACTACGCCATCTAGGTTGGTGGCCGTGGCCTCAGACCATTGTTTGAGCTCCACAATTACGGCGCAGTCTTGGTGTGTGTCGGTCTGGCCAGTAATGATAAAATCGATGCGCTTACTGGTGTTAGGAACCTGACATTCAATACTGATTTTGGCATCATTCGGAATGTCGGCGTCATCAAGCACATTGCGCATGTACTGCATGGAATTTTTCCAGGAATCTACTTCATTCTTATTGGTATCTCGACCTAAATTTCGCTTGAAGTTGTCGTGAATGATATACTCAATTTGGCTCTCCCGAACCTGGCGCATGAAAGTCTCTTTGTTCTCTTGATAAACAATCATAACTCCGTATACTTCTGCGCACTACCCCTCGCCTTCTCCACCGGATATTTCTCGGCATTCTTGGCAATTTTATCCAGAACAATCTGCCTCACATCCAAGCCCTGCTTCTCTGCTAACAGCAGCGCATAAGCCAACACATCGGCCAGTTCGTCCTTGATCTTTTCTTTATCGACCAACTCTGCAGCCGCCGCATCTTTCCACAAAAACAACTCATTGAGCTCTGCCGCCTCAATAGACAGCGCCACCGCTAAATTCTTGGTATCGTGAAACTGCTGCCACTCCCGCTCATCGCGAAAAGCAACTAGTGCGTTGATTAATTCTTGGATTTGGGACATGTAGTAAAGCTAAGGAATTTCATTGTTAATTGAAAATCTCACCATAGCACCTCCCCCACCATCAAACTCATCTCCAGCACAATCTTTGTCTTGGTATTTTCCTTCTGCCTGTAGTTTTTCGTAGAGTTCGGTGAGTTGGGTGTTTTTTGATTTTAAGCGTTGAAAAAACTGCTATTATTTTTTCTTTTTCTTCTTTAGAATATAGGTTCCATCGACCACTGCACAACAACCATAATCATCCGAAACAACAACAATTTTTTCAATTACACCATTTTTTAGATATACTGTAATTGATTTGTCTGAGTCGTCATACTGATGAATCATATAAGTACCTGATTCATTCTTTTTTAATTTGAAACTCTCTTCCGGATCACATGCACAACGAAGACTTGATTCATGCAGAACACTGAGGAATACAAATTCTTCGGTTTGCTTCACCACTTCAATTACCTGCGGATAAAATTTATGATGGTCGTGTAAATAATATTTTTGACCAACCACTTGATTAACAAATAATAACGAAAATACCAAAAGTGTCTTTTTCATTGTATTTTAACGTAAAATTAGTACTGATTCAACCGATTTTTCAAGCGAGCCACTTCGTTTTCCCAAGACCTCACCACATTAAGTTGGGCAGCAATTTGTTGATCTTTTTCTTCAAAAGTTCTTAAAAAATGAAATTCTTGTACTTCCTGTAGTTTGATATTTGCAGCTCTTAATTTGTTAACCGCATTGTCATATTGTCTTTTTAAATCTCGAATTTCAGCTTGTCTTGCTTCTTCGGCAAGGCGTTCTTCTTCAGCGCGTTTTTCAGCTTCTTGTTGTTCGAGCTGCTGTTGCTGATTCTTAAGTTCGAAACCCATTTGCTCTTGTTGTATTTGCTGATTCACAAAGAGATAGGCAATTAAGGCTAAAACGATCGCTATAAAAGCAATCAAACCAAAACGCGAGTTGCTATTTTCAGATGAAGCTTTTGTTTCCGAGTATTGTCTTTCTGCTTTAAATTCTGGAGGAGGAGTTTTTTGTTGATGCCCCTGAAATGGTGGTGGTTGGTTTTTAAAAAGTCCGGATAGGTCATCGATATCTTTGGCTTCTTTCCAATTAGGCATGCCATCGTGCCAAACCATCGTGTTGCGTTCAATACGAATTTGAGCTAATTCGTCGAAA
>JBDLPT010000024.1:0-69198 GCA_039800945.1 Bacteroidota bacterium | reverse complement strand
CTGATGTTGAAGGACTCAACAATAGTTCTGTAACCATCACTGTGCCTCCTGCTAACGGAACCGTAACAGTGAACCCAACTACAGGTGCTATTACCTTCACTCCTGCAGCTAACTTCTTCGGAACATCGACTTTCACTTACCAAGTTTGTGACAACGGTACGCCTGTATTATGTGACGACGCAGTTGTAACAATTACAGTAAATAGTATCAATGATGCGCCTATTGCTAACAACGATGCGATCACTACTAACGAAGATACCCCAGTTGTAATCAACGTACTCGGAAATGACTCTGATGTTGAAGGTTTAAATAGTGGTTCTGTAACCATTACTGTTCCACCTACGAACGGTACAGTTACTGTAAACCCTACAACAGGTGCTATTACGTTTACCCCTACTCCAAACTACTTTGGTACAGTTACCTTTACTTACCAAGTTTGTGACAACGGAATGCCAGTTCTTTGTGACGACGCAGTAGTAACAATCACTGTTACATCTGTCAATGACGCTCCGGTAGCAAATAATGACAACGCAACAACCAATGAAGACACTCCAGTAAACATCTCGGTTCTTACCAACGATACAGACCTAGACGGAACATTGGTGAGTTCGACGATTGATTTGAATCCGAATTTACCAGGTATTCAAACCACTGTTACCAACCCGATGGGAACCTGGACTGTTGTTGGTTCACAAGTACAATATGTACCTGCTGCTAACTTCAATGGAAATGCTTACCAAGCTTATGTTGTAAGCGATAACAATGGCCTCGTTTCTAACTTAGCCATGATTACAGTAATTGTAAATCCAGTGAACGACGCACCAGTTGTAGATAACGATGTGGCAAACTGTTCTTACAACACAAGTATTACTGGTGATCTAATTGACACTGGTGACTACGATGTAGATGGTACGCCGCTTTATGCAAATACAAACCCTGTTTCTGGGCCAAGCCACGGTACAATCGTGATCAACCCTGACGGAACCTATACTTATATCCCGAACAACTTCTATGTTGGAACTGATATGGTAGTTGTTTCAGTGTGTGATCAAGGCTTACCTACTCCTGGTATTTGTATAAACGATACACTCTTCATAACTGTGAATCCGTGTACTGTAAATGACCCAATCCAAGACTGTGACAACGATGGTTTAACCAATGCTGAAGAATTGGCATTAGGTACAGATCCATTCAACCCAGATTCTGATGGTGACGGCGTTCTTGACGGAACTGAAGTTGCTGACGGTACTAACCCAGCTAACCCATGTTCATTAGTATTTGCGAGTCAGACCGTGACACCAACAAATGCTTGGATGAACCTTGACTGCGACAATGACGGCCTTACAAACGGGCAAGAATTGAACCTTGGAACTGATCCAATGAATCCAGATTCAGATGGTGATGGTGTAACCGACGGAACAGAAGTAACTGACGGAACCAACCCAACCAATCCTTGTTCATTGATTTATGCAAGCCAGACCCTAACACCTAGCAACAACTGGTTTGGTCTAGACTGTGATAGCGATGGATTAAGCAATGGTACTGAACAACAATTAGGTACTGACCCTTCTAATCCAGATACAGACGGAGACGGTGTGAAAGACGGAACAGAGGTTGCTGATGGCACCTTACCATTAGATCCTTGTTCATTGCTTATTGCAAGTCAAACTGTTCCTGTATCAGTTGAGTGGAATGCACTAGACTGCGACAACGACGGCTTAACCAATGGTCAGGAAGTTGCACTTGGTACTGATCCATTTAACCCTGATTCTGACGGTGACGGTGTGAAAGACGGAACTGAAGTTGCCGATGGTACCAACCCTACCGACCCTTGTTCGTTTAACTATTCAAGTCAGAACACAACACCTTCTGTAGCTTGGGAAAATCTTGACTGTGACAACGACGGCCTAAGCAATGGTACTGAAGTTGACCTTGGATCAAATCCGAACAACCCAGACACCGATGGTGATGGTGTGCCAGATAACACAGAAGTTCAAGAAGGAACCAATCCAGCAAACCCTTGTGATTACAACCTGGCAAGTCAGACCATGACACCAAGTCAAGCATGGACAAACAACGATTGTGACGGAGACGGTGTAACCAACGGTACTGAACTTAACAATGGTAGCGATCCTACTGATCCATGTAGTCCATTTGTTGAGGGTAGCAATTGTGACAGAATAATTTCTGTTCCTGAAGCCTTCTCTCCTGATGGCGATGGAGTTAATGACCTATTTGTAATTGAAGGAATCGAAGATCTTCCGGGTCAATCTATCATCATCTATAACCGTTGGGGAGTCCAAGTTTACGAGGCTGCTCCATACCAAAATGACTGGAATGGTACTTCAGAAAGTAACATGAATGTCGGTGGTGATCAATTGCCAACAGGTACATACTTCTATATTTTAGATACGCAAACAACCAAATATGGTGTGCTTAAAGGCTACATCTACCTCAAACGATAAGTAAAATAAACTGACAACGCAATGAAAAGCAAAATCATATATATCATCTTGGCGAGCGCTAGCATTTTTAGCGCTCAAGCCCAGCAAGAGGCTCATTTTACTCAGTTTGCTGACAACCAACTATTCGTGAACCCAGCGTATGCCGGAAGCAACGAAATTTTGAACGCAACGGTTCTTCACAGACAACAATGGATTGGATTTACAGGTGCGCCACAAACCTCGACATTTAGCATCCACTCCCCGCTTTCTTATGAAAGTGTAGGTTTGGGTTTAACAATGGTGAGTGACCAAATTGGCCCACTTAGCCAAAACATGATTTATGGAGATTTCTCGTATACCTTGAAATTCAACAATCAATCTAAATTGGCCTTCGGAGTAAAAGCCGGTATGAATGTAATCAACATCAATTCAAGTGAACTTTCTACCACTACTCAGAATGATCCAAACCTGATGAAAGACGTAAGAAACCAAGTAAACCCTAACCTTGGATTTGGTGTCTACTACCACTCTAAAAACTGGTTCTTTGGTGCTTCAACACCTAAAATCTTTGAAAGTAGCTATGACCAAACTTCTTTAAACATAGAACAAAGACACTTTTTCTTGAATGCCGGAACTGTGTTTACCGCAACCTCAAACCTTAAACTGCGTCCGATGATTCAAGCGAAGTTTACAGAAGGTGCTCCTCTAAGTTTAGATGCTGCCATCACTGGAATTATTCAAGAGCGCATTTTTATTGGTGCGATGTATCGACTCAATTCAGCAGGTGGATTCTTTTTGCAGTATCAATTGGCCCCTACTTTTAGAATTGGTGTGGGTACAGAAATTGGCCTTACTCAAATTCGTAAATACAGCGATGGTACGTTTGAGTTAATGCTCAGCTATGACCTTGCAAAAAGCAAATCCGGTATTAAATCTCCAAGATATTTTTAAGCAAAACCATGAAAAACTCACTCATATTATTCATATTATTCCAAACTGGTTTAGCATTTGCTCAAAGTGGGCAACTTGTAAAAGGTAATTTTTACTTTGATCAAGCAGGATATTTTCAAGCCATTCCATGTTTTGAACGTGTACTAGGTTCTGAATTTGACAGTCCTGAAATGCAACAAAAATTGGCATACAGCTACAACTTCTGTGGAGAATTTGCAAAGGCAGAATCTCTTTACAAGAAATTGGTTGCTAAAAAAGCGGATCCACAATCATTGTATCAACTTGCCTATTGTTTAGCGCGTCAAAATAAACAAGATGAAGCTCATGCATATTTACAGCAATTTGCTGCCGCAAGTCCAACAGATCAACGCGCGCAACTCTTTTTGAAAGATCCAGGTTATTTGAATACACTAATTGCAGCAGAACCACATTTTAAAATTGCTAATACAGGTTTAAATACAGATCATGCAGATTTTGGTGTGTATCCAATTCCAGGAAAAAATGAAGCCATGATTGTCAGTTCTCGTCGTTTCTCTTATTGGGGAAATCCAAGATGGGCCGGAGACAACGAGCAATTTTTAGACTTGTATACCATCGAACTCATCAAAGACAAAACTGAAAATACACCAAAATATATTCAAAGACCTTTGAATTCAGGTATGCATGAAGGTCCGGCTTGTTTTAGCGCAGATGGCCAAGTAATGTACTTTACAGCCGACAACCGCACTGCAACAACTTCCGGATTGGTACACTTAAAAATATACCGCGCCTACTGGAAAAATGGGCTATGGTCTGATCGTGAAGAATTACCTATCAATGACAACTCTTATTCTACAGGACATCCTATTTTGAGCAAAGATGGCAAAACGCTATATTTTGTTTCTGACAGACCAGGCGGTTTTGGTGGTTCCGATATTTACAGCGTGGCGCTAGACGCAAATGGTAGATTTGGAGCAGTTAAAAATCTTGGTGCAAATATCAACACAGAAGGAAACGAGATGTTCCCTTGGATCAGTGGTGACCTATTCTTCTTTGCAAGTAATGGTAGACCTGGTTTTGGTGGTCTAGATGTTTTTGTAGCTCCAATAGGGTTTGAAGTTGCTGCAATTAATGCTGGAACTGTTATCAATACCCAAGCTGATGATTTTGCAGTAAGTTTCTTCGAAGATTCTAAATTTGGTTTTGTTGCTTCTAACCGAACAGGTGGAAAAGGTGGAGACGACATCTACGGCATCGAATTAGTAAAGCCATTTGTTTTCCCTATTTCTTTCAAAGGAACTGCAGTTGATGCGCAATCAGGTGCAATAATGGCAGGTGCCACTATTACCATTAAAGATGCAAATGGAGTTGTGCTTGCAACGCTAACCGCCGATAACAAAGGTCAGTTCAACACCACACTCGATCCAGGAAAACAATACACTATCGAAGTAACTAAAGAAAACTTCAACGGAAGTTCTAAAACAATTGACATCGCTGCCAATGCAAAAAGCTACCAAGAGGTTTTCAAACTCGATCGTACTCCGGAGTTTATGCTAGTGCTTTTGCTTACCAACGCACAAACAAAAAGCGTCATTCCGGGTGCCCAAATCTTGATCAAGGACCTCAAATCAAAAGCTGTTTTATTCAGCAACACTACAGATCAATCTGGCACATGGCAACAAGCACTTGAAAACATGAAAGTAGGCCAGCAACTTGCTTATGAAATTGTACTCTCTTGCCCGGGTTACCTTACCAAAACGCTTACTTATCAAGAAGTAATTGCCAAAGAAGGTAAAATTGCACTTCATGAAAAATTAAATGTTGCCCTTACCCCTATTTCAATTGGTGGTGATTTAGCAAAAACACTTGGTATCAAACCAATCTATTTTGACCTCGGGAAATACAATATCCGCAAAGATGCAGCTATTGAACTTGACAAAATTGTGAAAGTAATGAACGAAAACCCAACCATGGTTATTGAATTAGGTTCACACACTGATTGTCGCAGTAGCGTTAAATTTAACGAAACACTATCTGCTAATCGTGCAAAATCCTCTGCGGCTTATATCAAACAACGCATCTCTAACCCTGACAGAATTTATGGTAAAGGTTATGGTGAATCAAGATTACTCAATGATTGCGGCTGCGAAGGCACAGTAAAATCTACTTGTACAGAAGCAGAGCACCAACTCAACAGACGTACAGAATTCATCATCATCAAGATGTAATTCTTGATTTCGATATTAAAAAAGCCCTCAAATGAGGGCTTTTTTATTTTTCATAAATCATAAATTATTCGACTATATGAGTTTTTCTATTGCCTCCTTTAGAAAAGCTGCTTTGCTTAAAATAAGATTTAGCCTAAAAACACATTGTAAATCCATTTGGGTAGAGACAATCTCCACCTCTTCCTTTTTGAGCAAAGACATAATACTCGGCATTTGTTCATAAGAACAAGTAAATTCGAAAAATTCCATTTCTTCTTTCTCAATGATAATGGCATTTTCCAATGCATCCTTTGCAGCAGTCTTATAAGCTGTAATTAAACCACCAACACCGAGATTTGTACCTCCATAATAACGCACTATAGCAATTAGAACATTGGTAAGCTCATATGCCTGGATTTGACCCAAAATTGGGGGGCCCGCAGAATTAGACGGTTCTCCATCATCCGAGGATCGATATATTTTTTTGCCGGCACCAAGCCTAAATGCAGAGCAAACATGCACCGCTAAATGGTGTGCTTTGCGCTGTTTGGCAATAAAAGCTTTTACTTCTTCCTCTGAAGAAACGGGAACAGCAAATGCCAAGAACTTCGAGCCTTTTTCTTTGTAAAAGCCTTCAGATATTGCTTGAATGGTTCTATAAATTGCCACAGCGTAAAATTAAGTGGTTTATAGTTACCTTTGAAGGATGAAGGCCTTTAACTTTTTAAATCTATTCGCAATATGCCTCTTGTGGTCTTGTGGAAAAGACCCTGTGCCAACCCCGACGCCAACAGGGCCGCAACAATACGGAACTCCATTAACCAATGTCCCTAACCCTAGCAATGCTTTTATCTACGAGGTGAATCTAAGAGCGCAATCCAGTGAAGGAAATCTACAAGGCATTATTGCCAACCTACAACACATTAAAGATCTCGGAACCAATGTCATTTGGCTCATGCCTATTTATGAGCAAGGAACTACAAACGGTGTCAATTCTCCGTATTGCATTAAAGACTACACCAAAATTAGCCCTGAATATGGCACTTTAGCAGACCTCAGAGCATTAACGACCCAAGCGCATGCGCTCGGAATGGCTGTTATTTTAGATTGGGTTGCTAATCATACTTCTTGGGATCATCCATGGATTACATCTCATCCTGAATGGTATAGCAAGAACAGCGCAGGACAAATCATCATTCCGCCTGGCACAAATTGGAATGATGTAGCAGATCTTGATTTCAATCAAACAGCCATGCGCAATGAGCAAATTGCAGCCATGAAATATTGGGTACTAGAAGCAAATGTGGATGGTTTTAGATGCGATTATGCAGATGGTGTGCCTTTTGATTATTGGCAAGAGGCAATCACAAGTTTAAAAGCGATACCAAATAGAGATATTTTAATGCTAGCAGAAGGTTCAAGAGCAGATCATTACGAAGCTGGTTTTGATCTAACATATGGTTGGAATTACTATACCGCTCTTAAGAATATTTGGGGCGGCAGCTCAACTAGCACGCTCACAAATACTCAACAAACGGAGTTTACAAATGTCCCGGCAGGAAAAGGTAAAATTCGTTTTACAACAAATCACGATGAATCAGCATGGGACGCCTCTCCAATGACTCTTTTTAACGGTAAAAATGGGGCGCTAGCCGCAAGTGTTGCCGCAATTTTCTCTGGTGGAACCCCACTCCTTTACACAGGACAGGAAGTCGGAAAAACGGGTACTACTCCATTTTTTAGCAATACGAATATCAACTGGTCCGCAAATGCAGATCTTTTAAGCAACTATCAAAAACTCGGGGCCATTTATCAGACCTACCCAGCTGCAAGAGTAAGAGATTTCTCTGCTTATCAAGTTTCTAATGATGTGCTGTGCTGGAAAAAAACCAGTGGAAATAGTTCTATTTTGATATTAGTCAATGTCCGAAACGCCGCAGTGAGCTGTAGCATTCCTTCAACCCTGAGCGGCAATTTTGTCAATTTAATGACCAATCAAACCGAGCAGGTAACAACAAGTGTTTCCCTTCCGGCCTACGCTTACCGCATTTATCAAATGAATTAATTTAAAGACTTATGCTTAAATATTTTTTCATTTTTGCTTTCCTAATACCCTTTCTTTACAAGGCACAAGTGTCAAAAAAACAAGCCGTTACCTATGATGTAGTTCATTTACGAGATGGCAAAATACTCTATGGAAAAATGATCGCGCTAGATGGCAATTATGTGCTCACATTCAAAGATGAATTCAACCGCATGTATTACCTATCCAAAGAAATGTACGAATACATTGAAGAAGATGTCACTTTTCAAAAAAGAGTTCGAAATATTGATACACTTCTAAGGGCAAGAAAAGTAGACGAATTTGATTTCCATGTAGGGATCAATGCAATGATGGTGGGTATTGATGCTGGTTTTGTTCCCGATGAATATTATGTGACGAGCAATTCTTACGGGACCTTCTATGAAATTCCTACTTGCTTGAATGTGGGGGTCGGAAAATACTTCAGACAGCAACACTATGCCGGAATAGAAATGAATTTAAAAGCATTCGGAGGACCAAATTCCTTTCAACATGCCGCACTGCAATACCGTTTTCAGTATGACCCTATGAAAACCAATGTGGCGCGCTATATACCACTTACTTTGGGCTACCAAAAATTAACAACCACCGAGACTTTTCAAGTACCAGACCAGACTTTGCCTCCTTTCCCAAGCTATGTCGAAAAAAACTTCGATGTATCAGTAAAAAGCATCACACTTGGCCTTGGTCACGGCTGGTCTTTTATGGCAAAAGACAAACACTACTGGGACCTAGAAGTTCAAGTTTACAAAGGAATCAAGGTTTCTCATACCCTGATAACCAATGAATTGAACAACCCTGCGCTCAACTACCAGACCCAAGGCGCTCAAGTTAAATTCGGGTTTCATTTTTAACAGGTCAACCGAAGTGCCTTCTGGTAGATTTCGTAATGCTGAATTTTTTTATTTGCTTTATTGACAATCAAGGTGGCTGGTAAAACACCTAAGCCGAGCCCACCATAGATTGCAGCTTTTGCATTCCAGGAAATAATGCCAATGGTAGCGGCCCAGAAAACAGTACCTGTAACTCCATAAAAAATACCTAGTGCTTTTGCGGTTTTAGACTTAGAAAGCACATTTCTTTTGGAATAAAATTCTTTATCCCCTTTTAAATTGAAATTTCCATTCAGGGTCTGTACATCTGCCTTGCTTACTGCATAATAACCTGGTTGATTTTTAATACTCACATAATAAGATCCATCGGATTCAAAGAAATACGCTTCGATTTCATAATGACAACCATTAATAAGATCCATAGATAAATTTTCGGAAACCTGCGGGGCACCATAACGATCATAGGTTATGTTATTTGAACTTTCTTTGGGAGTATTTTGCAGGTAATTTGCTGAAATGCTTCCGTTTTGAGCGGGTTTATTTTCATTGAGCTGAATTTCTGGTTTAGTGAATTTTTGAGCTTCTGCCATTTGATAATAGTTGCGAAAGCGGTCCAATTTTTTAGCTTGAAAATATTCTAAAATAAAAAATACTGGAATGGTTGCGTAACCCTGATAATTGCTTAATAAAGGAGTCGGCTGAGCTAAATCAACTGCCACACCAATAAGGCTTGCTGCACTCAAACCAAGTAAGATTTTAGGTTGCAAGGCTGACCAATTCAAATTCTGGCTTTTACGGCTAAAATGATAATCTTTTCCGAGCAAGTTGGGTGTTTCTTGTAAATCACTCTTGGCAATTTTATGGATGTGTTCGCTAGGCATTTCTCTGAAATACAACGTGTCATCAGACAGAAAATAGTACTTCATCATGATCAGGGTTGAGTCTGTTCCTTTGATTTTGACTAGTTCCCACTCTTCTTCGGCAGGGAAGTGCCTTTTATATTGCAAATTGCTGAACCAACCTGATTGCGCATTCACTTGCCAAGCAAAGAATATTGAAAAAAAACAGCAAATCGTTTTCATTTTTGGAAATATTAGCGTGGAAACCTTTCTTTATGCTTTTTAAAGCATACTAAGCTACTTGCAAATTTCTACACTTCCGAATTCAATTTCACAAGACTTTTCTGCACTCTTGTGATTTTCGCAAGTGATATTTATTTATGATTCTTTATCTTTAATGACAAACTACTACTTATGAAAAAAATCATTGGATTCCTTTTTTTCAGTTGCACGCTTCAACTTTTTGCACAAATCCCTAATTATGTTCCTGTATACGGATTAATAAGCTATTATCCCTTCAACGGTACTGGAAATGACGCAAATAACAACTTAAATAATCTAACCAATTATGGGGCTGTCCCGACAACTGACCGATTCAATAATGCAAATGCAGCATATAGTTTTAACGGAAGTAGTCAGTATTTAGTGAATAATACACCGAGTTTTACTTTTAATCCGACATCAACCTTTACGGTGTCTTTATGGCATAACAGAAATACAAGTTCAGTTGTTGGTATTCCGATTATGCACGGAAGCACTGCTGCCAATAATTTCATTTGGATTTTTCAGACGGGCGCAACCAATATGCAATTCGGGACCAACAAACAACAAGCTGCCTGGATTTGGGCTCAGGGTACCAGCACAACTAGTGTCTGGACTCATATTGTTTTAGTCTACAATGCGGGGGCTATGACCCTTTATAAAGATAATGTGGCAGTCGCAACGGCTACCTTTACGCACACAGGTGTCACAACCGCTACCTTACCACTTTATATCGGGAGAGGAGTAAGTGGTAACTACTTTAGTGGCAAGGTGGATGATGTAGGCATTTGGAATCGTTGTCTAAGCCCTTGTGAAATCAATGACTTATTTACCGCCACAAATACTTTAACCACCGTAAACGCTGGACCAAATCTTAATTCTTGTAATGGAAGCCCTGTTACACTCAATGCAACTGGTGCAAGTACCTATATCTGGAGTCCGAATATTGCCAATGGCTCTACTTTTATTCCAAGTATCAATCAAACATTTACAGTTACGGGGTTTGATGCCAATAACTGCTCGGCATGGGATCAAACTGATGTCCAATTACAACAATTTACCATTGATGCCGGTACCAATCAATCGATTTGTCAGGGCAACAGCACCTCGCTAACTGCAAGCGGGGCAAGTACCTATTCTTGGAATAATAACGTGACGAATGGACAATCTTTTGTACCTACACAAAGTGGTTATTACACAGTAAGTGCGACCAATGGTCAAGGCTGTGTTGCCACCGATTCATTATTGTTAACGGTCAATCCATTACCAAATATCAATGCGGGTGCCGATACCGTTATTTGCGGCGGTTCAAGCGTATTATTTAACGCTAGCGGAGCTCAAAGTTATAGCTGGAACAATGGCGTGCAGAATGGTCAGAGTAGTCAAATTACAAACACCAACACTTTTGTCGTCAGCGGAACCTCAGCAAACGGCTGTGTGGGTCTTGACAGCTTCATGGTTATTGTAAACCCTATTCCAAATATCAATGCGGGTCCGGATGTATACGCATGTCAAGGTACTCCGATTACATTAACAGCAGTTGGCGGTATAAACTTACAATGGAATAACGGCATTCAAGACGGTATTCCTTTTCTACCTATCTCGGCTGGCACCTATGTAGTAACTGGCATGAGTAACGATGGTTGCTATGGTTCAGATACCTTGACTTTAAATTATGGCAATTTACCAGATCTAGACGCGGGTCCTGACCAAACCATTTGTAATGGTGAATCGGTAACACTTACAGGTAGTGGCGGGATTTTTATGTACTGGAATAATGGCGTTGCCGATGGGGTGCCTTTTAATCCTACTTCTACAGGGTCTTATGTACTTACTGGCTCAAGCAATGATGGTTGTGTAACCACAGACACAGTTTTTGTCAATGTAAATACCTCGTCTAGCGCTTCAATTACTGCAACCGGAATTGATAGCTATACCATCAATGGGCAAACCTATACTTCTTCAGGAACTTACACGCAAACCATTCCAAATGCTGTTGGTTGTGACAGTATTTTAACAATCAACCTCACTTTAGATTTTACTGGTATTCAAGAACAAGACAAACAACTATTTGTCCTCTATCCTAACCCCGCTGCTCAAACCCTATTTATTCAGGCAGACCCTACTTTAATAGGTAAAGAGTTTGTACTCTTTCATACAGATGGTAGATTGATCGGGAAGATGCTAATTAACCACGAAAACCAACCAATCAATATTCAAGACCTACCTGCAGGGCTTTATTTTATTCAGATTGGACAAACCAAACAAAGGTTTGTAGTCGGGTAAAAATATTGTAAAAAAACAATTTAGAAAATAGAGATCTCTAAGCGCTTACTCCACGCTCAGGATATAGTTGTTTTTCTTGCCTTTACCCAAAAGGATATAGCGGCCATTGATAAGGTCTGAATCAGAAAGAACGTAGTCTTCTGAAACTTTCTCTTTGTTGACAGAAATGGCATTTGCCTTGAGTTCACGGCGTGCTTCACCATTGGAGCTAAGGAAGCCTGTTTTTGCGGCTAAAGCCTCAACAATACTTAGTCCATTTTGGAAATCTGCGCTGCTCACACTAGCCTGCGGAACGCCTTCAAACACAGCAAAGAAATCTTTTTCTGATAACGAACGAAGGTCATCTGCGGTAGATTTACCAAATAGAATATTACTTGCTGCTATTGCAGTTTGAAGTGCTTCTGGGCCGTGTACTCTGGTAGTAATGTCTTCTGCAATTGCCTTTTGCAAAACGCGCAAATGTGGCGCCTCGGCATGCTCTGCTTCAAGTGCTTCAATTTCAGCTTTAGAGCGTAAAGTAAAGATACGGATGTAGTTTGCAGCATCGGTATCAGATGCATTGAGCCAGAATTGATAAAATGCGTATGGGCTTGTTTTTTCTGGGTCTAGCCAAACTGAACCACTTTCTGTTTTACCAAATTTAGTGCCGTCTGCTTTTTTGATAAGAGGCGTGGTAACCGCATAGGCTTCTCCTCCACCTTTACGGCGAATAAGTTCAGTTCCGGTAACGATGTTACCCCATTGGTCAGAACCACCCAATTGAATAATGCAATTGTGCTTTTGATTGAGGTGATAAAAATCATAACCTTGGACCAACTGATAAGAGAACTCAGTAAAAGACATCCCGGTTTCGAGTCTTTTTTTAACCGAATCTTTGGCCATCATGTAGTTGACACTGATGTGTTTTCCGATATCGCGGATAAAATCAAGAAAAGACATGTTTTCAAACCAGTCATAGTTATTGACCATCTCTGCAGCATTTTCTGCTGAATTAAAATCAAGAAATGCCTCGAGTTGTTTTTTAACGCAGGCCACATTATGTTGAAGTGTAGTTGCATCGAGCAAATTGCGCTCTTGACTTTTACCTGATGGATCGCCGACCATTCCGGTTGCACCACCCACAAGCGCATAGGGCTTATGACCTGCTCGTTGGAAATGAACAAGGGTCATGATTTGAACTAAATGTCCAACATGAAGAGAATCTGCCGTAGGATCAAATCCGATATAACCAGCCGAAACTTTTTTAAGAAGGGCTTCTTCGGTTCCGGGCATCATGTCGTGGATCATTCCACGCCATCTGAGTTCTTCAATAAAATTAGTTGGCATTTTATTTTGTTAATTCTTTAAATACTTCTTCTAGTGTTTTTTGCTCGATGCGCAATGCGAGTACGAGCCAACCTTGCTGTTGTGCAAATTTTGATACTTCTACACGAAGGTCTTCTTGGGCACTTGTGCCGAGTAACCACCCTGCGTTGAGGGCTTCAATTTGCTGAACACCTGGAATTTTAGCAAGTTGTGCTTTGCTAACTGTGGCATCAAACTCTACGTAAACCGTTTGGTGAGCAACTTCTTGTTGTAAAGCACTTGCTTTGTCATCGGCCACGATTTGTCCTTTAGAAATGATGATCACGCGGTCACAGATGGCTTCTACTTCTTGCATGATGTGCGTGGAAAGCAATACTGTTTTTTCTTTACCTATATTGCGAATCAGTTCGCGGATTTCGACCAATTGATTAGGGTCAAGACCAGTGGTTGGTTCGTCTAGGATAAGGACCTCTGGGTCATGAATAATAGCCTGGGCCAAACCTACGCGTTGGCGATAACCCTTGGAGAGCATGCCAATTTTTTTGTGCTGTTCTACCTCAAGGCCCACAGCGGTGATCATTTCAGAAACGCGTGCTTTGAGGTTTTTGATTTTATAGATGCGGCCCACAAATTCTAAATATTCGCGGACGTACATGTCGGTATAAAGTGGATTGTTTTCAGGCAAGTAGCCCGTAATCTGACGCGTACTGAGTTCATCGATATCTACCTTTTTTCCGCAGATATAGACTTCTCCTTGAGACGCAGGCATAAAGCCAGTCATGATCTTCATGGTTGTTGATTTTCCGGCACCGTTAGGGCCTAGAAAAGCAACGATTTCACCTTTCTTTACAGAAAAACTGATATCGCGGACAGCGGCTTGCTCTCCGTAATATTTAAATAGATTTTTGACTTCAATGGACATCTTTGCGAAGTTACTCAATTTTTCAGAGAAACGTTACGCAACTACCCTTCGGGAGTACAACGCATAGAAGAATGCAAATAGCGTAAGGCCCATTTGGGTTTCAAGACCGTCTTCAATTAGAAAACTTAACGCAATTACAAGACCAAATAAAAAACCAAATAATTGACGGTATTGCCATTGTTGTCTGAGAAAGTAGTAAAGTGTGGCCAATAAAAGTAGGAAACCAATTAGGCCAGTATTGAGCCAAGTGGTTAAGTAGTAGTTATGCGGGCGGAGTCTGCGATCAGGTCTTAACGCTGAGTGTGAGGTGGTATATTGCGCTTGCATTTTTGCTTTAACATCACCGATACCGACACCCAATAAGAAATGTTGTTGCAAAATTTGAGAGGCATTTTTCCAGTAGGCCAGTCTTTCTAAAAGAGAATGGTCATTTGGGTTGTGGGCATGATTCAGCTGATAACGCAAACCGTAAAGTCTTGCCATGACCCCACCTTTGGTTTCATGTACATCTGCATATCCTAATTCGATGTAATTGATATCTTGATCGGTTAATTGATTCAAGCCACTTGCACTTACGCACCCTGCCTTACTCATCAAATAACGCTCAACTGTGGTTGCTAGCTGTTGGCCTCTTAGGTCGATGCCTTCAAAGGGTAAATGAGATCTTTTTTGCCAAGCTTGCTTGAGAGCAATTTGGTTTGGAGGACAAGTTTCTCGGTATTGAATCGGTTGTGAGATATAATAGCCAAAAAATCCTGCAGAAATAACGAGTATTCCTAGAAGGAATACAACTTTTAGCTTTTTATCTTGGAGCAGCCAGTGCCAAATCACAAAAGCAAAGAGTACAATACAGACCGATAAATATCCTGTTAAAACCTGACTAAAGTAAGTGTACACTAAGAACCACAAGGCAAGCAGTAAATAAACTTTATTTTTGATGCTGCGCTCTAAGGCAACAGCAAGGGCTAAGGAAATGGCGATCCCAAATCGAATATGTGAGCCAAAAAGCGACATTTCACGAATGTCAATCAATCCTAATTGCTTGGCAAAAAAGGTAAATGCAATGAAATTAACAAAAGCTGTAATGGCAACCGCAGCGATAAAAATGCTAAATAAACCCACCATTTTTTTGGGCGCCGGCAGAGGTCTGGCACAAATTATCACCGGAATCAGTAGTAAGCTGGTATAGCGACGAAGTTCATTTAGCCCCTCGCCAAGGTTTGAAGACCAAGCTAGACTTACCCATAACAGCAGGTAAAAAATCAAAAGAAAATGCAGCAATCTGTTTTCTGACCAACGGCGATAATAGGCTTTGAAATCGGCTTCCAAAAGAAGACTGAGCATACCCAGAAGTAAGCCCATTGACATCAGAAACTTACTGCAGGCAATGCCAACGGCAAAAAGCAGTAAGTTAAAGTAATGAAACCTTAAATGGATTTTTGGACCAAACCAACGTTGCAACATGGCGTACTAACGCTTATTTCTTCAAAATCGTATTGTACTGCTCTGGCTTTTGTAAAATTTCAATTCCTTTTTTTACAACGGGGTCGGATTGAAGGGTTTGCTTGGCTCTTCCCTCTTGGAAATAATAACGGGAAATGATTTCATCGGCAACAAGCTCCTTGATTTCTTGTTCAAACTTATCAAGATCTCGTTCCTTGGATGGTGTAACTTTAATGAGCATTTGCTCATATTCTGCAGAAATATCTTGGAAGTAACCTTCTTTTTCTGCAGTTGTTTTCATTTTCTTGAGGGCTTCTTCTGAAGCCGTAGTGTAGTCGAAGTTATCTTGCTCTAGCACATACTTTTTAAAAGCCGCGTAGTCTTGATCGCTGAGTTGGAATTTGCCGGGCTCTGCAATTTGAGCATGTTGTTGGGTGTATTGAGTGGCATAATTGAAAATATGATTCTTGACAAGTAGCATAGCTGAGAGTCGGCTTAAGTCAGGTAGTTCTACCTTTACATCGGGCTCAATACCGCGGCCATCGATGACTGGGCGGCCATTTTTGGTGTAAAAGGTTTTGAGCAAAGAATCGGCAACTTCCTTTGGTTTTTGACCATTTTCTTTGTCATAGTACTCTAGTCGTTGGACACAGCGGCCAGATGGTGTATAGTATTTGGCAATTGTAATTTTGATTTTTGAGCCGTATTTAAGGTCGTAGGTGCGCTGAACAAGGCCTTTGCCGAAACTGGTTTCTCCCATGATAACTGCGCGGTCTAGATCTTGCAAACTACCGGCTACAATTTCTGAGGCGGAAGCTGAAGAACCATCGACCAAAACTACTAAAGGCATGTTTGGAGCAAAAGGATCTTCTAGGGTTTTGTAGGTTCTGTTTTCTTCCTGAACCCTGCCTTTTGTACTTACAATTAATTCATTCTTAGGCACAAAGAAGTTGACAATTTTAACCGCCTCAATGAGTAAACCACCTCCGTTACCTCTGAGGTCTAACACAAGTTCTTTCATGCCTTGCGCTTGCAGTTTTTCGATAGCAGATTTCACATCGGCTGAGGCCGTTTGGGTAAATGAATTCAATTTGATGTAGCCTACCCCATCTTGAAGCATTCCGAAATACGGAACATCTGGCAACTTGATTTCATCTCTTGTGATATGAAAAGATTTCTTTCCTTCACCGAGTCGTTCTACAACTAGTTCAAAAGAAGTGCCTTTTGGGCCTTTCAGCGCATCTGAAACTTCTTCAGTAGTCTTTTTTTCCATGTTTTTGCCATCGATACTGAGGATTTTATCGCCTGCTTTTAAACCTGCTTTTTGAGCTGGTTTACCTTCATAAGGCTCAGAAATATAACTGAAGTCTCCCATTTGGCGAATAAGCGCACCAATGCCTCCATACTGGCCCGTGGTCATGAGGCGGTAATCTTCAATATTCGATTCATGGTAATACACCGTGTAAGGATCTAGCTCCTTGAGCATCGCATCGATTCCGGTTTTGGCTAATTGCCCATTTTTAGTTTCATCGACAAAATAGAGCTCGAGATGCTCATAAATTTGATCCATGATTTCGAGACTTTTGAGGGTCTCAAAAGAATTAGACTGGGCATTAACTCGAAATAAGCTAATGAAAAGAAGAATGAATAAGAAACTGGTTGTTTTGATGCTCATGACTTGATTTCTTGTATGAATTGGTGCAGTGCTTTTTGTAATTTTTGTTCCAAAAATTTATAGTCAGGACGTTCTGTCCCGTTAAAAGTTATTGAAAAAACTACTTTTTTATGGAGTGGTGAAAGGGTGCTTTCTAACAAAGGTTTTTGATGACGCAAAATTTCTTTCATGCAGCGCTTGATATAGTTTCTATCGTGGGCGCGTTTGAATTTGCGTTTTGGAGCGGAAAATAAAACTTGAAAAGCCGGGGTATGGGCCTCGTTGTCTTCAGGGGCCACTTCGTCAAATAAGTAAAGAATACGAATAGGAAAAGCCTTCACCAATTTGCCTTGTGAATAGAGTTGCTCGATTTTCTTCAAGCTACACAACTTATATTTTTTGGGAAGGGAGAAGTCCATTCTAGTCTTTAGGCTGATTAAGTTGCTCGTCTTGCACTTCTTCGTAGTCTGTGAACGAATCAGTGGATTCTTCTGCTGTATTGTTTTGCCTGGAGAATTGAGCCGAACTGACAAACCACGGTTTTCCGGATATCAAGACGCCAATGGCATTGCTTAATTTCATGAAAATCCCGACCAAGAAAAATACACCGACCACTTTAAAAATAAAGCCAAGCAGAAAAGCTTGTTCAAGACTTTTGATATTGGACTTAAACCAATTTGAGAGCGCATTTTCTGAAAATGCCGGATAGAAATATAGCAAGACAAATTCAGCAGCAACTGCCACTAAAAGCATAGTTTCCACTGCCAAAGAATAGGGTTTGGTTTGCTGATTCATCGGGAAGGCGGCAAAAAACTGAAGTTTTTCTTGTTGTTTCTGAAATTTGCCCAAAAGATAGGTGAGTAAAATAATGCCGCCGATAAGCAGGCGCTGTGCATCCACAACATAAGTGGGTTCAAATTGGGCGTAATCAATGCAAAAAATAAAAGTAATATTGGTCAGGATCAAGTATTTGATCGTCTTGACGATATAGGTTTCAGCAAGAGATGGTGCTTGAATGCCGCGGAAGGCTTTCAGTAGTAATTCGATAAAAAACCAAATGAAATTATAGGCTGCGAACAACACACCTAAATGAAAAATAAACTCTAGTAATTTCATCTTCCGAAGTTACGAAGTTTCGTCAAGCTGCCCTTAAAGAAATTGCCATCAACATAGGTAGATATACCGTGAACCGTTAATTTTTCTGAAAATTGGTAAAAATCCCAGGGTAAATGGGCCACTTTTTCATGTTCGCCATAAGAAGCAATCCACAACGGATAACCATTGATGCTACCTTTTAAATGTTGTTCGTAAAAATGTCGGCCTGTATAAACAATGGGTTTACAACCATAGTGCTTTTCTACTATTTGCAACCAATTGCGCACGCCCTGACGCAAATTATCTGCACCAAACGGCGACATTCTTTCTACATCGAGCACAGGAGGAAAGTCTGATTTACCGATTCGCGGAAGCGCTGCAATAAATTGCTTAGCTTGGTCTGCTGAGTTTTGAAAAGGTCGGTAAAAATGATAAGCGCCTCTATGCAAACCCACGCGCTCGGCTTCAGCCCAATTTTTTTCAAAATGAGCATCTTCCCCATTGCTTCCCATGGTAGCCCTGATAAATACAAAACGCAAGGGATGTTTGGTTAATAGCAGTTCGTCCCAATTGATTTCACCCTGATATTGCGATACATCTATGCCAAAACAATAACCCTGGTCGTCGGCCATGGCAGTTTCTTGCAAACTTTCTATCGTATTGTTTTTCAAGACTGGCCTTAGGGCTTCAATTCTGTCATAAAAACGAATGAAAACAAAAACATAAGCCACAAAGCCCACAGCGAGTAACCAAGGCAAATAAGCATGTTTTTTTCGCCATTTTTTCTTGGTGAGTAGCAAAATAAAGGTCAGTAGACCTACCATACTCAACACATATTGCGGCCTGTTGAGAAGCCAAATGACAAGCAATTTGAGCAATTCCATCGCGCTTTAAATTAATCGAGACATTTACAGGGTGGATCCATCAGGACCTTTGTATTAGGCAATTTAGCCACAAATCCTTTGGCAAAAACCGTCCCGTACATCACGCCCTCTAAATTCAAGATTTTTAGTTGAGGCATTGAAAATAAGCCTTCGCCAAATTCTTCAATTGCATTGGCATACAAGTCTAAAACTTGAAGATTTTTCAGTGCAGCAACTTGTTCTGGAATTTTAGTGATCTGATTGCGATCGAGGTGAAGGGTTTGAAGCGTAGCAAGTTGACAAACTACTAATGGAAAAACTTCTAATTTATTTCGACCCAAATTTAAGTGCGTCAGCTGCGTAAAAACTACAACTTGATCGGGAAGTAACTGCAATTTATTTTTAGAAAGATCTAGCGACTCCAAATTAGTAAATTGATAAAGTGCTTGCGGTAAACTATCCCATTTAAGGCCCGAACAATCTAAAGATTTAACAGTAAGCGGGTTTTGCTTCAAGGCCTCAGACCACTTGAGCGACTGCGACCAAATGCTTGACTGATTGAAAAAGAATACACAAAGAAATACAACAAGTACTTTCATGTAGCGAAAGTATAAAATAGTTAGTTAGGTTGTGAGTGAATTAATTATTGTAGATTTAACCATAACTAAACCAATCAAAAACTACTCATTATGAAACTTCTAACCGCTATATTATTTTCATTTGGGTCAGTTTTGGCCTGGTCTCAGGTAGGCCCAATTGATTTTCAAAGCAATGGCTACGGCGCCAATTGGCAATGGACCACCTTTGAAAATGGAAGTAACCCACCTGTAGAAGTCATAGTAAATCCTGCACAAAGTGGCATCAATCTCTCTTCTCATGTTGCCAAGTTTACGGCCCTAGTAAGTGGTGCGCCTTGGGCTGGTTTCGAATCTGTACATGGCCAAGGCATCGGTTTATTTAACCTTACCGCAGCCAATTGCGAAGTAAAACTTATGGTTTACAAGTCTGTAATAAGCCCAGTTGGTGTTAAATTTGCTACTCCTTCCGGAGCATCTACAGGCGAAATCTTGGTAAGTAATACCCTTGTAAATCAATGGGAAGAACTCACTTTTAATTTTAGCCAAGTGATCAGTGCGCCATCGTCGGTTGGCATCGATCAAATTATCATTTTCCCAGATTTTAATCAAAGAGCAGATAACAATATTTGCTATATCGACAATATAAAGTTTAGCAATCAAGATGGTACGCAAAACTTAACTCCAATGGAGCCCGCTCCCACGCCTAATTATCCTGCTGCATCGGTAATTGCACTTTTTAGCAATCCATACACAGAAGTGCCTGTAGATACTTGGCAAGCAGGTTGGTCTCAGGGTCAACTCACAGATTTACAAATTCAAGGAAATGATACCAAACGCTTTAGCTCTCTCAACTTTGTAGGCATTGAAACGGTTGGAGCACATGTGCTTGACTTAAGTTCGATGACGCATTTGCGTCTAGATTACTGGACCGCAAATATAAATCCTTTCAAAATTAAACTAGTCGATTTTGGTGCTGACGGACAATATGCCGGTGGAAATGACAGCGAAAGTGAATTGAGTTTTCAACCTGTTTCTCAAGCCTGGAATACTTTAGAAGTACCTTTGAGTCAGTTTTCAAGTCTAAATAACCTATCGCATTTTGCTCAATTGATATTATCAGGCACTCCAGCTGGAACGGGTGTTGTTTTTATCGATAACGTGTTGTTTTTCAATGAGAATCTTGCCGCATTAGAAGACCATAAAAATATCGGGCTACGCGTTTATCCTAACCCGAGCCAAGACCTTCTTTTTATGGAGGCATCAGAAAGAATTCAATCGTTAAGTTGCTATGACCAAAGCGGAATTCTTATCGGGCAATTTTACCCAAAAGGTGATAAATTAGAAATAAATACCCAAGTTCTCAAGCCCGGCATTTATTTGCTAGAAATGACTTTTACAGAATCAGGAAGCCGTAGAATAGAGAAAATTATTGTTCAGTAAAGTACGAACGAATTTGCTGTTCGTCTTGCTGAAGCTGGGCTTTTAAGGCTTCAAGGCCATTGAATTTTTGCTCCGGGCGGATGCGTTCGTGCAGGTTCAAGGCGATGTATTCTTCATAAATATCAGCCGTGAAATCAAAAAAGTGCACTTCGATTTTCCGGGTTTTTTGCTCTTCAATGATAGTGGGTCTCCATCCTATGTTCATCATTCCATAGCGGAGCACGCCCTGAACCATGGCTGAAACTGCATAAACACCATCGGCAGGCAAGATTTTTTCAGTTTCGGTAAGTTCAAGATTTGCAGTTGGGTAACCAATTGTGCGGCCATTTTGAAGCCCGCGCGATACAAAGCCAGAGATTTGAAATAGGTGCCCGAGGTAATTATTGGCCAAATGGATCTGCCCCTCTTGTATGGCATTTCTGATTTTAGAAGAACTTACATAAACCTCATCGATCTGCTCAGCCGGAATTTCTTTTACTTGAAAAGCGCCTTTTGCTTCATAGGTTTTTAAAAACTCGATATTGCCCTTGCGGTCGTGGCCAAACTGATGGTCGTAGCCGATAATGACTTCTTTAGCCGCTAAACCATCGATAAGAATATCTTGAACAAATTCAGCTGCACTCAGTTGGGCAAAGGCAGTTGTAAATTCTAAAATCACGACATGGTCAATGCCGAGCTCTTGCAAGCGCGCCAATTTTTCTTCTTGGGTTTGGAGTAACGAGAGTGGTTTGTCTGCGAATAATACGCGCCTCGGGTGAGGATGAAATGTAAGTAATACAGAGGCTAAACCTTGTGCTTTGGCTTGTTGGCAAAGTGTAGACAAAATCTTTTGGTGACCAATATGCAGGCCGTCGAAGGTCCCGATGGTGAGAACCGTTTTGGTATGCTTAGGAAAATCTTGAAGACCTTTGTGAAGCTCCATTAGAGAATCAGCATGGCATCGCCATAAGAATAGAACTGATATTTTTCTTTTACAGCTTCTTCATATGCTTTGTGCATGAGTTCATGACCCATAAAGGCAGAAATCATCATGAGCAAAGTAGAAAGTGGCGTATGGAAGTTGGTAATGAGGCAGTCTGCAATACTGAAGTCGTAGGGCGGGAAAATAAATTTGTTGGTCCAGCCGTCGTAGGGTTTTAAGTAACCGTCTGTAGAAACAGAAGTTTCAATGGAGCGCATAGAGGTTGTCCCGACCGCACAAACTTTGCGTTTGTTGCGTTTTGCGTCGTTGACCATATTTACTGCTTTTTCTGGAATAATGACTTGCTCAGAATCCATTTTGTGTTTGGTGAGGTCTTCGACTTCAACTGAGCGGAAAGTACCTAAACCAACGTGTAGGGTGAGTTCGGCAAAATTAATGCCTTTGAGTTCGAGTCTTTTGAGCAATTGCTTAGAAAAGTGCAAGCCTGCGGTAGGTGCTGCAACAGCTCCTTCTACTTTAGCAAAAACGGTTTGGTAACGCTCTTCGTCTTCTGGCTCTACATCTCTTTTGATGTATTTTGGAAGTGGCGTTTCTCCAAGTTCAGTGATTTTAGCTTTGAACTCTTCATAAGGGCCATCGAAAAGGAAACGCAAAGTGCGCCCACGAGAAGTGGTGTTGTCGATTACTTCGGCTACGAGTGAGTCGTCTTCGCCAAAATAAAGTTTGTTACCGATTCTGATTTTACGAGCGGGATCAACTAAAACATCCCAAAGTAGGCTTTCGCGGTTGAGCTCGCGGAGTAAAAAAACTTCGATTTTAGCACCTGTTTTCTCTTTGTTTCCGTACATGCGGGCAGGGAAAACACGCGTATTGTTCATGATCATGACATCTCCTTCGTTGAAATAATCGAGTACATCGCGGAACATTTTGTGTTCGATAAGACCGGTGTCGCGGTGAACCACCATTAAACGACATTCGTCACGGTTCTCTTGCGGGTAGTTTGCGATTAATTCTTCTGGAAGGTTGAAGTCAAAATCTGACAATTTCATTTTGCTCATAAGCGAAGTTTTTAAGCCCTTTAGATTAGGGTTTGCAAAGATACAACATCAAGACCCCCTCTGTCAAGTTTTTTGGCAACTATTTAAAATTGGAAATAGACAAAAGCCTTAAAGCTATCCGAAACAGCCTGATACATGATAAAAACGGCGATTGAAAAAGTGAGTGCTTGCAAGACCATTGGCCATTTTGCAAAAAAAGCAACGGTTTGATCCTTCCACGACTGAGGCAGCCAATGTGTTAGAAATCCTAAAGTGATTAATATGAAAACCGTCTGATAAGTCTGCCAAACTTTCCATGCTGCATCCGGATTCCAATCAAAATGTTGAGTTAGATGATTGAGAAACAAAAGCGGTTGATCAGCCTCAGGCAAACGGAACCAAATACGCGTAAAAGTGATGAAAGAAAGTGTCAAGAAAATGCGCCATGCTCTAATTGGAAGCAAAGTGCTCTTTTCATAGGGGCTGATTTTTTTCCAGTAATTATAAAGAACCAAAGCGCTCCCGTTCATAGCTCCCCAAACTACAAAGTTCTGACTGGCACCGTGCCAAAGACCACCCACAATCATGGTAATGAGCAAATTGAGGTCTCGAACGGCATAGGTCCTGAATGGTTTGTGTACTTGCCAAAGAAGTAAATACAAAAGCAGCAAAACGCCGTAAATGTAAAATAAGTCAGTCCAACCTGTAATGAAATAAAGAAAGGCGAGGATGATGGCAGTCATGATGAAGGTGCCCCAGCTCCCTTTTTGATTTCCCCCTAAAGGAATATAGAGGTAATCTCTTAGCCAAGAACTCAAAGATTTGTGCCAACGACGCCAGAAATCGGCCACCGAAACTGCTTTATAAGGCGAATTGAAATTCTCAAGCAAGGTAAAGCCCATGAGTTTTGACACCCCGATAGCCATATCAGTGTAGCCAGAAAAATCGCCATAAATTTGAAGGGTATAGCCGAACATCGCAATAAGGCCCACAAAACCGGGGTAAGCTTCGGGCGCATCGAGCACTTTATCGATAAATTGCACGGCGATGTAATCTGCAAAAATGAGCTTCTTTAATAAGCCTTTACCGATCATCCATAAAGACCAAGAAAAGTCTTGTTTGGAAAGTTGATAGGGTGCATTTACCTGCGGTATAAAATCCCTTGCCCTAACAATTGGGCCCGCAATGAGATGCGGAAAGTAGGTAACATAAAGTGTGTAATCAAAAAAGTTTCGAGCTGCCTTGATTTCCTTTCGGGAGATGTCAACCAAGTAGGAAATGTTGTGAAAGGTGAAGAACGAAACACCAATTGGAATCAGGATTTTATCGACAAAACTGCCTTTTCCAAACAATTCGTTTCCCCAAACCGCAAACTGATTGACCACATTGAACTGGGTGCCAAACTGTGTATTGAAAGCTTCGGTAAAAAAGTAGGCGTATTTAAAATAAGCCAGGCCCAGCAAATTGACAGAAACGCCCAATGTGAGCCAAAACGTGTGTGTAAATTTGCCTTTTGCTTTGTCTACGAGTAAGCCCAAGCAATAATTCAGCATAAGCATGAAGGCAAGCAAGAGCACGAAATTTCCGGAGGTCTTGAAATAAAAAAACAAACTGACACCGGTCAGGAAAATACTGCGCAACAAGAATCGTTTGTGAAGGAACACAAAGACGAACATGACCATGGCAAAAAACAACCAAAAATCTAAACGGGTAAACAGCAAACTTGCTTGCTGCTGAAAGGAGAATAGCTCGTGAATTCGATTCATTGGCCTTTACTTTTTGTTTGAAATGCGTACTGGTTTTTCAAAAAGGCTTCTATCAGAAGATTGCCTTTCAAGTGATAGCCGGCAGCTGTAAAATGAACGTAATCAGGTTGCATGAGGCCCGCTAGTTTCCAGGTTTTTGAAGATCCGAGCTCTCCCATGATTCCATAAAAATCCCATACAGCCGTTTGATATTGAGCAGCGAGTTGCAAAATCACCTCTCGTTGCCTTTGGGTGTTTCGATTTGGGTATTTCTTCATGAAATAGTCGTCGTTGGGTACCGTAAGCAAAATGGCGCAATTCGGATTTACAGCTAAAATTTGTTGCATTAATTTTTCCAGATTTACTTTGTAAACAAGAGGGTCAAAAGCTTCATAACTGCAGTGTGCATCATTGGTACCGACTGAAAAAATAAATAAATCTGGCGGTCTTAGTTCGAGGTCTCTTGAGAAATGTGTATTGGATAAATATGTGGGCAAGCTAGCTCCGTTTATACCAATTGCGGTGTAGGTAATTCCCGGCAAATCATTTAAAAATTCAAAACCATATAATGAAAGAGTAAAAGATGCCTCGACTGACTTGACAAACATTAAATCAAGGGAATCTAGATAATCCGAAAAAGCAATTTCGGTATAACCAAGCTCTGGAAATCGAAGCACATCCGTAACTAATAACTCTTGGTCTCCGAAGTTGAGTTCGTATGGGAATTCACCCGTGTTGTGATAAATTCTTAGTCGATTATAGGGTGGTTTGACAGCCGTTTTCAAGTGCTTAAAATTGACAATAATTATGGAGTCTGAACATTCGATTGCTGCCCCAGTGAGGCCATATTCAAGGTCTTCAGGTCTTTGTTGAACACTGCGATAGCCCTTCCAAACATTTGGCGAAGAAAAATTGTAATTTGATGGATTATTGGTGTGCGCTAAGCTATACGGAAACACCAAGCCGCGCTCGCCAACCAAACCTGGCCAATTGCTTTGTAAAAAAGTGCGGAAATCATGAGAATATATATCTGCCTGAATATGAGAGCCCCCAATGTGGTAAAAATTAAGCTTACCCTCCTTTTGGGTAATCATTTCATCTAATTTATGATGGAGAAGTTCCCAATTTGGGCTTTCAGTACTGAAAAATTGAAATTGATTGCAGCCCATCTGAATAAACGGATACTTGGCAAGCATTTCTTGTTCATACTGGCTCAGAGAGTCAGTGCAGCCTTGTAAGTTAGGTTGGGCAAATAATGGAAAGCAAGCCAAAAGAAATAAGAGCAAGGCTTTCATCAATGCTTGGCATTTTGTTGAGACCAATCCGAATAAGCACTCATGAGCGCTTCATAAAAATGTTGAGAGGCTATACTTGCGCCGCGCGGACTAAAATGCACATAGTCTTTGCCGGCCAAACCTTGAGCAACCCAAGCAGGCATTGAATTAAGACCTCCCATAGCACTATAAAGATCCCAAAAAGCAACCCCTTGTTCGGCGCACATTTTTTTCATTCGATCAACTGTATAAGGCAGCAGCGGATAACTCTCAAAAACGCCTTCATTGAGCCTTGACATATCACTCGGGCCAATAAATATGATTGCAGCACCCGGTACCATTTTTTGAATATAGGTTATTCGATTTCGAAGCGCCCCAATATAATACCTCACACTACTAGAATCTCTGAAAGCATGCACAGAATTGCCGCCAAACTGCAAGATGACTAATTTGGTATTGGCTTCTTTATGCATCTGACTAAATAAGGCAGCATCTGAAGAACTGAGGTCGTGGCCTGAAGAACCGCGCATGGCCACATTATTGACCTGAACCCCAAGGTCTCCTTCTAAGCTAAACCCTGTGAAAATGGGGCTTTTAGAAGATGAAAAAACATAACGCAACTTACCAGGCGTGTGGTCAAAACTCAAGGGCAACACATGTGCTCCACCATCGGCATACAAAGAGTCTTCATGAATCAGCTTGTTGTATTCATATACCTTGACCGAACAGGGTTTAAAACAACTATTGTAATAGCATTTGACCTGACTATAGGTTCTGGCCCGATTGAATGCTGAACCAGATGGCTCAATTTCAACCCAAGCTTCTGTAGGGACTTGTTGTTGGGATTTGGCACTATCCAAGCCAAAGGTTGCAGACGACAAAAGCGCACCATATTTTTTGCTGCCCATCTTGGGAGGCCAAAATGCCGTATATCTTCTGAAGTTTGGCGAAACTCTTTGCTTGAAACTTTGGGTCTGGTATACGTTAAATGCCGGAATGAACCCTGGCCCTACTCCTCCAAATTGCTGCTGCAATCTTTGTCTGATATAACCGGTCATGCGGTCGCCTTCAATTTGAGAATCGCCATAATGGAATATGCTGATTTTTGAACCACTTGCAGCAGCTTCCAAAGCAGTAAAAAACCTCGCTAAATTTCCGGCAGCAGTTGGGCTCAGATACAAAGGGTGAGCGGAAGAATAATTGGCCGAGCCACCATCGGGTAGACCAACTTGCCCATTGCTCTTTCCGTTGTGTTTGACTGTAGAATTGATACTTGTGGTGTCTACTTTTGTGACAATTGCATCTATGTTCTTTTTGACTTGTTTTTTAGCCACCCATATTCTTTCAACGGGTAAAAATTTCCAGTTGATTCCTAACCATTTGACTCCTTGTTCAGGAATAAAATAACTCGGTATGCACAAAAGTGACAAAACCAGAAGTAAAAAAAGTAGAACTTTGTAGGGGCGAATTTGTTGCACGGTGTAATCTCTGTGGCAAATATAGTTTTTCTTTACATCAAATTTGGTCGAAATGAGCAACCAACTCAGCAACGAAAGTTCACCTTACCTGTTACAACACGCACAAAATCCAGTTCATTGGGTAGCTTGGTCAGAAAATATCTTTGAGCAAGCAAAAGCGCAAGATAAAATGGTCTTAGTGAGTGTGGGGTATTCAGCGTGTCATTGGTGCCATGTAATGGAGCATGAATGCTTTGAAGACGAAGAGGTTGCCGCACTCATGAACGCACACTTCATCAATGTAAAAGTAGACCGAGAAGAGCGCCCAGATGTTGATCAAGTGTACATGACTGCGGTTCAGCTCATGACCCAAAAAGGCGGTTGGCCGCTCAATTGCTTTACACTCCCCGACGGTAGGCCGATTTATGGCGGGACCTATTTTCCGAAAGATCAATGGATGCATATCTTAAAATCTTTGGTCTATACTTATGCCAATGACAGAGAAAAAACACTTTCGTATGCGCAACAACTTTTAGAAGGGATTCAAGGTGCAGAACTCATTTCACAAGCCGCACCGAAAATGCAATTTGAATCAGAAAAATTGCACGAAATGGTCGTGAGGTGGGCACGCAATTTTGACACCTTTGAAGGCGGCACCAACCGCGCACCCAAATTTCCCTTGCCAAATAACTGGCTTTTTTTAATGGCCTATGCCCAGCACTTTGATGAAGAAAAAATCCATAGGCAAGTAAAGCTGAGTCTTGATAAAATGGCTTTTGGGGGCATCTATGATCAAATTGGAGGTGGATTCACCAGGTATTCAGTCGACGTACTTTGGAAAGTGCCCCATTTTGAAAAAATGCTCTACGATAACGCACAATTGATCGAGTTATATGCTAAGGCTTATGAAAGCTACCAAGAGCCGCATTACAAAGAGTTAGTTTTTCAAACCTTTGATTTCTTAGAACGCGAGCTTTTGGCTCAGAACGGTGCCTACTATAGCGCACTTGATGCCGATAGCGAGGGTGAAGAAGGGAAATTTTACTGCTGGACAAAAGAAGAAATCGAGAAAGTGTGTGGCCCAGATGCCGAACTTGCAAAGACCTACTGGAATATCAACCAACTGGGTTATTGGGAAGACGAAAAATACATTCCACTAAAAAAAGTAGATGACGTGTTTTTTGCCAAGCAGCAAAACCTAGACCTCGAACACTGGTTGCAAAAAAAGCAACAACTTATTGCGCAATTACTCTCAGCACGCTCCAGTAGAAGCAGACCTGGGATAGATAATAAAATTCTTGTGAGCTGGAATGCCATGATGGCCAAAGGTTTACTTGAAGCTTTTCGTGTTTTTGGCGAAGGTGCATTCGTACTACGCGCTAGAAAAATCCTAAACTGGATCAAAAAAGAACAATGGAAAGATGAAAAACTATTCCGAGTTCAGACAAATGGGCAAAGTCATGTTCCTGGTTTTCTAGAGGATTATGCGCACAGCATTTTGGCAGCCATTCGTTTTTACGAAAGTAGTGGAGAGCTCGAATTTTTAGAGTGGGCTATAGAATTAGGTGCCTTTATCGAAAAGGAATTTCAACATCCTACGAGTAAAATGTGTTTTTTTAGTCAAGAAGACGAAGCACTCATTTGCCGAACCATGGAGTTAAATGACAACGTCATACCGGCAAGTAATTCAGTAATGGCGCAGGCATTTTATGAGTTGGCCTTTTATGCCGCTCAGCCCACATGGAAAGAGGCTGCAACTCAAATGCTGCAGCATGTTTATGACGGCATGGAAACTTACGGTTCGGGGTATTCGAATTGGGGTCTTTTATTGCTAGAAATGCTAGCGCCCCGCACAGAGTGGCACTTGCTCAATAACGTGGAGCCCCTTGAAGCTGCAAGACGTATCCCGGCTCCTCGATTTATCTCGTATCACCCAAACAATGCATGTTCTGCTCTCTATCAGAAAGGTGCAATTTCTGTTTGTACTTTCGGCGCATGTCATGCCCCAGTACAAAACCTCGATGAAGCCCTAAACTATGTTTAGTTCTTTTTGCAGGTGTTGATCCCAAAAATGAGATACAACGGACAAAAAGAAACCAAAGCAGTAAGCGTAAAAATGAAGGCTACAGCTAAAGCAATTGTTGATAATAAACCCGTTAACACACCAGTCAACGAAAGAACCATAAGAATCGCTGCCACGACAACGCGTACCAAACGATCTGTTTTACCCATATTTGTTTTCATAAGGGCAAGGTACACTTAGCAGCACAACACTTTGGTAACTTAGATTACTTACCCTCCTAGGTGCTATGTAATTTAAACGAACTTTCTAAAAATAGAAGAGGCGCTAGCTTTTCGCTAGCGCCTCTTCATTACGTCAATCTAAAAATTAGATAATGATATTCTTGCGTGCAATAGCGCGTTTAGCGGCTTCAATTACGTCTGGCGTATCGATGTGGTATTTGGTCATGAGTTCCATTGGGGTACCCGATTCACCGAAGCTATCGTTAACAGCTACATATTCTTGTGGAACTGGTGCTTTTCTTGCCAATACTTGTGAAACCGCTTCACCTAAGCCACCGTTCATCATGTGCTCTTCTGCGGTTACCACACAACCTGTTTTTGCTGCTGATTTCAAAATAGCGGCTTCGTCAAGTGGTTTGATTGTATGCATATTGATCAATTCAGCTGAAATACCGATTTCATGCAAAGCTTTTACAGCTTCAATTGATTTCCAAACCATGTGCCCACAAGCAATAATGGTTACGTCTGTTCCTTCAGTTAATACATCTGCTTTACCAATTACAAACTTTGCGTCTGGTTTCACAAAAATGGGCATTACTGGTCTGCCAAAACGCAAATAAACTGGGCCTTCATGCGCAGCAATTGCAATTGTTGCTTGTTTGGTTTGATTGAAGTCTGCGGGTACAATTACGGTCATGTTGGGCAACATGCGCATCATGCCGATATCTTCTAGTACTTGGTGGGTGGCGCCATCTTCACCCAAAGTAAGGCCTGCGTGAGAAGCACAAATTTTAACGTTCTTTTTAGAATAAGCTACTGACTGTCTGATTTGGTCATAAACACGGCCAGTTGAGAAATTTGCAAAAGTACCTGTGAAAGGGATTTTTCCGCCAATGGTCATGCCGGCAGCAAGGCCAATCATGTTGGCTTCAGCGATTCCTGTCTGAAAAAATCTTTCTGGATGCGCTTTTTGAAAAGCGTCCATTTTCAGGGAGCCTGTAAGGTCAGCACAAAGTGCAACCACTTCTGGATTAGTTTTTCCTAATTCTGCTAAACCTTCTCCAAATCCTGATCTGGTGTCTTTGTTGCCGAGTATTTCAAATTCCATACTTATAAAGTTAAATTAGTTGTATTGAGGGATGAGATATTGAATTTCTTTTCTTTGGTGTAAGCACTTGAGCGCTGGTCTTTTTCGCGGTAAATGATTTTATAGCTGCCTGGTTGTAGGTTCCAAGTGCCAGTGGTTTGACTATCTTTTAAATCGAGCACCCACTCCCATTGGCCTGGATTTCTTTCATAGAAAACTTGGCCCACCATAATTTTTGATGACATGAACAAAAATTGCCCTGCAGCAGCAATATCGACTACACTTGTCTTTGACTGCTCAATTTGTACTTCTTTGTAGGTTCTTGGCAAGGTCAAAATTTCGAGCTGATAGGTTCCGACTAAATATTTTTGGGTTTCATTGAGCTGCTGGACATTCAGTGTCTGAGTGTTGAGATTTTGAACAATTCTAGTTTCAATACGAGCGGTTGAAGGGCTTTTTAAAGAGGTAACTTTTAGTTGGCCTTGCCCGGCGTCAAGCGAAATAATATTATGAGTGTGTGGCTTGATGGAAATATTCTTCAAGACAACATTTGGAACCGTTTGCACAAATAAATCATACTTGAGTTTAGGATCTAGAAAAAGCGTGTCTGGCAAACCTTTTCTATTGAGCGTGTGCACAAAGGTGTATTTCAAATTTTTGGTGCCTGCTTCGTAAAGAAACATGCTGACATTGGTTTCTAAAGGCTTCCCTTGAACGGTATTCAGATTGATTTGGACAGTGGTATTGAGCAAAGCTTTGTTAAGGATGTTACCCAAAACATTGGTAAAGGCTTCTTTGCTCTCGGCGTCTGTGTAGGCGCCAATACAATCGAATTTATCGAGGTATGAAAGATCCATACCCAAACCAATTACAAACGGCGTTACTTTGACACCTTTTTCACGGAGTTTGCGAGCAATAATACAAGGGTCGTTGTCGCAAGATTCAAGGCCATCTGTAATGAGGATAATGAAATTGCGCGCAGTAGTATCAGGAAAATCGGCAGCGGCTGCTTCTAAAGACCTCGCAATTGGGGTCGCGCCTTTGGCTTGTAAACCTCTGATTTTTTGTTTGATTGGCTCAATTGAAGTGGTACTAAACGGCACTTCTAATTTGGTGTCCTGACAATCCTGAAAAGTATTTGTGACTACCGATTGATGACCATAAACTCTAAGCGCAAGCTCAAGATTGGGCACCTCTTTTAAGCCATCTAAACTTTTGAGTAAGACTTCTTTGGCTGCTGATAAACGCGTTTGGTTATTCCAATCGAGGTTCATCGAGTTGGAGGCGTCTAGGATAAAAAGTATGCGTGTTACGGGCTGTGACCAGCTAATGCTTGTCAGGATAAGAGCCCAAAATAACACCCATTTTCTCACTAATAATCGCCTAAAGTTTCTTCTAATTGTTGAAGGGCGGCTTCTAATTGTTCAGCATTTGGCGCAACACCATGCCATTTATGAGATCCCATCATGTAGTCAACTCCTTGACCCATTTCGGTTTTCATGATTATAACTACAGGCTTGCCTTTACCGGTTAAAGCTTTGGCTGCTTGCATGGTGGTTCTGATGCTATCGAAGTCGTGACCATTCATTTTGAGGACCTCCCATCCAAAAGCTTGCCATTTTTGACCTAAATCGCCTAAAGACAAAACATCTTCGATGTCTCCATCGATCTGACGGCCGTTATCATCGATAGTAGCGATGATGTTATCTACTTTGTTGGCAGCTGCATACATGGCTGCTTCCCATATTTGACCTTCTTGTAATTCGCCATCGCCATGAAGCGTGTATACAATTGATGGGTCGCTGTTGAGTTTTTTAATTTGAGCGGCGCCAACACCAACGGAAAGACCTTGGCCCAATGAACCAGATGCCATGCGAATTCCTGGCAAACCTTTATCTGTTGAAGGGTGTCCTTGCAAACGCGCAGAAAGTTTTCTGAATGTGCCAAGCTCAGCCACTGGAAAATACCCAGCACGTGCTAATACACTGTACCAAACCGGAGAAATATGGCCATTTGACAAGAAGAAAAGATCTTCGTTTTTACCATCCATGCTGAAAGGCGCTGGTTGGTGCTTCATTTGTTCGAAGTACAAATAGGTAAGAAAATCTGTGCAACCCAAAGAACCTCCTGGGTGCCCTGAATTTACTGCTGATACCATTCTTACGATGTCTCTTCTTACTTGTGAGGCAATTTTTGCCAATTCTTTGTTTTCCATAATTTACTCTTGGGTTTTACCATTACAAAGCTACGTTTATTTTGGTGTCTTTGCTTACTTTTGTAGCAACTAAAATAAAGGCATGATCAGTTTTGCAGATGAAATTAAGGAAGGTGTCCCAGTTGCATTACCTAAAGCTAAGGCTTGGGATCCAAATGTAAATCATGCACCAAAGCGCAAAGAAATTCTTAGTGCTGACGAAAAAAAACTCGCTATTCAAAATGCGCTGAGGTATTTTCCAAAAGGCCAACATGCTGAGCTTGCTGCTGAATTTGCACAAGAGCTGGCCAGCTATGGACGCATTTACATGTATCGTTTCATGCCTGAGCATCCGATTTTTGCCAGACCCATTTCAGCATATCCAGGAAAAAGTGAGCAAGCGAAAGCCATCATGCTCATGATTCAAAATAACCTCGATCATCGTGTTGCCCAACACCCTCATGAACTCATTACCTACGGCGGAAATGGGGCGGTATTTCAAAACTGGATACAGTATCGCCTCACTATGAAATATTTGTCGGAAATGACCGACGAACAAACTTTAGTGATGTATTCTGGACATCCAATGGGTTTATTTCCATCGCATCCAAATGCACCTAGGGTAGTGGTAACCAACGGGATGGTTATTCCTAACTACTCCAAACCTGATGATTGGGAACGTTTCAATGCACTTGGCGTTTCGCAATACGGGCAAATGACGGCAGGATCCTATATGTATATTGGCCCGCAAGGCATTGTTCACGGGACAACCATTACAGTATTAAATGCGCTCCGAAGAATTGCCAAGAATAGAGAAGATATCAAAGGAAAAATATTCGTAACTGCCGGGCTTGGCGGGATGTCGGGTGCACAACCAAAGGCTGGAAACATTGCCGGAGTAATTTCCATCACCGCTGAAGTAAATCCAAAAGCCGTGCATACCAGACACTCACAAGGTTGGGTTGACGAAGTCTTTGAAGATATCCATTTGCTCTGCCAAAGAGTTAAAAAAGCACAAGCAGCCCAAGAAGTGGTTTCGCTAGCTTACCTTGGCAATGTTGTTGAAATTTGGGAAGTGTTCGAGCAACAAGGTATTCATATCGATTTAGGATCCGACCAAACTTCCTTACATAATCCGTGGGCAGGCGGTTACTACCCAGTCGGATTATCATTTGAGCAGTCCAATGAGTTGATGGCAACTGAGCCTGAAAAATTCAAAGTTCACGTACAAGAAAGTCTGAGAAGACATGCTGAAGCGGTAAACAGACACACTTCAAAAGGAACTTATTTCTTTGACTATGGCAATGCCTTTTTACTCGAAGCATCTAGAGCGGGCGCCGATGTAATGGCCGCAAATCATATCGATTTTAAATATCCTTCTTATGTCCAAGATATTCTTGGGCCACTTTGTTTTGACTTTGGTTTTGGGCCGTTCAGATGGGTGTGCGCTTCTGGCGACCCTCAAGATCTAGAAAAAACCGATGCTATTGCATGTGCAGTTTTAGAAGAAATGATGCTCCATAGCCCTGAAGAAATTCAGCAACAAATGGCAGACAACATTCAATGGATAAAAAGTGCCCAACAAAATAAATTGGTCGTAGGCTCACAAGCACGCATTTTGTATGCAGATGCTGAAGGGCGCATGCGCATTGCTGCAGCATTCAATGAGGCCATTGCTAACGGTGAAATTGGGCCGATCGTTCTAGGACGAGACCACCACGATGTTTCAGGAACTGACTCTCCTTACCGCGAAACCTCAAATATTTACGACGGATCACGCTTTACAGCAGATATGGCCATTCAAAATGTCATTGGCGATAGTTTCAGAGGCGCTACCTGGGTAAGTATCCACAATGGTGGTGGCGTTGGCTGGGGTGAAGTAATCAACGGCGGCTTTGGAATGTTACTCGATGGTTCAGCACAAGCACAACGCAACCTAACAAGTATGCTGCATTGGGATGTCAACAATGGTATCGCTAGAAGAAATTGGGCGCGCAACGAAAATGCCATGTTTGCCATTCAGCGCGCCATGGAAGCAGAGCCTTTGCTAAAGGTAACCTTACCAAATTTGGTTGACGAAAATCTACTTGACCAATTGTTTTAATAGAACTTAGTCGAGACATTTTCTGCCTTTCAAATTAATTTGCAACCTTTATTTCAGGAAAGGCTGCGCTTAAAAAGCGACCTTTACTCGTTGGCATCTGAAAATGCATTAGTGTTGCAATGGTTTTTGAAATATCTATCATTTCAGCTTCTTTGCTAACTACCAAACCCTTTGGCGTATCGGGGCCTAATACCAATAAAGAAATGTGGCGACACCCCTCGCAACGACAACCATGATTGACAAATCCGGAACGCACTTTGTCCAAATGGCGGCCGTGGTCATTAGTGATCATGAGGGTAGTTTGGTCTTTTAAAACCGGATTATTCTGTATGAGCTGCCATAATTGTGCAGCATATTTGTCAGTCTGGGTTATGGATTCCAAGTATTTATCCCAATTGTTGGCGTGTCCGTAAACGTCAACAGACAACAAGTTGACCAACATTAGATCTGGCGGATTCGGGCTTGTAATGAGTTGACTAACCTTTTCAAAAGTTTTGTCGTCGCGGCCATAACCCAAGCCATTTCCGTTAGGGCCGCAGTAGGTGCTGCCTATATATTGATTGTTCCATTTGGCTTGGCTGGTGTTCACCAAAACATCTAATTTTCCTTTACTTGCCACCACAAAGGCTTCTGTAGAATCTTTGCCAGAGGCTTTCAGATAATATTGAAAGATATTAGGTTGCTTGGGTAATGCAGTCCCGGCATTGGAAATGCGTTGGTAATTGCCTGTAACTATTGCAGTATGGCCCGGTACGGTAAAAGTTGGGCCATTGTTCATGAACTGCTCATAGAAGGTACCTTCTTTCTTGAGCGAATCGCAAAGCAGTGGGCTATACTGGCAATTTTTAGCGCCATAAGTTTCAGAATATCTTGGGCCATCAATGACCAAAATGACTACAAATTTGGTTTTAAATGGTTGCTGCTGTTGGGGTAGTTGAGCAACAACTGCAGTACTGAAAACTAAAAACGGAAGTAAAATGCGCTTGAACATGGTCTAAAATTACGCAGAAAGCCAAACAAGGCCATAATTTCTTTGTTTGTTTACTTGGATGCAATACCATTAAAGTGGTAAATTTGCAGCAAATACGATGTTTTATTTATAATTAATCTAAATAAAATTAAAATGCTTACAGTTACCGATACCGCTAAAAAGCAAGCCCTTCGCCTCATGGAAGACGAAGGAAAAGATGGTTTCTTTATCCGTGTTGGGGTTCAAGGAGGCGGCTGTTCAGGATTAATGTATCAGCTTACCTTTGACAACGAAGAAAAAGAAGGCGATATGTCTTTTGAAAACAACGGTGTTAAAGTGGTTGTCGATAAAAAGAGCTACCTCTATCTTGTCGGAACTACCCTAGATTTTTCAGGGGGGCTCAACGGAAAAGGTTTCGTATTCCAAAATCCAAACGCAGACCGCACCTGTGGTTGCGGAGAATCTTTTTCAGTTTAACATGGCCAATTACACCGAAGACGACCTTGCAAAGGATCTCGAAAACCAAGAATATAAGTTTGGTTTTATAACCGATATCGAAGCAGATACCGTGCCTATTGGGCTCAATGAGGACATCATTCGGATGATTTCACTCAAAAAAAACGAACCTTCTTGGTTACTCGATTACCGACTCAAATCTTTTGCTATTTGGCAAGAAATGACAGAGCCAGAATGGGCTCATGTTCACTATCAAAAGCCTGATTTTCAAAATATCACTTATTATTCTGCGCCAAAACAAACCAAGAAATATGAATCTTGGGATGACGTCGATCCAGAATTAAAAGAAACCATGAAAAAATTAGGGATTTCAATGGAAGAACAGCAACGCCTCACTGGGGTTGCGGTAGACTTCGTGATGGATTCTGTTTCGGTGGCTACTTCATTTAAAGACAAACTCAAAGAACTCGGCATCATCTTTTGTTCTTTTTCAGATGCCGTACAGGAGCATCCTGAATTGGTTCAAAAATATATGGGCACAGTGGTGCCAAGCACAGACAATTTCTATGCTGCACTCAACAGCGCTGTATTTACTGATGGTTCATTCTGCTATATTCCAAAAGGTGTTCGTTGCCCGATGGAACTCTCCACTTATTTCAGAATTAACGCCGGTGGTACGGGGCAGTTTGAGCGCACACTAGTTGTTGCGGACGAAGGTGCCTATGTTTCTTACCTCGAAGGTTGTACGGCTCCACAGCGCGACGAAAACCAATTGCATGCTGCAGTTGTAGAACTCATTGCACTCAAAGATGCCGAAATCAAATACTCAACTGTTCAGAACTGGTATCCCGGAGACAAAGACGGCAAGGGCGGGGTTTTCAATTTTGTGACCAAAAGAGGCATGTGCGAAGACCGCGCTAAAATCTCCTGGACACAAGTAGAAACTGGTTCTGCCGTTACCTGGAAATATCCTTCTTGTATTTTGAAAGGAGACCACTCCATTGGCGAATTCTATTCTGTTGCTGTCACCAACAATTTTCAGCAAGCCGATACCGGTACCAAAATGATTCATTTAGGTAAACACACCAAATCAACCATTATTTCAAAAGGTATTTCTGCCGGTAAATCGCAAAATTCTTATCGCGGCCTTGTTCAAATTCATAAAGGTGCCCAACACGCGCGCAACTTTTCTCAATGTGATTCATTGCTCATGACAGATGTTTGTGGGGCGCATACTTTTCCATATATCGAATGCAAGAACCCAACCGCAAAAATCGAACACGAAGCCACTACCTCAAAAATTGGTGAAGACCAACTTTTCTATTGCATGCAAAGAGGTATCAGCGAAGAGAAAGCAATTAGCCTCATCGTCAATGGCTATTGTAAAGAAGTACTGAATCAACTCCCTATGGAATTTGCAGTTGAAGCTCAAAAGCTACTTGCAATTAGTTTAGAAGGAAGCGTCGGATAAATAGAAATCGGATCTATAACAAGATAATAATGATTAAAATTCAAAACTTACACGCCCAAATCAACGGAAAAGAAATCCTGAAGGGCTTGAATTTAGAAGTAAAAGCAGGCGAAGTTCATGCCATCATGGGACCAAATGGAGCTGGTAAATCAACATTGGCCAGCGTACTTGCAGGCCGTGAAGATTACGAAGTTACTGCAGGTAGCGTTACCTTCGACGGTCAAGACCTACTCGAGCTTGCTACTGAAGATCGCGCAAGAGCCGGTTTATTTTTAGCCTTTCAATATCCTGTAGAAATTCCAGGCGTGAGCAACGTAAATTTCTTGCGCACTGCCCTCAACGAGAAAAGAGCTTATCATCAACAAGACCCTATTTCAGCCAAAGACTTTATGGCAATGGTAAGAGAGAAGTCTGCACTTGTTGAGCTCGATGCCAAATTGGCTTCAAGATCTGTAAACGAAGGTTTTTCAGGTGGCGAGAAAAAACGAAACGAGATTTTTCAAATGGCCATGCTCGAACCCAAATTAGCCGTTCTAGACGAAACCGATTCGGGGCTTGATATCGATGCCTTGCGCATCGTTTCTCACGGTGTCAATGCGCTAAAATCTCCTGAAAACGCTTGTATTGTTATTACGCACTACCAACGATTACTAGACTATATCGTTCCAGATTATGTCCATGTACTTTACGACGGTAAAATCGTAAAAACAGGGCCTAAAGAGTTGGCGCTCGAACTAGAAGAAAAAGGTTACGACTGGATTAAAGAAACGCTATAAAATGGGCCACATCATCGATCCAAAATTAGCTGACTTCTGTGCACTATTCAAGACCAATTCTATTGCGTCTTTACAAGCGCTTCATGCACCTGCAGCTCAATATTTAGAAAATGCAGTCTTCCCCACCACGCGCGAAGAAAGGTTTAAATATACCCGTTTGCAAAAATTGCTCAATGCTTCATTTAGTCCTGAAACTAAATTAGAAAAAGAGCAACTCCAAACTTATGCAATTGTAGAAGATGCCATAAATATATACATGAATGGCAGCCTCCTCATTTTACCAGAAAACCTACCAACTGGTTTAACAATTGAAGCACTCAATTCAACGAGCAATCATTTTGAAGCAGAAGCTTTCAAAGATGTTTTCAGCGCCATGAACTGTCTTTATGCTAACAATGGCTGCCGAATCGTTGTAAAAGCCAACACAACGCTTGAAAAGCCTATTCAAATCATACAAGTTCATGCTGGAGCTGCCGCATTTTTCAGACATCAGTTTGTTTTTGAAAAAAATGCAGAGGCAAAAGTCATTTTAGCCAATTTTAGCTTAAAAGATGCTGTTGGATTTTCTCATACCCATTCAGCCATACAAGTGGCGCAAGATGCCCGTGTTCAAATTCAAAAAATTCAGGCTTGTGATGCTGCACACTTTGATTTCAATGAAGAGCGCAGCAATCAAGCCAGCAACTCAGTCCTAGAAATCAATACTTACACTTTAAGTGGAGGGCTAGTGCGCAATGATCTTGCCGCAATCGTTCAAGGAGAGCATGCAGAAACCAAACTCAATGGAGCTTACTTACTTGCTGACCAACAACATGTAGCCAACTATACCACTATTGATCATCATGTTCCAAATTGCGAGTCGTTTGAAACCTATAAAGGCATCATTGACGGCGCTGCAACAGCAGTGTTTAATGGAAAGGTTTTCGTTAGAAAGGATGCGCAAAAAACCAATGCATTTCAAAGCAATGCCAATGTTTTACTATCTGAAACTGCAAGCGTAAATTCTAAACCTGAACTTGAAATCTATGCCGACGACGTCAAGTGTTCACATGGTTCTACCACAGGCCAACTCGACGACCAAGCGCTATTTTATTTGCGCGCCAGAGGCCTCAGCGAGAAATCTGCTAAAACATTATTATTGCAAGCATTTATGGCTGAGGTATTAGAAGTTGCCGAACCCGAAGCATTAAGCCAGTTTATTATCAGCAAAATTCAAGAGCGTTTCGCTTGGGAGAATTGATCTAACAAACTCGTATTTGAGTAAACTAAAAAGGCGACCAAATGGTCGCCTTTTTATTTGAGGTTTTATTCTTAAGCGTTTAAAGCTTCTGCACCACCTACGATCTCGAGGATCTCGTTGGTAATGGCAGCTTGTCTTGCTTTGTTGTAACTTAATTTGAGGTTTTTTTGCAATTCTTTAGCGTTGTCAGTTGCTTTGTGCATTGCGGTCATACGTGCACCATGTTCTGCAGCAAAAGAGTCGCGGATGGCTTTGTAGAGTTGCAATTTCATGCTTTTCGGAAGCAAATCTTCTACGATTTCCATTTTAGGTTGCTCAAAAATGTAGTCGGCAGCTTCTTGCTCGCTTGCTGTAGGGATAATTGGTAAAAATTGTTCTGTTTCTACAACTTGTGTAGCTGCATTTACAAAACGATTGTAGACAATCACCACTTTATCAAAAGACTTGTTTAAGAATTGCGCCATGATTTCATCGGCTACTTGAGCAACGATTTCAAAACGTAAATCTGCATAGACATCTTCTAGTGCTTCTAGCTTTTCGTTGGCATAAAAATGAGGCGTTCTTTTGTAAACATCCTTGATTTTTTTACCTAGACATAATACAGCTGCTTCTTGGCCAGCAAAATCTTCAGCGATAAGGGCACCAACGCGTTTGATGACGTTGTTGTTGAAACCACCACACAAACCGCGGTTTGAAGTAATTCCGACGATGAGCACCTTTTTGCTTTCGCGTTGCTCAGCATATGCATTTTCTGAAAGATCAAGACTAGCACTTAAATTCTCAAGGATTTCACGAAGTTTACCTGCATAAGGACGCATCTGCGTGACCGCGTCTTGGGCACGCTTCAGTTTGGCAGCAGATACCATCTTCATGGCAGAAGTAATCTGCATGGTGGAACCGACTGAACTGATGCGGTTACGTATTTCTTTTAGATTCGCCATTGAGTTTTAGGTTGGCTTTAATTAAGCATATTTTTCAGCAACTTCTTTGGCTGTTTTTGCCAAAACTGCTTCGATTTCGTCTGTGAATTTACCTGCTTTTAAAGCAACTAAAGTATCTGCGCTATTTGCCTCAAGAACAGTCAAGAAGTCTTTTTCAAATTCTTTCACTTTATTCACTGGCACTGGTTGCAAAAGACCTTTTACACCCGCATAGATAATAGCAATTTGCTTTTCTACTGGGAATGGGTCACCTTCGCGTTGTTTCAAGATTTCTACGTTGCGAGCACCTTTATCAAGGACCGCTTTAGTAGCAGCATCTAGATCAGAACCAAATTTAGCAAATGCCTCAAGTTCGCGGTACTGCGCTTGATCAAGCTTCAAGGTACCAGCCACTTTCTTCATTGATTTAATTTGTGCAGATCCACCTACGCGTGATACCGAAATACCTACGTTAATGGCCGGACGAATACCAGAGTTAAATAAATCTGACTCTAAGAAGATCTGACCATCGGTAATTGAAATTACGTTGGTTGGGATATATGCAGAGACGTCACCTGCTTGTGTTTCAATGATTGGAAGTGCAGTAAGTGAACCACCACCTTTTACTTTGTCTTTCAAAGAAGCAGGAAGGTCATTCATTTGCTTAGCGATGTTGTCATCAGAGATCACTTTCGCAGCACGCTCTAATAAACGAGAGTGAAGGTAGAATACATCACCTGGGTATGCCTCGCGACCTGGCGGACGACGAAGAAGAAGAGATACTTCACGGTAAGCAACCGCTTGTTTTGATAAATCATCATAAACAATAAGTGCTGGCTTACCACAGTCGCGGAAGTACTCGCCAATTGCAGCACCGGTCATTGGCGCATAAAACTGCATTGGAGCAGGATCCGAAGCATTTGCTGCAACGATAGTTGTGTAGGCCATTGCGCCTGCATCTTCTAATTTCTTAACAATACCTGCAACTGTAGAACCTTTTTGGCCAATAGCTACATAGATACAGTAAACAGGCTCACCGCGATCGTAAAATTCGCGTTGATTAATGATGGTGTCAATTGCAACGGTAGTTTTACCTGTTTGACGGTCACCAATGATGAGCTCGCGTTGTCCGCGACCAATTGGAATCATGGCGTCAACGGCTTTGATACCAGTTTGTAATGGTTCAGTTACTGGCTGACGAAAGATTACTCCTGGGGCTTTGCGTTCGATTGGCATTTCGTAAAGCTCACCTTGGATAGGTCCTTTACCATCGATAGGCTGACCAAGTGTATCTACTACACGACCTACCATACCATCTCCAACTTTAACAGAAGCGATTTTTCCAAGACGACGAACGGTGTCACCTTCTTTTACACTTGAAGATCTACCTAATAATACGGCACCTACGTTATCTTCTTCAAGGTTTAATGCAATTCCTTGCATTCCGCCATCAAATTCAATAAGTTCACCATATTGTACACCATTCATACCGTAAATGCGTGCAATACCATCTCCGACCTGAAGTACAGTTCCTACTTCTTGTAGTTCTGCATCTGAACGGAATCCAGAGAGTTGCTCTCTAAGAATCGCTGAAACTTCTGCTGGTTTAATATCTGCCATTTTTATTATTTTTTGTCAATTGACGATTATACAAATTGTTGTTTCATTCGTTGTAGCTGACTGGCTACAGATGCATCGAATTGTTGATCACCCATTCGGATGATAAAACCACCGATTAAAGATGCATCTACTTCTTCAGTGATTTTAGGAGTACCTTTCACTACTCCGTTAATTTTGGCCATGATTTCAGCCTTAGTATTTTCTTGTAAAGGCTGAGCGCTGATGATGGTTACCGGAACAATTCCTTTGTGTGCCATTAAAAGCACATTAAATTGTCTGGCGATATCGATCATGGCGCCTTCGCGACCGTTGTTGGTCACCAACTCTAAAAATTTCAAGGTAATTTCATTGAAATCTTTAAAAATGGTTTGGATTGCAGCTACTTTTTTATCAATTGGAATCAAGGGCGAATTGATAAATACTTGAAAATCATGTACTTCATCGGCCGTATTGATCAATTGTTGCATGTCTGCTTCAATTAAGTCTACTTTGTTTTGGTCTAATGCCAATTCAAGTAAGGCTTTTGCGTAACGGACAGCTGACTTCGTTGATTTCATGTGCTTAGTTCATTTTGATTTCAGCAGCTAACTTGTCAGCAAGTGCTTTTTGTTTGTCATCAGAACTCAATTCTTGACGCACTACTTTTTCTGCGATTTCAAGAGAAAGTGCAGCGACGTGGTTTTTAATTTCTAACATTGCAGCTGCTTTTTCACTAGAGATTGTTTGACGTGCCGACTCCGCGATTTTATCAGCATCTTCTTTTGCTCTTGACTTAGCGGCTTCTAACATCCCTGAAGCAGCTTCTTTAGCTTCTTTCAGGATTGCATCTCTTTCAGCACGCGCTTCTTTCAAAATTTGGTCGTTCTCAGCTTTAAGTGCTTGCATTTCTGCTTTCGTTTTTTCAGCCAATTCTAATGCCTCAGAAATTTTTTGCTCTCTGGCATTAACTGCTGTTAAAATCGGTTTCCAGGCAAACTTAGCGAGAAGGAGAAGTAAAATACTGAATACTAAACCTGTCCAAACGAGTAAACCAAAATCTGGTAATATTAAGTCCATTTCTTTTTGTTTTTAATTTTTTAGAAAAAGGAAGCAACAACCAACCGTTGTCGCTTCCTTTTAATTTAATTACGCTTTTGCACCAAGAAGGGCAACAACTACTCCAAACAATGCAACACCTTCGATAAGGGCTGCTGCGATGATCATCGCTGTTTGAATTTTGCTTGCTGCTTCTGGATTGCGCGCAATACCTTCTACTGCAGAACCACCGATACGACCGATTCCTAGACCTGCGCCAAGAACAGCGATACCTGCTCCGATTGCTGCAATACTACCAAACATTCCTGTCATTGTATTTAATTTAAAAGGTTACTATTTAATGGTGTGCTTCTTCAACGGCTGCTCCGATAAACAATGCAGAAAGCATTGCAAATAAGAAACCTTGTAAGAAAGCAACTAAGATTTCGAGCACCGAAATAAACAAAGCCATTGGCACAGACAAACCTGCCCACGCAACGTTTTTGTTGATGAAGATGATAGAAATCAAGGCTAAAATGATGATGTGACCCGCAGAGATGTTTGCAAACAAACGAACCATTAGGGCAAAAGGCTTAGTTAAGACACCGATTAATTCGATCGGAATCATGAAGATTTTCATGGGTACTGGAATTCCTGGCATCCAGAAGATGTGACCCCAATAGTTTTTGTTTCCAGAGAAAACAGTTACTAAAAGTGTGCAGAACGCTAAGAAAAATGTTATAGTAATGTTACCCGTTAGATTAGCTCCTCCTGGAATAATTGGAATAAGACCCAACATGTTGTTGATCCAGATAAAGAAGAATACGGTTAACAAATAAGGAACATATTTGTGGTATTTGTGGTGATCGATGTTTGCTTTAGCGATGTCGTCACGGACCATAACGATGATAGGCTCTAAAAACTTAGCGATACCTTTAGGGGCAACTGCACCATTTTTACGGTAGAATCTTGCCACACTGAACATGATCAATAAAATCAAGAAAGAACCCATAATGAGTGAGGCCACATTCTTGGTGATTGATAAGTCTGTTACGGTTGCACTTGAAGGGTGCTCACCATGAAATGAAAGTGTGTACACATCATTGCCGTGGTATACACCTGCATTATCTAATTTATAGATTTCTTCGTGATAAAGTGCATAACCTTCGGCCGGGCCTACACCTTCCATATAGGTGTGCTTAACACTGTCTTTTCCGAGAACAGTAGTCTCTTTACCGTGATAAAAATATTTTGAACTAAATACTTTGAAACCGTTGTCATGTAAAATAACAGGCAAGTAAACGCTGGTGCCGCTGTGTTCAGGGCCTGCGATGTGCCATTCATGCGCATCTTTGATGTGGTGCATGATCATTTCATTTACATTGAAACCTTCTTCTTCAGAGGCAAATGCAGATGATTGGAAAACAATGGAAGACAAAGCGAAAACGATGACTTGCAATAGTGTAGAAAACTTACCAGTTTGCGGCATTAGACAGTTGTTTTGCGTATTTGCTAAAAAAAATTTTTGCAAAGGTAGCTAAACTTTCTGAAGTTCCAATTTGATTTTTAAACAATTCAAGAGTTAGTTTTCCTCAATTTCTTGTATAGTTTAATACCAAGCATTAGCAGAATGCCTACGGCAAAGAATCCGAGCGTACCGGTTATCCAATTAAGTTGACTTTTTAATACCACTAAAAAAACAATACTAACTAAGAAAAGCGTGGCAACTTCGTTCCAGATTCTCAACTGCCCGGAACTCCAATTTAGCGCTGATTTCTCTGCCTTGCGCATGAGTTTTTGGCAATAGAAATGATAAATGAGTAATAAGAATACAAAGCCTAATTTGAGGTGCATCCATGGTGCGCTGAGCAAATAATCGGCATTTAAAAAAAGCATCCAAAGCCCAAAAACAACAGTTAAAACCATTGCGGGCGTGGTGATAATCCACCAAAGTCTTTGCATCATGATGAGCAGTTGAGGTTGCAAGATTTCTCGGTGTGTAGCCTCTTTGTCTTGTGCTTCTCGGAAATAAATAAAAAGCCTAACCATGTAAAAAAGGCCCGCAAACCAGCTCACTAAAAAAATCAAGTGTAAGGCTTTCAGATAATCATAAGTCATACTACAAATTTAAGTGAAAGGTACTGAATCCCTGCTATCTTTGTGTGAAGCTTTATATAAAGATGCGTAAATTCTTTTCATTACTTTTTCTGAGCTGCATTTGTTTTTATGCCAATTCCCAATTGGTATTGCTTTCATTAGAAGGTACGTATCAAGACAAAAATCTCTTGGTAAATAATCCGCCAATGCCAGATGGTTTTGGTTTTTGTATTTCAAAGGTGCTCGTCAACGGTGAAATTCTTCCTGCGGTTATTCAAACTTCTCATTTCGAAATCGATTTCAAACTCTTTCATCTCAAAAAAGGCGAACAAGTTTTTGTGGTACTCGAGCATGCAGAAGGCTGCGAACCAAGGTTTATCAACCCAGAAGTTCTGTTGCCCAAGAGTTCATTTGAATGCACTCAAATCAAAGCTCAAAAAGATGGCTTGCTTACTTGGTCAACAAAAAATGAGCTTGCCGTATTGGATTTCTCCATTGAGCAATTCAAATGGGGACGCTGGGTAGAAGTAGGTCAAGTCAAAGGGAAAGGCATGAAAGGAGCCAATCAATATGTTTTTCAATTGAGCCCACATTCCGGCAAAAATATAGTAAGAGTGAGTCAGACAGACAATTCAGGCAAAGCCCGAGTTTCGCCGAGCACCAGCTTTGTTTCAGCCGTATCTGCCGTAAGCTTTAGCCCAGCCAAAGTGCACCAAAATCTCTACTTTAAATCCAATGGAAAAGCAGTAAAAACCAAATTTGAAATCTACGATGCTTATGGAAACCTCCTCAAAACAGGCTTTAATAGTGTGGTAGATTGCACCAACTTTGTGAGTGGTGTTTATTTCATTAATTACGACAACAAATCAGAAAAATTCATCAAAATAGATGCCCCATGAAACGCATAGAGCACCTCGGTATTGCAGTAGAAAACCTCGAAACATCCATTCCAATTTTTGAAGCTTTATTTGACACCCCGTGCTACAAAAAAGAAGGAGTTGCATCGGAGGGTGTCATGACCGCATTTTTTCAGGTAGGCCCAAACAAAATTGAATTATTAGAAGCGACCAACCCCGATTCTCCTATCGCTAAATTTTTAGCAAAAAATGGCCCTGGTTTTCATCATGTTGCTTTTGAAGTTGAAAACATCGATGCTGAGCTGCTTCGCTTAAAAAATGCCGGATTTCAACTTATTCATGAAACAGCAAAAGATGGTGCAGACAACAAGAGAATTGCTTTCTTACATCCGAAAACAACAAATGGCCTTTTGGTAGAGATTTGTCAGGAAAAATAAGCCGCTAAATTTGTTCCAGGAACATACAAAAAGGAGGTGATGCCCGCTTTTTTGGCGCCGGCAACATGCTGAGGACTGTCGTCAATAAAAAGCACTTCATCATTTGCTAACTCAATTTGATCCAAGACCCAATTATAAGTGGCAACATGTGGTTTCCGCATTTGTATTTCATGTGACAAAAAAATGCGGTCAAAAACAGCCTCGAGCGCATTATCTGTTTTCTTTTTCCATTGCTGCTTGACCACTTCCCAATGAATGGCATTGGTGTTGCTTAACAGATAAATAGGCCTGTGTTTTTTGAGTGCTAACAAGTAATCGATTTTTTCTTTTGGAAAACCTCCAAGCATGGCGTTCCAAGCAGCCACTACCTGATTTGGCGTGGTCCCTGGCCTGGTAAGCGGAAGTACTTTATTGACAAAGTGCTGAGGCGAAATTTGGCCAGTTTCAAAAAGATCGAAAAGATCTTGCTGCGCAAATTGGGTATAACGCTCCGCAAAATCCTCAGTGCCAAGCGCTATAAAAGCATCTTCAGTTGCCTGATAATCAATATCAATTAACACGCCGCCGAGGTCAAAAATAAGGGCTTTTTTATTTTCCATTTTGCTTTACAAAGTTAGGTTTTTTATGCTATTTGAATGCATTCTAAATTAGCTTTCATGACATTTGAATGACAAAAGAAAAGCAGAGAGGTTTTAGATTTGCACCATAGATTATACAAGTTGTTGCAAGACCTCCATATTATCGCTTTTACACATCGTCAACTCGATGTCAATAAAATCGGGCTCTTACATTTAGAAAAAGAGGCGCAAGTGAATGTACTCAACCAGCTCAAAGAAACACTCGGTTTACAAGAGCTTATGTTCTTATCTACTTGTAATCGCGTAGAAATCAGTTTTGTCAAAGACCAAGATCTTGACACCGCCTTGCTCACAAGAGTTTTGCAAGAAATCTACCCGAAACTTGTTCCTATTCAACTAGAAGAATTTGTACGCAAAGCCGAAGTGTACTCAGGTACCAACGCTGTAAATCATGCGCTTTCAGTTGCTTCGTCTATCGACTCCATGATCATCGGAGAACGAGAAATCATTACACAAGTTCGTTTGGCTTATGAATACTGCCAATCGCTCCATTTAACTGGTGACCTCTTGCGTTTACTCATGAGAAAAGTCATTGAAACCGCTAAATTGGTCTATACCGAAACCAGTATTTCCACTAAACCGGTATCCGTTGTTTCACTGGCCTATCAGTACCTCAAACAACTCAATATTCCGCTTGAAGCCAGAGTGCTAATTGTTGGTGCCGGCGTGACCAACACTACAATGGCGCGCTTCTTAAGAAAACATGGTTTTCGAAACTTCCATATTTTCAACCGTACACTCGCCAATGCCCAAATACTAGCCACCGAAATCAAAGGTGAAGCACACACATTGGCAGAATTAAATGACTTTAAAAAAGGTTTCGATGTACTTATTACTTGTACCGCTGCAGAAGGAGTCATTATTACCCCTGAACTTTACGAGCATTTACTTCAGGCCGAAACACAAGAGAAAATCATCATTGACCTCGCCATTCCGCAAGACCTAGACAGCTCCATTCTAGAAGCGTATAATGTCAAATATCTTTCCATCGAATATTTGCAAAAAATATCCAATGAAAACGTCAAAGAGCGCAGCAAAGAATTGGCACAGGTCAGAACCATCATTGATCAAGCATTATTTGAATTTCAGCACCTCATCAAAGAGCGCAAAGTAGAACTTGCCATGCGCGATGTACCTGCCCAAGTAAAAGCGCTTAAAGCCAATGCCTACGATCAAGTTTTTAAAGAAGACCTAGAAGCTCTAGACCCTCAATCTAAAGAAGTCCTGGATAAAATTGTGGCTTACTTAGAAAAGAAATACATCAGTGGCCCTATGAAATTGGCCAAGGAAATCATCCTCAATCATGTCGATTAACACCGCAATTCGCATCGGTACCAGAGGTAGCGATCTTGCTCTTTGGCAAGCACATTTTGTAAAAGGACAACTCGAAGCGTTAGGTTGCTCCGTAGAACTCAAAATTATCGTTACCCAAGGAGACCGCATTCAAGACCTCAGCTTTGACAAACTAGAAGGCAAAGGATTTTTTACCAAAGAAATCGAAAGTGCTTTGCTCAATAATGAAATTGATTTAGCGGTGCACTCACACAAAGATCTCGAGACGTCTCAGCCTGAAGGGCTCTGTATTGGAGCTGTTTCTTACCGCGAAGACCCCTCAGAACTTTTGCTCATGAAAACCAATGCGCAAGATCCATCTCAATTATGGGGTTTGAAATTAGGGGCTACTATCGGAACCTCATCTGCCCGACGCAAAGCTTTAATTAAAGCATTGCGACCAGACCTTCAAATTGAAGAGCTACGCGGCAATGTACCAACAAGGATCGACAAACTGAGAAACGGAAACTACGACGCCATCTTACTAGCCAACGCTGGAGTGAGTCGTTTGCAACTCAATTTAGCAGACCTCCATACTTTGGTTTTAGATCCTCGAGAATTTGTTCCTGCTCCAGCTCAAGGGGTTTTGGGTTTGCAAGTGCGCAGTTCAGATGTAGCTACTCAAGAAGTTTTAGCTGAACTCAACCATCCGGAGGTTGCAGCAATCATTGCTATTGAAAGAGGGGTTTTGCAAGCCATGGAAGGTGGTTGCCAGCTGCCACTTGGTGTTTATGCTGCTCCAGATGCCATCTATGTTGCACATTCTGAAAACTCTGCCACCGCCGCTCAATTCTACAAATTTGATCGCTCGAGCTCTGTGGCATCAATTGTAGGTGCACTTCAAAAAGTGTCATGACAACCGTTTTCATTTCCAAAGATCCAGAAGAACTCAATCCAGTTCTTCATCAACTTTGGTCTGATGGGCTAATCGCTGCTCAATCCTTACTTGACTATAATGCACAAGATTTTAAGTGCCTGACTGATTTCGATATCGTCTTTTTTGCCAGTATTCGGGCGGCACAATTTTATCTCGCTAAATGTACGGCTCCAAAACTCATTGCTTGTGCAGGTGCCGAAACCGCACAAAAACTCAAAGTTCAATTTGGTCTAAATGCTGATTTTATTGCACAGCAATCGGGCGATCCTGATCAAGAAGCGCTTGCATTTAATTCTTGGAGAGGCGAACGAAAAGTACTTTTTCCTTCCTCAAATTTATCGTTGGGCACCTACACCAAGCCTATTCCTGAATCTGAAAAAAGTGTGGTAAACGTCTATCGCACTGACTATAAAACGCTAGAAATCAAAGCACATCAGGTCTATATTTTTAGCTCGCCGAGTAATGTAATGGCATTTTTTCAATGCAATCAAATTCCTGAAAATGCACAAGTTATTGCCTGGGGGAAATCTACTGAAAAAGCATTGCTTTCAAAAGGAATTAAAGTGGGGCATATCCTATTGAAGAGTCAACAAGAAGAGTTGGCCACTTGGCTTAAAACAGCAAATTATTATTAAATTTCTTCCATGAAATTTGAATTCTCCAATGAAATTAGCCCGGACTTAGTTCAACTCTTTGAACGCACGGTCTTAGGGACCAACGGAGCCAAATACAAGCATCTTGACGTTGCCCAAAGCGTTGCTCATACCGATCATCCGCTGAGTTTTTCTTTGCGTAGACGCGAGCAACTCATCGCCAATATTACTTTTTGCCAAAGGCCCTTCGGACTTTATTTGCGTTATTTTTCTTTTGATTCTAAATTTCAGTCTAAGGGGAAAGCGCGCATGAACCCCAAGTCTGTACTCAAAGTTCAGATTGAAGAAGTCTTTCAGGATCTCGAAAAAAACCATGGTGGCTCAGAAAACTATTGCTATGCCTATATCGACACCAAAAATGTAAGGAGTAAATGGATGAGTGAAACTTTTGGTTTCAAAACAAAAGCTAAACTTGCCACACAATCTTACAGCCGAATTTTTCCGAAAGCAAACCCGCAAATCCAAATCGAAAAAATAACTTCGGAACACCTCGAATTAATCCAGCAATTCTATCAACATTACACCGCGTACTTTACTTACTTCTTTGAAAAGGGTGAAGTAGCTTGTCTGCGAGATAAAAATGGAAAAATACTAGCGTTGGCAAAATTTCATAAGGTGCGTTGGGAAATTCAAAGACTTCCCGGAAAATTTGGTGGAGCGCAAGTAAAGTTGTTGCCCTTTTTACCATTTTTAAACCGCATTATTCAGCCCAAAGAACACACCTTTTTAGTTCCTGAAGTAGTTTGTAATCCGTCTGGAAATATTGCCGATGTGGATGGTTTATTTGAAGGCATGTTGGCAAAAGAACAGCTGCATTCCATGCTTTGGTGGAATGACACCCGAGACCCACTTTATCAAAAAATGAAATCACGAACCAAATGGGGCTTGTTGCATCAATTGATCGGAGTAGCTGAAGTTGCAGTGGTTTTTCGGGGCGACTACGAACCCAAAGAGCCCTTATTTATTGCGGCTTTTGATATGGTTTAATAGGATAGTAAACGTGTCAAGAGCAACTCTTTTATTCGTTTATCAATATTGTTTTTATTTGTTGAGTAAAAGACAAATTCTTCCTTTAGGAAATACCCCACGACCATCCCAATATACTTTTGAACTAGGGCCGGGTTTTTAGAAAATACTTGACTCAATATCGAGCGACGCTCCGCTTCATTATTGATCAATTTGACTTTACTAAACAACGGATTTTGCTGCCATTCTTGCAACCATAATTCATGCTGAAATTTCAGTATTGGGCGCAAAACCTCGTTTTGAAACTTTTCAATTGGATTTGCTTCTAAATCTGCTTTCTCAATTTCAGGTCTTAATTGAAGCAATTGGGATTCTCTCATGCTTCTTCAGACAACTCAAGCGTCTGAATGTTCGGATAGAATTCGTCAAGATAGGTGGCGCTGCGCTCTTCATCCGGATTGGCAGTAAAACACAAAAACTTGCATTTTGGCAAACTTTCAGTTAAACGAACAATATATCCTTTTTGACCAAGGCGCATTTGCTGCTCTAGTTCAAGCACCACAAATAATTTGAGCTTTTTAATGTTGAAGCCATTTTGAAAATACAACTCTGCCATTCTTCTGGTAGTGCCAAAAATGATTTCGGTGCCGTCAAAAAGGTCATTGCGCTGCTGCAATTTATTTCCCTTTTCGACAATGAGGTCAACGGTGAGGTCAAGTGGCTTGGCCAGTGGCAAAAACTGTGCATGAATAGCTCGGGCTTGTTGATCGTCTTTACATAAAATAATTGCCCGTGGCGAACCCTCTTCTGGTTGAGGCACATGAGCGGTTATGAGTGGCCACAACTCTGACTCATATTGATTAGCAAGTGCATTGACAAGTAAAGCATGGGTGGTTCCGAGTGCTTTGAGTACGCTATTGATTGGAGTCATTTTTGAGTTTAGGGTTGTTAAGGTGCCTTTCGGCATCGCGTTGGGTTTTCTTAGCCAGATTTTCAATCAGTGCTTTTTCTAAATCGATGCCTGTTTGATTGGCTAAACAACAAAGTACAAATAGAATATCTGCCATTTCATCACCAAGGTCTTTGCCTTTGTCAGAATCTTTCTCTGATTGCTCGCCGTATCTGCGGGCCATAATGCGTGCAAGCTCGCCAACTTCTTCCATCAGTATGGCGGTGTTGGTCAGTTCATTGAAATACCGAACGCCCAATGTTTGGATCCAATGATCTACGGTTGCTTGTGCTTCACTGATTTTCATGTCACAAAGGTATCAAAACCTATCGTTAGATATGCTTACATTTGTGTCACGATGGAAAAACTCAGCAATTTTATCAACGGTGCCTACTTAGCGCCTCTTAGTGGCAAGTATATCGATAACTTCGAGCCAGCAACTGGCAAAGTCTATTCGCTCATCCCTGACTCTGATGCAGCCGATGTTGAATTAGCGGTAGAAGCAGCAAGTAAGGCCTTTCCAGTTTGGTCTTTAATGGGAATTGAAGAACGCGGTAAAATTTTAAAGAAACTTTCAGAAGGCATCGAAGCCAACATGGATGCATTTGTGGCCGCTGAGTCCAAAGACAATGGCAAACCTTTAAGTTTGGCCAAACATGTCGATATTCCAAGAGCGGTTTCTAACTTTCATTTTTTTGCAACCGCTATTGAACATTTTGCCTCGGAATCTCATCAAATGGAAGGCGTTGGTTTCAATTATACAACTAGAAAACCCATTGGTGTAGTGGGTTGTATTTCACCATGGAACTTACCTCTTTACCTTTTCTCTTGGAAAATTGCACCTGCTTTAGCAGCAGGAAATTGCGTCATTGCAAAACCTTCTGAAGTAACGCCCTACACTGCCTACATGCTCGGAAAAATTGCCAAAGAAGCGGGCATGCCCGATGGTGTTCTAAATATCTTACACGGAACTGGACCAAGCGTAGGCGATGCCATCGTGAAACATCCAAAAATCAAAGCCATATCCTTCACTGGCGGCACAAAAACAGGCGAATACATTGCTCGCACAGCGGGTCCGATGTTTAAAAAATTATCACTCGAACTAGGCGGTAAAAACCCAAATATCATTTTTGCCGATTGCGATTTCAAAGAAGCATTGAGCACAACCATTCGTTCTTCATTTGCCAACCAAGGTCAGATTTGTTTGTGTGGATCTCGAATTTTTATTGAAAGGCCTATTTACGAGCAATTCAAGGAGGCATTTGTTGCTGCAATGGCCAAAAATAAGGTCTCTTTCCCTTCTGACCCCGAAGCAAAAATGGGGGCGGTTGTCTCTAAGCCTCACATGGAGAAAATCTTAAGTTATATTGAACTTGCCAAGGAAGAAGGCGGAACCGTTCTGTGTGGCGGAAAGCGCAAAATTTTAGATGGCGAACATGCCGAAGGTTACTACATTGAACCCACCATTATCGAAGGTTTACACTATACCTGCCGCACCAATCAAGAAGAAATTTTTGGGCCTGTCGTGACCATCACGCCTTTCGATACCGAAGAAGAAGCACTTGAAATGGCCAACTCCACCCAATATGGCTTAGCAGCTACCGTCTGGACAACAGACCTCAAGCGTGCACATCGTGTTGCTGATTTAGTGCAAGCGGGAATCGTTTGGGTAAATGCTTGGTTGGTCCGCGATTTGCGTACCCCTTTTGGCGGAGTGAAGGCCTCAGGCGTAGGACGCGAAGGGGGTTGGGAAGCCCTTAGATTTTTCACGGAAGCCAAAAATATCTTTATCAAATATTGATGAATTGATTTGATGAATTGATTTGATGAATTGATTTAGTTTTTTTTGAAATTTATTTTTTCATTTTTAAATAATTTATTGAATATGAAAAGACTACTCCCTATAATCTTTCTAGTTAACTTCTATTCGCAAGCCCAACTTCAACCGGCTCTTTTCCAATTCAAATCCGATACGGTTATCCGCTGGCATTATCAATTTGGCGAAGAATTCAGTTCAAAAAATATTGATGAAAATCGCTGGCACAAGCGCTATCCATGGGGAGGGCTTTTACTTGATCAAAAACAATGGGCCGTTCCAGAAATGATTGGTGTAAGCAATGGTAATCTGGAGCTAAAAGCCAGTGAAGTCAAGAAAAAAGTGAAGGTTGAAAACTGGATGATCAACCAAGACCAAGCCAAAGCTTTGCAAATAGATGTCAGCAATGACTCAGTGTATATCGACTATCTTACTTCTTGCCTCTGGAGTAAAGACACTTTTCGCTACGGTTATTTTGAATGCAGAGCCATTGTACCTGAAGGACAAGGACTCTGGCCCGCATTTTGGCTATATGGGCAAAATCAGAAAGACGAAATCGATTTCATGGAAATGAAAGGTGAACGCAGCCAAGACATACATGTGGACATACATTTACCTAACCGTAAAGATTACGTGAAAAACGCCTTAGGCATCAAAAAAGACTGGGGCGGATGGGTGCGCATGAAAGATAAATTAGTAGAAAAACCCGTTATTTACTCCGGTGTTTGGCTGCCCAATTCACTCACCTATTTTGTCAATGGCGTTCCGGTTTCTCATTTTGAGGGCGACTTCGAGACGCCAATGAATATAGTCTTGAATTTGGCGGTTGCCCGAGATGGCTTTGCTTTTAACCCAGGGCCCAATGAACAAACGCAATTTCCTGCCACATTCAAGGTTGATTATTTGCGCGTTTGGCAACTCGATGCCCAAAGCCCTCAGGTCAAAGCAAGTTTTCCAGCGCTCGATAAAGATGGTTTTCAGCAAGCGCAAACAGTCTTAAAAAACCCTGTTTCATTGATATATCCGAAGAAACAACTAGTCAAAGAAGCAGGCTTTGTTACCTTAGTTCCGATCAATTGGCATAGTTACGAGGTGCAGGCTAACGGGGTAGCATCTTTAGAAGTGAGCGCTTGGATTGGGTCAGTGGAACACCCTGAATTTATTCAAAAATCGATCATTGAATTAAGTGCTGCACCTAAAGACTTAGAAATAGAACTCAAGGTAGGCAACCAAAAAATTCGTTTCAAGCCACAATAACGATCTTACTTTTTAGATTTTTTATGATTGGCAAAGCGGTATCCAGCAACAAATTTAACGGCATAATAAAGTTGACGGTAATTGAATGCATCGTAGCGAATGCTCTTGTTGTCAAAGTCAGTTGCCAAGAAAAAGAAGCGTTCGTCAGAAGAATAACCACCCATTAATCTGAAATCAAAACGCGGTGCCAAACCAAGTAATAATTTAGAGTCTACTGGAGTTTGGTAGCCTTTAATTTGAACCACTGGGCCTAAACCAAACCAGCCGCCAATTTGCCAATTGTTTTTTCGATTGACATAAGCTACACCCGGAACCACCCCAAAATCAAATGCTTGTAATTTATTTAAGTTCATCATTGGCAGAAGAGGGTCCTGCACTTGGGTCGGAATCAACGGCCCCGTTTTGTTTGCCGAACCAAAATAATTAACCGTTCCTTTTAGGTACCAGGTCAGGATTTCTTTTGTGTAATGTGCCCTTTTTCCGAGTAAGCCATTCATTTGAAAATCCGGATTATGGAAATACCAACCATTGAGCATAAAATTCATGGAGCGCACTTTTGGCAATATAAGATGCGGTTGCAATTCAGTCAAAGTTGTATCCCAATTAGCCGCATCTTTTAAGGCATAACCAAACGTTGACTTGAACTCAAAATCATACCATACTTTTTTGTAGGTGATGTCGTAAGCAAAATTATATTGCGTTGTTTGACCAAACTTTTTTGCAGAACGCACATTGCCAATAATAGGAAACCCCACCCTCAGATGGCACCACTTATAGGCAAAACCAAGCCCTAAAAAAGGACTGAAGTTATTTTTGAAAGAAAGTTGATCAACCTGTTGGTTGAAGGAGCCTTGCAGAGAAAATGGATTGGCATTGTAACCTATATCGGCATACATAATGGGTCTGTCGCGAAATGATTCTATGGCAAATTCTTGTGCCCGAACTCCTGACGCGAAGAGCAATACTAAAAGTGTGATGCTATTTTTCAATTCCTTCTAAGCCTAAAATAAAAGCCAACACTTTAGCGCGCTCAAGACGTTCCATGCTGCGGCCAGATCCCCCACCATGCCCTGCATCCATGTTGCATTCAAAAATTAATGGGGCGTCATTAGTTCTGAGGGTTCTGATTTTTGCCACATATTTTGCGGGTTCCCAATATTGTACCTGAGAATCGTGGTAGCCCGATGTGATATACATGGCCGGATAATCGATGGCGTGCAAGTTGTCGTAGGGAGAATACTTCAATAAATAATAGTAATAATGGGGGTCATTTGGATTGCCCCACTCTTCGTATTCACCAGTTGTTAGCGGAATGCTTTCGTCGAGCATGGTAGTCACGACGTCAACAAAAGGCACCTCAGAGACAATTCCTTTGAAAAGATAAGGGGCCATGTTGGTAATTGCCCCCATGAGTAAGCCACCTGCACTGCCGCCGTTTGCATAGATCTTTTTCGGGTCACAATAGCCCATGTGTCCAAGATATTCAGCGGCATTGATGAAATCAGTGAACGTATTGATCTTTTTGTCAAATTTTCCGTCCTGATACCATTCTTCACCAAGGTATTTGCAGCCACGGACATGAGCAGTTGCAAACACAAAACCTCTGTCAAGAATAGACAAACGCGTGGGGCTGAAAATATCTGGAATGGTGTAGCCATAAGAACCATAGCCATAGAGTAGCATTGGCGCTTTTGATAAATCAGTTCCTTTTTTATATACGATGCTGATCGGAATTTGAGTGCCGTCATTGGCAGTTGCCCAAACACGCTTTGATTCATAATTTTCTGGGCTGAACTGAGCATCTCGGAGTTTCTTTTCAAAAAATATTTCGCGGGCATTAGTTTTTAAATCATAGGTATAAATCCTTGAAGGTGTCGTCAGGGAGTTAAAAACATAATAGATTTTAGAGGCAGTATAATCATCATTTGTAGCAAGGCCCAAGTAATAAGTTTCGCCGTCAATTTCGATATAACTTTCTTTTCCATCCGCCACATTTTTCAATTTTAGTTTTAGTAAACCATTGTCTCTTTCTTCGATAAGCAGATGGCTTTGAAAGACGCTCAGTCCTTCAATGAGCACTTTGGCATTGTGCGGAACAATTTCTTGACACGAAGTAAGATCTTTTGGAAAGGCTTGGGTGAATAATATTCGGTTGTTGATTGCTTGGTCATTGCTCAGGATATAAAAGCCATTTTCGTGGTGTTCAACTTCGTAAATATGCCCCGACTTTCTCTCAAAAAAGACTTTTGGTTGCGCTTTTGAATTGGCGGCATCTAAAAATTGAATTTCTGATGTGGTAGAACTATAACTGTAAATGGTAATGAATGAATTGGTCAGGGTTTTGCCGATTCCAACACTAAATTTATCGTCCTTCTCTTCAAAAACTAGCTCATCGGCAGACTGTGGTGTGCCCATTTGGTGGCGATACACCAAATACTCTCTTAAGGTCTCAGGATCCTTCTTGGTATAATAAACGGTTTGGTTGTCATTGGCCCAAACAACTGTGCCGCTGGTTTCAGAAAGGACATCTTTGAGGTACTTACCAGTTTGGTTATTTCGAAAACGAATTTCATATTTTCGACGACCTTTGAAATCTTCACAAACCGCTAAAAATTGATTATTTGGAGAAGGTGCCCAAGAAGCCAATTCATAAAAAGACTTGCCTTTTGCGCGTTGATTTTCATCGAAAAATACCACAGCTTTTCCATCCATTTCGAAGCGAAGGATTTGTTGGTAATCAAGGCCTTCTACACTTTTTGTTTGGTATTGATACCCATTTATTATGTATGGAGCGCTGGTTTCATTTGGATCTATTCTGTTGTCAAACTCCTGCAAGAGTCCATTGACCAACGGATCCAAATGCTTGAAATAGCTATTTGCATATTCATTTTCAGCTTTTAAATAAGTTAAGACTGGCTCTGTATCGCGTTCGCGCATCCAGTAATAAGGGTCTTGGCGCACATGGCCGTGCTTCTCTAAAGAATGAGGGATTTTTGGAGCAATGGGTTCTTGTGCAAAAAAGTGTTGCGGCATAAAGAATAATAATAGGAAGAATAAACCGTTGATTTTCATAGCGCGATTTGAGACAAAAGTAGCGATATTCTCTTTTGAAAAGTTTACCTTTGAGATGTGAAGAAACTATATAAATACCTTTTAAATAAACTTCCTAGGCCCTTACTAATTAGACTCAGCTATCTTTTTAGATTAGTTGCGCCATCCCTTTACAAAGGAACTGCAGTAAGCTGCCCAGTCTGTGAAAAATCATTTTCGAAATTTCTTTCTTACGGTTCAGAAGTTGCCCATCGTGAAAATGTCTTGTGCCCCTATGACCTCACACTAGAAAGACACCGCCTCATGTGGCTCTACCTAAAAGACCATAGCAACTTCTTCACCCAAGAACAGCTTTCTGTTTTGCATATCGCACCCGAACAGTGTTTTATTGATCGCTTCAAAGCTCAAAAAAATCTCAATTACCTCACGGCTGACCTCGTGTCTCCAATTGCCGACATGCATTTTGACTTACATAGCATACCACTAGAAAACAATCGTTTTGATGTGGTTTTTTGCAACCATGTCATGGAACACGTCACAGACCCAAAGCAGTGTATGGCTGAACTTTTTAGAGTGCTCAAACCAGGCGGATGGGCCATTATGCAGGTTCCACAAGACTTCAGTAGAGCCCACACCTATGAAGATGCAAGCATCACGAGCCCCGCAGAACGAGAAAAACACTTCTGGCAAAAAGACCACGTGCGCTTATTTGCCCAAGATTACCCAAGCTACCCAGAATCTGTTGGTTTTGTTACTGAAACTTTCGATTTTCATGCACACTATAGCCCTGAGCAAAGTGCTAAATATAGACTCATGGAGAGTGAGCTACTATATATTTTTAGAAAGCCGCTATGAGACCTACAAGTTTCTTGATCGCCTTGTTTTTAAGCTGCACTATCGCACTTGCTCAAAACAACATTTTCTTGAATTTACAACCTAAATTTGGTACTCAGAATCTTCAATTATTGCAAACCTATGTGGGCAACGACGGCGTAGCGGTTGAAATCGAACATTTCAATTACTACCTCTCTGACGTCAAATTGTTTCATGACAACGGGCAAATTACTGAGCTCCTTTCAGATATTTGGCTCATTACTCCTCAAAATTTTAGTCCCTATTTGGGCTATCTCGATGTCAATCATATTGACTCTATTAGCTTTACTATTGGCGTTCCTAAACGCTACAACACACAGGCAGGAGCTTTGGCTCAGGATATTTCACTTTATCCAGAAACGCATCCATTGAGTTTTCAATTTCCTTCTATGTATTGGGGTTGGTCTGCCGGCTATATGCACATGATAGTCGGAGGAAAGGCCGATTCCAACAACGACAACGTCCCAAATAACTATTTTGAAATGCATAATTTGGGAAACAACAACCAACAAATGGTGAGTTTGCCTGTCGTCCAAACTACTTTAAGTAACCAAATCGAGTTGCACCTCAATTGCCATCTAGACCGCTGGCTGAACAACATGCCACTGATCACTGTTGGGGTCTTACACGATGAAACCGGGCTCAATGCAACCATTATGCAAAATGTATTAAGCCAAAATGTCTTTTCACTCGATGCAAATGCAAACACTCATTCGGAAATATTAAATCCATTTAGGATCATCCATAACAATGCAACTATAAGAATTGAAGGAATGGATCCGAACCAGAATACCTTGATAGAAATTACAGATGCGCAAGGTAAAATTCTATGGACAAAAACCATCCAACAAAGTCAACTTGAAATGAGTAGCGCCCTTTTTCCGCATGGTATTTACCTTTTAAAAATCACTCATTCCAAAGGCAATTTCACGCAGCGTTTGTACTTCTAATGCAAAAAAACTTTGGCCTCATTGCGGTAATTTTACTCTTCGGATTTTTTATCCTTCGCTGCAGCACGAGTCAAGATTTAAATGCAAATATTCTCATCCCAACACCAACCGATAACCCGCAAAGTGCCGATAAAATTGCTCTTGGGCGGCAGTTATTTTTTGACAAACGCCTTTCTGCCGATGGCACTATTTCTTGTGCAACTTGCCATGACCCAAGAAAAGCATTCACAGATCAATTAGTCAAAAGTAAAGGTGTACATGGGCAACAGACCGAGCGCAACGCCCCAAGTATTTTAAATGCAGCTTTTTTAAAAACGGTTATGTTTGATGCTCATTTGCAAAGTCTTGAATTACAAGTAATTGTCCCGATTCAAGAAGCGGTGGAAATGGGGCATAACATGAAATTACTAATCTCTCAACTTAAAAAAATTCCGGAATATCAGGCTGCCGCAAAACGCATTTTTAACCGAGAATTTGATGCCTGGGTACTTACCCGAAGTATTGCCGCATTTGAAAGAAGCCTGCTTTCAATGAATGCACCCATTGATCGCTACTTTGCGGGCCAAAAAATTGCACTCTCCGCTGATCAAAAAGCGGGTTGGCAAATTTTTTCCGAGAAACTTTATTGTACACAGTGTCATCCTGCACCTTACTTTACCACCTATGAAGCTGCTAATAATGGCTTGTATGCCAGTTATGAAGGCAAAAAGGACCAAGGCCGATTTCGGATTCATTTAGATTCTAGCGATATCGGAAAATTCAAAATTCCATCTTTAAGAAACATTACCCTTACTTACCCTTACATGCACGATGGCAGTATTAACAGTCTTAATGCAGTCATTGATCATTATCAAAAAGGAGGCGCCCAACATACCCTACAAGATCAACGCATCAAAGCATTTGTCCTTAGCTCAAAAGAAAAATACCAATTGCTTTCATTTTTTAATGCTTTGGTCGATACTTCGTACCTGAAGCGAGACGGGTTTTAAGCTAGATTACTTACCTTTGTTGCTTCAAAAACAAAGCTATGTATCGCTCACACACCTGCGGAGAACTCAGATTAGAAAATGTCGGAACAAAAGTAACCTTGGCCGGATGGGTCCAACGCTCCCGAGACCTCGGAGGCATGACCTTCCTCGATCTTCGCGATCGCTACGGTATTACTCAATTGGCCTTCAACATGGAGTCCAATGCAGCACTCTGTGAGCAAGCCAGAAAATTAGGCCGAGAATTCGTGATTCAAGTAGAAGGCGAAATCATTGAACGCAGTAGCAAAAACAAAAATATTGCTACAGGCGAAATCGAAATCAACGTAACACAACTCACTGTTCTCAATGCCGCAAAACTGCCGCCTTTTACCATTGAAGATGACACCGATGGTGGCGACGAACTGCGCATGCAATACCGCTATCTAGATTTGCGCAGGGGTCCGGTTCAACAAAAATTGCGCTTAAGAAATCAAGTTGCCCTAGAAACCAGAAAATATCTCGACTCCAAAGAATTTTTAGATGTCGAAACACCCGTACTTATTAAATCTACTCCCGAAGGAGCTCGTGACTTCGTAGTGCCTAGCCGCATGAACGAAGGGCAGTTTTACGCTTTGCCTCAATCACCCCAAACCTTTAAGCAATTGCTAATGGTGAGTGGATTTGACCGCTATTATCAAATTGTCAAATGTTTCCGAGACGAAGATTTGCGCGCAGACCGCCAACCCGAGTTTACGCAAATAGACTGCGAGATGGCTTTTGTAGAGCAAGACGACATCCTCAATATGTTCGAAGGGCTCATTAAACATCTCTTTGAAACCGTCCGCGGAGTTAAATTTGAAGGTGCTTTCCCTCGCATGACCTACGCTGAAGCGATGGAGCGCTATGGCTCAGACAAACCAGATATTCGTTTTGGGATGGAATTCGTTGACTTCACAAAGCCTGCTCAAAGCAAAGATTTTGTGGTCTTCAATTCGGCAGAGTGTGTACTCGGCATCAATGCCAAAGGCTGTTCAGAATATACCCGCAAACAACTAGATGAACTTACCGAATGGGTGAAGCGTCCGCAAATTGGCGCAAAAGGGTTGGTTTACATCAAATGCAATCCAGACGGAACCTTTAAATCAAGTGTAGATAAATTCTATACTGAAGAAGATCTCAAAGCAATGGCTACTTTAGCTAATGCCGAACCCGGAGATCTTATTCTCTTGCTTTCTGGCGAACTGGCTAAAACCCGCAAACAACTCAACGAACTTCGTTTATATCTTGGTGCTGAACTTGGCTTGCGCAACCCAAATGAATTCAAACCACTTTGGGTACTCGATTTCCCATTGTTAGAGTGGGACGAAGAAAATGGTCGCTACCACGCCATGCACCACCCATTTACTTCGCCTAAACCCGAAGACATGCACCTCATTGAAACCGAACCAGGTAAAGTGCGTGCCAATGCCTATGACCTCGCTATGAATGGTGTAGAACTCGGCGGAGGTTCTATCCGAATCCATGACCGCGAGCTACAATCCAGAATGTTTGACCTATTAGGTTTTACCAAAGAAGAAGCACAAGCCCAGTTTGGCTTCCTGATGTCAGCGTTTGAATACGGTGCGCCGCCACACGGTGGATTAGCTTTTGGACTCGATCGCTTGGTTGCCACAATGGGTGGTTCAGAGTCTATCCGCGACTACATCGCCTTCCCGAAAAACAACTCGGGCCGCGACACCATGATAGATGCTCCTTCTCCGCTCAACGACGCCCAACTCAAAGAACTCGGTATCAAACTCAACTAAATCAAATTAATTTTGTTTTTGAGGCATGAATCCACAAATTGAAAAAATACAAGCTGCTTTAAATTCAAGCAGAACTGAGCTTTTAGCGCATCCAATGTATGCCCAAATTCAGTCCATCGAAGACTTTCAATGCTTCATGGAGCAACATATTTTTGCCGTTTGGGATTTCATGAGCTTACTCAAAGCATTGCAGCGTAAGCTCACCTGTGTAGAGCTTCCTTGGCATCCAAAGGGCTCTCCGGTTACCCGTCGCTTTATCAATGAAATTGTACTAGGCGAAGAATCAGACCAAGATCAAGACGGAAAGGTGCTGAGTCATTTTGAAATGTACTTAGAAGCCATGCAGCAAATAGGTGCCAACACCATGGCTATTCATCAACTTACAGAGTGGTTACATTACGGAAAATCACTCGAAGAGGCGCTTTACCAACTCGATATCAACGAAGAAACACGAGAGTTTGTGCGCTTTACTTTTGAAGTCATCAATAGTGGCAGCCTGCACAAAATTGCGGCACTCTTTACCTTTGGCCGCGAAGACCTCATCCCCGATATGTTCATCGAAATTTTGCGCGAAATGCAAAATCAAGGACAAACCAATATTGATAAATTACTTTATTACCTCGAACGACATATTGAAGTCGATGGCGATGACCACGGGCCTATTTCATTGAAAATGATGGAAGAAATTTGTGGAAATGATCTTGTCAAATGGCAAGAAGCCGAAGAAGTTTCTTTGTTAGCGCTTCAAAAGCGATACCAACTCTGGGATGGTATTCAGGCAAAAATCCAAGATCTTGGAAAATAAACCCAAAAGGTTTAACTCCAAGTAGTGCCATCTTTGGCATCTTTCACCACAATTCCTGCTTTGGCCAAGCCGTCTCGGATCTGATCTGAGGTTGTCCAGTCTTTGTTGGTTCTTGCGTTTTGGCGCAAATCGAGTACAAGATCCATTACAGGAGCCAAACGACTCTCTGCCCCAGCATCGTCCTTCTGAAGGCCCAAGACATCAAAAACAAACGCAGACATCTTTTCTTTAAGAAGGGCTAAATCTGCTGCAGTAATTTGCTCTTTGCCATCATTTACCAAATTAATAAGACGGGTAGCTTCAAAAAGATTGGCAATCAGAATAGGCGCATTGAAGTCGTCATTCATGGCTTTGTAGAAGGAGGCTACCAAAGCTGCAACATCGAAAGAAGACTTGTCTGCAGCCTGCAAGCGTTCTAGAGTTGCTAATGCATCGGTGAGTTTTGATAAGCCTTTTTCAGCTGCATTTAATGCATCTTGGGTAAAATCAAGGGTGCTGCGGTAATGTGCCTGCATCATAAAAAAGCGCACAACGTTTGCTGTATATGATTTCTCAAATAAGCCTGTGGTGCCGTCAAGAATTTGTTTTGGCAAGAAATAGTTACCAAACGATTTAGACATTTTTTGCCCATTGACATTTAGCATGTTGGCATGCATCCAGTATCGGGCAGGGTTGCAACCAAAAGATCCGCAACTTTGGGCAATTTCATCTTCATGGTGAGGAAATTTAAGGTCGAGACCACCGCCGTGGATGTCAAATTGTTTGCCTAAATATTTGGTGCTCATGGCTGTACATTCTATATGCCAGCCTGGGTTTCCATTGCCCCAAGGTGAACGCCAAATTTGCATGTCGTTAGGGTTGGCCTTTTTCCAAAGCGCAAAGTCTGCAAAAAAGCGTTTTTCGTCTTGGGCATTTAAATTGCGTGTTTCATTTTCAAGTTCATCTACTTTGCGCCCGCTTAAGATACCGTAATGGTAATCTTGCATATATTTTCTGGTATCAAAATAAACCGAACCATTGACTTCATAAGCATAACCGTTAGCCAAAATTTGCTCGATGATTTCGATTTGTTCTTGGATGTGCTGTGTAGCAGTAGGTTCTATGCTCGGAGGAAGCAAATTGTAAATGCGCTGCAAATCTTGAAATTTTACTGCGTATTTATATACAATTTCTAAAGATTGTAATTGCTCAGCTTTGGCTGCTTCACCGATGCTGTCTACTTCTTGGCCTGCTGAATTGGTAATGTGCCCAGCATCTGTGACATTGCGCACATATTTAACTTCAAAACCTATATGCAATAAAAAGCGGTAAATGAGGTCAAAATTGATGAAGGTGCGCATGTTGCCCATGTGAGGCTCGCTGTATAGTGTAGGGCCACACACATACATTCCAACACGGCCTTCAATTAATGGTTTGAATGCTTCTTTTTCACCTTTGAGGCTGTTGTAGATAACGAGTTGGTCTTGTAGTGCTTTCATGAGGCTTGTAATTACTGCAAATTTAGAGAATTTTGCGGCATCATTTTTGTTATGTTTGCGGCATGACAGTATTTTACACTTTCGTTGCAAGTTTATTAGTTGCCATTGGTATCACTGGAGATCTTCCCTACACAACCGTACAACGCGGCATGGAAGCCAATGATGCACATGCAATAATAGGATTGGCAAAAGATAAAATTGTCTTGCAAGTTCCCGGGGCTGAAGGTGCCTATCCACTGGCACAGGCTGAAATGATTTTACAGAGCTTTTTTCAGAAAAATCCTAAAGGAAGTTTTTTAATTCGCTACAAAAACAACCCATCTGGTACTGCAAATGGTGTAATCGTAGGAAGCTATCAGACAAAAAACTATAGTTATCGAAGTACATTTCAATTTCGAAATGCTAAATACGAGCAAACGCTAGAAAGCGTTAGTATCATCAAAGAATGAGTCAGTTAGGCTTGTTGACCTCTATTTTCTTTGAGCGTATTAAAGAAAATGATTCCGTACCCAATGGTCAACATCAGGTGGAACGGCACCATTCCTAAATCACCATAGATAGCACGATTTACAGCTGTAAAGCCAAATGTTACCATAAAGATGCCCTCCATAATATTGATAATTGAAAGGCTCTTTTTATCGTATTTGTTTCCTTTGAACTCGTCTTTTTTAGCCACATTGAACTTTGGCGTGCGAACAAAAGAACTTTTGATGCCTAAATATCCTTCGATAACTGCAACCGCATTGCTTAAGCCCAAGGCCATAGAAACCGTTAAGAACTGAACAAAACGACCTAAAAATCTGAAAAGATCACTAAAAAACGATCCTCTTTTATCGCGGTAAGAATTCCAATAATAGAAACCAAGGAAGAGTGTACTTGAGAAGAAGTACATTCCGTATTTGATATAAACATTGAGATCAGAGAAGGAGTCTTTGATGTGCAACACTGCCAAGCTCAAGAGCGACAATATCAGGATAAAAAAGAAAACCGAAGAGTTAAATAAATGCGCCAAACCGTGTACACGATCCGAAAGTTTGAGGCCTTTTGTGGTCGCTAAGCGCTTCCACATTTTAATGAAAACCTCAGCTCCACCTTTCATCCAACGATGTTGCTGGCTTTTAAGTGCTGACATCGTAATAGGCAACTCAGCCGGTGACTCTACTTCTTCTAGATAAACAAATTGCCAACCTTTCATTTGCGCACGATAGCTCAAATCGAGGTCTTCGGTGATGGTGTCGTGTTCCCAACCGCCAGCGTCGTCAATGGTTGCTTTGCGCCAAACACCTGCCGTTCCGTTAAAGTTGATATAATGCCCACTTGCATTGCGTCCGCCTTGTTCAATGGCAAAGTGCCCGTTGAGGCCAAATGCTTGCAACTCGGTCAGCAAAGAATAATCTTTATTTAAGTGTCCCCAACGTGTCTGGACCACACCAATGTTGTCGGTGAAATAAGGAATCGTGCGCAATAAAAAATCTTTGCTTGGCACGAAGTCGGCATCGAAAATGGCAATGAATTCACCTTCCACTTTATCCATAGCGGCATCAAGAGCGCCCGCTTTATAGCCAGTTCTGTCTACGCGGTGTACATGTTGAATGTTAATACCGCGGGCGGCAACTTCAGCACATTTTTTAGCGATGATGTCTTTGGTTTCGTCAGTAGAGTCATCTAGGACCTGGATTTGGAATTTATCGCGTGGATAATCCATTTCGGCACAAGTTTCGATGATGCGCTCTGCCACATACATTTCATTGAACATTGGCAACTGAACCGTTACTTTGGGTGCATTTGCTAAGTCAAAAGCAGGGGTAACACGCGCTTGTTGTTTCTTTCTATTGCGGATATAGGCAATTGCCAAACTCAATTGAATAAGGCTGTAGAAGAAGATAAGTACTAAGCACAAACCGTAAATGATCAAAATGATTCTAGCGGTCATGTGAGACCAATAATGTTCTTTGATGATTTTTTTACCATTCACCGTCATTTCGCGGTCACCCCAATTGAACAACCAAGAAACCTTAAGTTGTGCAGTAAAAGGCTGAGTTTTGCTAAATGTATAGTGCACCAAGTGTTCTTTGGCATTGGTTTGAAAAACCTTCAGTGTTGTGGCACGGTAATCTTTATCAATTAAGCTGATTTTTGAACGCCCAATTGGTACATTCTTGAAGGTGAATTTACCGTTTGCATCTGTTTCGGTTGTGTAAACCTTTCCTGTAACCAAGGAAGTGAGTTGCACCTCGACTTCTTCAACTTCTGCTTTGGTTTTGAAATCAACTAAATAACCTTCAATTTTTTTAGATACTGGGATCGCAAGGTCTTTGTTTGCAAGGCCTGAAAAGGCAATAGTAAGACCAAAAAAGAGCAATAATAAAGAATTCTTCATTCGAGGAAGTGCAATTGAGTTCAAAATAAAAAGCAAATATAGATTTATTCTTTCATTAAGGTCATTTCATCGACCAAGTGTTTGGCACCAGAATAAATATCCATGACCCAAAGAACGTAGCGAATGTCCACTACAATATTTCTACAACGGTTTGGATCAAATAAATAATCGCTCATGGTGCTCTCCCAACTGCGGTCAAAATTGAGCCCCATAAGGTAGCCGTTTTCGTCGAGCACCGGAGAGCCCGAATTGCCGCCGGTCGTATGATTTGAACCTGTAAAACAAACCCAAAGGTCATTGCCCTGCGCATATGGGCCGTAGTTTTTGGCAGCGTGCAATTCTAGCATGCGCGGTAATAACTCAAAATCGGGGTTGCCAGTGTTGTATTTAGTAATGATGCCATCGAGGGTGGTATGTTCGGTGTAGCGCATGCCGTCTGTCGGGGCCGAGCCTTCTAACTGACCATAGGTAATGCGTAGGGTAGAGTTGGCATCGGGCCAGTGTTTGTCGTCCGGAAACATGGTGTATTTACCTTCGACATAAACTTGCATCCACTGATTGGCGTCAATTTGGAAATTCTTGTAAGCTGGTACAATTTCATTTCTAAAAGGCGTAAAAAATTGATAAAAATGAACAAAACCAGGGTCTTTTTGCAATTTTTTGATCGATTTTGCACTAAAAACGTCTAAAAAAGCCTTCATGCGGGCAGCATCCGTATAAATTGATTTCGTGTAAATTTCTTCGGTGAGTTCCTCTACGGTTTTACCCGCTAATTGTAGTCCGCTGTATTGCAAATAAAGCTTGGTGAGGTCTAAAAAGATTTGGCGATCTACTGCTGAATTATAATTTTTAAAAAAGCCATCGGCACTCGTTTGTATTTTAGCAATAACTGTCGCTAACTCCTTATTGGCTTCATACTTTGCATAGTTAGCTAATAAGTCTTCTAAGCCACGAACCATCTTGAAATACTCTGGGCCCACAGAAAAATATTCTACTCCGATGGCATACATGTATTCTGTTTTGGTGCCTTCCGCCATCATGACATTCAGCTTATTGAGTGCCTCAGCATACTTGCCCCAGGCCGGCTGCGTTGCAGCTTTAGCTAAATAGCGCGCTTCGTAATCGAGTTTAACCTGATATGCATTTAAATTTTTTAAACCTTCTACTTGCCCAATCCATTTTTTCCAGGCATTGGCAATACTGGCTTGTTTGGCTGAATACTGAATTCGGGTGAGGTCAGAAGCTTTCATTCCTGCATCGATGGCGGCTAGCGAATGATTGCGCATTTCGATGCG
>JBDLPT010000023.1:0-96538 GCA_039800945.1 Bacteroidota bacterium | reverse complement strand
TTCGAACAGAGAAGTTAAGCCTGCTTGCGCTGATGGTACTGCGGTTTTGATCGTGGGAGAGTAAGTCGATGCCGATTTTAAAGCCTCACAGAAATGTGAGGCTTTTTTTTTGCTTAAATTTACTACATGGGAATTGTCCAAACTGATGCTGTCAAAACTTCTGTCCTTTCTTTGATTGGTTTGGTTTTGGGTTATGTAAATAAAGGCATTCTTTTTATCATGCTTTTTTCTACGGCTCAGGTTGGCGTGATCAACCTGTTGTTAAATGTAGGTTTGTTGTTTGCTCAATTCGCAAATCTCGGTACAACCTATTCTACCTGGCGTTTTTTTCCATTTTTTCGCAACGAACAAAAAAAACACTACGGTTTCTTGTTGTCCAATAGCCTATTAGTCTTCTTCGGAATCCTTTTATTTGGAGCATTACTCTACGGTCTCAAAGATTTGGTGATTCAAACTTATCAGGAAAAGTCTTCGCTTTTTACTTCTTATTTTGATTTAATACTTCCCTTAGGTATTGCAATGGTGTATTTTCAGTTATTTGAGAATTACTTAAGAGGCATGAAAAAGAATATTTTACCTGTTTTTTTGCAAGAATTGGTATTGCGTTTTTTCACTACGCTTGTCCTGATTGCCTTTTGGTTTCAATTTTTAGATTTTAGAGCATTTATCTGGGTTTATATTTTTATTCATTTTATTCCAACACTTTATTTGTTGTTTTATTTAGTAAAACACAAAGAATTGACCTTGCGCTTTTCGCACATTCAAATACCCAAGAAATTTCAAGGGATCATGTTCTCTTATACAGGTTTTAGTTATATTAATTCTTTGGCAACGTTACTGGTTATTTCCATGGATGCACTTATGATTGCAAAATTCAAAGGGTTGTCAGAAACTGGTGTCTACACAACAATTCTCTTTTTAATTTCAGCTGTAATTTTTCCGTATCGTGCTATTTTGCGTGTTGCAACGCCTTTGGTTTCTATGCAATGGAAAGAAAGAAATAAAAATGGAATGCAAGACCTTTACCAAAAAAGTTCTTCTGTAGGTTTACTGCTTTCTTTACTTGGCTTTCTTGGAATTTGGATTGTCATTGATGAGTTGTTCACACTTATTCCAGCCTATGCTGCAGGTAAATGGGTATTTTTCTTTTTAATGATGGGAAGAATAGTCGATATGTATTTTGGTCTGAATGCCGTTATTTTTTCTACTTCAAAGAAATACAGAGTCGATTTATTCTTTACGATCATGTTGATATTGGGCGTCTATTTTGTCAATTTGTGGTTGATTCCTAAGTTAGGTATGGTTGGCGCAGCCATATCTACAAGTGCTGCATTCTTATTCTATAATGTGCTCAGAGGTTGGTATATTTATAGGGCTTATCAATTGTCACCCTTTAATCCACGCCAGGTACTTTTATTAATCAATGCGGTTTTTGCCTTTACTTTCTTTTATTTTTTCGATTCATTTACATTTGAACGCGGACTGATACAACCATTTCCAAGTTTTGTCGTTAAAGAGGTATTGTTCTGTCTGATTTTTTTATTTCCAATTTATTATTGGAATCTTGAACCAGAATCAGTCAACTATTTTAAAAAAATCATGTCTAAATGGCGCAAAAAGTATTAGTAGTTTTTTCTTTTTTATTTTGCTTGGTCAATACCAAGCCTAGTATAGCGCAGTCCATTGATCCCGATGATTCTTTTACATTTGAATTGTGTTTGCCTAATTCAATGGTTAACAAGCCTTTTCAATTGATCATGCAAGGTTTGGTTCATGCCAGCCTACATTATCAATATACTTTAAAATCAGGTGTTTACGCTGGTGGAGGAATGCACTATTCTTATTTTGCCATCAATGAATTCAGGGTGCCCACCAAAGTCTATGGCGGGATCCATTCAGGCGCAGCATTTATCAAATCGGGTCATGAAAAATTTTGGTCTGAAAGGTTTGGTACAGACATCGGTGTTAGAGCCGGATACGTGAGTAGTTTTGTAATCTCGGATAAATTAACCGAACAAGGAGTCTCTCCTAAAATGGTAAATGGCTTATATTTTGAACCAAATTTGAGTTTTATTCTCACTTCAGACGTCAATCAAAGCTTCAGACTCTCAGTAGGTTTACCTATTTATGGTTATTCTTTTACGCCGCAATTGATTGGGCTTGAAGGTGATTTTGGATATAGTCAATTAGAGCTGCAAAAAAAATGTAGTTACCTAAGTGTAGGCTTTGGTTATACCTATTATTTCAACGGTAAGAAAAGTACAACTCCGGGCTTTGACGATTAAGTTTGAAGCACCCCAACTTTATATTCAGGTAAATTTCCTTCATGGCTAGCCATTTCAATACCTAAAGAAATCATTTTTCTAGTTTCTTTTGGATCAATGATGGCATCAATCCATAGGCGGCTTGCTGCATAATACGGAGAAATTTGTTCGTCGTAGTTGCTCTTGATTTTATCAAATAGCGCCGTTTCTTTCTCGGGCGTCATTTCTTCGCCTTTCGCCTTTAGTGTTGCAACCTCAATTTGTAATAAAGTTTTGGCAGCTGCAGCCCCTGACATAACGGCGATTTCTGCACTAGGCCACGCTACAATGAGTCTAGGGTCATAGGCTTTTCCGCACATTGCGTAGTTTCCTGCACCATAAGAATTGCCGATAATTATGGAAAACTTAGGCACGATACTATTGGCCATTGCATTTACCATTTTAGCCCCATCTTTTATAATGCCGGCGTGTTCACTTTTAGAACCTACCATAAAACCAGTAACGTCGTGCAAGAAAATCAGCGGAATCTTTTTCTGATTGCAGAGCATGATAAAGCGTGCGGCTTTGTCTGCAGAATCAGAATAAATGACACCTCCAAACTGCATTTCACCTTTGGCGTTTTTAACGGTTTCTCGGTTGTTTGCAACAATGCCGACACTCCAACCTTCAATTCTAGCATAAGTAGTAATGATCGACTTTCCAAATGTAGGTTTGTATTCATTCATGGAGTCGGCATCGACAAGGGTTTCAAGCATACTCTTGGTAGAGTAGGGCTTAGAGCGATCAGAAGGAACGATGCCGTACACTTGTTCTGAAGGTATTTTTGGTGCAATAGTTTCAGAGCGCTGGAAATTCACTTTGTTTGGAATTGCAATGCGAGACATAAGGTCTCTGATTTTAAGCAAGCAGCTTTGGTCATCCGGAACTTTGTAATCACAAACACCAGAAATTTCTGTTTGGGTGGTCGCGCCACCAAGGGTTTCGTTATCGATATTTTCTCCGATAGCAGCTTTCACTAAATAAGAACCTGCTAAGAAAATAGTACCCGTTTTATCTACGATTAAGGATTCGTCGGACATGATTGGAAGATAAGCTCCTCCGGCTACACAACTGCCCATAACCGCTGCAATTTGGGTGATTCCCATAGCAGACATCTTGGCATTATTCCTGAAAATTCTACCAAAATGTTCTTTATCGGCAAAAATATCTTCTTGCATTGGTAAATATACCCCTGCTGAATCGACTAAGTAAATGATGGGTAGTTTGTTTTCCATGGCAATTTCTTGCGCACGTAAGTTTTTCTTGCCGGTTATTGGAAACCAAGCACCAGCTTTCACTGTTGCGTCATTTGCAACAACAATGCATTGACGACCAGACACATACCCAATTACAATTACTACCCCGCCCGATGGACATCCGCCATGTTCTTTATACATTCCAAAACCTGCGAGGGCACCAATTTCAAAACTGTCGGTGTTGGGATCTAGCAAAAGATCAATGCGTTCACGGGCTGTTAATTTGCCATTGGCATGATGTTTTTCAATTTTTGATTTTCCTCCACCTAAATAAATTTTTTGGAGTTCTTGTTCTAATGCGCGTATTTTCAGACGCATTTGATCTTCATTGAAATTGAAGTTGAGTTCTTGTGCTGTTGCCATGTGTTGATTGAGGCTCAAATATACAAAATGTAGGCGTCTTCAATCTTGTTATGTTTAGGCTTTTTCCTATTTTCATGGACTCAAATATTAATTGGCAACAATATGCATCAAGGATCAAGCAATAGCGCACCCGAAAAGACAAAAAAAAACCGACTCACACTCTATATATTGATAGCCATGCTGCTCGGTGGAGTTCTAGGTGCCATCGTTCATACGCAATATAGTCCTGAAGCAGCAGCTCAATTTAGTACACACATTAAATTATTGGCGACCATTTTTATTCGTTTGGTTCAGATGATTATTGCGCCGTTGGTTTTAACGACACTTGTTGTCGGTATTGCCAAACTTGGAGATATCAAATCTGTTGGTCGAATAGGAGGAAGGGCCCTTGCCTGGTTTTTCTCGGCCTCATTTATCTCATTGATTATTGGTTTAATGTGGGTCAATTTTTTACAACCTGGTAAAGGCGTTAATTTGTCAGAGGTGGATACCGCTACAGTATCAGAAGTCACCGAAAAGACCCAAGATTTTTCTATTCAACACTTTGTAGAGCACATCATTCCGAAGTCAGTTTTTGAGGCCATGGCTACAAATGAAATCTTACAGATTGTTATTTTTTCCATCTTCTTTGGTTTGGCAGCGGCTTCTATCGGAGACAATGTAAAGCCGGTTATTAATGCGCTAGATAAAACATCACATATTATTCTTAAAATGGTGAATTTCGTGATGAAATTTGCTCCAATTGGGGTGTTTGGTGCTATTGCAGGTGTTTTTGCAGTCAAGGATGTATCTGAACTCATGCTGACCTATACCAAGTTTTTCAGTTCCTTCCTTGTGGGTATTGCTTCCTTATGGATTTTCTTGCTGATGGTCGGCTATTTATTCTTGAAAAATCATTTACTCACCTTACTCAAACGAATCATTAGCCCGTTGGTCATCGCCTTTGGTACCACCAGTAGTGAAGCGGTTTTCCCTAAACTCACTGAAGAATTAGAACGCTTCGGAATCAAAGATCGCATTGTATCCTTTATGCTACCTCTCGGATATTCATTCAATTTAGACGGAAGTATGATGTACATGACTTTTGCCAGTATTTTTATCGCTCAGGTTTATGGCATTCCTCTTGATACAGGAACTCAACTGACCATGTTATTGGTGCTGATGTTGACCAGTAAAGGAATTGCCGGAGTGCCAAGAGCAAGTTTAGTAGTTGTAGCGGCAACCTGTGGCATGTTCAATATTCCGATCGAAGGCGTAGCATTGATACTTCCTATCGATCATTTTTGTGATATGTTCCGCAGTGCAACCAATGTACTTGGCAATTCAATTGCAACTGCAGTGGTCGGAAAGTGGGAAGACAAAAACGCTTAATCCTTACTCAAAAGTATACCGTTTAAGGCAGGGGCATCAATATCGTGCTTTCCTTCAAATTGATGTATCTTGAAACCCAGCGCTTTGTAGGTTTGAATGGCATCCTCTTTATTATCAGCTATAAAATAAGGGTCTTGGTCCCCAAGGGCAAAATGCAATTTTTCAGCCTTTTTAAATACTTGTACAGAAACATCAGGAGGAAAGACACTTGCCCAAAGAATGAGTTGTTCGAATAAATCTGGCCTCGCCTGATATAGCCGAGCTGCTGTGGCACCTCCTTGAGAAAAACCCAATAAAATAAAAGAAGCATCTTTATTTTCAACCTTAACTTTCTCGATCAATTCAGTTAAATAGCGCGTGTTTTCTTCGATGTCTTGTTCTCTCCATTCTTTGGTCATCCACGAGGCGCCAACGCGGCCACTACTTCCTTCTAAATAGAACCGATGGGGTCCTTCCGGAATTAGCAACCCATAGGTAGCATCGAGGTTTGTAAATTTTCTAGAAAAATATTGTGCTAGTTGCCCATAGCCATGTAAGGCAATAATAATCTGGCTTTTTCCGGAAAGCTCATTACAAAAAAAACGCCTTTTCACAGAAAAGGCGCTGTAGCGTTCTTGCATCCTACTGAAGAATAATTTTGTGTATTTGAAGTTGACCCTTCTGAACCACTTTGATCAAATAAGTTCCTTTGGCTAAAGTGCCAAGTTGAAGCGTTAGTGTAGGTTTATCCATTTTGTTTTCCTGAAGCACTTTTCCTTCTAGGTTGCAAATGTAAATAGTGGCAGGTTCAGTTTGTGCCAATTGAATGGTGAGTTGACCCGTTGTTGGGTTTGGCGAAACATTTGCTAATAAATCAAATTCTTTAATGCCAGAAATATCTTGTCCAACGCATTGACAATTGTCATTGATTGAGTCATTGATCGTGAGCGCATTGTTGTCGTCACATGGGGAGCCTGGGAAAATGCAAGAGTTGTCATTGGTGTTGGCAAGCGGATTAAAATTACATGCTGAAGAATCCATACAACCCATCACCACTTCTGTTCCTACGCAATTACAATTGGCGTCAAGCACATCATTAAAAGTGTCTGCGTTGTTGTCGTCGCAAGCTGCTCCTGGGAAAATGCAAGAGTTGTCGTCAACGTTCGCTAATGGATTGTAGTTACAAGAGAGCGGATCTGTACAGCCGTTTACAATAAGTTCTCCAACGCAGTTGCAGTCTGGGTTAATGGAGTCATTAATTGTGTTTGGATTGTTGTCATTGCACGGATTTCCTGGAAATAAACATGAATTGTTATCAACGTTTGCTAACGGATTATAATTACATGCCGCCGGATTCATGCAACCCGGCACAAGTAAAACACCAGTGCAATTACAATTGGCATCGATGACATCATTGATGGTATTTGGATTGTTGTCATTACATGGGCTACCCGGTAGAATACAAATACCACTGCTCATGTTCGCTAATGGATTATAGTTACAAGCGCTAGGATCCATACAACCCATAACCATAGGTGTTCCGGTACAATTACAATTAGCGTCAATCACATCGTTGATGGTATTTGGGTTGTTGTCATTACACGGGCTGCCGGGTAAAATACACGTCCCGTTGTCTACTGTTGCTAAGGGGTTGTAATTACAAGCACTTGGGTTCATACAGCCATAAACAGGCACAACCGTATTGCTGTAAATATAACGGGCAACAGCAAATTGAGGATTGGTTTGTGCACTAAAACCGGCAATAACAACTTTGTTATTTGGATATAAATCCATGCCGTAAGCATCATCCCAATTGGCATAAATAGAAGTGACGGTGTGTCCGTTGGTTCCCCAACTCGTTTCTAAAATTCCGTTTGCGTTGTATTTCGAGATAATGAAATCGCGCGCTGCACCAATGCCAACCGCACCAGTTGTTCCGCAAGCTAAAAGGCTTCCATCTGGATGAGCAAGCACCTCATAATAGGTATCTGAATTATTGAGATTGGTAATCGTGCTTCCGCCGCTTCCAAACGTAGTTACGAGCGCTCCTGTATTTTCATTTCGCGCTTGAAGTAAAAAATCAGTGTAAGAGGCACCATCGTTTCCAGATACGATTAATTTTCCAGCAATGTAATCGATGTCAAAGTAACGGCTGTTTTGAGACATAGATACCCAAATACCACCGGTTCCAAAACTTGCAACAGCTGCACCAGCGCTGGTCATTTTTGCCATCATAGGATAATAAACATTGCTAATGTAAGCATCGCCACAAACCACGATGTCGTTGTTGCTTGCCCAACAGGCACTGTAAGTCATGTTTGAGTTTCCATTAGAAAGCGTCGTCTTTCCGGCCGTACCAAAACTTAAATCTAGAACGCCATTGAGGTCACAACGTGTGGCAGCAATACGGTTAGTGGTAAAGCCAGGAAGTTTACTAGAGCCAACAAGTGTAATTGTGGTACCAGAAAGTAAAATTTTGCGCGCATAATCTTCACTGGCATCGATGTCGTTGGCAAATACGCCGTTTGTTCCAAAAGCAGTATTGAGTGTTCCGTTCGGGTTGATGCTTAATAAGGCAAACTGAGGATTGGCAGCAGTAATAGAAAGCGCTCCTGCAACTAAAATTTGCCCGTTGGAGAGCACTTCCATGTCATAGGCAAAATCAGAACCTCCAGAATTGGGATGAAGATAATAACCGTTGTTGCCAAAGGTGTTGTCTATGGTTCCGTCTGCATTGAGACGTACAACACAAATGTCTAAATTCCCAGAAGTGCCCGCTGTACCACAAAATAGTATTTGCCCGCTAGGGAGGGTGACTACATCTTGTGCGTTATCAAAACTTGTTGTTGAAACAGGCCCATAACTCGCATATCCAACAGTTGCAAAAGTTAGATCTAAAGAGCCTGGCGTTTGTGCAAAAGTATGTAATGCAAACAAACTTGTAAAGAGAAAAAATATAAATTTCATAATGGAAATAATTAACGCCCTAAATTTAAGGCTTATATTTGAAGGTGCGAAAAATTATACAAATCGGTTTTGTTGCCTTATTTGCTTATCAGCTGGTAGGCTTTTTCGCATTTTTTGAAATTGAACATTACCTCATTCGCAAACAAATTAAGAAAGCCATTAAACTTTCTGTACCTGAAAATCAACTCATTAAATTTCATTTTACTGAAAGAGAGTTTGATCAACTACATTGGGTTAAACCGCATGAATTTAGACTCAAAGGTAGGTTTTACGACGTCGTGCACAAATCTAAAGTAAACGGCATTTGGCACTTTCATTGCATCAATGATATTCAAGAAACGGCACTTTTTGCAACCCTCAACACTGCTTGCGCTGAGAACCTTTCTAATACTCCTGCGTCTCATCCGATGAAGGGTTGGCTCAAAGTACTAAAAGAACCCATGGAAGAAATTTCCAATAATGAAACGATACATCTTGCAGTTTTTCAATTTGAGCAAAAAGAAGAATTTCCAAATTTTCATTGCTCAAACTATCTAGATCCTTATCTAGCAAGTGCTTTCCCTCCTCCAGATTTTATGTAAATAGCAACCTACTATCTAATTTCATTGGCCTTTGCAAAAGCACTGGCTTGCTATTTATTTAAATTAAAATCATGAAAAAACACTTTATTTCTCTTCAATTTTTGAAGGGCCAAATGTCGTTTATAATTGCGACGCTTTTTATCGTTTTATCAATGCAAGTTTTCGGTCAAAAGCTGACCATACATGTCTATGATGAATTTACCTATCAACCAATTACTGGAGTAAAGGTGAAGGCTGAAACAGGCAGTTTTACTACTAATTCAAATGGAGAATTGGATTTTGCAAAAATGCCAAATTCAATAGAATTATCTCATCCAGATTACTTGACTATGATCGTTCCGTTGAGTCCTGATCAAAATCAAGGCAAGAATCAGCAATTGGGCTCAAAAGACGTGACCGTTGATTTAATAATTCGCTTGGAGCCAAATTCTCAGACAGAAGAAGAGACCGTGGTTTCTGCGAATAGAGCGCAAGAAAAACGAAAAGATGTTTCTCAAAAAATACAAGTGGTTCGTGCTGGTGAAATACAATTCCAACAGCAAACCTCAATGGCTGATGTTTTAGGACAATCGGGATCTGTTTTTGTACAAAAAAGTCAACTAGGAGGTGGAAGTCCGATTATTCGTGGATTTGAAACCAATAAAGTACTTTTGGTGGTTGATGGAGTTCGAATGAACAATGCAATTTACCGCGGAGGGCATCTTCAAAATGTACTTACCCTTGATCAAGCCAATATGGATAGAGTAGAGCTTGTGTTTGGTCCAGGTTCAGTGATGTATGGTTCTGATGCAATTGGTGGTGTGATGTCTTTTCAAACCAAAAAAGTGCAATTTAGTACTTCCGATGAATTGCTTGTAAAAGCAAATGCTTATACCAGATACTTCAGTGCCGCATCAGGATACGCTGCAAACGCACAAGTAAATATCGCCAACAAAAGATTTGGATCGCTGACGTCAATCTCTTACTCAAACTTCGGTGACCTCAAACAAGGGGCAAAAAGATCTGCCGCTATTGGAAATTTAGGCGTTCGCGACTGGTATGTGAGTCGAATTGATGGAAAAGATAGCATGATGTTGAATACCGACAGCAATTTGCAAGTCGGTTCTGGTTATACACAATATGACGTGTTGCAAAAATTCAGCTTTGCACAAAAAGCGGGTGTTTTGCATCAAATGAATTTTCAACTTTCTAACTCGAGCAATATTGATCGTTATGACCGTTTGACGCTGCTTTCAGGATCAAAACCGAAGTTTGCACAATGGTACTATGGGCCTCAATACAGGTTGTTTGCTGCCTACACGCTTGAACTGACAAATGTTACAAAGTTCTATGACCAAGCAAGATTGGTACTCGCTTATCAAGGAATTGAAGAAAGTAGAATGGATCGTAAATTCAATAAGAATACGCTGAATCACCGAATCGAGAATTTGAACATTTATACGCTCAATTTAGACTTGATGAAAAAAGTGGCTAAACATGAATTGCGTTATGGAGCAGAAACATACTTGAATCAAGTTACTTCAACGGCGTTTGCAGAAGACATTAATACCGGTGAGCAAGCCGCATTGGATACGCGTTATCCTGACGGAGGTTCGAAAATGCAAGGAGCCGCAGTCTATGCATCGCATACCTTAGAAATTTCAGACCATTTGATTTTAAATGATGGCGTACGTTTGTCTCAAGTTGCCTTGAATGCTCAATTCAATGACCAAACCTTTTTTCCTTTTCCATTTAGTAGCATTCAACAAAATCACATGGCCCTCAATGGCAATTTAGGTTTGATTTATTTGCCGTCAAAAAATTGGCGTTTCACCCTAAATGGTTCTACCGCCTTCAGAGCCCCAAATGTCGATGACCTCACAAAGGTTTTTGAATCTGTTCCGGGTAGTGTGATCGTGCCGAATCCAAATTTGAAGAGTGAATATGCTTACAATGGAGAGTTGGGAATCAATTATACATTGGGTCAGCGCTTGACTATTGCAACCAATCTTTATTCGACTTTCTTGACCAATGCCCTCACTGTTCAAAACGGAACTTTTGATGGCCAAGATAGCGTAATGTATGATGGTCAAATGAGCCAAGTAATGACCACGACCAATGCCGCTAAAGCAAGAGTATTAGGAGCTGAATTGTATGTAAATGCAAAACTCTCCAATAACTTTTCTTTGCAAGGGTCCTATAATTATACTTACGGAAGAATTTTAACGGATACCATTCCTTATCCATTGGATCATATTGCACCAGCCTTCGGGAAAGCTGCCTTGATTTATCAGAAAACCAAAATCAGAACTGAGTTTTTCGTACAATATTCTGCTTGGAAAAAACTCAAAGATTATAACCTGATTGGTGAAGACAACTATTCTTATGCAACACCTGAAGGGATGCCAAGTTGGTATACTTTGAATTTGCGTTTCAATTATGCGTTTAGTCAGCACTTTAGTGTTCAGGCTGCTTGCGAAAACATTCTTGATCAGAATTATCGCCAATTTGCATCTAATATTTCTGCACCAGGTAGAAATTTCATTCTGACGTTAAGAGGGAATTTCTAAACTTATTTACTGAAATTGGTTTCATCATGAATAAAAAAGGCGGAGTGCAAACTCCGCCTTTTTTATTGGTATTCGATCTGCAATTATTTTTGATCGCGTGTCGCATACTTCCCTTCTTTTTCCAAATAAAAGAAAGTATACTTGATTTTTTCGATAGGTTTGATTTCGGGAATAAATGTGTTTTTATCTGCGCCTTGAGGCAATTTGCCCAATTGAGCGTCCATCACGAAAATATTTTTCTGAGGCCCATAAGATCCGGCGCCAAATTCAAAATGATAAGCTTCGGTTTGTTCAGCACCTAAACCATCAAAATTCTTGAATTGAAAAATACGGCGCGGTGTATGATTGCTGACCGTATAGAAGTCCTTATAACTCGCGTTTCGAATGCGAAAATCAATGAGAATGTCTTTGTATTCAGTGGAGCTGATGTTTTCAAAGGCAACGCTTAAAGGTAGCAAAGGCGAAGAAGGAATGGCAATAGGAGGGGAAAGCATGTCTAGTTTTCCATCGAAGAAGAAAAAATAGTTATAGTTGCCCATAAACGCCAATTCTGCTCTTTTGGCAGGATTTGGTGAAGCCATGGCCTCTTGCAGCGCAAAATCTTTGCGATTCACGGTAACTATTGCATCTTCAATGCCATCGGCATCTAGTTGTGCTTTGTAAATTTTTAGTTCAAATTTTTCATTGGCTTGGATACTCAATTTACTGCGGACCATGCGATCGGCATATGCTTCCAAACTGAGTTTGCCTTTTGTAGAAAGCTCTTGGTTTTGTTCTTGGTTGGTTTCTGGTTCAACCTCAGTGGTTTGACAAGCACTGAATAATACGATAAGTGGTAGGATGTATTTTTTCACGTTGCAAAGATAAGCACAACCAAGATAACGTGAATAGTCTATTATTAGGGTGTTTAATTAAAAATGTTTCAAAAAAAGAATATTAACGATAATAATCTAATAAATTGTAAATCAGTATTATAGCTAGTGTTATTTGTTTTATTGCATGAAAAATATTGCTCAAAATGAAACTTTGAAATCAAAGCGGGCGTAAGAGCACCCAAAACAAACGAACATGACAACAAGCATTCAATCTCTTCGCACTAAATCATTACGTCAAGCTAAATTGAAACTCGATCAACATCGCGAACTTGGCACCAGAAGCCCTTTAAATATTTTTGAAGTGGCAGAATTGTATGACAGCATCCGAACTACTGAAACAAAAATGGTTGAAGAGCCACAAGCTTTTGCCTTGATTTTAAATTAAAATTTCACTTCAAGTATTCAGCAATAAAATTGTTGTTTTTTAGATAGATAAGACCGCTCGAGCGGTCTTTTTTTTTGCCCCAATTTTTAATGAGCAATGACTCCGCTACCTAAAAGCTCGTTGTCTTGATACCAGGCGGCAAATTGACCAGGGGTAATTCCCTTTTGTAATTTTTCAAAAAGAATGTAATGGGTAGATCCTTTTCTAATGAGTGTGGCTTCTTGCAGGGGTTGACGGTAACGAATACGTACCTTACATTTTAGTAGGCCGGTTTGTTCAAAGTCAGGATGCGCATTAAGCCAAGAAATTTCATTTGATGCTAACTGAAGAGCCCAACGATTGAGCCCCGGATGTGCTTCTGTTTGGCCACTGTAAACGATATTATTTACGGTGTCTATCCCAATGACAAAGCTAGGTTCGGGTCTTCCGCCTATGTGTAAGCCTTTGCGTTGCCCAATTGTGTAATAATGAGCACCTTGATGGGTAGTGACTTTTATGCCGTCAGAGGGCTGGTAAGTAAATGGTTTGGCCAGTGCCTCAATATTTTCTAAAGATGGAGCTAAGGCGTGATAACTTTTGAATTGCGCTAATGCAGGAGAAACTTCTAGAATAGGCCCTTCTTTTGGTGCTAGTTGTTGTTGTAAAAAAGTGGGGAGTGCAATTTTTCCAACAAAACAAAGTCCTTGTGAGTCTTTTTTATTCGCGGTAACTAATCCTTGTGCTTCAGCAATGGCCCTCACTTCAGCTTTCTGAAGATGGCCAATCGGGAAGAGTGCTTTTGACAACTGCTCTTGGCTCAACTGACACAAAAAATAAGACTGGTCTTTATTGGGGTCTGCGCCTGCAAGTAAGCTAAATCGACCATCAGGGTTTTCTTTTTTTTGACAATAGTGCCCAGTTGCCACATAATCTGCGCCGAGATCAAGTGCGGCTTTTAAGAATACATCAAATTTGATTTCTCGGTTGCAAAGTACGTCAGGGTTAGGTGTACGCCCCGCTTCATACTCTTGGAACATATAATTGACAATGCGGTCTTTATATTGTTCGGAAAGGTCAATGACTTGAAACGGAATGCCTAATTGTTGGGCGATGAGCAACGCGTCGTTGGAGTCGTCTATCCAGGGGCATTCGTCAGAAAGGGTAACACTTTCGTCGTGCCAGTTGCGCATAAACATGCCGATGACTTCATAGCCAGCTTCTTTTAATAAATAAGCCGTGACACTAGAGTCTACTCCACCAGAAAGTCCTACAACTACTCTTTGCATATTGCAAAGTTAGTGCTTATGCTTGATTTTCTTGCGAAATCTTTTCCAAACAATTGAGTCCGTCGATTGCAGCTGAAACAATACCGCCAGCATACCCAGCACCTTCGGCAATGGGATACAAATTGTTAATTTGGATGTGCTGAAAACTAAGAGGGTCTCGAGGTATGAGTACAGGCGATGAGGTTCTTGATTCAGGCGCATGCAGAACGGCGTCGTTGGTAATGAAGCCAGGCATTTTTTTATCAAAGTCCAAGAAGGCTTGTCTTAAGCGTTCAGCGATGAAAGCCGGAAAAATGGTATGAAGGTTTACGCTCACAATGCCGGGCTGATAAGAAGATCGAGGAAATTCAGTGCTTACTTTTCCGTCGATAAAATCTTTGAGGCGTTGTGCAGGTACTCTTTGGGTTTGGCCAGCGGCTTCCCAACATTTTCTCTCAATTTCTTTTTGAAAGTCAAGACAAACAAAAGGATCAGTTGGGTTTAAAAAGTCTGAGGGCTCAACCCCAACTACAATACCTGAGTTGGCATAAATGTTATTTCTTTTGGATGGAGACCAGCCATTGGTAACGACTTCTTGGGTGTCTGTGGCACACGGTGCAATAATGCCGCCCGGGCACATACAAAATGAATACACACCGCGTTCATTTACTTGAGTGACCAAGCTGTATGAAGCGGGTGGTAAGTATTCATCATTGAGGCGACCATGGTACTGAATTTGGTCGATATAGGCCTGAGTGTGTTCAACACGAACTCCTAATGCAAATGGCTTCGCCTTTAGCTCAATACGGTTCTTTTGTAAAAGCTCAAATATATCTCGTGCTGAATGCCCGGTTGCTAGAATGAGTTTATTTACCGAAACTTGGAGTTCATGATTGATTTCGATACTTGTAATTTGCTTTGCTACTAGTTTTAGGTTGGTCAGTTTGTGCTCAAAATGAATCTCACCACCAGAAGCAATGATTTGTTCTCTAATGGCTTCGATGAGCTGAGGCAGTTTGTTGGTTCCGATATGAGGATGTGCATCGATGAGGATGTCTTCTTTAGCTCCAAATTGTACCAACCATTCGAGTACTTTTTGCACATCACCACGCTTTTTTGAGCGCGTGTAAAGTTTGCCATCAGAATAGGTGCCGGCACCACCTTCTCCAAAGCAATAATTGGATTCAGGATTAAGCAGCTGTTCTTTGGTTAATTTGGCTAAATCGCGCCTTCTGCTTCGGATGTCTTTGCCGCGTTCGTAGATAATTGGTTTGTAGCCGCTTATTAGTGCCTGAAGGGCAGCAAAAAGCCCAGCGGGACCGGCGCCAATAATATGAATAGCCGGAAGCTTAGAAACGTCTGGGAAAATTTGTTTGGTAAAACGCTCCGGGAGTGAGGTGTCAACCCCGACCTCAAATGTAGCATTGATTTTGACTTGTTTTTGTCGGGCATCGATGCTGCGTTTTTTCCAGCGAAAATCAATTTTTTGTTTGCTATTGATTTTTAGCTCTTTGCGTAAGCGTTCTTCAAGATAGCTGTGGTCTTGTGCTTGTTCAGGTGTACAAGTAAAAAGTACAGTAGTTGTCATCCTTCAAAAATCAAAGAAAAATACCAAGCCCTGTTATAAAGCTGATCGATCGGATTCGAAACAGGAGTGTAGTCTTGGATGAGGCTATTTTTAAAACCATGGCTATATTTGAGTTCGAGTCCAAACTTGAAATAAGGAGCAAAAAATTCTATGCCGGCACCAATTTGCCCTTGCCAATCGTTTTTCTTTATCTTGACAAATGGATCGTAGAAATTTTGTGAGGCGTCTTGTTGCGACTGAAGATCAATCGAGTATTGCATTCCAAATAAGGAATAGGCTGTAAAATTGTTATAGCGCTTGGTTCTGAATTGCAACATCATTGGAAATTCCAAATTTGTCGAATTGATGCGCTGTTCTCCTTTTCCGTTCTGAAACCAAACCGTATCTAAACTCTGGTAGGTCAGGACTCTTTCTTGAAACGAAAGGGTAGGGATGAAACGAAAGCGAATGGTGGGCGTCCCGAGTTTGATGGTGGTTAGAATGCCTAGTTGCCCTCCTGGTTGTGCGTTGTTGGTTAGGGACAAAAGTTGGTACTGGCTATATGCGTTTGTTTTGGGCAGCACGGTGAAGTCAGAGGTGTTGACGCCTAACATGAAACCAAAGTGTATAAAGCGCTTGTCAAAATTTTTATAGCGCTGCTGCTTTTGAGTTTGGGCATTTAAGCCAAAAGTGATAAACAAAGCAAAGAGAAACAAAAATCGCATGGGCCTTAAACGCTTTTATTTCAAGCTTATTGTTGACTGCATTTTTGCGCTACGTATATACTAGCAATGCCTCCGCTTAAGCGCAATGTTCGTTTAGCTTTGAAACCTACTTTTTGAAGGACGTCTTCAAACGCTTTTCCCTCAGGGAAAACAGCAACGCTTTCAGGTAAGTAGGTATAGGCTCTTTCATCTTTGGAAATATATTTCCCGAAAAGCGGAATCATAACGTTAGAATAGAACGAAAAAAGTTGTTTAATTGGGAAAGATTTAGGTTTAGAAAACTCAAGTACAATGGCTTGCCCGCCTGGCTTGAGTACACGAAGCATTTCTGAAAGCCCTTTTTCTAGGTTTTCAAAATTGCGTACTCCAAAACCTACAGTAATGGCATCAAAGGTTTGATCTTCAAAAGGCATATTTTCAGAATCTCCGAGCTGCATTTCGATGATGTGGTCAAAGGCACGTTTTTTCATTTTGGTTTTACCAACTTCGAGCATGCCTGAAGAGATGTCCATTCCGATGATTTTTGTTGGCTTTAGCTGAAGACTGGCAATGGCAAAATCTCCGGTGCCGGTGGCTAAATCAAGGATCAATTTAGGCTGTTGGGCCTTCAGTTGTTTGACTGCTTTTTTGCGCCAAATATGGTCGATGCCTAGAGAGAGGAAGTGATTTAAAAAATCATAATTGGCAGAAATGTTATTAAACATTTGTGCAACTTCTTCTTTTTTACTTTGACCTGAGTCATAGGGTTTAACTACTTTTTCTGACATGGGTTGTTAAAGGTTTTCTAGGGCTTCTTGAAGCAATTGATTTTTATTGATTGGAACAACACCAGGGGTTTCGCAAACCAAACCGCCTGCTAAATTGGCAATGCTCGCAATTTGTTGGGGGCTTGCGCCACAAACCAAACAAAGGCATGCGGTAGCGACAACGGTGTCTCCGGCACCCGAAACATCTGAAATATTGCGCAGATGCGCAGGGAAATGAAATTGTTGCTCGCCATCAAATAACTGAACACCATCTTCTGAAAGTGTTACAAATGTATATTTGTTCTGCAATTGAGCTTGGAGTTGCACGAGGGCAGCGTTTAATGCTGCCGGATTTTGCTTGTAATTGAAATCGAGTTCTAGCCCTTCTTTGATTTCTTTCAAATTCGGTTTGAAGAGCGTACAGCCTGTATAGCTCAAAAAGTTTTTCTTTTTGGGATCAACAGCTGTTGGAATATTTCTTTGTTGAGCTTCTTGGATGATCCAGGAAATGAGGTTGGGGCTGAGCACACCTTTGTTGTAATCCTCAAGGATGATGCCATCTAGCCCAGCTGAAAAAAGAAAATTGATTTGCGCTTTGAGTTGTATTTCTTCTGAAGAACTTAGGTCATGGGTATCTTCTGTGTCTATGCGCAAGAGTTGTTTGCTATTAGAAAGCACTCTTGTTTTGATGGTGGTTCGGCGTTCGTTAGAACTAACTAGTGCCTGAAGATTGATGTTTGCCGCACTAAAGAGTGCTTTTAGTTGCTGGCCTGCTGCGTCGGTTCCAATAACGCTAGCAATGTAGGGCTCAGCACCTAAGGCTGAAATATTGAGGGCAACATTGCCAGCACCTCCAATGCGTTGTTCTTCTTTTTCGAAGTCTAGCACAGGCACCGGAGCTTCTGGGCTCATGCGGTTTACCTGGCCATATTGATAGGCGTCTATCATGACGTCTCCAAGCACTAAGATGCGCTTGCCATTAAAAGCAGCAAAAAGATCTTGAGTGCTCATGTTTAGCTAAGTTTCGCAAGTGCGTCTTGTATGCGGCTGACCGCTTTTTGTAAAGTTTCTTCAGAGGCAGCATAGCTAATTCTGAAGCAATTTGGGTCTCCGAAAGCGGCTCCTCCAACACAAGCTACTAATGCTACTTCGAGTAAGTACATGCAAAGGTCATCAGAGTTTTCAATGGTGCGTCCATTGAATTGCTTGCCAAAATATGCCGAGCAATCAGGGAAAACATAAAAAGCACCGCCTGGATGATTTACCTTAAGACCCGGAATTTGTCGTAGGCCAGAAAGAACCAGATTTCTTCTGCTTTCAAATGCCGAAATCATGTCTTTGAGAATAACAGGATCGGCATCCATGGCAGCGATAGTAGCGCGCTGGGTGATAGAGCAAGTGGCAGAAGTAAACTGCCCTTGAACTTTGTCACAGGCAGCTGCAATTTCTTTAGGAGCACCAATGTAACCAAGTCTCCAGCCGGTCATGGCCCAAGCTTTAGAAACCCCGTTTACTGTCACTACTTGGTTGTAGATTTCAGGGAATTGGGCGAGGCTTTCGTGTTTACCTATAAAGTTGATGTGTTCGTAAATTTCATCGCTCATGGCAACGACTTGTGGGTATTTGGCCAAAACGCGCGCAATATCTTGAAGCTCTTCTTTGGTATAGACTGAACCCGTTGGATTACAAGGGGTAGAGAACATCAGCATTTTAGTTTTTGGCGTAATGGCTGCTTCTAGGTCTGCACCTGTAATTTTAAAATCTTTGTCGATGCCAGCTGAAATAATTACCGGAACACCTTCTGCAACTTTGACAATTTCTAAATAGGAAACCCAGTATGGTGCCGGAATAATCACTTCGTCGCCCGGATTGATTAGACTTAATACTAGATTGGCAATACTTTGCTTGGCTCCGGTTGAAACCACGATTTGATCTTTGCTATACTGCAGTTGGTTGTCTCGTAAGAATTTCCTTGAAATGGCTTCGCGAAGGTCGTCATAGCCAGGTACTGGCGTGTAGGTTGTGTAGTTATCTTTGAGTGCCTGAACGGCGGCATCTTTGATAAATTCTGGGGTATTGAAATCGGGTTCTCCAAGTGATAAAGAAATGACATCTTTTCCTTGCGCCTTAAGTTCTCTACTTTTTTTAGCCATAGCAATGGTTGCAGACTCTTCCATTGCCATTAAACGTTCAGATAATTGGATCATATTCAGGATTTGTGCAAAGGTAGTAAAATGCATGGAATTGACTTATCTTTGCACCATGCGTATTGATATTATTACGGTTTTACCACAGTTACTCGAAAGCCCTTTTGCAGCATCTATTATGCAGCGGGCTCAGGACAAAGGTCATGTTGAAATTCATGTGCACAATTTGCGAGATTTTTCTGAAAACAAACACCGCAATGTAGATGACTATCAATATGGTGGTGGTGCCGGAATGGTCATGAGTGTTGAGCCCATTTCGAAAGCAATTGAAACACTAAAAGCCCAAAGAACTTATGATGAAATCATTTACATGACTCCTGATGGTGCAGTGCTTGATCAAAATACTTGTAATCAGCTCTCGCTCAAAGGAAACCTGCTCATTTTGTGTGGGCACTACAAAGGCGTAGACCAGCGCATCCGTGATCTTTATGTCACGAAAGAAATTTCAATTGGGTCTTATGTGCTGAGTGGAGGAGAGTTAGCGGCAGCCATTGTTGTAGATGCTGTTGTGCGCCTTATTCCGGGTGTGCTTAATGATGAAACCTCTGCGCTTACCGATTCTTTTCAAGATAACTTATTGGCGCCTCCTGTTTATACTAGGCCACCAGAATTTAAAGGCTTAAAAGTGCCTGAAGTATTGCTGAGCGGAAATCCGAAAGATGTTGCGGCTTGGCGCGAAGCACAAGCTTATGAGCGCACCAAAGAACGAAGACCAGATTTACTAGAAGAATAATGATGAATTAATTCTGAGTTAAATTATAATTTCAAATTTCTTTCTTGAAGCTTTGAATGGTTGATGAATTCTTTTTGTTAATCGAGAAAACCTTCTTTTTTCACCATCAACTTTCCATTCTTTATATTTCAAGAATTATATCTTAATCTTCTAAGATTTGCAAATTGGCAAAGCGAAGCAATACCGTTTTAGAGCCGTGTTGCGGGAAGAAAATGGTTGCTTTGCGGTCGGGGCCAGCGCCTTCTAATTTCAAGACTTTTCCTTTTCCAAATTTATCGTGTGCCACATTGCTGCCCACCATGAGTTGCTCGTAATTTGACTGCTTATTGGTAGAGGAACTGCTTGGGTTTTGTGTTACTTCTTTTAGAGAGCGCAGTTGTGGAGCAGGGGCACCCATGGGTTTGTTTAAACCACCTGTAAAGCTGCGTTCAAAAGAACCAGAACCCATCATGGAGCGTCCTTGAGAACCTCTGTTAATAGATTCAAAGTGTAAATATTGTGGATCAATTTCGTCAATAAACCTCGAGGATTCGCACATAATGGGCTGCCCCCAAGTAAAACGACTGGTGGCGTATGAGAGCATGCAGCTTTTCATAGCGCGTGTGAGGGCAACATAGAATAAACGTCTTTCTTCTTCGAGCTCGGTTCTGGAGTTGAGTGCCATTTGTGAAGGAAATAAATTTTCTTCAAGCCCCACTATATAAATATGAGAAAACTCTAGGCCTTTACTTGAGTGTATGGTCATGAGGCTAATGTGGTTGCGGTCTTCGGGGTTTTCTTGATCGGCGTCAGTGAGTAGGGCGACGTCCATCATGAAATCGGCCAGTGTTCGGAGGGTTTCGTCTTCGTTGCCTTTGACAAATTCTTGAATACCCGCCAATAACTCCTCGACGTTTTGAAAACGCTCCACTTCTTCAGGGCCTTTGTCTTTTTCAGAAATGAGTTCGCGGATAATGCCAGAAGATTTGGCAATTCTGTCGGCAAGGGTAAAGGCATCTACTTTGTCGATTTCAGCTCCAAAACTCGCGATCATGGTCACGAACTCATAAATTTTGGTTCTGGCAGCTGAACCTACTTCTGCTGGGTAGCGTTGGAAATCTTTGATGACTTCCCACATGCTGGTGCTGTATTTGTTGGCTGCAATCATGATGTTTTCAACGGTGGTTTTACCTATACCTCGTTTTGGATAGTTGATCACGCGTTTGAGCGCTTCTTCGTCATGCGGGTTGGCGGCCAATCTGAAATAAGCGAGCAAGTCTTTGATTTCTTTGCGTTGATAAAAGGATAGCCCACCATAAATTTTGTAGGGCATATTGAGCTTTCTGAGTGCTTCCTCGAAGGCTCTTGATTGCTTGTTGGTGCGATAAAGAATAGCGAAGTCTTGGTATTTACCCCCTTCGGCAGTTTTCTTTTCAAATATAGCCTGGGCAATGCTGCGGCCCTCTTCGTTGTCGGTAAGCGAGCGCAATACTTTGATTTTTTGACCTTCGTGGTTGTCGGTCCAGACCGTTTTGAAAATTTGATCTTTGTTTTTTTTGATGACGCTGTTGGCGGCTTCTACGATGGTTTTGGTGCTGCGGTAGTTTTGTTCGAGTTTGTAGAGTGCAAAATCGGGGTAGTCTTTGCGGAAATTGAGGATGTTCTCGATGTTGGCACCTCTAAACGAATAAATACTTTGGGCGTCGTCACCGACTACGCAAATATTTTGATAAGCGGCAGCTAGTTTTTTAACGATGAGGTATTGTGCGTAGTTAGTATCTTGATACTCATCGACCAAGATGTATTGAAATTTTTGTTGGTAGTAATGCAAGACATCGGGGAAGTCTCGGAGTAATACGTTTGTGAAATAAAGGAGGTCGTCGAAGTCCATGGCGCCAGCTTTCTGGCAGCGATTGGCATAGGCTTGGAAAATGCGTCCAAGCTCGGGGCGGCGTGCTTGTTTGTCTTCTAGCTGAATTTCTTGGTTGGCAAGATAGGCCTCTGGTGAGATGAGGTTGTTTTTTGCTGCTGAGATTCTACCGAAAACCATGCTGGGTTTGTAGGTTTTGTCGTCGAGATTGAATTCTTTTATGATGTCTTTGATGAGGCTCTTGGAGTCTTGGGTGTCGTAGATGGTGAAATTATTCGGAAAGCCAATTCTTTCGGCATTGAAGCGCAATATTTTTGAAAACACCGAGTGAAAGGTGCCCATAGAGATGTTTTTGGCTTCGCCGCCGCCAACAATATGGCCAATGCGTTCGGTCATTTCTTTGGCAGCCTTGTTGGTGAAGGTGAGGGCCAAAATATTGAATGGGTCTACACCTTGCTCCATCATGTAGGCAATGCGGTAGGTGAGCACCCTTGTTTTGCCTGAGCCAGCACCGGCAATGACCATAATGGGCCCGTAAATGTGTTCAACGGCTACGCGCTGACTTTGGTTGAGTTCATCTAAATAAGACATGGGAAAATACTGTCCTCAAAAGTAGTGTTTTCAAGCGCTAACTTTCCATCCAAAAAGCAGTATTTTTGCACAAATTTTCTGGGTGATTTTCGGAGGAGCAAAAAACCGAAACAAAAGTCCCTTTTTTACGTAGAGAACTCTGTTATATTTTAAAAGCGCATGAGAACTAAGTACATCGATTTAATTGAGCAAACCTTTGATTTTCCTCAAAATGAGTTTTTCCTCCGCGAAGACAGGCTCTTTTTTCATGGAATTGATTTGATGCGTTTGGTGCACGAACACGGCACGCCTTTAAAATTTCACTATTTACCGCAAATTTCTAATAATATCCAAAGGGCTAAAGGTTGGTTTCGCGAGGCCATCATGAACCTAGGTTACCAAGGAAATTATTACTACTCCTATTGTACCAAAAGTTCACACTTTGCATTTGTACTTGACGAAGTGCTTAAAAACGACGTTCATATTGAAACATCTTCTGCTTTTGATATTGACATCGTCAAGAGTTTGCATGCTGCCGGAAAGCTCAAAGAAAAGAGCTATGTCATTTGCAATGGCTACAAGCCAAAACCTTATCTCGACAATATTGCACAACTGATTGAAGAAGATCAACTCAGAATTGTACCCGTAGTAGACAACATCGATGAGCTCAAGCAACTCATCCAATCCACTACCAAAGAACTCAATATTGGTATACGCATTGCCTCTGAAGAGGAGCCTAAATTCGAGTTTTATACCTCAAGACTAGGCATTCGCTACCGCGAAATTGTGCCATTTTACAAAGCCATCCTAAAAGAGAATCCTAGAGTGCGCGTCAAAATGCTGCACTTTTTCATCAATACCGGAATCAACGATACGGCTTACTACTGGAATGAACTCACTAAATGTTTGCGCGTTTATTCTGACCTGAAAAAACTATGCCCAGAGCTTGACTCCTTGAATATTGGCGGTGGGTTTCCGATCAAGAAATCTTTGGCTTTTGATTTTGACTACGCTTATATGGTGCGTGAAATCTTGACCCAAGTCAAACGCGTTTGTCAAGATAACGACATCCCGGAGCCCAATATTTTTACAGAATTCGGTTCTTTTACAGTGGGCGAGAGTGGGGGTGCCATTTTTAGTGTATTGCACCAAAAACAACAAAATGACCGCGAAAAATGGAACATGATTGACTCCTCTTTCATGACCAATTTGCCCGATACATGGGCAATTAACCAGCGTTTTATAATGCTGCCTATTAATCGCTGGAATGATGACTACGAACGCGTGTTGCTTGGTGGATTAACTTGTGATTCAGACGATTACTACAATTCTGAGCAGCATTCTAATGCCATTTATTTACCGAAATTTGACAAGAATAACACCCAATTTATCGGGTTTTTCAATACGGGTGCCTATCAAGAAACCATTGGTGGCTACGGCGGCTTAAAGCACTGCCTTATTCCAGAACCCAAGCATATTCTGATTCGTCGAGACGAAGACGGAAAAATTCAGACGGAAGTATTTAGTAATGAGCAAACTGCGCAAGATTACCTGAAAATTTTAGGTTACGAAAAGTAGGATGAGCTTATTAGCACTATATTTGCGGACAATTTTAGTGGTAGAATGAAAGTAGCGTCAATTTATTTATTAGCGGGTAACAAATTTTCAAGTGCAATTCAGAACTGGGCAACAGAGCATGCAGCAGAGCTTGTTTTGTCACAAGAAAAACCTAATGAATTTTTTGAAGCGCTAGATAGCTTATTGATTTTCAATCAAAACCAGGAAATGAGCCCTGAAATCATGGAGGTGAAAGCGCTTTTTGATAAGCAGCAAAAACCCGTACATAAAATTGATATCAACGGCACCTTGCGTGTTGGTATCACGAACTTTGAGTTGTGGTTAGAAACCAATAAAGTGAAGTCTTTATTAATTTTAGGTTCAGAAGAATTGACCAGCAATCCTAATTTGGAGCGCTACATTACTGCATAGCACCAATTTCTTTGTTTTTATTTTACTGGATATAAATGCAATAAGCATGTATTTACATCCTGAGCTTTGCTCCACAGTCATTCTCTAAGGCCTGTAAAATTTGTTGCATCGACTTTTCAATGTGTTTGTCAGTGAGCGTTTGCTGCGCATCCTGCAAATAGAAAGAAAGTGCATAAGATTTCATGCCGTCAGCCAAATTTTTCCCTTCATAGACATCAAATAAGTTTACGGCTTGCAAGAGTTTGCGCTCTGCTTTTTGGGCTGCGATTTTGAGGTCGTTGTATTTGATTTCTTTGCCAATGAGTAAAGAGAGGTCTCTGCGCACAGCGAAAGATTTAGGCAGTTCTTGGAAAACGATTTGTTGCTTGCGAATGGCATGCATGACGTCATCCCAGTTGATTAATGCAATGAATGGTCGTTGCTTTAGATCAAATGTAGTTTGAATTTCAGCGCTTACCCAACCCATTTGAGCCAAGCATTTTCCGTTGAGTTCAAAGGAAATACCATCTTCAAAATGTGGATCTTGTATGCTAGCTTCCTCTATTTTGTTTGCTAGGCCAAAACGTTCGAAAAGCGATTGGACCTCTGCTTTTAAATCGAAGAAATTAAATTTGAGCGCTTTAGCATCCGTATTTTGCCAATTTTCTGCTGTATGCTGGCCCATGAGCGCAAGTGCAAGTTGACTTTTTTCTTGACGCTTATCGTTTTGTTGGTTGTAATGCTGCCCAAATTCAAAGATGCGCAGGTTGCTTTGCTGTCTGTTCTGATTATATTGCAAGCACTCCAAAAGTCCGAAAAGCAAAGATTGTCTGAGTATACCGAGGTCTTGGCTTAATGGATTTAAAAGTTGAATGGCCTCCAGAGGCTTTGAACTTGAAATTTTCTCGGCGTAGGCAAGTTTGGTCAATGAATTATTCAAGATCTCAGAATAACCGCGCCCAACTAAAAATTCACTGACACTTTCCTTGTGTTTTTCAGGGTAAAATCTGGGGCGAACGGGCAAGGAGAAGTTCCATTTTTCTGGAAGCGGCACTTGGTTGAGGCCGTAGATACGCAAGATTTCTTCAATGACATCTATTGGTCTGGTAACATCAACGCGGTAGCGCGGTACGCGTATGAGCAGCTGAGTAGGTTGCTTTTCTAATATTTCAAAATCGAGATCGGTGAGAATGCTTTCAATGAGTGCTGGATCCAAAGGGGTACCGATCAATTGGTTCACCTGCTGAAGATTGAGCTCAAGTGAAATAGCTGGGGCCGTATTTCCTTCAAAAGTAAATAATTGACTGTGCTGTTTTGCTTGAGTAATTTGTTGAAGTAAATATATGCAACGTTTTAATGCATAAAGTGTTAAGTCAGGATCTACGCCGCGTTCAAATCGAAAGGAAGCGTCGGTATTAAAGCCGTGAATTCGGGCCGCTTTGCGCACACTTACAGCATCAAATACAGCTGATTCAATAAGAATATGAGTCGTGTTTTCTTGGACACCACTTTCTTTTCCGCCCATAATTCCGGCAAGGCATAATGGACCATTTTGATCTGCGATCAGTAATTCTGTACCTTGGAGTTCGTATGTTTGCTCGTCAAGGGCTATGAATTTTTCGCCTTTTTTAGCTTGGCGAACAGTTGCGTTTCCTTTTATTTTTGAAGCATCAAAAATATGCAAAGGCGTCCCTAATTCTCGCATGACATAATTGCTGACGTCAACCACGTTATTGATTGGCTTGATGCCTACTGCGCGCAGTCTGCTTTGCAACCAAGCCGGAGATGCTTCCACCTTGATATTGGTCAGTTCGATACCGTAATAGGCCTTGCAAGCCTCCTGGTCAACAATATCGATTTGCAATGCATTTCCGCTATTTTGAATTTCCGCTATTTGGGGCCAAATGAGGTCTGAACTCAAATTAAGCTGGGCATGCATGTAGGCCCTGATGTCGCGGCAAACGCCGAGGTGTCCCATGGCATCTGAGCGATTAGGCGTCAGGCCTATTTCTAATTGCGCATCGTTTTGGAGCTCAAATAATTCTGCTGCTGGCGTACCAACAAGCGTAGTTGAATCCAAAACTAAGATACCGTCATGACTGCTGCCTAAACCGAGTTCATCTTCGGCGCAGAGCATACCTTCAGATGCGACACCTCTAATTTTGGCTTTTTTTATTTCAAATGCTTGATCGGGTTGTGGGTAAAGCGTTGTTCCGACGGTTGCTACAAGCACTTTTTGACCTTGCGCTACATTAGGAGCGCCACAAACAATTTGCAATGGTTCAGCAGTACCTACATTGACTGTGGTTACTTTGAGTTTATCGGCATCTGGGTGTTTTTCACAGCTCAATACTTCACCAACAACAACCCCCTTGAGTCCACCTTTGATGTCTTCAATATGTTCAATGCCCTCTACCTCTAAACCAGTTTCTGTCAAGACAGCGTCTAGTTCTTCTGGGGAATAGGGGAAGTTGAGTAAATCTTTAAGCCAGTTATAAGATACTTTCATGGTTGGGAATGATATTGACTTCTCGTTCTAGCGTGACGCCAAATTGATGTTGAATTTTTTCAATAATAAAGGTGGAAAGGTCTAGAATTTCTTGACCAGTGCTGTTGCCGTAGTTAACGAGTACTAGCGCTTGTTTTTCGTGCACCCCGCAAGTACCTTGCTTGTAGCCTTTTAGGCCTGCGTTTTCAATGAGCCAGCCTGCCGCAAGTTTGATTTCAGATTCAGAAACCGGGTAGTTTGCAATGTTGGGGTATTGCGCTTTGATGGCCTCAAATTGCTCTCGACTAATTACAGGGTTTTTAAAGAAGCTGCCCGCATTTCCTAAAACTTTTGGATCGGGGAGTTTGGATTGCCTAATGGCAATAACGGCTTTGGATACATCTTGAATGGAAGGCTGTGTAATACCTTCTTTTTCTAGTTCTTGTTGAATAGCGCCATAGGTGGTTTGCAAATTTGCCTTTTTTGCCAATTTGTAAGTGACATCAAGAATAACGTATTGATTCTTAAATTTTCTTTTGAAAACGCTTTCACGGTAGCCAAAAGCACAAGCTTCTTTGTCAAAGGTATGAATAGCACCCGTTTCGAGGTGATAGGCACTCAGTTCAGCAAAAACATCTTTGATTTCGACGCCGTAAGCGCCAATGTTTTGCATTGGGCTTGCGCCGACCGAACCAGGAATGAGTGATAAATTTTCTAGGCCTGCCCAGTTGTGTTCGATGCAAAAACAAACAAAGTCATGCCAGACTTCTCCGGCGCCTGCTTTTATCCAAATGTGTTGGTCGTCTTCTTTGCATACTTCTATGCCTTTGATTTCGTTTCTTAATACTAAGCCATCGTAATCTTCAGTAAATAACACATTGCTACCGCCGCCTAAAATGAGCAAAGGTAGGTTGGAGTTGTCTTGGAGCTGGCTTGCCAATTCTTGGATGTTGCTGAAACGTCCAAAACGCTTAGCGTTTATAGCGATGCCAAAAGTGTTGTAGGCTTGTAAATTTTGGTTGTCTTGCATTTCTAAACTCAAAGTTAGAAATATTGTGTCAATCAGCACTAAAATACCCGTTATCTTCCGGCTTAATCCAAAAGAACCAGTCGTAATAAGCTAAATGATGGCTTTTGATGAAACCAAGCTTTCTTTTTGGGTAGCTTTTCGGAATGTAAATTCGGCCTCCTTTGGTTGAGTTCGGAAGTCGTTCGATCCCGACAACTGCTTTTTGAGGCGCAATGCCATCTTGAAAACAGATTGGGTCTGCTTCTTTGACATCTGCATTGGCACCATATTGCCAAACTTCTTCAAAAAGTGCCCAATTTCTACCGGCAGTATTTGCTGCTTCTGGCGATAAAATGAGTGCTTTGCCAAATGTAAATTGGTTTTCAAGCATATCCATAATGCCGAGCATATAGGCATAGCCCATGCTGTGGCAAACAATATGCACTTTACCGACGGTTTGTGTGCTCAAGTATTGTTTTAGAAGTTTTCCAGCTTTTCTGCCGTTTTCTACCCGAATTTCAAAGCCATTTTTATTTAGGTTTTGATTCAAGACCCAATGACTCTCTTTTTCTATCCAACAAAAACGAGAAAAAACGTACGAGCGAACTGCCTTTCCAAGTGTTAAATGTGTAGAGGTGTTGAGCGGATGATGCGCATCTAGATAAATGCTTTTTGCACCCGGAAAGCGCCTTTGGATGGAGTCATCGAGGGCATACCAATAACCGGTAGGGTCTTTGAAGTTGAGTTGATTATTAGTGGTTTCGTGGTCGTGTTTAGGGCCGCGATACCCATTGATAAAAAGGATGTAGTCTTGTCCAAATGCAAGGCTTGAAAGTAAGAAGCATACAAGAAAAATCCAAATTTTATTTGCCATATTGATAGAATAAACCTCCAGCAAATGCGGTCCAGAGGCAAGCTTTTTGATCGGCAGCTTTTAAGCCTGAATTGATCCAGGTATTACAGCTGTAAAAAAGACTATAACGCCCTTTAGCCTTGTAGTAGGCATCGTTGCCGGTAACAACGCCGGCAAGTTGTGGGATAATATGTTGCGTTTTGCCATTTCTAAAAATCAAGGATTTTTTAATGTAAACCACTAAGGCTTGGTATTGATTTTTTGTGAGTTTGAGACGGACAATTGGCCTGTCGTCAAGGAGTTGCTCGTAATAGGTAGTGTGAATTGCCGATGGGCCAATGCCAAATGGGGTAGTAATTGCTGTTTTAAAAGTGAGGTCGGCCCAGGTGGGTGTGTTCATGTAAAAAGCTTTGTCTCCCCAACCTATTGAAATTAAGGTGCTTTTTGGATTCTTGAAATCAGTGTGGGCTATCGGGAATTCTTTGCGCCAGTCTTGAATTGCATTGCTTACAGGGAGTACAAAATCAGTATGTACACCTGATTTCATTAAATAGACGGTAATGCTTGCGTTTTTTTGAGGTTTTCCTTCGAAAGGAATTCTTGATAATAAAAAGGTACTCATTAAATAAAGCAGGATGGCGGAACCTAGAAAAGTGAAAAAGTAGCCCAGTATTTTAAAAACGCGTTTAGAGGCGCGTCTTACTTTTCGTTTTTGAAACCAATAGAGTTTGCGTTTTTTCTGCTGCATATGTTCAAAACAAAGTTAAACTTTCTCTTCAATTAGAGGCCTAAGTGCTTATTTTTGTAATCCTAAATTGAAACCCCATGCGCTATCACTTTGTTCTTTTTACACTGTTTTTTTGTTCTGCCGTTTTTGCACAACAGCCTAACAATGCCTTGCAATCTTCTCAGAAATTAACAGAAGTCTTGATTGATGTCGAGCGCTATTATGTAGATGCGCCTAATTTGCCCAAACTGACCGAAACTGCAATTGTAGCCCTGCTAGAAGAACTAGACCCGCATTCCACCTATATTCCCAAAGAAGAACTCGATGACGCTCAAATGACTATCAACGGTAGTTTTGTCGGAATTGGTGTGAGGTTTCAGCTCATGAAAGACACCATCAGCGTAGTAGCGACCATACCGGGTGGGCCTTCCGAAAAACTAGGTCTGCTACCCGGTGATCAAATTGTTCAGGTAAACGGCGAAAACGTTGCCGGAATTGGCATTAAAAATGACCAAGTGCGCCAAAAACTCATGGGAGACCTCGGTACCAAAGTAAAAGTGACCATTAATCGCAAAGGAAAACTGCTAGACTTTAACATCACACGCGATAAAATTCCGGTCTATTCTGTAGATGCAGCCTACATGATCGATAAAGAAATCGGCTACATCAAGCTCAATAGCTTTTCCAAAACAACTGTTCAAGAAGTGCAAACTGCGTTGCAGAGTCTCAAAGAACAAGGCATGAAAAGCCTGATTTTTGATTTGCAAAGCAATGGAGGAGGTTTATTAGATGCCGCTCACAAACTTGCCGACGAATTTTTATCCGGAGACAAACTCATTGTTTATTCTGAAGGAAGAGCACAACCTCGTTATGACCTAAAAGCGGCAAAAAAAGGTTTGTTCGAAGAGGGGCAACTCGTGATCCTTACTGACGAATATTCTGCAAGTGCCAGTGAAATTTTATCAGGTGCTATCCAAGATTGGGATCGAGGTCTAATTGTTGGCCGACGCACTTACGGAAAAGGCTTAGTGCAAAGACCAATGGCCCTCAGCGATGGATCTGAAATCCGCCTGACCATTGCCCGCTACTACACACCAACTGGTCGTCATATCCAAAAACCATATCAAGATACCGAAACCTACCGCAAAGACCTCAGTCAGCGCTACCTCAACGGTGAGTTTTTCTTGAAAGATTCTATTAAGTTGCCAGATTCCCTGATGTACAAAACGCTTAAAACGAAAAGAACCGTTTATGGCGGCGGAGGCATCATGCCCGATGTTTTTGTTCCTTTAGATACCACTGAAAGCACTACTTATTTTGCTGAACTGATTCAAGGTGGGCATGTCAATAGCTTCATTTTCAAATATGTCAATGCCAACCGTGCTGCTTTATTGAAAAACTACCCAAGTATCAAAGAATTCAAAGCCAACTTCATTTGTGATGCTGCCTTTATGAATGAATTCTTCGCTTATGTTGCCCAAGAAGACAGCACGCTCACTTACAACGAAGAAGCGTATCGCCGCAGCGAAAACTTATTGAAATTAAGATTGAAATCAGTTTTGGCACAAGATCTTTGGGGAACCAACGAAATGTTCCAGATTTATAACGATACCAATGAAATTTTACAAGAAGCCATTGAGTTATTGAAAAATAAAAAGTACACTAATTATCAGTTAGATAAATAGTTTATTCGTGAATATTTAGTTCATCAATTTCATCAATTTCATCAATTTCATCAATTTCAAATATTAACACACATAAAAATACCTATGTCAGACGATAAAAAAATCATTTTCTCCATGGTGGGGGTGTCAAAAGTGACGCCAACCGGAAAGCAAATTATTAAAGACATTTACCTCTCGTTTTTCTATGGTGCCAAAATTGGTATCATCGGTTTAAACGGTTCGGGTAAGTCTACCGTCATGAAAATCATTGCGGGTCTAGATAAATCTTATCAAGGTGATGTTGTTTTTTCTCCCGGATATTCGGTTGGGTATTTACCCCAAGAGCCTGAATTAGATCCTAATAAGACCGTGAAAGAAATCGTCATGGAAGGCGCGCAAGAAATTGTCGATGTCTTGGCCGAATACGAAGAAATCAACAACGCTTTTATGGATGAAGAGGTGTTGGCTGACCCAGACAAAATGGACAAACTCATTGCACGTCAGGGCGAGGTTCAAGATCGCATCGATGCACTCGATGCTTGGGAACTTGACACAAAGTTGGATCGCGCCATGGACGCTTTGCGTTGCCCGCCAGACGACCAACTGATCGGAACACTTTCTGGAGGAGAGCGCCGCAGGGTAGCACTATGTCGTTTATTGTTGCAAAACCCAGATGTCTTGTTGCTAGATGAGCCTACCAACCACCTCGATGCAGAATCTATCGATTGGTTAGAGCAGCACCTTCAACAATATAAAGGAACCGTAATTGCCGTTACCCACGACCGCTATTTCTTGGATAATGTAGCAGGCTGGATTCTCGAACTCGACAGAGGTGAAGGGATTCCTTGGAAAGGGAATTATACCTCTTGGTTAGAGCAAAAAGGAAAACGTCTTCAAGAAGAAGAAAAAATGGAGTCTAAGCGCCAAAAAATGTTGGCCCGAGAGCTAGATTGGGTGCGCATGAATCCAAAAGCACGCCAGGCCAAGAGCAAAGCGCGTTTACAGAACTACGACAAAATGCTAGCTGAAGATAGCCGAGAAAAAGAAGCAAGACTCGAAATTCCAATTCCGAATGGTCCAAGATTAGGTAACAACGTTATTGATGCCGTTCATGTGGCCAAAGCCTTCGGAGATAAATTGCTTTACGACGACCTCAATTTCAAGCTGCCTCCTGCAGGGATTGTTGGGGTAATTGGCCCGAACGGTGCTGGTAAAACCACCATTTTTAAGATGATCATGGCTGAGTTGGCGCCAGATAAAGGCGAGTTCACCGTAGGTGATACCGTAAAAATTGGTTATGTCGATCAATCACACCAAGATATTCATCCGGAAAAAACGGTATTTGAAGTGGTTTCCAACGGCTTAGAATATGTAGAAGTCGGCAATCAGAAAATCAATTCAAGAGCCTACTTGTCCAAATTCAACTTCAATGGATCTGATCAAAATAAAAAAGTAGGCGTTTTATCTGGGGGTGAACGAAACCGTTTGCACCTTGCCATGACGCTTAAAACAGAAGCCAACGTGCTCTTACTCGATGAGCCTACCAATGACATCGATGTCAATACGCTCAGAGCACTCGAAGAAGGCATTGAAAACTTTGCGGGTTGTGCGGTAGTAATTTCCCATGACCGTTGGTTCCTAGACAGAATTTGTACGCACATTCTTGCATTTGAAGGCGATTCTCAAGTGTATTGGTTCGAAGGATCTTATTCTGAGTACGAAGAAAACCGCAGAAAACGACTCGGTGAAGCGGGGCCCAAACGCATCAAATACAGACCCATCGCCTAAGGCTTAATCGCAACGACGAAAATGCAATTTGTGTTTGGGTTCTAAAATGCTATCCTGATCTAGGCTTGCCTTCGATAGATTTTCATCTGAGGAGATCTTATTCAGATTTGGTTGCCCAGCGTCTACCCATGCCGTGTACCAAACAGAGGCGGTCATGAGGATAGCTGCGCGCAACCTTCTTTCTACCATTCCATTTAATTGCGCATGATACGCGTTGCAAAATTTTCTCGAATACACCTTAACCATGGTGCTGCCGCGCTGTTCAAAACTGTATTTTTCAGCGGCGCTGATTTGCTCACTACAGATTTTTTCAAATTTAAACACGCTGTCTAAAGCTGCATGAGATGCAGCTACTGCCGCCCAAATAGTTTTTCTCACGGAGGGTAGGTAGGCTGCGGCACCTATCCAGTAATTATAGTTTTCGGCTTCTAATTCAACTAAACGACTTTCCCACAAACCATGTATCCCTACTTGGTTGGTGAGTTGACCGTTGTAGTTGTGGGTGGTGTGTAAGGGGACATGCGCATCTGCGATGTAATGCCCGATTTCTGCAGCATTTTTAAGAATGAGAGCCAAATTCTTGGTTTCAAAAGCTTTTTGTAGCCGAAACTTCATTGTTAAAACATGCCAAGGAACAATGCCGTGAGCCAGCAAAGTGTCTTGACCATGGCAATCTATTGCCTCATTCCAATTTTGAGGTAAATTCCAAAAGGGGTCTTGTCCGGTGGAGTAGTAATGATCAAGATCGATGTAGTGTCTGGCGGCTTCTGCCTCAACGATGTAGCGACGTTGGTCAGGTGCTACTGAATTGGCTACAATTTCAAATTGATGTGCTATAAAAAACGCTTGCAACTCTGATGGAAGCAAATAAATAGCAAATTGATTGATGCGCTGATGCCCAGCAAAGCCCCATTGGGTTTTGTTTTGGTTGGAGCTGAGTAGAAAACAAAGGCTGCTAATAAGGAGTAGCCAGCTTGATTTTTTTCTAGATTTTAATGAGTTTGCCATCTTTGAGTATTGGAATGACCTCCGTTTGGTTCGGAGTCAGACAATACTTGATGTCTTCATTGAGGTTTAAGTTTTTCAAGCGGCGGCGATGCGAGCTTGACTTCAAATAGCCCAGGTAGTTGTCCTTGGCCGAAAGGTATAGATACTTTGCTGCAATAGAGGAGTCTTCGTCAGAAATGTAGTTCCCCGTTCCGATTAAATACTGACAAATTGCTCCTGCGCAGATGGTGTCTTCTAAATTGAATTTATCTTGCCAACCTGAACATAAGCAAAGTACATTTTTATCTTGTTTTTCGAGCCAAACGCACAAAGCATCTAGGTTAAGAAAAGAACCCACCACAACAATTTCAGCGTCCTTGGCTACGTCTAAAGATTTGGTTCCGTTGGTAGTGGTCAGAACTACATCTTTGCCTTTGAAATCTTCTCTCATGTATGAAAATGGAGAATTTCCAAAGTCAAAACCTTCTACAATTTGACCTTTTCTTTCAGCTCCGGCTAAAAATCCTTTGGCTTTATAGGCCATGGCTTCTTCAACGGTCGGGACAGGAATGATAGAATTGATGCCGTTGTCAAATGCTGCGCAAATGGCAGAAGTTGCTCTTAGTACGTCAATCACGACAACAATTTCAAATTCATCTTTATAGTAAGGGTATTCGCCAGGTGTAAAACAGACTTCTACATGTTTTCTTGTATCCATGTTGCAAAGTTACGATTTTTCAAAAAACCAATAAAAAAGGGGGCCGAAGCCCCCTTTAGTTGAATCATGATTTGAAAATGCTTAGAATCTCCAACCAATTCTTACTGAACCATGTGCAGCACCAATGTTGGTGTAAGTCATTTGGTTGCCAAGTGTAGTTACTTGCTGAGTCCCGAGTGGGGTAGTGATATCTTTTACAACATCGTGGTTTTTAACAGAAGTGCTTGTTAAGTTGAGCTCTAAACCTAAGTAAAGGTTGTCAGCAACATAATAGTCAAAACCTGCTCCGAGTCCCCAACTCATTGTGTTGTAACCTCCAGATGCAGCCACTGAAAAACCATTCGCGTAAGATAGGGCAGAGCTTGGGTCAGCCGGATTTGAGTAAAATACATTGGTCCAAGTTTGTTGTTCAGAACCAGCACCAAACCCAACATTTGCTGTAAAGTAAGGAGACATTCTGTCGGTTCCTGCTAAGTGGTATTCAGCACCTAATTTGAGATCCCAGGCACTTCGGTCAATTTGAACGGTTCCTGTTTTAGTTGCATCGGTTGCATCTGCATAGTTGTGAGTTTCATGACTTGGTGTGTTTACGACAGAAGAACCATCACCACCAAAACCGAACTGAACGCGTGCTGCAATGTTGTCGTTTACAAAATAACGCAAACGCAACGATGGGGCAGTAAAGTTCATGCCATTACTGGTATTCAAATTAGCTAATCCTTCTAATGAATAACGTGCATCATCAGAGGCAGGCTTTTGAGCAAACAATGAACCAGTCAATGTTAGGGCTCCAACAAAAATCATTAATTTTTTCATAGTTGTTTGTTTTATTGGTTTGGTCGAATGTACGCAATCAGCGCAGCCAATGTTTCAAAAAAAAACAAACAATATACGGTTGATAAGATGTTAAATATCAGTGCTTTTTGCCTCAAGCTCTTGTTGTAGCTGCAATTGATAAAGGTCAAAATAAGCACCTTTTGCTGAAATTAATTCTTGGTGAGTTCCCGATTCAATGACACTTCCGGCATCCAAAACCACAATTTTTGTGGCGTTTCGAATGGTAGAAATGCGATGAGAAACGATAATAGTGGCTCGGTTTTTAGAAAATCGCTGTAGTTCGTTGAGAATAATTTCTTCTGTTTCGGTATCTACTGCACTTAGGCAATCGTCTAAAATGAGCAATTTAGGATCTCTTAAAAGTGCTCTCGCAATGGAGATGCGTTGCTTTTGACCGCCACTTAAATTGACACCCCGTTCGCCAAGCATAGTGTCGAATCCTCCTTCAAAGTCTTGAATATTGTGCAAGACGTGTGCTTGCTTACAAGCTTGTTGGAGGGCTTCGAGTGTCGGTTCTTCTTGAGTTTCAGAACCAAATTTGAGGTTGTTGGCAATTGTGTCAGAGAATAAGAATACATCTTGCGGAACAATGGCAATGCCTTTTCGGTATTTACTCAAGGAGAGCTCTGGTAAACGCTGCTCTCCAATTTGAATGGCACCTGAGGTAGGGTCAAAATGACGCGCAATTAAATGACAAATGGTGGATTTCCCGCTTCCAGTTTGACCCACAATTGCGAGTGTTTCTCCTTGGCCCACGCTAAAGTTGATGTCTATTAAAACAGGTGCGGAAGCGTTTTCATACTGAAAATGGACCTGCTTAAAGTGTAGACCTTTTTCGAACGCAGGAGCGAGGTCGTGTTCATCTTTAATTTTAGAAGCTGTATTTAAAAATTCATTGATGCGTTTTTGAGAGGCAGCAGCTCGTTGGATAATAGAAGAAATCCAACCCAGACTGGCAAAAGGCCAGGTAAGGTTAGTTACGTACATAATAAATGCCACAATACCGCCAACGGTCATTTTCTTTTCAAAAGTGAGGAGCCCTCCATAATATATGGCAATCATGGAGCTGAGGCCTATGAGAAAGATAATTGTGGGGCTAAAAAATGCATTGACGATCACCAAGCGCATGCTTTGTTTCTTGTAGTTTTCTGCGGAAGCGCTTACTTTCGAAGTGATTTCTTGCTCTCTTTGATACGCTTTGATAATGCGGATACCGGCAAAAGCTTCTTGGGCAATGGTGCTGAGTGTCGATTGTTCTTTCTGAACTTCTAAACTCATTTTATTCATGGTAGACGATACTTTGTAAATAAGTATAGACATGATAGGCAGCGGCAAAAGCACATAAAGTGTCAGGCTAGGCGATATGCTGATCATTTTGCCAACAATCAGGACAAAAGATACGGCAAGGTTAATGGTGTACATGATCCCGGGGCCGGCGTACATTCTGACCAATCCGACATCTTCAGAAATGCGGTTCATGAGGTCGCCGGTGGCGTTCTTTTTGTAAAAACTCTGATCGAGGCTTTGGTATTTATGATAGATTTCGTTCTTGAGGTCAAATTCAATGTATCTAGACATCACAATAATGGATTGCCTCATTAAAAACAAGAAAAATCCTTTGAGCAAAGAAAATCCCATGTAGATCCCGCCTAGTTCGAGTGCTAAATATAAATACCCAAATTGATCAGTAGGAGCGAGGTGCTGTTGGAAACGGTCAATGGCTTCGCTGAAGTATGCTGGCATTTGCACCCCAAAGTAGTTGCTAATAATGGTAAAAAGAATACCTAGGAGGAAGCGCCATTTGTACTTCTTAAAGTATTTGTTGATGTATCGAAGGGACTTCATGGTTTTTTTCTACTTTTGCCAAGCTATTTGACTTGCAAATTTAAGTCAAATAAGAATTAGTGAACGAACTCATTTCAAAAACATGTCTGATTTGACAATCTCTCCGTTGGTAGATTCTTCTTTGAATCCCATTCTTCAACCCATGAGCAATATGGGGCACGAACAAATTTTATTCTGCAACGACAAAGCTACAGGTCTAAAAGCCATCATTGCGGTGCACAACACAGTATTAGGTCCTGCTTTGGGTGGAACCCGTATGTGGATGTATCAAAATGAGCAAGAAGCACTTACCGACGTATTGCGTTTGTCAAGAGGGATGACCTATAAAAATGCCATTTCTAATTTAAATTTAGGTGGTGGAAAAGCAGTTATAATTGGCGATGCCAAATCGATGAAGTCAGAAGCGCTTTTCCGACGCTTTGGACGTTTTGTCAATTCTTTGGCAGGTTCTTACATTACAGCCGAAGATGTAGGTATTTCACCAGAAGACATGGTGCACGTTAGCAAAGAAACCAATTATGTGGTTGGTTTACCAGGAAAAAGTGGAGACCCTTCCCCGGTAACTGCTTTTGGTGTTTACATGGGGATGAAGGCGGCTGCAAAACACCAATATGGTTCTGATAGCTTGACTGGTAAAAAAATTGCCGTTCAAGGAATTGGACATGTTGGTGCTTATCTAGTGAGTCATTTAGTCGCTGAAGGTGCAGACGTCACCATCACAGATATCAATCAAGAAGCACTTAAAAAATTAAGTGATCAATACGGTGTGCATGTAGTTGCCCCGGACATGATTTATGACGTAGATATGGATATTTACGCGCCTTGTGCATTGGGTGCAACTGTCAACGACGATACGCTTGCCAAACTCAATTGTTCAGTTATTGCAGGTGCAGCCAATAATCAATTAAAAGAAGAAGCCAAGCACGGCCAGATCCTTATGGACAAAGGCATCATCTATGCGCCAGATTTCGCCATCAATGCAGGTGGTGTAATCAACTGTTTCTCAGAAGTAGAAGGTCTTTCTTTAGAATGGGCAAAACAAAAAGCAGAAGAAATCTACACTACCATTGACAACATTTTGCTCCGTTCTAAGCAAGAGTCAATGCCTAGTTATCAGGTAGCCAACCTTATGGCTGAAGAAAAAGTGAAAGCGAAAGGAAGCTTGAATTTATAATTATGCTCAACAGAAGACATTTAAGAATTAAAGTACTTCAGGTACTTTACGCCTATTTTCAGAGCCCTGACGCAGATCGTTCAAAAGCTGAGAAAGAACTACTTACCTCGGTAGAACGCATGTACGACATGTATTTATTCTTGCTTTTGGCACTGCCAGAAATGAAACGTGCCGCAATGAATCGCCAAGCCGAACTTCAAAAGAAAATGAGGCCAACTCAAGAAGAACTGCATCCTAACATGAAGTGGGTCGACAACACACTTGTTGCCGCTCTAGAAAGCAACCACGAGCTCTACAAAATTAGTGAACAAAGAAAAATAAATTGGTTGGGTGCTGAAAATCAAGAACTATTCAAAAAGCTCAATTTCAATTTACTAGATTCAGAGCTCTATTTCGAACACATGAATAATGGCGTCGACGGAATTGAAGAAGATAAAAATTTCGCCATTCAAGTTTTCAAACAAGAAATAGCCAATTCAACTTTGCTACAACATTTCTTTGACGAAAAATCAATTTACTGGGCTGACGACCTCGATCTTTGTGCATCGATGGCAATCAAAACCATGAAGTCGTGGGAGGCAGGGAAGTCAATGGAAATCATGCCGTTATACAAAGAAAACGACGACGAAAAAGAGTTCATTCTCACCTTATTGCATGAAACCATCAAACATGACCAAACCCACGAGAAAGACATCCTTACTTTAGCTCAAAACTGGGAACTCGACCGCATCGCCAAAATGGATATGCTCTTATTAAAGATGGGGCTAACTGAATTGGAGGCTTGTTCAAGTATTCCGACCAAAGTAACCCTCAATGAATACATCGAAATTTCTAAGTTTTACAGCACACCTAAAAGCAATGTGTTTATCAACGGTATCCTCGATAAAGCAATCGAGAAGTTGACCAATGAAAAACGCATTCAAAAAATTGGCCGTGGGCTCAAAAATTAATGGCATTTCGCTAAAATTTACAACATGAAAAAGATTTTATTGTTCTGTACTTTACTTATTACATTCGGTCTATTATTTAGTGCTTGTAAAAACAACGACCAACTAGAAGTCGGTAAACCCACTACAATGGAAGTGGCCAACCCAATTTTTCAGGCTGGGACCGTCATGAAAGGCGAAAAAATAAAAGCGAGCTTTAAAATCACCAACACGGGTTCTTATCCTTTGGTTTTTGGCGAAGTAAAACCTTCGTGTTCTTGCACAGTGGTGAAAGAACCTAAAAAACCAGTTGCGCCCGGAGAATCTATAGAAATCAAGGCCGAGATCAATACTGATAATTTACACACAAAAAATATTCACAAAGCAGTCACTTTAATGACCAATACGGAGCCTAATATTACGGTTTTACAAATCAAGGGTCGAATAAAATAACTACATTTGTAGCACTTAAAAATTAAACTATGGCAGGAGGAGCAAATCAATTGGTAATGATCGTTTTAATGATCGGAGTATTTTATTTTTTCATGATCAGACCACAAATGAAAAAACAAAAAGAGCTCAAAAAATTCCGCGAAGCGCTCAAGCCTGGTGACAAAGTAGTTACAATTGGTGGGATCCACGGTAAAATTTTAGAAATGGCCGACAACACCGTATTAATTCAGTCTGAAGGCACTAAAATCCGCCTAGACAAAGCAGCTATTTCTTCTTCAATGGAAGATACCCTGCAAGCAAAATAATAAGTTGGGGATGTAGCTCAGTTGGCTAGAGCGCTTGACTGGCAGTCAAGAGGTCGTCGGTTCGAGCCCGATCTTCTCCACGGTTAAAGGGAATCATTTGATTCCCTTTTTTTTATAAAAAAAATAAATGATGGGAGCAAAAAATCAATTCGGTGAAAATGTGTCGGGCTATGAAATTCGAGTGCTGAACGAAAGAGAAATTCGAGCAGCATCGGGTATCATGTTTCTCTTTGCCTTGATTTCACTTTTCGTAATCATTAAAAGTGGTGATTTCAGAATGGCAAAAATTGTGGTGTTTGGATTTTTAACCGATTTTGTCATTCGCTTGTTTGTTCACCCTCGCTATGCACCTATGTTGTTAATTGGTCGATTTTTTGTTAGAAATCAAAGGCCAGAATATGTTGGGGCTGTTCAAAAAAGGTTCGCCTGGATGATCGGTTTGATTTTAGCAATTACAATGACAGTATTTATGCTTGTTTTTAATCGCTATTCTTTTGTTACGGGTTGGAGTTGCCTTCTTTGTTTGCTCTTTTTATTTTTAGAAACAGCTTTCGGGATTTGTTTGGGCTGTATTTTATATAAATGGATTAAAAAAGACCCGCTGCAATATTGCCCCGGAGAAGTTTGTGAAATCAATGAGCGTGCTGAAATTCAAAAAGCTACGACAAATCAAAAATGTATAGCTATTGCCTTTATCCTGCTGATTGCAGCGCTCATATTTTGGATGCCAGGCTTCCTGTCGAAGCAGCCAGAAGCCCTATGGATGGATAAGTAGGAAGGATCCATTTGTCAAACTCACTACAATATTTGTTCCAACTTGCGCCATGCTTAGTGCATTGGCACTGTAAATTTTCTTCCAGGTTTTTCCACCGTTTTTACTCACATCGATTCCGTTTGTGCCACAAGCGTAATAGCGTTCATTGACCTTGATGACGCAAGATCGATAGCCACTCGGGCATTTTTTTGGTGCTTGCCAGGTTTTGCCAGCGTCTGTCGAATAAAAGCAAGTGTTTTTTGCTTCGTGAGGAGCTAAGTAGTTTCCGCCCACGGTTACGATTTCATTTTTGTCAGAAAGTGCCATGGCATAAGGGCCACAAGTAGGGCAGGAAGGATAGGGAAGTGCTGAAATTTCCCATGTTGATCCTTGGTCTGGGGAATGAAAGAAGCGGGCGCTCAGGCCGCCTGAAACAAAGTAAAAATGCCCATCCAAAACTTGATTGGTTTGACCGCTGGCAGCATAGGCCGCTTCACCCGGAAGGCTTTTTATTTTTGCAGGTGTGGCTTCCCAAGTTAGGCCGCCGTCCAAGGATCGAAAGGTACAAAACTCATTGGCTACTGGGTCTCCGATCAAAAATAGATTTTCTTTTTCAGCAGCAAGACCATCTAAAAAAATTGGTTTGTGATCCCAGTTCATTTCAATGTATTCAATACTTGAATTTTTCAGATCAATTCTGCAAAGCTGACTCGTATCATTACTTTGCATGGCAAATAAATAAGCGCCACTTTCCGCTAGGTCTCTGATTTCGGTCATTTCTGTGCCTAGTTCAAAAATCTGTTGCTGATTCATGGCTGGGCTCAGCAATCGGATATTGCCAAGATTTGAGCCTAGAATCAACTTTCCATCATTCGATACAAGCAGCGCTCTTTCGTGTTCTGATTTTTTAGATTTTGCAGATCTCGGAATAAAAACTTGTACTTGAGCCAAGGGTAGAAAGTAATCAATGGAAATCAAGACGAAAAGAATAAGTTTTTTCATTCGCTATGGGTGTTTAAGGTTGAAGGATATACAATTATGCCAATCAATTTCGGAAGCGCGCTTCAAAACGTGCTTGGGCTTCCGCTTGAAAGGCAGATAAATTTTCTGGCGCACTGCGTTTCCAACGTTTATGAGACCATAGCCATCTACTAGGATTTTGCGCAATAGCAGCGCTTAATTTTTGCAGATGTAGCTCTGAAATATCTCCAAAATGATTCTTGGAGGCATCTTCAGTAATTACTTCAAATGAAACAATATAATGTCCTCTTGAAGATTGTTTTATATCGGCATATACGACTGCGCAATCATAGCGATTTGCCAAATATTCAGGTCCGAAAATAACAGGAGTTTGCACTCCTAAAAAAGTGGTCCAGTAGGCTTTGTTAGAAGAAGCGGGAGCTTGGTCTGCAAGTGTTAAAATGACCGCATGTTTGGATTGAAACACGCTTTCATAGTTGCCTTGATGCACTACTTTTAAACCAAAGCGTTCGCGTTTCTGAGTAAGTTTTTTATCCCAAAAAGCAGCACTTAAGGGCATGCCAATGCCATAGGTGGGGCGCTTAAACCACAGACCCAATGCGCTAATTAGCCATTCCCAATTATTGTAATGACTCGACACCAAAATAATGGGTTTGTTTAGGTTCTGAATTTCTTGAAGCTGTTTTTCAGATTCGATTTGAATATGTTGTTTAAGTTGGAAAGCTGAAAATTGTAAGTTCTTTACGGATTCTACAATTAAGTCAGCAAGGAAGGAATAATATGCTTGGGTTAAAAGCGCAATCTCTTCAGTGCTTTTGTCTGGGAAAACATGCTTTAAGTTGGCTTGAATTACTTTTTTGCGATACGGTATTAGATAAATAAAAATCCATTTGATACAATTGGCAAAAATATAAAGTACACGCAATGGCAATAAAGAGAGGGGGAACACGACCAAGTAATAAAACAAGGCTGCCATTAGAATTTGTATTTGGTTTTCCACCAAGCTTGGATTTGCTTGGCCAATTCTTGTTCTTTATTGCTGCTTCCGGGTTGGATAAAATTGGTGCCAGAGATCGCTTCTGGCAAAAATTCTTGGTCGTAAAAATTACCGGGATGATCATGGCTGTAGGCATATGCCTGGCCATAGCCCAATTCTTTCATGAGTTTGGTAGGTGCATTGCGCAAATGCAATGGAACCGGGAGGTCTCCGGTTTGTTGTACTAGGGCTTGTGCTTGGTTAATGGCCATGTAGGCTGCGTTTCCTTTTGGTGAGCCCGCCAAATAAATAGTGCACTGACTCAGGATAATTCTTGATTCTGGCCACCCAACGTTTTCTACGGCTTGAAAGCAAGTATTGGCAATTAATAGGGCATTGGGGTTGGCTAAGCCGATATCCTCGGAAGCTAAGATTAGCAGTCTGCGGGCAATAAATTTTGGGTCTTCGCCACCTTCTACCATTCTAGCCAACCAATAAACCGCTGCATTGGGGTCTGAACCTCTGACTGATTTAATGAAAGCCGATATGATGTCGTAGTGTTGTTCGCCGTCTTTATCATAGTGAGCCAAGCTTTGTTGGGCATTTTGCAGCACCACTTCGTCGGTAATGACAATATTTGTTTGGTTTTGAAAAGTTCCTACAATGATTTCAAATACATTGAGTAGTTTTCTGGCGTCGCCACCCGAGATCCTGAGTAGGGCGTTGGTCTCGGTTAATTCAATATGCTTAGATTTGAGTAGAACATCGGTTTGCACGGCGCGCGCTAATAAAGAAACGAGGTCGGTTTTGCTGTGTTGTTCTAGTGTGTATACTTGGCAGCGAGAAAGGAGTGCCGAGATGACTTCAAATGAAGGGTTTTCGGTGGTAGCGCCAATTAAAGTGACAATTCCTTTTTCTACTGCACCGAGTAAGGAGTCTTGTTGGGCTTTTGAAAAACGATGGATTTCATCGATAAAAAGAATGCTTCCCTTGGGCTGAAACATGCCGCCGCCTTGTACTTGAGCAATGACTTCACGGACATCTTTTACGCCGGAAGAAATGGCAGAAAGGGTATGAATAGGGCGGTTTAGATGTTGTGCAATGAGTGTGGCGAGTGTGGTTTTGCCGACACCTGGAGGGCCCCAAAAAATCATGGAGGGGATTACGCCCGCCTCTAAAGCTCTTCTTAATGAAGCATTTGGACCAAGCAAATGTTGCTGACCAATATATTGATCTAGCGTTTGGGGTCTCATGCGTTCTGCTAAAGGCGCGTTCATTACTCAAAGATAAGCAAACTAATTTTAGTATCTTCGTGGCAAAACACGTTTCAATGAATGTTTACCTCGACAACGCTGCCACCACTCCTGTAGCTCCAGAAGTAGTAGAGGCCATGGTTCCGGTACTTTTAAATACTTTTGGAAACCCATCTTCTACGCATGCTTTTGGGCGTCAAGCCAAGGCTCTTTTAGAAAATTCAAGACGCACCGTTGCAAAATTGCTCCATTGTAGCCCCTCAGAAATTATATTTACCTCAGGTGGTACCGAAGCCGATAACATGGCTTTGCATTCAGCAGTTACGCAATTAGGTGTAAAGCGCATTATTACTAGTGCGGCCGAGCATCATGCTGTGGGGCATACCGCAGAAGCATTGCGTGGCCATGAACACATCGAAGTACACGAACTTTCATTAGACGCCAAAGGAAACATCAATTTAAAGGAACTCGAGGCACTTTTACAGCAACCTCAGAAAACTATAGTTTCTCTGATGCATGCCAATAACGAAATTGCTACACTTTTGCCACTAAAAGAAGTAGCGCTGCTCTGCAGAAAATATGGCGCACTTTTTCATTCAGATACGGTCCAAACCATGGGGCACTACGCCTTCGATTTGCAAGCATTAGACATCGATTTTATTACCTGTGCAGCCCATAAGTTTCACGGACCTAAAGGCACTGGTTTTTTGTATGTCAATAAAAACACCAAAGTAAGCCCCTTGATTCATGGGGGAGCACAAGAACGTGGCTATCGAGGCGGTACAGAAAATATCGCCGGAATAGTTGGTTTAGCCAAAGCAATGGAATTGGCCTACACCGATCTTGAAGCGCATCAAAAACATGTATACGGCCTTAAAGCCTACATGATCGAGCGCTTGAAAGTTATTTTTCCGGAGGTAGCTTTTCATGGTGAAACCTCTTATGAAAAAGCGCTTTACACTGTTCTTAATGTATGTTTGCCCGCCACACCAAAAGCAGGTTTGCTTTTATTTACACTCGATCTAAAAGGAGTAGCTGTAAGTGGAGGTTCTGCGTGTACATCTGGAGCCACCAAAGGCTCTCATGTGCTAGAGGCAATTCAAGCAGATATGTCTAGACCAAATGCGCGTTTTTCGTTTTCTCGCTATACAACCCAGCAAGAAATTGATTACGCTTTAGAACAACTCGAGGCAGTTTATAAAAAAAACCTCTAACTTCAACCAATGCAACAAAAGCCTAAAGTTCTTTGTGTTTCTAGTTGGTATCCGCATCAGCAGCAGCCAACTCAAGGGAATTTTGTGCAACAGCATTTAAAAGCAGCTAGTCAGGTGGCGGACCTCGCCTTTATACACGTAGTTCTTTCCGATACACATTCGACGCTTACCATAGAAGAGCAAAACACACCTTTTTACCAAAAGCTTATTTACATTCCAAGAAATAAAACTTTTTTAATCGGAATAATGCTATCATATTTTCAGGTTTTTAGCGCATATTGGAAACACGCCTTGCTAACCCCAATAGGCAAACCACAACTGATACATGCCGCCGTTTTGTATCCGGTGGGTTTACCCGCTTTACTTTTGAAATGGCGCTTTAGGGTGCCGCTTGTTTTTTCAGAACACTGGACCTGCTATCATGAATACACCGATCCTCAACCAAGCAAATGGCAGAAACTACTGCTCAAATGGATTGGCAACAGAGCAAAACTCATTTTACCAGTATCACTAGATTTAGCTGCTGCCATGCAGCGTTTCGGAATCAAAACCCACATGAAAGTTGTGCCTAATGTGGTAGATACCCAACTTTTCAGCGCCAAACAAGTAAGACCTCATCAGCAATTTCGTTTTGTTCATATTTCTTCTCTTGATCCTTTACAAAAGAATTTTCATTTGTTAATAAATGCGTTTGCAGCACTCAAAAAAGAACAAGCCAACATAGAGCTTCATGTCGTTTCAGATGGTGATTTTCAACGCTATGCAAAACTCATTGAACACCTCGATTTTGCTCAATCGATTCACTTTCATGGACAACAAGATGCCGTAGGAGTAGCTGCCATATTGCAGTTTGCCGATGCCTTTGTCTTGACAAGTCGTTATGAAAACCTCCCATGTGTACTGATTGAATCTTTGGCTTGCGGTACACCCGTAATTGCCACCAATGTTGGAGGGGTCAGCGAAATTGTCAATGCCAAAAATGGAATTTTGATTCCGTCGGCTGATTTAAAAGCACTTATCGAGGCGTTAAAAGACATTCAAAATTTCAACTACATCCCTTCAGATCTGCATCAAGAAGCCGCTCAAAAATACAGTCAAGAAACAATAGCTGCTTATTTTTCAGGAGTTTACAAACAAGTTTTGCCAAACCATGTTTCGTAAAATCCTCGGGAATTTTGGTGTCAGGGTCTTTACAGCAGTTCTGAATTTAATTCTGGCCATCCTTTTTTCACAAATTCTTGGCCCGGAAGGAAAAGGCGAGCAAAGCCTGTTGCTCACAACCGTTGCGATCATCATCATATTTGATGGATTAATTGGTGGTGCTTCTTTGGTTTATTTGTCTTCGCGTATATCATGGAAGCGCCTGATAATTGCCGCCTATGTCTGGTGCGTACTGGTTTCTGGCCTTACTTTTTTGGCATTAATGAGCGTGTTTCAATTTTCAGCACAATCAGCGCTGAATATCGTTATTTTGAGTGCACTGAGTTCATTTACATCTGTAAATGCTTCTTTATTGTTAGGAAAAGAAAAACTAAAAGCCTACAATGCCATACAGCTAATTGTTCCGATCTTAACGTTGCTTGTTGTCTTGATTCAATATTACATTTTGCAGTCTATTTTTTATGAATGGGCGCTTTTTACAGCCTACATGAGTTCTTTACTGCTAAGTATTCTGTTGTTGGATCTTCATTGGTCTAAGCAAGAGGATGCTTCAAAATGGTCTATTATTTGGCAGCAATTGTTTCAGTTCGGATTCATGAATCAGTTGGCTCATGTGTTGCAGCTTTTAAGTTTTAGACTGACTTTTTATTTGTTAGATGCACAAGGCGCACATGCTGGGGTAGGCCTAATGTCAAACGCTAGTTCTATTACAGAATCCATTTGGCTGGTGGCATCGAGTATATCGCTTTGGCAATATGCCGTCATTTCGAACTCAACAGATATCCAATATAACCAACAAATTACTGAAAAATTAGCGCGTTTCGGGATGCTGGTTTCTTTGCTCGTTTTACTGGTGTTTTTAATTTTGCCAGCCCAGTTTTATGGTTTTGTGTTTGGCAAGTCATTTAGTGGGATTCGCTTACTAATGTTTACGCTGGCTCCCGGAGTTTGGGTTTTTACCTATGCCTTGATTGTCGGACATTATTTTTCAGGCATTGGAAAATATTGGGTCAATGCGCTGGCTTCCGGTGTTGGGCTCGTGGTTTGTTACCTAAGTTCTTTGTTTTTAATTCCGCAATATACCGAAGCAGGGGCAGGATTTGCGATGAGCATTTCCTATATTTCAACAAGCTTTTTCGTGGCATACTTTTTCATCAAGGCTGGTGGAAAGCTGTCTGTTTTTCCAAATTTTGAAGAAATAAAAATGCTCATTGCACGTTTGTTTCGGGTCGTAATTAAAAAATCAAATGTCTAAAGTTGTTAAATTTTTCAAGGGCTTAATTTTGCTTATTCGAAAGCCTTATTTCATCAATTTGATCCTCAAAGAAGAAGGGATTTTGGCTGCAGATTTTAAAAAGAAATTCCCCAATTTGACTTTACAACAGATCGACCTATTTGCTTGGCCAGAAGCGCAAGAAATTCAGTTGGAATTGATGGCTTTTTTATCGGGATCATCTTTACCTACAGACTTTGCCTTGCTACAAATACTATGTCGAAAATACCAAGTAGAAAATTATTTTGAGATTGGAACCTGGCGAGGTGAGAGTGCAGCGAATGTTGCTCCTTTTGTCAAGCAAGTGCACACCCTGAATCTTTCAGACGAGCAATTGCGCAACATGGGTTGTGAAGAGTCTTATATCAAGGCGCATCGTACGTTTTCAGACAAACTTTCCAACGTGAACCATTTATTCGGGGATTCAGCTGTTTTTGAACTGGCTGCATTTGAGAAAAAAATGGATCTCATTTTCATCGATGGCGATCATTCCAAAGAAGGGGTGCGCCGCGATACCCAGCGCATGTTGCAATTGAGAAGAAATGAACAGAGTGTAATAGTGTGGCACGATGCTAAATCAGATACCGAATACCCGCGCTACGACGTGCTGCAAGGAATTTTTGAAGGTTTGCCGCAGCAAATGCATGCAAATGTGTATTTAGTAAAACATTCTTTGTGTGCCGTTTATTTACCCGAGGGCCCTGCTGGATGTGCTCCTGTACTTCATGAAGAAGCCCAGCGCATTTTTAAGGTCAAATTGACGCAGCAGCCTTTCCAAGCTTAAAAATTTCTAGCCAAAGTAGGTAGCTACAGCAACGAAAAATAAAGGCTTGCGCTTCGTTTTCTGTCCCTTGATCGAGTATCATTGGCGCTTCTTTTTGAAGCTTTTTCCAGTCCAAAAAATCAAAGGGATCCAAGATATATTTCGTATTGAGAAGTTCAATCCAATAGTTTTTGGTTTCCTTCAGCCAAGCACCTTGCGGAACAGAAAATCCTTTTTTGTCTTTGCGCCAAGTAAGCGTTTGGGGAAGTTGCCTGCTGACTTCTTGACGAAGGGCAAGCTTTGACCAGCCGTCTTGGATCAATTTGTCTGCTGGGAATTTTTCAATTAAATCAGCCAAATACAAAGCGTCAGTAAAAGGCGTTCTCGATTCTATGCCATATTGCATTGAGCAGCGGTCTTCCCAACGCAAGAGTCCTTTGAGTGCAGGACCTTCACGGTAGGCTTTGAGGTGTTTTTGCAAGCTATTGAACCTTGTTCTTTTGGCCAGGGAAGGGTTTTTTAAATAGCGATACGCAACTTTTTTTCTTTTATAGATCAATTTTTGAAGTCCGATAGGCAGATAACTCAACACATCTTGTCCCCATTCTTTAATTATATATTTTGAAGTGGTGGGGCTGTTGTCTAAATGTTGCCATTCTTTTTGCAAGCGCGCCCATTTTCCTTTCCAAAAAAGTTCTTTGAAGTAGGTAGGATAAAAAACTTGATAGCCGGCAAAGAGTTCGTCGCCGCCTTGTCCATCGAGTACAATTTTTATGTTTTTTTCAGAAACGGCTTGCATTACTGCGCTTTGTGCATAGGTGCTCGCACTCAAGATGGGGATGTCTTGATGGTATATAATTTGCTGAATGCTGGCTATAAAATCTTTTGCTGTGACTTCCTTTTGAATCCAATTGGCTTCGGATTTCTGAATCATTTGCTCAGCCCATTTTCTTTCGTCAAGAGGAGAGTCGTTGACAGCTGTAAAGGCTAACAATTCGGCAGCATTGAGTCGGTCTGTTTTCTTTAAAATTTGCTCGGATAAAGCAAGTAATGTGCTGGAGTCTAGGCCTCCAGACAAGCAAATCCCAATAGGCACATCGGCTCTAAGTCTTCTTTGAATTGCAATTTGCAGTGCGGTATTTAAATCATTGAATTCCTCTTTATAATGAGTGAAGTAAGCTAATTGATATTGATGGTTATTTACAGCATAACTGAGTTGCTGGCCGGGTTGTAATTCAAAAATTCCTTTAAAAAATCCTTCTGGTTGGGTTTCAATTTGAGCTTGTGCTAAAAATTCTTGAATAGCTTTTGGGTTAATTTGGCATTTATAACTCGGGATTTCTAACAACGCCTTGATTTCAGAGGCAAATCCAAAGTGTTGTGGAGTATTGACAAAATAAAAGGGTTTGACGCCTCTAGGATCTCGGGCGCAAAATATTGTTTTTTTGCGGGCGTCATATATGGCAAAAGCCCACATGCCATCAAAATGAGACAGGCAATTTTCGCCATAGTGCGCATAGGCTTGCAATAAAACTTCGGCATCAGACTGACTACTAAAAGTGTATCCTTTACTTTCTAAGTCCGTCTTGATTTCTAAGTAATTATAGATTTCTCCGTTGAAAATCAGGTGATACCTTTCTAAAACGGTCATGGGTTGTGCAGCTGCCGTAGTTAGATCAATAATAGCCAAGCGTCTGTGTGCCAAGCCAACGCTGTTGTTTTCAAGCCATAGAGAACCTTCGCTGTCTGGTCCGCGATGCGCAATTTTAGAACTCATTTGCTGCAAAATTTCTGCAGCGTTTGAAGGGTTTTGTTTGGCAACTAAGCCAGCAATTCCGCACATTATTTCGGGAAATTTTGATCGAGTAGGTAGACAAAACTGGCAATAGCGGCGGCGCCTAATTCGAGTTCACGTTTATTAACCGCTTCAAAAACATTGCTAGGGGCGTGGTGGAAATCAAAATATCGCTGAGAGTCAGGGACAAATCCAAAAAGTGGAATTCCAGGAAAAGCGGTTTTAAGTGGGCCAATATCTACGCCACCGTAGCCTTTTTCAAAAACATGAAGGTCGTAGTTGCTGAGCGGCGCTTCAAATTGTTCAAGTAAGATTAGGAATGGTTCAGGGCCATCTAGATTGAATCCTCGTGGAGCAAAACCACCGCGGTCGCTTTCCAATGCTGCTATGTGTTTTTCGCCGTTTTTTAGGCACCATTGCGCATATTGTTGTCCGCCTTGATTGCCATTTTCTTCGTTCATGAAAAACACAACCCGAATGGTGTGTGTAGGTTGATACTGGAGTTCTTTTAATATCCTGAGTGCTTCTAGACAGTGAATTACACCAGCACCGTCGTCATGCGCACCTTCGCCGGTATCCCATGAATCGAGGTGCCCCCCAATGGTGATAATTTGATCGGGATACTTGCTTCCTTTGATTTCTGCCATTACATTAAATGATGGCGCGTCAGGAAAATCTCTACAATCCATTTCTAAATAAAACTCAACTTTCCCTTTGGTAAGTGCTTCAGATAAAGCATCAGCATCTTGTGTAGAAAGAGCTGCGGCTGGAATTTTAGGTACATCTTTCTCATAATGCATAGAGCCGGTATGTGGGTGCTGATCAATTGGTAAGCCCAACGATCGAATCACCACCGCCTTTGCACCGAGCTTGCCTGCTTCTACGGCTCCATTTCCTCTAATTGCATAACAGGCACCGTAGGCCTTAAAAGTCTGAATTTGTGCGGCATCCATGGCCTGATTCAAAAAGACAATTTTCCCTTCGATATCTTTGGCTTTTGCATTTTGAAGAGCTGCAAGTGTTTTGAATTCAACAACTTCTGCTGTAAGCAAGCCGTTGGTACCAATAGACCCACCTAAAGCAAGTAAATGAAGTTTAGTCGTTGATGTATATTGATTTTTCAGCTTAAACCATGCGCTTTCTTTGGTGCCTCTTTCCCAGTGCGGGACAGTAATGGCTTGCTTTTGAACGCGATCAAAGTTATAGGATAGCATCTTTTCGTAACTCCAATCGATGGCCATTTGTGCTTCAGCTGAACCAGACAAACGCGGGCCAATATTTTTGCAGAGCTGCCTTAAGTTTTCATGTGCTTGACCCCGCAATAACGCTTCGTCATAGATTTTTCTGATCATTAAACTGTCTTGTGCAAATAGAGCTTGAAATTGTGCCAAAACAAATGCGCTGATCAACAAGTAAGATTTCATGTGAAGAATTTGGGTAAAAATACCAATTTCCGCTAAACACAGTCTGCTTTTGGCTATCTTTGCAGCTGATCTAACAAAACAATAGAATGGCTTTAAAATGCGGAATCGTAGGCTTACCAAATGTTGGTAAATCCACCTTGTTTAATTGTTTGTCTAATGCAAAGGCGCAGTCGGCAAACTTTCCTTTTTGTACAATCGAACCTAACTTAGGTACAACCTCAGTTCCAGACCCCAGACTAGAACGCCTAGAAGAAATTGTCAATCCAGAGCGCGTGATGCCTACCACCATGGAAATTGTCGATATCGCAGGTTTGGTAAAAGGCGCGTCTAAAGGCGAGGGGCTAGGCAATCAGTTTTTGGCCAATATCCGTGAGACCGATGCTATTTTACACGTTTTGCGTTGCTTTGACGACGGAAACATTGTTCACGTAGACGGCAGCGTTGATCCGATCAGAGATAAAGAAATCATCGACATCGAGTTGCAATTAAAAGACCTCGAGTCAGTAGAAAAGAAAATTCAAAGTTTGGCTCGTGTCATTAAATCTGGCGACAAAGATGCCGTTAAAGAAAATGAACTTGCGCTTCAAATCAAAGCGGGTCTCGTACAAGGAAAATCTGTTCGCGGTCTTGGTTTTAGTCCTGAAGAAATGGAAATCATCAAGGGCTTCAACCTCATTACCTCAAAGCCAGTAATGTATGTGTGCAATGTTGACGAAGCGTCTGTCAAAAATGGCAATGCACACGTTGACCGCGTCAAAGCAGCAGTTGCAGCAGAAAATGCAGAAGTGTTGGTCATCGGAGCTAAAATCGAGGCCGATATCACCGAACTCGAAACCTATGACGAACGCCAAATGTTCCTAGAAGAACTTGGTCTCGAAGAGCCAGGGGTCAATAGACTCATTCGTCAGGCCTATCATTTGCTCAATTTACAAACCTATTTTACAGCCGGGGTAAAAGAAGTCCGTGCCTGGACTATTCACAAAGGCATGACTGCTCCTCAGGCTGCGGGTGTCATTCACTCCGATTTCGAAAAAGGGTTCATTCGTGCAGAAGTCATGAAATACAATGACTTCGTTACTTTAGGTTCAGAAAGCGCAGTTAAAGAAGCAGGAAAATTCAAAGTAGAAGGAAAAGAATATGTAGTAGAAGATGGAGACATCATGCATTTTCGATTTAACGTATAACAATAAAGTTGATTTATGGAAATCACTGCAAATGCACCACACTTAAAGTCTTGGGTTCAGGTTCCTGAAAATTCTGATTTCCCAATTCAAAATTTGCCGTTTGGCATCATCAGTAGCGTTCAAAACCCTGATGAAAAAAGAGTTGCAGTAAGAATCGGCAACCACGTGCTCGACTTAGCCAAACTAGCCGAACTCGGATTTTTCGAAGGTTTGCCATTTCAAGTTTCTGATTTTAGCCAAGCGTACCTGAATCCTATTATGCAGCATGGTAAGCTTGCGATTAGAGCTTTGCGCAACCGCATTTCAGAATTGCTACAAGCTGAAAATTCAACCTTGCAAAATCATGCAGGTTTATCAGAGTTTCTTCAAGAAGTTGGCAAAACGCAAACGCATTTACCTGTTCAAATCGGAGACTACACCGATTTTTACTCATCCAAAGAACACGCCACTAATGTTGGCATAATGTTCAGAGATCCAGCAAATGCCTTATTGCCAAATTGGCTTTGGATTCCTGTTGGTTATCACGGAAGAGCATCTTCTGTTATTGCCTCCGGCCAAAGTGTCATCAGGCCTAAGGGGCAAATCAAGCCCGATGACAACGCAGATCCAATTTTTGCGCCATCGCGTCAAATTGATTTTGAGCTCGAAATGGGCTTCATTACTTTTGACGGCAAAGCTCTCGGCCAATCGATTTCAACGGCAGAGGCTGAAGATTACATTTTTGGTCTTTGTCTTTTCAATGATTGGTCTGCCCGCGACATCCAAAAATGGGAATATGTTCCGCTTGGGCCATTTCTCGCTAAGAACTTTGCGTCGTCTATGTCTTGCTGGATTGTTACCCTTGACGCATTAATTCCTTTTGCTACCAACACTCCTGAACAACATCCGGATGTCTTGTCTTATTTGCAATTTGAAGGTAAGAAGTCTTACGATATTCAATTAGAAGTTGCCATTGAGGTGCCAAATTGCCCAGAGCAAATCGTTTCTAATTCCAATTTCAAATTCATGTATTGGAATATGGCGCAACAACTCGCGCATCATACGGTCAATGGCTGTAATGTACGTTGCGGAGACCTCATGGGTTCAGGTACCATTTCTGGACCAACACCAGACTCTTATGGATCAATGTTAGAACTTGCCTGGAAAGGCACCAAACCCATCCCAATGCCAGACGGTTCTGAGCGTCGTTTTATTCAAGATCACGACACCGTAATTATGAGGGGCTTTTGTCAAAATAATGGCATAAAAATTGGTTTTGGGGAAGTGCGTTCACAACTTTTACCTAGCAACTAATGCGCTACGACGGCACCGGACAAATAGACCTAGAGCAAGAACGCATTGAAATTCTCAATGCTTTCAAAGGATTATTGCGTGCCACCAAGGATAGAAGTAGGGAAGAGACCAAACTGATCAGAAAAGCTTTTGACATCGCACTCGATGCGCATAAAGACATGCGCAGAAAATCAGGTGAGCCCTATATTTACCATCCTATTTCAGTGGCCAGAATTTGCGCCGAAGAGATGGGCTTGGAGCCCACTGCTATTGTTTGTGCTTTGTTGCATGACACCGTAGAAGATACCCACATTACCCTTCAAGACATTGAAGATGTATTTGGTGTTACTGTTAGAAAAATTATTGACGGTCTCACCAAAATCCCTGAAGTTTTTGATGAAAATACTTCTATTCAAGCCGAGAATTTCAGAAAGATGATTCTCACCATTTCCGATGATTTTAGGGTGGTGCTCATCAAGCTTGCAGATCGCCTGCACAATATGCGTACCCTGCAGAGCATGAAGCCTGAGAAGCAACTTAAAATCGCTTCGGAAACCAAGTTTTTGTATGCGCCTTTAGCGCATCGCTTGGGCTTGTATCCTATTAAATCTGAGCTCGAAGACCTCTCCATGAAATATTGTGAGTCTGAGGTTTATCAAGAGATTGAAAGTAAACTGAAGTCTACTCAGGACGTCAGAAATCGCTTTATTAGACGATTTGTGGCGCCAATTAGAACGGCGCTACTTGAGCAGGGCTATCAATTTGAAATCAAGGCCAGAACCAAATCTATTTCTTCAATTTGGCGAAAAATGCAAACCAAAGACGTTCCTTTTGAAGAAGTTTTTGATGTGTTTGCCTTGCGCATCATTCTAGACACCCCCACAGAACAAGAGAAATCAGATTGCTGGCGCGTTTATTCGGTAGTTACTGATTTTTACCAACCAAGCCCTGAGCGTTTGCGCGACTGGGTCTCGACGCCAAGAGCCAATGGTTATGAATCTTTGCACACCACCGTGATGTCGCCACAAGGACGTTGGGTCGAGGTGCAAATTCGCAGTAAGCGCATGGATGACATCGCAGAACATGGCCTTGCCGCACATTACAAATACAAAGAGTCCAGAAACGAAGACAACAAGTTTGATCGCTGGATTGCTGAAATCAGAGAATTACTAGACAATCCAGATGCAAGCGCACTCGATTTTGTCAATGATTTCAAGCTCAATTTATTCAACGACGAAATCTATGTGTTTACCCCTAAAGGTGAACTACGCGTATTGCCTACGGGTTCCACCATTCTAGATTTCGCCTATGACATCCATACTGAAATTGGAAATCATTGTATTGGCGCCAAGGTGAATAACCGCTTAGTGCCACTTAGTTATCAGCTTCAAAATGGTGATCAATTAGAAATACTTACTTCTAAGAAACAAAAACCCAACGACGAATGGGTGCGTTTTGTAGTTTCGGCAAAGGCCAAGCAGCGCATCAAGCAGGCGCTTAATGAAGAAAGAAAGATTATTGCCGCTGACGGTAAAGAAATCCTAGAACGCAAGTTCAAGCAATTCAACATCCGGATTTGTCCTGAAAACATCAAGGCGCTTGAGCGTCATTTTCATTTAGATTCTGCTGGCACACTTTATTATAAAATAGCGAAAGGAAAGCTTGATTTAAGCCAACTCCGTGAATTCAATGTGCAACAGGGGCTAGTCGTGCTCGAAAGGAAAATCAGATCCAAAAAAATCAAAGGATCTGATGATAATTTTGTCCATGAAGGCATTAATACTGATACAGATACGATTGTCATTGGCGAAGATTTCAAAGGATTCGATTACACTTTAGCTAAATGTTGTAGCCCCATTCCAGGTGACAGCATTTTTGGCTTCATCACCATTTCAAATGGCATCAAAATCCATCGTTTCAATTGCCCTAATGCCATGCATTTGTTATCCAAATTGGCCTACCGTTGTCTGAAAGCCAAATGGCAAAATAGCGCCTTGGTTGAACGCGTTGCCGCCATTCGAATAATTGGCATCGATCAACTTGGATTAGTGAATCGCCTAACTGAGATCATTTCTCGCCAGAACAATATCAATATGAAAAGCATCAGCTTTGAAACCAATGACGGCGTTTTTGAAGGCCGCATCAAAGTATTGGTCTATGATACGGATCAACTTGAGCAACTTACCCGAAAATTTGAACAAGTGGAGGGTGTGAAGAGTGTGACGCGTTGGGATGCAGCGGTAGATAACGAAGAGCTTAATTAAGCTACTTTTTTTCTGGCGTCAGCTTTCTTAAATCGGCAATTTTCCGAGGTCTTAAACCAGGTTGCCAAGAAAATCCTTTAATAAACCTTTCTTTTGGATCGATTTGATTCATTGGAAAAAAAATGCCTTCGGGCTGGTCAAAATAAGTGATATCCGTAATTTCTTTGCCGCTAATCTGGACTTCGAGGTGGTCTGCAAAGAGGCGATTAAGTCCTTCTCTTTTGATTTGCAGGATAGTGTCATTGATTTGTTTGTTGGTTTCGGGGTAAAAAATGGTCCAGGCTTGCCCGAGTGCCTCGACAAAATAAAGATTTCCTTCTGGGTCAAAATGGGCAAGCAGTTGCTTGGCGGCCATTTGATTATAAAGGCTATCCTTAGAGAGTTCTAAAATAATGCTCGCTTGTTGGTCGAGTTGAATTTGTTGAATTGTGCTATCCTTCAGAGAAAGACTAATCCAATTTGCTTTTAGTTCCGCATTATTGGACCACATGATTGGATTTTCTTGCAATAAAAGCTTTTCTTCTTTGATGTCAAATTGGGCAGCGTCTGAGCAACCTTGCATTTGTTTGCTCAGAAATTTAAAATCTTGATTAGCAGTAATGTACTTGTTGTTATTTAAAGTATCTCTTAGTAAATATAAAGTGTCGGCGTGCCAGTAGAGCGTATCTTTTTGCTGTACCTTAAAGCCTAAAACATTGCCGGTTATAAAGCCATTGTGAGCAGTGTCGCTCAGTAATGCGCTTTGACCCATGAGTGCAAATTTCTCTTGGGTATCTTTGTAGAGCACATTGCCTTTTGCTTGGTAATGATTGATTTTGGTGTCGATCCAAAGGGTATCGCCTTTGATGATGTGCTGTTGCTTGACGACTTCTGCTTGTTTGTAAAGTACACCTTTTTCATTTTGTACATGAAACCAGCCTTTCTGACAATAGATTTGAACGGTATCATTGGTTAGTTTAGCGTTCCCTAAGAAATAGAGTTTTTGTTGTTCATAGGCAAATTGAAGGGTGTCGGCTTGTACATCGAGTTTGCCTTTCTTGTAGTGTACTTTACCACTAAAAAAGAAAGAGCCATTTCCTGGATAAAAGTAGCCCCTCTGGCAAGTGATGGATTCGTCTGAAACAATAGACTCTATTTTACCAGCACTTCTGAAGATTGCTCGGCCTCGCTTGGCGTCGTAATCCATGGAGTCGGCAGACATTTTGTAGGCGTTGTCTCGGGCTTTTACATGACCCCACAACTTGGCATACTTCTGTTTTTCGGCGTAATAGATAGAATCTGCGTAAAGATTAATGCCGCTTTTTTGAATGTGAACATTTCCGTAAGCCCTTACTTCTTTTGCGGGCTCGTTGTAATGCGCGGAGTCACAGAACATGGTATTGCCTTGATAGGTAAAACTTACGCTACCGACCAAGCGGTGCACTCCATTTTCAATGGCGTATACTTTTTCAGTACCGGGTAGGAGTTGCAGTTTGCCTTGGGCAAAAAGATTTTCGCTGCAAACAAAGGCCAAAAGAGCAATGGCAAGTGTAAGGCGAAAAATAGAGTTCATGTTAGTTCTGAAGGGTCTGTTTGCGGTCTGGACCAACGGAAATAACGCGAATTGGAATATTTAATTGTTTTTCTAGGTAGCTCACGTAGTCTTTGAGTGCTTTTGGTGAGCTTTCATAAGACTCTAGCGCGGTAAGGTCACAATTCCAACCCTCGAGTTTTTCGTAAACAGGCGTGATTTCTAGATCGGTTACATCAAAAGGGAATTCGTCTACTTTTTCGCCGTTGATCAGGTAATGCGTACATACATTGATGTGCTCGAAAACACCTAAAACATCGCCTTTCATCATGGCTAATTCTGTGACGCCGTTGATCATGATTGCGTAGCGCAATTGAACGAGGTCTAACCAACCACAACGACGCGGACGCCCGGTGGTAGCACCAAATTCATGACCTTCTTTGCGAATGAGTTCTCCGACTTCGTCATTGAGTTCAGTAGGGAAGGGCCCGCTGCCCACTCGGGTACAATACGCCTTGAAAATTCCGATAACAGAACCAATTTTGGTTGGGGCAATACCTAAGCCTGTGCAAGTACCGGCAGTAACTGTATTAGAAGAAGTAACAAATGGATAAGTTCCGAAGTCGATATCAAGCATAGTGCCTTGCGCTCCTTCGGCTAATACTTTTTTACCGCTATTGAGTGCGTTGTTCAGGTAATGTTCTGAATCAACGGCGCTTAATTTTTTCAATTCTTCAATGGCTGCAAACCAAGGTTGTTCTAAGCTTGCGAGGTCATAGGTGAAGTCGTCGTGGTGCTTGAGAATGCCTACATGTTTTTCAACGAGTGCGTCGTATTTTTCTTTGAAGTTTGGAGAGAAAATATCTCCAACACGCAAGCCGTTTCGGCCTGTTTTGTCCATGTAAGTTGGGCCAATCCCTTTTAGGGTAGAGCCAATTTTATTTTTACCTTTTGCTTGCTCAGAAGCTGCGTCTAGCAACTTGTGAGTGGGCAAAATAAGGTGTGCTTTTTTAGAAAGTAAAAGTCTTGACGAAAAGTCAATGTTGAAAGGCTTGAGTTTATCGAGTTCTGCTTGAAAAACTACAGGGTCAATTACAACACCGTTTCCAACGAGGTTGATCACATTTGGATGGAAAATGCCGGATGGAATGGTGTGAAGCACATGTTTGATACCTTCAAATTCTAGGGTATGGCCAGCGTTAGGTCCACCTTGAAATCTTGCAATAATGTCATAAGAAGGCGTGAGTACGTCTACGATTTTACCTTTTCCTTCGTCTCCCCACTGTAAGCCTAATAATACGTCTACCTTCATGATTGTGTTTGTTCAAAAAACTTTTTAATTGATTCTAAATCTTGAAAAATTGAGAAAATGTGTTGCATTCTCGTTAGTTCAAATATTTTGTTGAGTTGCTCATTGGGTTTGTAAAGTACAGTTTCCCCGAGATTGAGTCTTGAGCGCGTTAATGTTTTTACAAGAAATGCAATTCCTGTAGAGTTGATGTATTCTAAATTAGATAAATCAATAACCAAATTCCAGTTCTCAATTTCGTCAAGTTTCTCGATAGCGAGTTCGCGATCACTTTCTGTAAAGAAGCGGCCTTCTAACTTAAAAAGACAAATGTCGCCTTGGGTACTTAAACTGACTTCCATGTGAATTATTTTTTTTGTGTTCCGTAGAAGTAGAGGGAATGATGTTGAACTTCAACATTAAACAATTCTTCTATGGTCGCTTTAATTTGTTGTATGCGTGGGTCGCAAAATTCGATGACTTCGCCGCTGTCGGTTAGGATCAGGTGGTCGTGTTGTTTGGAGGCATGTGCCTTTTCGAATTGAGCGATGTTTTTGCCAAATTGGTGTTTGCGAACTAGGTTGCAAGCGAGCAAAAGTTCGATGGTGTTGTAGAGGGTGGCTCTTGATACTCTGTAGTTATGGTTCTTCATTTTGATGTAAAGAGATTCTACATCGAAGTGACCTTCGTATTCATAAATTTCTGCGAGTATGGCAAAGCGTTCGGGTGTTTTCCGATGCCCATTTTGCTCTAGATAAGCAGCAAAAATATCTTTGACTGTAGCAGAAATTTGAGTTGTTCCCATCTTACGGGCCTAAAGTTAGTTATAAATTTCAGACGAAATAAAAAAGGGGGCCGAAACCCCCTTTGTTTTATTGAATTTGGATGGACTTATTCGCCACGCTCCATTTTCTCTTTCAATTCAGCAAGTGCATCAAGATCTCCGAGTGTTGATTTTTCAGAGTTTTGGTTGATTGCTTTAACGGCTTGGTCGGTATTGCTACCCGCACCTTTTTTACCGCCTTTGCTTGTTGTAGTTGGTTTATCTTCACCTTCTTCGAACAAACGAGTGTGAGAAAGAACGATTTTCTTCGCGTCTTTGTTGAATTCGATCACTTTGAAATCGAGTGTTTCTTCAACTTTAGCGTTAGAACCGTCTTCTTTTCTTAAGTGTTTAGAAGGACAAATACCTTCAACACCATAAGGAAGAGAAACGATACCAGATTTGTCTTTCATGTCGATGATAGTTCCGCTGTGTACTGTTCCTTCAGCAAATGTATTTTCGAATACATCCCAAGGATTTTCTTCAAGTTGTTTGTGACCTAAAGAAATACGACGGTTATCGCGATCGATTTCAAGAACAAGAACTTCCATAGCATCACCTACTTTACAGAATTCAGATGGATGCTTGATTTTCTTTTGCCAAGAAAGATCAGAGATGTGGATGAGGCCGTCAACTCCTTCTTCTAATTCTACGAATACACCGAAGTTAGTGAAGTTGCGAACTTTTGCAGAATGACGTGTGCCTACTGCGTATTTGATCTCGATGTCATTCCATGGATCTGGCATCAATTGTTTGATACCTAAAGACATTTTACGCTCTTCGCGGTCTAATGTTAAAACAACTGCTTCAACGCTGTCTCCGATTTTCAAGAAATCTTGAGCAGAACGCAAGTGTTGTGACCAGCTCATTTCAGAAACGTGGATAAGACCTTCTACACCAGCAGCGATTTCGATGAATGCGCCGTAGTCAGCCATGACAACAACTTTACCAGTTACTTTGTCGCCAACCTGAAGGTTGGTGTCTAGAGAATCCCATGGATGCGGTTGTAATTGTTTCAAGCCAAGTGCAATGCGTTTTTTGTCGTCGTCGAAATCGAGGATAACCACATTGATTTTTTGGTCTAATTCTAACATTTCTTCTGGATGCGTTACGCGACCCCAAGAAAGGTCTGTGATATGGATAAGGCCATCTACGCCACCAAGGTCGATGAAAACACCGTATGAAGTGATATTCTTAACGATACCTTCAAGTACTTGTCCTTTTTCGAGTCCAGAGATGATTTGTTTTTTCTGCTCTTCAAGTTCAGCTTCGATAAGCGCTTTATGAGAGACAACAACGTTTCTGAATTCTTCGTTGATTTTAACAACTTTGAATTCCATGTTTTTACCAACGTAAATATCGTAGTCACGGATAGGTTTCACGTCAATTTGTGAACCAGGTAAGAACGCTTCGATACCGAATACGTCTACGATTAATCCACCTTTAGTACGACATTTAACGTAACCAGTGATGATTTCACCAGAACGAAGTACGTCGTTGACACGAATCCAGGCGCTGTGCATACGAGCAGTGCGGTGAGAAACGATCAATTGTCCAGTTTTGTCTTCTAAGCAATCAACGTAAACGTCAACTACATCTCCAACTTTTAAATCTGGGTTGTAACGGAACTCATTGGCAGCGATAACCCCTTCGGATTTGTAGCCGATGTTTACAATGACTTCTTTTTTGTTGAGCATTGCAACCGTTCCTTGAATCACTTCTTTTTCGTTGATAGAAGTAAGTGTTTTTTCGTAGCGATCTCCTAATTCTGAGCGTTCTACTTGATTGTAACCGTCCAATTGGAGCGCTTCCCAATCAAAATCTGCAGATCCCTGCATTTCGATGTTTTTTGCCATGTGGCTTACTAATTTGTATTTCTAATTCCTTGAAAATCAGAAAGAAGTGAAACAAAATTAAAGGTGTGTTCAAGGCACACTCTTCCCGTAGGAGGCGCAAATTTAGTGATAATTCTTGAAAAACTTAGCTTTTTTACACTTAATTATCATTGACATTCAGCGGAAAGAGCGCAAATGGGGCCAAAGTTGGTCCTTGTTGCAGCAGGCATTTTTGCCATAAGTGGTCGCTAGGAAGTTGCAAAATTTGGGTGTCATCAAATTGGCTAACGCAAATCCAGGCATGTTCTGACATTTCATCTTTTAACTGCTCGGCACCCCAGCCTGAATAACCAGAGAAAAAGCGCACCATTTTTTCGGGGTGCTTCTGATGTTGTAGCGCATGCATTAATTCATCCCAATCTCCTCCAAAATAAAGGTTTGGTGTGATTTTCTTGGCGTCTTTGATATTTTCAAATTGATGGATGTAAAATAGACGTTGGGCATCTACAGGGCCGCCATGGTATATCCGAAGTGCGAAATCGCAATCTTCTAGGGCTTCATTGATTAATGTTTCTGACGGATGGTTCAGCACCAAGCCCATGCTTTCATTTTGGTCGTGATGGATCAGTAAAATGACAGCGCGTTGAAAATATACTTCATTTAAGAAAGGCTCAGCAATTAAAAGCCGTCCTGTTTTAGGCGTATATTTTGATTTGAATAAATGTTGTTCAGTAATTTTCATGACACTCGGGTAAATAAAATTAAGAAATAAAGCCTATACTATCCTCAATTTGTATTTTTGCAGCATGAAATTTGCGGCCATAGATATAGGTACCAATGCAGTTCGGCTTTTAGTCGGTGAAGTGCAGGTACAACAAGGCGGCATGCAAATCCATAAGTTGGCCTATTACCGTAGTCCGCTGCGCCTCGGTGAAGACGTCTTTAAAAAAGGTAAAATTTCACAGCAAAAGCTCAAAAGTTTTGTGCAAACCATTCAGGCTTTTCAGTTGCTTGCGCAAACCCACGAGGTCAGGGCTATTCGTGCGGTGGCAACCTCCGCAATGCGCGAAGCAAGCAATAGTAAAGAAGTAATCAAAGAAATTGCCAGTGCATCAGGTCTTCTCATTGACGTCATCTCCGGCGACGAAGAAGCCAGACTCATATTTAATGCGTTTGAACTTTTGCACCTCAAAACCCAAGAGGCTTTTGTAGTAGTAGACGTCGGAGGCGGTAGCACCGAAATTAGTGTCTTTGAAAACGGCGAGCGACGCGCTTCTAAATCCTTTGAACTCGGTACGCTGCGCATTTTAAATCAAAAAGTCTCCGCTACGGCCTGGGAAGAACTCAAGCAATGGATCCAAGCAAATGTACTCCTGACCCAAGACCACCTTGTTTTTGGCACTGGCGGCAATATCAACAGAGCACTAAAGCTTATTCCTAACAAAGTTTCAACGCTCCAACTCAAGGACCTTCAACAACTTTTAAATACTTTAAAACCACTCAGTCTGGACCAACGTATGGATCAATTTGCTTTAAAAGCAGATCGGGCCGATGTACTTGTTCCGGCACTAGAAATTTATATAGCAGCGCTTGCAGCGCTAGGTCAAACCCAAATCAAAGTTCCAAAAATTGGTTTGGCAGATGGCATTTTACTAGATTTATACCTGAAAAACCATACGCTTTAACATGGCACAAAAACCTTCTATTCCAAAAGGAACCCGTGATTTTCTCCCAACCGAGGTGGCAAAAAGAACTTATTTGTTTGATACCATCAAGAATGTATACAAGCGTTTTGGTTTTGCACCAATCGAAACCCCAAGTTTTGAATTGTCAAGTACGTTGCTTGGTAAGTACGGAGAAGAAGGCGATCGCCTGATTTTTAGGATTCTCAATTCTGGCGAAAAAATGAAAAAGGCGGATCTCGAAGCTTTGGCGCAAGAGAACTTGCCTCGTTTTGCCAATTCTTTGGCTGAAAAAGCCCTGCGCTATGACCTCACCGTACCCTTTGCACGTTTTGTGGTTCAGCACCAAAACGACCTTACTTTTCCATTCAAGCGCTATCAAATTCAGCCAGTTTGGCGTGCAGATCGTCCGCAACATGGCCGTTACCAAGAATTTTTTCAGTGCGATGCCGATGTAGTGGGGTCCGATTCTTTATTGCATGAGGTCGAGTTTATTCAAATATTTGACGAAGTGCTAAGCGCCTTAAAATTGCCAGGTTTTGATATCCAAATCAACAATCGAAAAATCCTTACCGGAATTGCCGAAGTGTGTGACGTTGCCAATCAAATTATTGACCTTACTGTGGCCATTGACAAACTAGACAAAATAGGCGAGGAGGGTGTTTTTAATGAATTGAAAGAAAAAGGTTTTAGCGCTGAAACTTTGCAAAAAATTCAGCCTCTTTTTGAACTGACAGGTAGCAATCAAGATAAACTCAATATGCTACGAAGCTACTTAGCAGCAAGTGAAATAGGTCTTAAGGGCCTAGATGAATTACAATATGTTCTCGATCGCATTGCTGCCTTAGGATTGCAAACTGGCGAAATCAACTTTGATGTCACACTCGCTCGCGGATTAAACTATTATACCGGGGCTATTTTTGAAGTGAAAGCCCGCGGAGTCAAGATGGGAAGTATTTGTGGCGGTGGCCGTTATGACGACCTCACCGCTCTTTTTGGACTCAAGAATTTATCAGGCGTGGGTATCTCTTTTGGTGCAGATCGCATTTACGATGTCCTGACAGAACTCAATTTATTCCCGGCAGACCTCGAAAAATCATTAGACCTCCTCATCGCTAATTTTGACACAGATGCAGAATTAGAGCATCTACAGTTGTTGCAAAAGCTACGTGCTTTAGGATTGGCAGCAGAGTTGTATCCAAGTGCAACTAAGCTTCAAAAACAACTCAAGTATGCCAACGACCGCAAGGTGCGTTATGTTATTTTAGTTGGTGAAGAAGAAAAGCAACAAGGGAAACTTACCCTAAAAGATATGGAAAGCGGCTTGCAACAACAGTTGTCACAAGCCGAATTACTTACCAAATTCGAGCAACGCGTTTAACGTCGTTTCTCATTTCACGTCCTTCCTCAATTTGGAAGGCATCAAAAAATTCCGGGCAATTTTTAAGCGGACCATTTACTCTGTACATTCCTGGTGAATGCGGGTCTGTAGCCAAGCGCTTTTTCATTTCTGCTTCAGTGTACTTGATTTTCCAGAGTTGGGCATAAGCGATAAAAAAGCGTTGTTCAGGCGTGAATCCTTCTCTGAGTTCTTGTTTTTTATACTCTTCGGTTCTTTTGTAAGCATAAAATGCCATGGTGAGCCCACCAAGATCGGCGATGTTTTCACCCATGGTAAGGTCAGGATTCACACAGTGGTTTTCCATTGGGCAAAAACTTTCAAAAGTAGCACCTAACAATTTGGTCTTTTCTTCAAATAACTGACGATCTTCTTCTGTCCACCAATTGGTAAATGATCCGTCAGCTGCAAATTTGCTTCCCATATCGTCAAAACCATGGGTGAATTCGTGGCCAATGACCATTCCGATTCTGCCGTAATTCACTGCATCTTCAGCTTTTTCATCGAAGAAAGGAGCTTGCATGATGCCTGCAGGGAAGGCGATTTCATTTAAAAGCGGGTGGTAGTAAGCATTTACCATGTGAGCGGGCATGCCCCATTTGTCTTTGTCTACTGCCGTGCCTAATTCTTTGAAATTCTTTTGAACGCTGTAACGGGCCATTTCTTTGACATTGGCTACGTATTGATCAGCATTGAAATTGAGCATAGAGAAATCTTCCCATTTGGAAGGATAGCCTAATTTTCTGCCGATAGAATTCAATTTTTTAAGGGCTTCTTGTTTGGTGATGTCTGTCATCCAATCCAATTTCTCGATGCGCTCACGGTAAACAATTAGCAAATTATCTACCATTTCATTGACACGTTTTTGAGCCTCCGCAGAAAAATGTTTGTCGACAAAAGCTTTTCCGAGTAGTTCGCCAATTTCTAGATTGGTTATGGTCTCTATTGCTTGTTCTTCGATAGGCTGTGGTTCTTTTTTTCCAGAAAGCACACCTTCGTAAAAATCAAAATTTGCTTTTACAAGCGGAGCATTGAGGTGGCCGGCATAATGATTGAGCAAACACCACTGAAAATAACTTTTCCAGTCTTGTAAGCTAGTGGATTGAAATAAGTTGGCTAATTGCGTATTGTAGGCCGGATTGCTCAAAATAATTGAATCTGGTGCTGCTGAGCCAACCAATTTAAGGTAAGTAGCGAAATTGAAACTTGAACCCAAACTTGCACTTACTTGTTGGAGAGACTGTTTGTTGTAGGTTTTTTCTGGCTCTCTCATTTCAGCAGGTCTGAGCATGGAGCTGGCCAAAGCGCTTTCTAATGCTATGATTTTTGCAGCAACTTTCGAGTCTGAGCCGAGGCCTGCAAGGTTAAAGCAAGTTGAAATGTGTTGCTCGTAGGCACTTAAGACACTTTTGTATTTGTCGTCAAAATAGTAGTCGCGGTTGGGTAAGCCGATGCCGCCTTGCCCCATATAGGCTACATTTAGATTGACATTCATGAGGTCTTGACCTACACCGAAACCAAAGAGTGTACCGATGCCATCTTTATGAAAGCTTGCAACTAGGTTTTGGATTTGGGTATTGTTTTGTAGGTTTTCGATTTTCTGCAAATCCTCTTTTATCGGAGCAAGCCCAAGTTGGTTGCGCGTATCCATGTCGATGAAAGACTTGTAATAGGCACCTAGAATTTGATTTTGAGAGCCTTTTGCACCTTGGTTTGCGGCAGCCTCATCTAAAATTGCTTTCAATTTCAAATTATTTTGTTGCTCTAGCTCGTTGAAACTTCCCCAGCGAGATTCGCTAGCCGGAATTTCAGTTTTTGCAATCCAGGATCCGTTGGCAAAAGTAAAGAAGTCGTCAGAGGGTTTGATGGTTCTGTCTAGCGCAGTTACGTCAATTGTTTGGTAACTGTTAGAACTAGTTGTTTTGTCTTTTTTGGAACCTGCGCAGGCTTGAAGTAAAATTCCTGAAATGCCAAGGTAAATAAAAGCGTTTTTCATTGTGTGTTTTTTAATATTGTGTTTTGAATTCATTTTTCAACCCTATAAACGCTAACCAAACAATTCATTTGAAGGAGCGAAGGTGAGTAGAGCATTCAAATTCAATGCAAAAATAAGTGATAAAAAAAGGAATCAGAAATTCTGGATCATCTTTAAATAAATCACATTTCCTTCATCATTTTTATATGGGGGATCCCATCTTCTAGATAGCCAACACCAATGGCCATAAAACCATGCTTGGCGTAGAAGTTTTGGAGATGAGCTTGTGCAGATAATACAATTTGAGCGGGGTTTAATTGTAGTTCAATCTGTTCTATACAAAAGTCAATAAGTTGATGTCCAAGCGCTTTTCCTCTATGAGATTCAGCTACAATAACTCTTCCGATTGAAACAACTTCATACAAAACGCCGGCAGGCACGATGCGGGCACAAGCAATCAATTGCTCGTTTTCAAAGACCAAGACATGTTTGGAAAACTCATCCATCCCATCTAAATCTTGATACACGCAATTTTGCTCCACTACAAAAACCTCGCTTCGAAGTTGAAGGTAGGCATAGAGTCTTTGCGGGCTGAAATCTTGAAAATCTTGTAGCTCAAAAATTAAATGCATGCTTTAAAAAGGATAATAACGAAGCGGTTAACAGATTGAATTCACTTAATAAGCACCATTAAATCTTCTTAAAAACCACTCTGTGCTGACGAGTATGAGTAAGATAAAAAAGATTCCGATTAAATCATTGAGTTCATCAAACTGATGGCGTTCTGTTCTGACGGCTACCAAAGCGTCGTTGGCTTCAATTTGATCGATAAGTTTAGCGTAATTTGAAAGGGGTTGAAATGCTCCTCCGCTTTGCTTCGAAAGTTGCTTTAAGGTGCTGTGTCGGGCTGCAGATTCGAGTCTTTCGAGATCAATAGCCTCAACAATGATATTACCTGTTTTGACATAAGGTTTGCCGTTAAATGTACTGCTCACCTTCCAGCTGTAGGTTCCGGGCTTGAGTTTGCCTAAATTTTGTTGGTAATAAAGCCCTTTGACACCCAATTCACCTTTTCGGAGGAGTCCTTTTTCATTTTTGAGTTCCCATTTGAGTTCTGGGCTTACAATTGCCTGAAGTGAAGCATTGTAAAAACTGGCATTCAAAATAAATTCTTGGTCCGTGTCTAATCGGTAAGGAGCCTCGACCCTTAAGCCCATTCCTTCTTGCTTGACCATTAAGTAGCTGCTAATTTGTGCAATTAACGATTGAAAAGCGTCGTGGCGTTGTGTCTTTTGAAAGGCCTGTAGTTTCCAACGCCAAATGCCTTCACCATTTAGACAAGCGCTGCGCTGTCCGTTGATTTCTGAAAATGAGAGCAGGGGATCGTTTTTTTGAATGGATCCAATTTGTTGTTTGAGTAAGACCTGGGTATTGCCACTAATTGAACTTTCTCCGAAGCGTTTTTGAAGCGGCGGAAAGTGGCTGAGCAATTTGGTCCAGCTTTCGTCGGGTTCGAATAAAGCAAAGCCGTTTTCAGTATAGGCTTGCACTTCTTCTAATTGCTGGCGCGTGCTAAAGTTGATACCTAAAGGAAGTTGTTTGATGGTTGCCTGATCTGCTTGCGTACCGAGAATAAACCACGTGGATATTTTTTGATTTTTGAGTTCAGCCAAAATTGTTTTGTCAAAACCTACACTTGGTTCGTGCCAGATAACGAGGTCATAGGTATTGAGTTTTCCTTTGACTTCAATAGGTGTTTTGAAACTGAGGGTATAATTTTCATTTCCTTTGAGTGCCTGACTAATGGCCGAGAGGTCAGGGTGGGGTGCAGCGGAAAGAAGTAGAATGTTGTTTTTGGTATCAATTACTTCAATATAGACCGTTTTGGAATTGTTTTGCAAACTGAATTCTCCTTTCAGCGGACTCAATTGAATGCGGTAGGCTCTGATTCCTTTCTTTTTTGCATTTAATTGAAAAACATGCGTTTGATTGCTTTGCAAGCCTTTTTCATAGCTTATTATTTTTTCTTCAATTTTTTTACCGTCTTCAAATAGGGTGAGTTGGCAAGATTTTCCTGCTAGTCTATATGCCTCTACATCAACTTCTATCGGGAATTCATTGTTTAAAAAGGTAAGTTCGTTGTATGAAACATTTTTGAGTATTTGATCTTTTTTTAAAGTGGTGTCGCCAACGCCAAGCGTATAAATTGGGGTGAGGGATAAATGTTCGGCCTGATAGACAGGATGCGCCCCTACATTGTAATTTCCATCAGATATGAGCACTACAGCACCTAGATTTTGAGAAAAATAGTGTGTGCTAATTTCCTCAAACGCTTTTTCCATATTGGTTCTGGGGTCCGAAAAACCGTTGTGCTGGGTAGTTAGATTGCTCCCGAAATAATACTTTTCAATTCGAAACCCGTTCTTAAACTTTTGATTCAGTTCGGCTTCGAATTGTTGCAATTTTGCTTCAAGTTGTGGTGCTTTTTCATCATTTAGCATCGAGCTAGATTGATCGATAAGTGTGACAACAATTGGGTCCTCTGTTTCAAAGTGCATGAATTCCATGGTGAGGCCAAGTAGCAACAAGCCAATGAGTCCGATTAAACTTGCACGCAAGGCAATCAGACTGTTTTTTAAAACTTTTGATTTTTTATCTAGCCAAGATTCTTTTCTGTAAAAACCCCAACTGAGCAGTACAGACAAGGCTAAAATGGGTATAGACCACCATAAAGAAATTGAGCTTAGCAAATGCATGACCCAAAAATACATACATTTTTACGTAAATTCGTGGCTCAAAACCAATCAACATGTCAAAAACAGTTTATATCGTTGCTGCCGTAAGAACGCCAATCGGTGCTTTTATGGGTAGTTTATCAAGTGTACCCGCAACCCAACTTGGCGCAATTGCCATCAAAGGTGCTTTAGAAAAAGCTAATTTAAATCCAGCTCTTGTCAATGAAGTATTTATGGGTAATGTCTTGCAAGCAGGTGTGGGTCAAGCGCCCGCGCGTCAAGCAGCTTTGGGTGCAGGCTTGCCAAATTCGGTTCCTTGTACTACAATTAATAAAGTTTGTGCTTCAGGAATGAAAGCAATAATGTTAGGCGCTCAAAGTATCCTTGCAGGTGACAACCAAGTAGTGGTTGTCGGTGGTATGGAAAACATGTCTCAGACTCCTCATTACCTTGATGGCAGAAACGGAAGTAAATTTGGAAATATCACCATGCTAGATGGCATCACAAAAGATGGTTTGCTAGATGTTTACAGTAAAGTTCCTATGGGAAATTGCGCTGAATTGTGTGCTACCAAATACGAAATTACGCGCGAACAGCAAGATGCTTTTGCGATTCAATCTTACCAAAGAGCCGCAGCGGCTTGGGAAGCAGGTAAATTCAACGAAGAAATTGTTGGCGTTTCAGTTCCTCAAAGAAAAGGAGACCCAATTGTCATTACCCAAGACGAAGAGTATAAAAATGTTTTCTTGGATAAAATCCCAAGTTTGCGTCCAGCTTTTGAAAAAGACGGAACAATTACAGCAGCCAATGCTTCTACACTAAACGACGGTGCATCTGCCCTAATTTTAGCCTCGGAAGAAGCAGTTAAAGCACATGGTTTACAACCGATCGCAAAAGTAACGGGCTATGCAGATGCTGCGCAAGATCCTGAATGGTTTACCACTGCGCCTTCTTTAGCGATTCCAAAAGCGCTTGAAAAAGCCAACGTAACTATTGCAGATATAGACTACTGGGAGCTCAATCAGGCTTTTTCTGTAGTTGGTTTGGCCAACATGAAAATTCTTGGCTTGGATCCTGCTAAAGTAGATGTAAACGGTGGTGCGGTTGCACTTGGACATCCTCTAGGTAACTCTGGTTCAAGAGTAATTGTAACGCTTTTACATGTCTTGAAACAAAACAACGCCAAACGCGGTGCAGCAGGAATCTGCAACGGCGGTGGTGGTGCATCTGCCTTAGTGGTAGAGCTAGTTTAAGCATTCAGCGTACAACAAACTAAAAAAAAAGCCCGTGAAAACGGGCTTTTTTTTTGTAATCTTGAACTTAAAGAACTGACTTTTGTTTGAAAAGCATGTATCAACTCAAAAGAACTCAGTTTATTCCAGTCGAACTGCAAACTTGCTGGGATTATTTTTCTTCACCAAATAACCTCAAGGAAATCACCCCGCCCACAATGGGTTTTATTGTGAAATCGGAGGTGCCTGAAAAAATGTACGAAGGCTTAATGATTGCCTATACAGTCAGGCCATTATTTGGGATACCGATGAATTGGGTGACTGAAATTAAAACCGTAAAAGAGTTGCATTTTTTTGTCGATGAACAAAGAGTTGGGCCCTACAAAGTTTGGCACCACGAGCATCATTTTAAAGCCGTGAACGGTGGGGTAGAAATGACCGATATTGTTACGTATGTTTTACCCTTCGGGATATTAGGGCGTTTGATGCATCCAATCATTGTCAAGCCCAAACTCGAGCAAATTTTTGCTTATCGCTTTCAAAAAGTGGAGCAGCTTTTTAGGGAAGCCTAATAGATCACCTCAATTAAGGTGGTGTCAAAAGGAGTGGTAAAGGCGCTTTTGAGCCCGTTATTTTGGGTGTTAATTTCCCAATAGTAGATGGAATAGGTACTATTTGCTTTATTGACACAATAGAAAGTAGTGTCTATGGTTGGGCCATAGAAATCTTGGGAAGTGCTAGGGCAGCAAGTTTCGCAACCTGCAAAACCTTCTTGTTTGATATAACGAAATTGATCGCCAAAAATGCCATTGAGGTTTTTGAAATGTAATTTTACCCAAGCCATGGCATCGGTGCTCAGGTCATAGGTGTTGGCTTCTTTTATACTCAGTTCAGAATAGTAAATATTTTTTTCAATCGGGAAATAGTTGTTCTTGAAAACGCGAATGATATAGCGCTCTGTTTTATCGCGCGGCACTTCAAATTGATAGCTTCCGTCTAATGGAAGTGTAATTGCCTTCAGTAAAATTTCTTCTGAAGTTCCGATCGGTACTCTATAAAATTTGAGTTCAGCTCCTTCTAGTGCCTTTGAAAAGGTGAGGTCAGATACTTTTCCATGAATGACAAATGAACCCGTTCCTTTTTTACAAGAAGAAAATAGCAAAAAGAGAGAAAGTGATAAAAGAATTAGGCGTTCCATAGATTCACTAATTGTTCTTTTTCTGCCGGGATAAATAAGTAGTCTCCACCAAAGTGAGCAGTACTTTCTTTACAAGCTTTTTGACCTTTTAGACCGTAGCGCGCATATTGCAAATGCTCGAAAAATTCAAATAATACGGCTTCGTTTTTGGGATCAATTTCTAGTTGGACGATAGGTCTTTGTTGTTGAAGCACATTTTTTAAGAGCTGAAACACTTCCCACTCGTGTCCTTCGATGTCACACTTGATGTAATCGATGCGTTCGAAAGTTTGGAAGAAATCGGCGGTGTTCACCATTTGTACCTCTTGAATTTTTTCTTGGGTGTTTTCTTCACCTGGCCTAAGTACATGAGGTAAACCTGTTCGGATCATGCCGTTGGTCTGCGGCAAGACCATTTTGATGCTACCGGCGGTTTTTCCTAAAGCCACATTATGGAGTTCTACATTCTCTTGATGACCGATAAATTGTTGCAAAACAGCATAAAACTGAGGAAGGGGCTCTATAGCAATGAGTTTACCTTTGTTTGCTAGCTTTGAAAAGGTTTTGGCGAAGTATCCCAAATTAGCCCCGATGTCTATGACGACAAACTCGGGTTTAATGATGCGTTGAACGAAATAGTGAAATTTGAATGCTTCTTTATTTTTTAAGAAACCCAGGTTGAAAAGGGCATAAAAAAGCCGATGAAGCGTTTGGAGGTAGATTTTTTCTGGAAGGATTAAATAAAGTAATTTCTTCATCTTTGAACTTTCACTCAAAAGTACAATTATTTCTATTTTTAGACCATGAAATTCATCTTGTGCTTTGTAATTGTTTGTTTGGTCAACAATTCCGTATTTTCTCAATTAGACTTGAATCAGATCATGAAGGGGCCGGGCTTTATTGGCGTGGTTCCTCAAAACCCACATTGGTCGGCCGATGGATCGCAAATTTATTTTCAGAAGCAGCACCCTGATTCTTTGGCGCCCAATTATTTTAGTTTTGCTTTAAATTCGGGTCAAACCAAAGTTTTAGACGAAGCACAATGGGCGGCGCGCTGGAGCAAATCGAACGATTTCTCTACTCACAATGCACTGCTGAAAATCAAGGAGAATCAAATCGAAATTTTAGATTTAAAAACGAAGCAAATCAGCACCTTTAATTATTTTGGACATGCTTTCTGGAATCCCCAAAATTTAAAGCAAGGAAATGAAGTGGTTCTGCAGCAACAATTCAATTTATTTCAACTCAATCTTCAGACTGGCCTTTTAACACACTTAATTACTTATCAAAAAGGTGAGGCTCCTAAAGCCAAGGATTCACCACTTACAGCTGCCGAATTGGAATTTTTTGAGAGTGAAAGAAGAAAGCAATTGCAAAACACGAAAATTGAAATTAATCCAAAGTTACAATGGTTAGATTTTGAACCAAATGGGGCCTTGCAAGTAGATCCAAGTGCCAGGTTTGTTATACTGAGAGAAGAATCTGAACCTCAGTCAAAAGGTACAGAGGTGCCACATTTCATCGCTTCTGACGCCCATGTTTACACCGAGAAATCTAGGTCCAAGGTACATAATGAGGAGCCGCATACGCACATCTTTATCCATGACCTTCAGTCCGTAAAAGTCCAAGAAGTTTCGTTTGCCAATTTGCCAAACATGGGTGAAAACCGAAAGCTTTTTGTGCATCCTGTCATTTTTGCAGATCATAGCCAAACCGCTTTGTGCGATGTCCGCAGTTCAGACAACAAAGACCGCTGGATTGTACAAATCAATCTGACTAATGCAGCAGTGGAACTTATCGATCATCAGCACGACGTCGCCTGGATTGGTGGCCCAGGAATTTCTTCCTGGAACATGGAGACTGGCACCTTAGGATGGTTAGTTGATTCAAAAACGGTTTATTTTCAATCTGAGCAAACTGGCTTTTCTCATCTTTACACTTATGACTTGCAAAGCAAACATAAAATGGCACTTACAAGTGGCAACTATGAAGTGCATGGGGTGGAGCTTTCCGAGGATCAATCTTCTTTTTATTTGCATACCAATAAGCAGCATCCGGGCACACGCAGCTTTTCAAAGTTAGATTTGAAAACGCTGAAAATGACTGATTTACTTCAGGAGCCAGGTGCTTATGAAGTATTGCTTTCGCCTGATGAAACCCAAATGCTTTATCGCTTCAGTACTAGCACTCAACCTTGGGAGCTCTTCGTTGCAGCACAAAAAAATCCAACAAAAAAGCTACAAATAACGCATTCAACCACTTCAATATACGACGCGGCAGCGAAAGCATTTCATTCACCTCAAGTATTGAGTTTTAAAGCTTCTGACGGCGTACAAGTTTATGCGCGTTTGTATGAACCCACCGCGAATGTAAAAAATGGAGCAGCAGTGCTTTTTGTGCATGGTGCTGGCTATTTGCAAAATGCTCATCAATACTGGAGTTATTACGAAAGAGAATTTTTGTTTCATCAATTACTTGCCCAAAAGGGCTACACTGTGTTAGATGTAGATTACCGTGCCAGCGAAGGCTATGGCAGAGACTACCGCACCGCAATTTACCGACATATGGGTGGGAGAGATTTGCAAGATTATGTGGATGCCAAACAGTTTTTGGTGAGCACTTACGGCATTGATTCAGCCAGAGTGGGTATTTATGGCGGCTCTTACGGTGGTTTTATTACCTTGATGGGCTTATTTACCAAACCCAATACCTTTGCCTGTGGAGCTGCGCTAAGGTCTGTTTCTGACTGGGCGCATTACAACCATGAATACACTACAAATATCCTCAATACGCCAGCTGCAGATCCTGAAGCTTACAAACAAAGTTCGCCAATTTATTTTGCCGAAGGATTACAAGATCCATTGCTCATTTTGCACGGCATGATTGACGACAACGTACAGTTTCAAGATGTAGTAAGACTCAATCAGCGCCTCATAGAATTAGGTAAAAAGGATTATTGGATGGCGCTTTACCCGGTAGAAAGACACAGCTTTAAATACACGAGTTCTTGGGTCGATGAATACCGAAGAATTTTAGAACTATTCGAAACTTACCTGAAATAGCATGTCGCAAAGCAAAGCATTTACAAGCGCATTTTTAACCAAAAAGGAAGAAATGCTGGCTCATTTATCAGTACTTCAAGTGCTGTATCCGAGCCTGACGCTCGAACAATATGACCAAGAACTTGAGCTCATGCTGCCACACAATTATGGGCAGTTGGCCATCTTTGATTCAAATCAAAATTGCGTAGCCATTTGCGGCTACTGGATTGGAAATAAATTGTGGATTGGCAAGTACCTCGAACTAGATAACATAGTTGTGGTGGCCAATTACAGAAGCCAAGGAGTAGGGGATTTGATTTTTAAAACACTTGAGCAAAAGGCAAAAGACGAACAGTGTAATATGCTTTCATTAGACTCCTACACTACCAATTTCAAGGCGCATAAGTTCTTTTACAATCAAGGTTTTGCCCCAAAAGGCTTTCATTTCATAAAGCTATTAAACAAAAATGCAGTGCGTTAGGCACTGCATTTATTCTATCTAAAAAGTCTGAGATTTAGTGACCTTTTGCGGCAAGATATCGCTCTGCATCTAGTGCAGCCATACAGCCGGTTCCGGCAGCGGTAATGGCTTGACGATAGGTTTTGTCAGCTGCATCACCAGCAACAAATACTCCTGCTACATTTGTTTTAGAGGTACCTGGTTGAGCGTATTTTATGTAGCCTGTTTCATCGAGGTCAATGAAATCTTTGAAAACTTCTGTGTTGGGTTGGTGCCCAATAGCTACAAAGAAACCCGTACAAGCAATTTCACTTTCTTGTTGGTTAACGCTATTTTTCACTTTCACGCCTGTAACAAGTTGTCCGTCTCCGAGTACTTCAACGGTGTCAGTGTTGAAAAGAATTTCAATGTTAGGTGTGTTTTGTACGCGCTCTGCCATGATTTTAGAGGCTCTGAATTCGTTTTTACGAACCAGCATGGTAACTTTAGTACAAAGTTTTGAAAGGTAATGGGCTTCTTCGCAAGCGGAGTCACCGGCACCAACGATAACCACTTCTTGATTGCGGTAAAAGAAACCATCGCAAACTGCACAAGCAGAAACGCCGCCACCTAATTTCAAATATTTTTGTTCACTTTCTAGACCTAAGTATTTTGCAGAGGCCCCAGTAGAGATGATTACGGTGTCTGCATGGATCTCATGACCATCTTCTGTCCAGCATTTATGAACAGGCCCAGAGAAATCAACTTTGGTAATGAAACCACTGCGGATATCTGTCTGAAATCGCTTGGCCTGAGCCTCGAGTTGCAGCATCATTTCAGGACCAGAAATTCCTTCAGGATAACCTGGGAAATTTTCTACTTCATTGGTGGTAGTTAATTGTCCACCAGGTTGTAAGCCTTGATACATAACAGGATTCATGTCGGCTCTTGCAGCATAAATAGCTGCGGTATAACCCGCTGGACCCGATCCGATAATTAGGCAAGAAAGACGTTCGATTTGACTCATATTCATATTTATTTGCTACAAAAATAGGGCTTTGATCCGCTTACACTTGCAACAATGGTTGCATACTTTTCAATATTTCTTAACAGCGTAACAGTTGGCTGATTTTTTCGTCTGCGCAATTAATCTTATTTTCGCTATTCAAATTAGATAACATGACTAAAAACTTTATTCTTCTTCCGTTTGTAGCCCTAACTATGGGTCTGCATGCTCAGAAAAATCAAACCTCTGAACCAGAGAATTTAAATTGGTATTTAAAAGATCCAAAAGCGGACCACATTTACGGAACGGGGGCGACCAAAGCCTACGAAATGTTAAATGCTGCAGGTAAGAAATCAACTACAGTTATTGTTGCAGTTATTGACAGTGGAGTAGAAACCGACCATCCAGACTTACAAGATGTCATTTGGGTAAATGAAGATGAAATTCCAGCAAATGGAATTGACGACGACAACAATGGTTACATTGACGATGTCAACGGTTGGTCATTTTTAGGTGGTGCAACTGAGGATATTGACAAAGAAGCAATGGAGTTGGCAAGAATGTACTTAATTGAGTCTAAATATTTTGCAGGTAAACAAGCACAAGACATTCCGGCTAATGAAAGAGCTCGTTTTGCGACCTATGAAAAAATCAAAATTGCTTTCGAATCAGATCTCAACGAGAAAAAAACTTCCTTGAACAACATTCGCAATCTATCAGCTTACATGAAGCGTGTGGAAGAGCAAACTGGCCAACCATTCAGTAAAGAAGGGAATGCGGCTTATGTGGCACTCACTGAAATAGACAAAAAAATGCAAAACCGCTTGAAAGCTATATTAATTGCTTATCCTGCTGAACAATTGAGCACCGAAATCAAATCAGCTGAAGAATCGGTAGCCAATTCCATTGCAATTGCCATGCAAAATGCCGACTCTATCCGTACGTCTATTGTTGGTGACAACCCGAATGACTTATCGTCTAAAATCTATGGTTGTAACCGTTACGAAGGCCCAGATGCATTCCACGGTACGCACGTTGCAGGCATCATTGCTGCTACTCGAAACAACGGTATCGGAATCGACGGCGTTGCCGACAACGTTAAAATCATGGTGGTACGTGCCGTTCCAGACGGAGACGAGCGCGACAAAGATGTGGCCAATGCCATCATTTATGCTGTAGACAACGGTGCAAAAGTGATCAATATGTCTTTTGGTAAATATTGGACGCCAAATAAAGACTACGTAGATGCTGCCATTATATATGCAGAAAGCAAAGATGTATTGTTAGTACACGCTGCAGGTAACGACGGTAAAAACAAAGATCAAGAAGACTCTTACCCTACACGTATCCTCAACACAGGTAAAATTGCGCCTAACTGGATTGAAGTAGGAGCAAGTAGCAGTTCAAAAAGTCCAAAGAAAATAATCGCAGACTTCTCAAACTATGGCTCAACTACCGTTGATTTCTTTGCGCCAGGTGTAGACATCTACTCCACAATTCCTGACTACAGCTATGAAAACGCAAGTGGAACCTCAATGGCTTGCCCAGCTACTGCCGGTGTTGCAGCGCTCATCAGAAGTTATTTCCCAGAACTAAGCGCAGCTCAAGTGCGTGAAGTCTTGATGCAAACTACGGCTAAAAACAACAAAAAAGTAGTAGCACCTAACGGCGAAAAAGTTAAAATGAAAGAAATTTGCATTACAGGTGGTTTTGTAAATGCTGCCAATGCTGTTTCTTACTTGCTGAATAAAAAATAAAATTATTTAGTATCCTATTTCGTTAAAGCCACATGTTCGCATGTGGCTTTCTTTTTTATTTTTGCCAAAACTTTAGAATGCAACTCAATCCTTGGTTAGTCGGAATATTTGTGGTCGTGATTTTCACGATGTTGCTCATCGACTTGGGCTTAGTCAATAAGAAATCTCATCAAATTACCAATAAAGAGGCGCTCAACTGGACACTCATCTGGATTGCTTTATCTATGGGTTTTAGTGCCCTTATCTGGTGGCAAATGGGTTTCACTAAATTTGCCGAATACCAATCAGCCTACTGGATTGAAGAAGCACTTTCTGTAGACAACATGTTTGTCTTTATCCTGGTATTCAAGTTCTTCAAGCTCGATGGCATTTTACAACACCGTGTCTTGTTTTGGGGGATCATTGGCGCTTTAGTTTTCAGGGGAATTTTTATCTTCTCTGGAATTGGGCTCATCAAAATGACCTATTTGCCAGCATTTGAATTGTTTGGCTATTCATTTAGTCTTGATCAAGGCGCGCATGCTGCACCAGGCTTTTTCTTTAAGCCAAATCTCATTCTTACTTTGTTTGGTGGCTTTCTTGTGTTTGCAGGCATTAAGTCGTTGTTTGGCGGAGAAGAAGACCAACAAAAAGATTTCAGTAATAGCATGGGGGCCAAGTTGGTCCGAAAAATATTCCCGGTCACCAAGCATTATTACGATGACCGTTTCTTTGTCAAAAGAGGAGCAAAGCGCTTGGCAACCAAACTCTTCTTAGTTTTGGTCGTGATCGAAACCACAGATCTTATTTTTGCTATTGACTCTATTCCGGCCATTTTCGCCATTGCACCAAATGATCCATTGATTCTTTATACCTCCAATATTTTTGCCGTTCTTGGATTGCGCTCCATGTATTTCTTGCTCGCAAACTCTATACATATGTTTTCTAAACTCAACTATGGCTTGGCTTTTATCTTGAGTTTTATTGGCTTCAAAATGTTATTGGCACCATTTTTCCATATAGATTCAGTGGTGTCTTTGGCAATTGTAGTTGGGGCGTTAGCGCTTTCAGTTATTGCTTCTTTGATTTGGAAAGAAGCTCCCCAAGGAGATACAGAACTTACACAATAAACGAAGCGCCAGTTTCGCTTTGGCTTACGCTAGCTCTTAAATTGGCAAACAACTCTCTGCCAAAAGCAAAGTGTTGGTTGTTGGCTTTTGAAATGGTTGGTCTTGCCGTTACGTCTGATTCATTGAGCACTTCTAGGGTTCCATTTTCAGAATCGAGTCTAATGATGTCTCCGGTCTGAATTTTACTTATTAAACCGCCATCGTGCGCTTCCGGTGTTAGGTGAATGGCAGCAGGTACTTTACCCGATGCACCCGACATGCGTCCGTCGGTGACCAATCCAACTTTGAATCCTTTCTTTTGCAAAACGGTTAGGGTTGGGGTGAGGCTGTGCAACTCGGGCATCCCGTTAAACTTCGGGCCCTGAAAAGGAACTACCGCAATGAAATCTTTGTCGAGTTCGCCTCTTTTAAAAGCAGAAATGAGATCTTCTTGTTCTTGGAAAACAATAGCAGGCGCCTCCACAATGCGGTGTTGGGGTTCTACCGCTGCTGTTTTAATGACAGAGCGTCCCAAATTTCCTTTTAGTAATTTGATACCGCCATCTGCAGTAAATGGTTCTGTTGCAGGTCTTACAATTGAAGTATTTAAAGATGCTTTGGCTCCTTCTACCCAAATGATTTCTCCGTTCTGAATGCGTGGTTCTTTGGTGTATTGCCAAAGACCTTTGCCAATAATGGTATGAACGTCTTCATGTAGCAACTGATTTTCTAAAAGCGTGTGAATCACAAAACCCATTCCGCCTGCAGCATGGAAATGATTCACGTCTGCGGCACCATTTGGATACATTCTGGTAATCAGTGGAATAACAGCAGATAATTCAGACATGTCGTCCCAGTTGATAATGATACCCGCTGCTCTAGCAATAGCAATAAGGTGAATGGTGTGGTTGGTGGAACCGCCGGTGGCTAAAAGCCCGATAATGCCATTAACAACCGTTTTTTCATCTAAAATAGAGGCCAAGCTTCTTTCCTTGCCAATTTTGATGTTTTCAACCATGGTTTTGACTGCTTCTTTATTCAGCAGTGCTCTTAATTCTGCATGAGGGTTGACAAAGCTAGATCCGGGTAAGTGCAAGCCCATGATTTCCATGAGCATTTGATTGCTATTAGCAGTGCCGTAAAATGTACAAGTTCCTGGTGAATGGTAAGAATCAGCTTCTCCTTTCAAAAGTTCGTCTCGACCAATTTTCCCTTCGGCAAATGCTTGTCTAATTTGAGATTTCTCCTCATTGCTGATGCCACTTGGCATTGGGCCTCCGGGGATAAAAATAGTAGGCAGGTGCCCGAAACGCAACGCACCCATGAGCAAGCCGGGTACAATTTTATCACAAATTCCTAGGCATAGCACACCATCAAACATGTTGTGCGCTAAACCTACTGCACTTGAAAGTGCAATGACATCTCGGCTATAGAGCGAAAGCTCCATTCCGGGTTGTCCTTGTGTAACGCCATCACACATAGCAGGAACTCCTCCCGCGACTTGTGCTACTGCATTGAATTGGTTCGCATACTTTTTGATGTCTTTTGGGTAGTCTTCATACACCTGATGCGCAGAGAGCATGTCGTTGTAGGCTGTTAATATCCCAAGATTTGGGGTAATATCTGCGGCAAGTTCTTTTTTGTCATGAGAATTGCAGGCAGCAAATCCATGGGCTAAATTGCCACAACTCAAGGTACTGCGATGTACGCCTTCCAAAAAAGCTGCGTCCATTTGTTGGAGATAGGCACTTCTGCTTTCTTTACTTCTTTCTGCAATTCTGGCCGTTATTTCGGCAATTTTTGGATGAATCATGATTCGGTATAATAAGTTTCTTGAAGCGAATGCTTAAAAGCTGCAATAGGTAATTGGAGTGTTTCCGCTTGTTCAAACACTTCTAATTTTTGCTTTCCGGTCAACATTAAAAAAAGATGTTTGCTATTTTTCAGAAGTTCGGCACTACAGGTGATGCGCTGGGTAGGATGTGCAGGTGCATTTGTATTAAATGCAACAGCACTATTTGAAATGAGTGCTTTTTGAGAAGCGGCATCATTTGGAAAGATTGAGGCAGTGTGGCCGTCCGGGCCCATGCCAAGCAGGCAAACATCTGGTTCCGTAAAAATACGGTATGCATGCTCAACTTTTTCAAGATTTTTCTGGTAATCGGCGGTGTCAAAAACCATAGGGATGAGTTCAGCCTTGGCAGCTCTGTTTTGCAACAAAGTTTGACTAAGCAGGGTGAAATTAGAAAATTCGCTTTCTGGCCCCACGAATCTTTCGTCTACCAAGCCTACTTTGATGTTTGACCAATTGAGGTTGGTGTTTGAAAGCAACCTATAGACCCCTCCTGGTGTGCTTCCACCAGATAGTAATAGGGTTGCGGAGCCTCTTTGTTGCAGCGCTTCATTTAAATAGGCTTCAATTATCTTAGCCAGCGCAATTTCCAACTCGGTTTTGCTGTCAAAAGAAATCATTCTCTCCAAGTTTTGGTGATCCATGACTCGCCTTCGTCTAAAATTTCATCACCAGGGCCCCAAGTACCTGCTTCGTATAACACATTTGCCATATTGGCAGCCTTCCAACTACTGGTTACCGATTCAATAAAGGTCCAAGCGGCTTGCAATTCGTCTTGGCGCATAAACAGCGTTTGGTTGCCTCGAATGACGTCAATGATCAGGCGCTCATAAGCCTCCGGGAATCGTTCTTTAAAAGAGTCGTTGTAGTCTAGTTTGAGTGCGATCGGCTTGTAGCGATAACCACCTGGGCCAGGTATTTTGGTCATTTGGATCAGTTCTATGCGCTCTTCAGGTTGCAGGCGAATGATCAATTTATTGTTGTTGAGTTTTTCTTTTGAAGGGAAAATATTATGTTTGACCTCTCTAAAATTGATCACAATCTCGGAGTAGCGTTTGATCATGCGCTTCCCGGTTCTGAGTAAGAAAGGCACGCCTTTCCAACGCCAGTTATCAACGTAAGTTTTAATCGCGACAAAAGTTTCAGTTTTAGACTCGTATTTCTCGATGTCTTCAAGGTAGCTGTTTACTTTTACACCATTTGAAAAGCCTCTCGTATATTGTCCTTTAACGGTGTCTTTTAAAACTGATTTTTTATTGAGTGGTCGGAGCGCTTTGAGCACTTTTAATTTTTCGTTGCGCACTTCGTCAGCTTCTAATGCAACGGGTGGTTCCATAGCTACTAAACAAAGCAATTGCAACAAATGATTTTGAACCATATCGAGTAAAGCACCCGATTGGTCATAATAGGAAGCTCTTTTTTCTACACCTAAGCTTTCAGCAACTGTAATTTGCACGCTTTCAATGTTTTCCGCATTCCAAGCGCGTTCAAATAGGTTGTTGGCAAAACGCAAGACCATAAGGTTTTGAACCGTTTCTTTTCCTAAGTAGTGGTCGATGCGATAAATCTGGTGTTCTTCAAATGCTTGTGTGATTTCGGCATTGATTGAATTAGAAGAAGCCAAACTATGCCCCAAAGGTTTTTCGAGTACGACTTTACTATTTTCATTGACCAAGCCACAAATTTTTAAGGTTTGCGTAATGGGGCCAAATGCTGAGGAAGGAGTAGAGTAGTAGTAGATATTTTGATAGGTCGGAAAGCTATTTAAAAACTTAGCCAATTCCTGATAGGAAGCTTCGTCTGGATTTTCAGCCTGAATCAAGGATACCTTTGCCAAAAAACGGTCGATTTCAGCTCGGCTATATTTGTGGTGGTCAGATACTTCTAAAAACGGAATAAGTTTTTGATGAAATTCTTCGATATCGGGCGTTTTGCGTGTAATGGCCACAACGTTGTAAGGAATATTCAATTGACCATCGAGATCGCGGTGAAAAAGTGCGGGTAGAATTTTACGAATGGAAAGGTCTCCGTCTCCACCAAAAACGACAATATTGAAAGATTGAAAACGTTCTTGGTTCGTTGTGTTTTTTGTTTGGGCTTTCATGCCTGTAAGTTTAGTTTGTGTCAAATTTACACTAAGTAAAATAAAAAAGCAATTAAAATTATTAAATTTAGCAACCTATCTTTGTTTATAACGTTTTGCAAGCGATGAGAGTTTATTTTTTATTGATAATTGTAGTTAATGTATTGTTTAACAATTCAATACATGCTCAGAATTTTGTTTTTGGACAGCTGACTGGCTCGCCAAATATGATCACTACAGGATGGAATTTAACCGGAAATGCCCACATCGGTGATACTCCGGGTGACGTCGATAATTTTTCGAACGAACTTATTTTGACAAATGTTGCCACCACGCAATCGGGTGGTGTTTTTTACAACACCCCAATCAATTTATCCCAATGTCAAAAATGGACCGTCGAATTTGAATACAGAATTTGGGGTGGGAATGCAGCCGATGGTTTGGCTTTTTGTTTCATTAATGTCCCGCCAACTGGCTTCGTTGTAGGTGGCGGAATTGGCATTCCAGGAACTGCACAGGGCATGAAAGTTGTCATTGATACCTATGACAACTGTTCGCAAGGCGGCACCAATCCCGAACTTCAAATTTTCAACGGAATAGGATACAACGAGTGTATTGCCACCACGCCTAAGGTGCAGAATTCAGGTGGAAGTTTAAATTATCTTAGAAACGCTAATTATCAGCCTGTTAAAATTGTTTACAACAACGGAGTTGTCACTGTTTATGTCAATAATGTGGTGTTGCTCACTGCAAATTACACCATTGGATTCACAGGCTACATGGGCTTTACAGCCAGTACCGGTGCACTCTACGACATGCATTCTATCCGAAACGTGATCATCTATACAGATCAGGCAGCCTCTAATGCAGGGGTTGATGTCACTACTTGTTCAGGAGAAAACGTCTCCATAGGGGCAACTGCCAATTCGTCTTATGTTTACAATTGGTCTCCGGCAACAGGCCTGAATTCAAATACAGCAGCAAATCCTGTCGTAAATATTACAAATACAACAGGTGCTCCAATAACCCAAACTTATACCGTGACCACATCTATGGCCACAAATCCTGGTTTGTGTTCAACCACAGACCAAATTGTCGTGACCATTCAGCCAGAATACACCTTGACCAACAACCAGACTTCTTGCTCTGGGCAATATACTTTCAATGGGCAAGTGCTGACACAACCCGGTGTTTATCAAGATACCCTCAACACCATCCATGGTTGTGACTCCGTGGTTACCTTGAATTTATCGCTAGGATATTCACCTAGTGCAAATGCGGGGCAGAATCAAACCATGTGTTCAAATGAAACCGGACAAATTGGTTTCCCCGCACTTCCTAACCTGACTTATGCTTGGTCTCCAAGTATAGGTTTGAGTAATGCTACTACTGCTAATCCTACGGTATCTATGGCAAATGTCAACACGGGTTGGGCTATGGTGCAAACCTATACACTCACCGTAACCGACACCTCGGGTAGCATCAACTGCAGTACTACTGATCAGGTCGATGTGAGTATTTTACCCGAATACCAAGCCACTATTACTGATACACTTTGCAATGGTGGTCCTTATGTTTTCAATGGAATAAGCTACACACAAACTGGAATTTACATTGACTCTTCGCTCACAGTTTCGGGTTGTGATTCTGTCACTACTTTAGCTATATCAATTTCTCAAACTCCTGTGTTTAGTGTAGTTGACACACTTATTTGCTTTGGCAACTCGGTTACCCAAGTGCCGGTTTCAAATTTTACCGGTGTGCAATATTTTTGGTTGCCATTTGGTTCAATGAACCCAACTGTTGGAAATACCTTCACGATTACCCCAAATCAAACCAATACCTATACCGTTACGGCAATTGACCCCTTTCTTTGCAATTACACCGAAAGTTTTGACATCCTTGTAGAGCCACTACCAAACATGCAGTTAACGGCCAATAATTTGGTTATGTGTGCCTATGACACCCTTGTTTTGCAGGCTTCGGGTGCATTAAATTATTCTTGGAATACACCAATGCCATCGCTAAGCTCCAATCCTGCTCAAACCATTCTAAATCCGTTAAGTGGCACCTACGAAATCATCGGAACTTCCATTTATGGCTGCCAAGACAGCACAGAACTTCAAATTACCGTTCATCCCGTTCCAGTGTTAAACATTACACCAGATCAAGGGATTTGCCCTGGTTTTTCCGCCTCAATTGCAGTTACTGGTGCAACCAATTATCTGTGGTCAGACCCGACCATGAGTGGCACCAGCTTTCAGCTGACTCCTTTGCAAACCACCACCTATACAGTCATAGGTGCCAATACATTCAATTGTTTAGATACCGCTACCACAACGGTTACTGTTTATTCGCAGCCAACAGCAGCATTTAGCGCAAATCCGTTGGTGTTAACCAATGACAATCCTACAGTTACTTTTAGCAATACTTCTCAAAATACCGCTGTTTCGTTCTGGGATTTTGGTGACGGCACCACTCAAGAAAGCGCTGAAACCGATTTTACTTATACTTACCCTTTTGTAGAAGACCAAAATTACAATGTCATACTCACTGTTCAGAGCCCTGAAGGATGTACCGATGAAACGCAGGTCTTGATTCAGATAACTGGCGGCATCATTTATTATGTGCCCAACACCTTTACGCCTGATGGCGATGCTTGCAATAATATCTTTAGGCCAGTATTTACCTCTGGCTATGATCCAAAAAGCTATCATCTCTTTATTTATAATCGATGGGGAGAAGTAATTTTTGAATCGTTAGATCCTGAAATCGGTTGGGATGGTACCATGAACTACAGGAAGTCTCCAGAAGGAATTTATACCTACAAGATTGATTTCAAATCATTAAATACGGATGATATGCATACTATTAATGGTAGTGTATTGTTAATGAGATAGGCTTATGAAAAAAAGTATAGTACTGCTTATTTTTAAAGTTTTTATACTTTTTATTTTCTTCTTCAATAGCTCTTTAAGTTGGGCGCAATCTATCGGAGGGATAGTCAATATTTACACCGCTGTTTCGAACATGACGCCTAATAGCGTTACGGTGACAAGTGCAAATGGTTTTTCAGTCGGAGACCGCGTTTTGCTCATTCAAATGAAAGGCGCTCTTATCAATACTACCAATACCGCAAGTTTTGGTCAAATTACTAACTTGGGTAGCGCCGGGAATTTTGAATTCACCAATATTTTATCTATTACTGGAAATCAAATCACGTTTGTAGCTAATTTATGTAAATCATTTAGCCCTGCTGGCAAGGTTCAATTGATCCGTGTGCCGGTTTATAATCAAGCTACTATTAACGCGCCAATAACCGCAACCCCTTGGAATGGTACCACAGGAGGGGTAGTTGCCATCGAAGCCACAACGAGTCTTGCCTTTAATAATGTCATCAATGTGAGTGGGCAGGGTTTTGTTGGTGGAGCGGTTACCTCTAGTTTTTTCGCTTGTAATGATCCGAATTTTGCCAGCCCGGCAACTTCAGCTGGTAAAAAAGGAGAGGGAATAGCTGCTGCACCACTTAATATGGAAAGTAATCGAGCTCCTTTAGCCAATGGAGGTGGGGGTGCAAACTCCGGAAACCCAGGCGCAGGCGGGGGGTCAAACGGAGGGGCTGGAGGCCGTGGTGGAAATCAGTTCTCTGGGTCTTGCCCAGTAAATGTTGCATTTGGAATCGGTGGGCTAGCGCTCAACTACAGCACTTTTAGAGCGTATTTAGGAGGCGGAGGCGGTGGCGGCTACAAAGACAATGGTTTGAATGCTACGCCAGGATCAAATGGTGGTGGTATTGTATTTATCATCACACCCACCATTATAGGAAACAACCAACAAATCAATGCCAGTGGCTTAAATGTGGTCGGAAATACGGACTCAGAGGGCGCAGGTGCTGGTGGCGCAGGTGGCTGTGTATATCTACTTACACAAAATGTGAGTTCTAATTTGAATATCAATGTCAACGGCGGCAATGGTGGTAATATTTTTAGCACAATGTGGGCTTCAGCTTGCCATGGCCCAGGTGGCGGTGGCGGTGGCGGTGCCGTTGTTTTTCAACAAGCTACCACACCCGCAAATGTTACGACAAATGTGGTAGGCGGAAATCCTGGAACCATTTTACATACGGGGCCATCTTGTTCGGGAACCAATTTTGGTGCGCAAGCTGGTGCAGCAGGGTTAGTGCTTTATAACTACACGCCTCCGAGCCCAGGCACGCCACCCAATATAGGTCAGGACACCCTCATTTGTGCCGGAACAAGCATTACCATTCAGCCTACATTAACTTATACTGCTTATGCCTGGAATACAGGGGCAACCACTCCATCAATTAATGTTGCAAGTGCAGGCACCTATTGGTTAGACGTGCCGAGTGGTTGTGGTTTGGCGCGCGATTCCATTGTCATTACAACGCAGCAACCAACAGTAAGTCTTGGACCTGATACTTACCATTGCTTTGGTGACTCGAGCACTTTGCAAGCCTCAGGTTCATACTTAACTTATCTTTGGTCTACGGGCGAAACAACCGCAACGATTTCAGTTCAAACTGCCGGCGCCTATACATTAACCATAACTGATAATTTGGGTTGTACGGCGCAAGATCAAATTCAAATAGCAGTAATGCTTCCTGACACGAGTTCAAGTAGCATGAATTTATGTGCAGGTAGCACCTTTAATTTTTATGGACAGTCGATAAGCACAGCAGGAACCTACCAGAGTGTGCTGAGCAACATTTTTGGCTGCGACTCTTTGGTTTACCTAAATGTGGCACTTGAAGCAGACACCACCTTGCTTTCGATGAGCATTTGCGCCGATTCTGTATTGGCTTTTAATGGTCTAAGTTTGTCGAGTGCAGGAGTTTATACGGTTCATCTCACTAATCAAAATGGCTGTGATTCCATGATTGTCCTGACGCTTTCAGAATGGGATTTGCCAATTGTGCAGGTTGCCGATACTTTTGTTTGTGCCAACACTTGCGTTACTTTAATTGCCACTGGGGCTAATACTTATTTGTGGTCTGAGCCCCAAAATTTGGATGGAAGCCTTACTGTTTGCCCAGGTGTCACCACTTATTATTCAGTGCAGGGCACAGATAACAACGGTTGTCAGAGCGCCCCTGTGCAAGCAATGGTCCAAATTGACCCGATTCCGGTGCCCAATTTTTATATAAATCCAGATCAAGTAGAAATAGATGCACCAAATATCACTATTTACAATACTACGATAGGAAATTTGAACCATTTGTGGAATATCAATGGCGAGAGTTTGGAGAATGCCAGTTCTTCTTTCAATTATGATCTTCCTTTTGTAGAAGGCACCTATACCATACAATTAATAAGTTCGACAGATATTGGATGTACTGATTCACTGACCTTAAGCGCTACGGTCATGAATAATATTGCTGTGTATGTGCCCAATTCGTTTACTCCCGATCAAAATGAGTTCAATACGACCTTTTTTCCGGTTTTCTCTACTGGGTTTATTCCGAAAGGCTATCATTTTGAAATTTATAACCGCTGGGGTGAATTGATTTTCTATAGTGAAAATCACCATGGTTACTGGGATGGCTCCATGTCAGATGGCAGCGATTGCCCCGATGGAATTTACAATTATGTAATCAAATATCAAGAGACAGACAAAGGAGAAGAGCGCAAAATACTGGGCTTTGTACATTTACTCAGATAATCTTTTGTAAAGATTTCCCTCGAATATGTGGCTCAAAAAAAAATCCTGCAATTAGCAGGATTTTAATTTTCAAAGGCTTTTGCCGATATCCAAATTAGTATTCGTCTTCGTTGAAGAGGAAATCTTCACGAGACGGATAATCTGGCCAAATTTCTTCAATGCTTTCATACATATCTCCTTCGTCTTCGAGATCTTGAAGGTTTTCAACTACTTCTAGTGGAGCTCCTGTGCGGATCGCGAAGTCAATGAGTTCTTCTTTGGTGGCAGGCCACGGTGCGTCTTCGAGATAGGAGGCAAGTTCCAGTGTCCAGTACATGTTTGCTTATTTTAGGTTATTTTTTGGCAAAAGTAATTTTTATTTCCAAAAATCCAAGTTAACAAAGAAAAAACAACGCAAATTTAATTGCGTGCAGTCCAAGTATGCTCTGTTGCACCTTGGTCAAAGGCTAATTTTCTGGATAATACAAATAAGTAGTCACTGAGTCGGTTTAAGTACATCAAGACCAAAGATTCTACTCCTTCTAATTCGTCTAGTGTAACCGCCATGCGCTCGGCTCTTCTGCAAATACAGCGCGCAACGTGTGCGTGTGCGGCATGTGGATGGCCACCAGGTAAGATAAATGCGGTTAGGTCAGGTAGTTGTTCGTCCATGACATCCATCCAATGTTCGAGTTTTTCTATGTCTGAATCGAGTAGGTCAGGAAGCTGCATTTTTGCTTTTTCCGGATCTGCGGCTAAATGAGAACCTATAGTAAAGAGGCGGTCTTGAATTTCTTGGAGTTGTTGCACATAAAGCACATTGATGCCCAAGCAACTTAATAATCCAATGTAAGAATTGAGTTCATCAATGGTTCCGTAAGCTTCTATCCGAACATCGCCTTTAGAAACGCGTGTACCGCCAATGAGCCCAGTACTTCCTTGATCGCCTTTTTTGGTGTAGATTTTCATATGTAAAAGTTATAGGTAATCAGCACAAAGCTGTTCAATTTCTTTAGTAGTATATTGATAGGACAATACGCTTTGAATGACACCTTCTACTATACTGTCCGGACAAGAGGCACCAGAAGTTAAAATGATGCGAATTTGTTCTTTTTGTGGTAGAAAGTTGTTTTGTTGCTGAAGTTTGTGCTGATGGATGTCAAAGTGCTGAATGGATCCATCAGTTGAAAATTCGCTCGCATCTTTGATAAAATAGGTCTTGAATTTTTGCTCGAGCAACTCAACCAAATGGGTGGTATTTGAACTGTTGTAGCCGCCTACCACCAAGGCGAGGTCGGCTTCAGTTTCTAGCAAACCATAGGTAGAGGTTTGGTTGTCGTTGGTGGCGTAGCAGAGTGTGTCTCGGGTGTCGGCTATGTGTGCTTTAATATTTTCAAAGCCGTAGATATCGAGCATGATTTGACGCAAGTAATTAGTAATGGCCTCGGTTTCAGAGGCGAGCATTGTGGTCTGATTAACTACCCCGATTTTTGATAAATCTTTCGTTGGATCAAAGCCCTTACTCATTTTTCCTTCAAAAAAGGCATGAAATTCAGCTGTTGTTTGCCCGCCTTTTAAGTAGGAGCCTAAAAACTCAGCTTCGGCCATGTCTTTTAATATTAAAGCAGGAGCACTTGCAGCTGCATGCGAAAATGTAGCACGGGTTTCTTCATGGTTGTATTTTCCATGAATAATGATGGTATGTTCTGTTTCACCGAGTTTGTCAGAACGATTCCAGACTTTTTCTACAAACGGACAGGTTGTGTTGTAGGTTTGAATGTCTAAGCCTTGGGCCTTGAGTTGATTTTCAATTTCAAGCGTAGTGCCAAATGCCGGAATCAGAACGACATCTTGAGTGGTAAGCGTGTTGAAATCAATGAGTTGCTGACCTTTGGTGTCTTGTAAGAATTGTATGCCGTTGGCTTCTAGATCTTGGTTGACAGCTGGGTTATGAATCATTTGACTCAATAGGAAAATGCGCTTACCAGGGTTTTCGGCAAGGGCTTTATAGCTGCGCTCGATGGCGTTTTCTACACCGTAACAAAAGCCAAAGTGTCTTGCTAAAATAAAGGTGAAGTTACCGAGTTGTATTTCAGTAGGACTGAAATCTTTTTTTCTAGGGTCCTGAATTTTGCGCTGCGCTTTGATTTTAGTAATCAAGGGCGAACGGTAAAAAGCAGGTACTTCAAATTGTTTCATGCACTATTAACGCTTGGCGTCTGATTTGGTTCTAGCGTTGGGTGCCCGGATATTGCTCTAGGGCAACACGCAAGCATTCTACGGCAGCTTTTAAATGTTCTTGATCTAGCACATAAGCAATGCGTGCTTCTTGCAAGCCCGCTCCTGGGGTGGCATAGAAACCATTGGCAGGTGCCATCATGACGGTTTGCCCATTGTATTCGAAAGAATCGAGTAACCATTGGCAAAAACGCTCTGCGTTATCAACAGGGAATTTGGCAACACAGTAAAATGCACCGCTTGGGTTAGGGCAAAATACACCAGGGATGCTGTTGAGGCCTTCTACCATGATGTTTCTGCGCGCTACGTATTCGGCAACCACTTCGTCAAAATATGACTGTGGGGTTTCTAGTGCAGCTTCTGCAGCAATTTGATCAACTGTTGGAGGCGACAAACGTGCCTGACCAAATTTTAAAACTGCCTGCATGAGCTCTGTGTTTTTCGAAATGATGGCTCCGATTCTTGCACCACACATAGAGTAACGCTTTGAAACAGAGTCGATCATGATGACGTTTTGCTCAATACCTTTAAGGTTCATTACTGAGAATGGTTGGGCGCCATCGTAACAAAATTCGCGGTACACTTCATCGGCAAACAAAAAGAGGTCGTGTTTTTTGACGATGTCGCGAAGTTGCTCGAGTTCTTCTTTGGCGTAAAGATAACCGGTAGGGTTGCCTGGGTTGCAAATAACAATGGCTTTGGTTTTGGCTGTGATTTTTGCTTCTATTTGAGCAACAGGAGGTAAGGCAAAACCATTTTCGATGTGTGCGGTAACCGGAACCACATTTAAACCAGCCATAACAGCAAAACCGTTATAATTGGCATAAAAAGGCTCAGGGATAATGACTTCATCGCCAGGGTTGCAGGCGCTCATGAGGCCAAAAACCAAAGCTTCAGAACCGCCAGTGGTTACAATAATATCTTGTGCATCAACCGGAATACCTTGTTTTTGGTAACTAACGGCTAATTTATTTCTATAACTTTCAAAACCTGCAGAGTGGCTATATTCGAGCACTTTGTGTTCCAAATTTTTAATAGCGGCCAATGCGAGGTCTGGCGTTTGGATATCGGGTTGCCCGATATTGAGGTGGTATACGGTTTTGCCCGCTTTTTTAGCCGCTTCAGCAAATGGAACTAGTTTTCGAATAGGGGAGGCTGGCATTTGCAGCCCTTTTTCAGAGATTTTTGGCATAACTTTACTTAAGTAGGACAAAATTAAGCATTCTTTTTGAGCGACTTTTTTGATTTAAATGGTTTTTTACTATATTCGCTCAACATTAACTAAGAGAAACGCCTATAGATCAAATTTACTTTTAACCGTTGAAACCCAAACTTCAGCACTAAAGTGTAAATTATGATCTTGTCTAAATCTTCTGATTCTCAATTAGTTCAAGCCTATATTTCCGGAAACGAAACCGCTTTCGAAGTCTTGTTAAACAGGCACCAAGAAGCCATTTTTAAATTTATCTACCACAAGATAAAAGATTCCGAATTAGCCAATGACATCTTCCAAGAAGCATTTATTAAAGTCATTCAGAAATTAAAATTGGGTGCTTATAACGACGAAGGAAAATTTTTGCCTTGGGTCTTGCGCATTGCACACAACTTAGTCATTGATCATTTTAGGAAGCAAAAAAAATACCGCATGATTTCAGAACGCCATTCGCTTTCTGAAGACTACAATATCTTTCATCGCATTGCCTCAGAAGATTTAAACTTTGTTGAGCAAGCCAGTCTTGAAGAAATTCATGTGCAATTACAGCTATTGCTTGAGTATTTGCCTGAAGCACAAAAAGATATGATCTACATGCGCTTGTTTCAAGATCGTGCATTTAAGGAGATTGCAGAGTCTGAAGGAATCAGCATTAATACAGCGCTTGGTCGCATGCGTTATGCCGTGCTCAATTTGCGCAAGCTTATCGAAACCCACCAGCTTAATATGGAGCTTTCCTAAAAGTTCCTCTTCAGCTGCTTTCATAGAGGGTTTAAATATCGTTCAATTCAAATTTGCTGCGTATCTTTGTAAACACACGTAAGCAATATGTTTGAGAATCTAACCGACAAGTTTGAAAGAGCCTTTAAAGTCCTGAAGGGGCAAGGGCAAATTACTGAAATTAACGTAGCTGAAACTCTTAAAGAAGTCCGTCGTGCTTTGCTAGATGCCGATGTCAGCTTCAATACAGCCAAACAATTCACCAATACAGTCAAAGAAAAAGCACTTGGTAAAGACGTACTAAATAGCGTTTCACCAGGGCAGCTCATGATCAAAATATGTCATGAAGAATTGATTGAATTAATGGGTGGTAATGAGGTGGATATCAACCTAAAAGGCTCGCCATCTATTATCCTAATGTCTGGTCTGCAAGGTTCTGGTAAAACTACTTTTACCGGAAAATTGGGGGCTTATCTCAAAAATAAAAAAGGTAAAAAAGTCTTGTTAGTAGCTTGTGATGTTTATCGTCCGGCCGCCATTGACCAGCTTCATGTGCTTGGTGAACAACTTCAAATTGAGGTCTTCTCCAACAAAGAAGAAAAAAATCCAATTCAAATTGCCCAAGCCGCTATTGCCCATGCCAAAAGCAATGCATTTAATGTCGTATTAGTCGATACCGCAGGGCGTTTGGCAGTAGATACCCAAATGATGGATGAAATTGCAGCGCTTAAACAAGCTTTGCAGCCTTCAGAAACATTGTTTGTGGTCGATTCCATGACCGGGCAAGATGCTGTCAATACCGCAAAAGCATTCAACGAACGCATCGATTTTGACGGTGTGGTCTTGACCAAGCTAGACGGCGATACCCGTGGTGGTGCTGCTTTGTCAATTAAAGCGGTTGTCAATAAGCCCATCAAGTTTGTGGGTACTGGCGAAAAAATGGATGCACTCGATGTATTCTATCCAAAACGAATGGCAGACCGCATCCTCGGTATGGGTGATGTCGTTTCATTAGTAGAGCGTGCACAAGAACAATTTGACGAAGAAGAAGCGCGCAAATTGCAAAAGAAAATCATGAAAGATCAATTTGATCTCAATGATTTCTTGGCACAACTACAGCAAATTAAAAAAATGGGTAACGTCAAAGACCTCATGGGCATGATCCCAGGAATGGGCAAAGCCATGAAAGATGTAGACATCCCAGACGACGCTTTCAAAGGTATTGAAGCCATTATTTTATCCATGACGCCCAAAGAAAGAGCCAATCCAGGTTTGCTCAATCCGTCCAGAAAATCAAGAATTGCCAAAGGTAGCGGAACAGAGATTCAAGATGTGAATAAACTCCTGAAGCAATTTGAAGAAATGCGCAAAATGATGAAACTCATGAGCAATCCGCGCAACATGATGGGCATGATGAGTAAGCTCAAAGGAATGGGCGGAATGCCGGGCATGTAAGCATGGAAGCACAAGGTCCTGATTCTTGGTATGAAACAAAGCCCGAGCTCGAAAAAGTAAAGGTTCAAGGCAATTGGGGGCTCACTATTTTTTCAGTACTCGCGTTTGCCATAAGTTTTCTATATGTTTTCTCCGATCAGCTCGATTTCGTTTTCTACTTAGTAAGCGTTTTGTTTATTCATGAAATGGGCCACTACTTGCTCATGAAGCGCTATAAATATCAAGATTTGCGCATGCTTTTCATTCCACTAATGGGGGCATTTGTGCAGGGTTCCAAAACCCACTATTCTCAAAAAGAAAGTTTTTTAGTTATTGCGGCGGGGCCAATTCCAGGAGTGGTTTTGGGGCTCTTGTGTTTGCATTTTTCGGTTACCCACCAATTAGCCTGGATGTTAGAGCTTTCTTTTTTATTCCTGTTCTTAAACGTGATCAATTTATTGCCAATTGATCCTTTAGATGGCGGGCAACTCTTTAAGCTTTTTGTGAAGCGCAAGCGCGATTTATTCTTGCTTATTTTTTCTTTGTTGTCTTCATTGCTCATGATGACGGTGGGTTACTTCATTGAAAGCTGGATACTTTTTGGCTTTGGCTTACTGATGTCTTTTAAAGTCAGGAGTTTTCAGCGTAATTATGAGCTCAGAAAATACCTCGATGATCTACAACTCGAATACGAACTGAATTACGAAGATCTTTCTGATTTCGATTACCATCAACTTAAAAATGCGCTGCTTGAACAGCAACCGAGGTTGGCTCAACTGCAGGCCATACACGGTGACCAAGCCAATGAATTGATTGCGGCTCATGTCAATGCCGCTTTGTTGGCTCCGTTGGCCCGTGATGCCAGCAAGGGTTTTAAAGCAATCATTTTGATCATTTGGTTACTTTCTTTATTGGTGCCCGTCTATTTGTTGTTAGGTCCTACATATGATTTTACTTGGTACTTTGAAACGCTTTAGTTTACTTGCTTTAACAGGGTTTGTGCTGCTTCTAAGTAGTGCGCATCTATTTGCGCAATGTGAGCAAGTATTTATTTCGGGAAAGGTGCTAGACACCATGCGTCAGCAGAATTTCTTTAATTTAATGGTGGTCAATAAAACAACTGGTAGAGGCGTTTTCGGGCAACCCAACGGCTATTTCTCAGTTTATGCCCGTCCTGGTGACCGCATCGCGCTGTCTACCAAAGGATATCCGATCTATGAATTTATTGCCAAGCCCGACGAAAATTGTCAGTGTAGGGTAGAAGCCTACATCGAGCGCTTGCCTCAAGAAGTCCAAGAAATTGTAGTAAGACCACTCAAGACGCTCGAACAAATCAAAGAAGAACGCGCGGCACTCGCCTTGCGAGAAACCAGAACAGTAACAGGTGTCAATGTATTGCAAAGCCCTATCACTGCTTTGTATCAGGCCTTCTCTAAAAAGGAACAAAACAAACGCTGGATTGCCGAGCAGCAATATAAAGAAGACCAAAGAAGAGTGGTGCAAGAATTACTGAGGCTTTATGTGGCCTTTGATATCATTGAGCTTTCCGAGAAAGACTTCGATGAGTTCATTACTTTCTTGAATCTTGACGAGCAGTTTATCAAAACGGCTTCTGAAATGGATTTGATTCTTTTTATCAAGGATAAATACGAGCATTTCAAGCAATTGAACCGCTAGGCTTCGTCTTCGTTGTCTACTACATGTAAAATGTGTAAGATGCGATGAATAATGGGCGAAAACAACACTGCTGTGCCGGTTAGAAACGCAACTCCACTATACAAAGCGTATAAAGACGAGAATATTTTGGCGGCATCTGTGTTCAACGGAATAACAGGCCCCATTCCGGTCAAAATCATGCTGGCCATATGAAAGCAATCTACCCAAGGTGCGCTGGTGTAAAAGCGATAGCCCACCGTTCCGATAAAGAGCGAGAAGCCAATAAACAACAAGGAAAAAAGCCCATACCACAATACCCGTACGATAAAAGTACGGATACTCGCTACTTGTTGGGTCTTCTTTTCTAG
>JBDLPT010000022.1:0-162333 GCA_039800945.1 Bacteroidota bacterium | reverse complement strand
CCTATTCAAAACCCACATGATTTACGAAAGCATGTCGGCACCCAATGAAGCCAGGGCTTATGCTGACACTTTGTTGCAGCGTTTTCCGAACTACAAAAACAAAATTTTAGTTCTCGAAAGTTTAGCCAGTTCTTATGATATCAATGAACCGCGCGACACCGCCATGGTTAGAAAATACTACAACTTACTTTTGGCAGAAAAACAGGTCCCGGCTCAAAAGAAAAAAGAAATCAAAGAAAGACTTTCTAAATTGCACCTGAGCTTCGAGGAGTTGATTCTAGAAATGAATTAATTTGAATGAACCTCGTTCATTTTAAGAATTAGAAGGCCGAGCCACTCAATCTTTGAAAATCCTGATAAAATCCAGGATAAGACTTATTGAGGCAAGTGATATCATCGATCTCTTGTCCTGCTTCACTAATAAGACTCGCTATGCTAATAGCCATGGCAATTCTGTGGTCATGATGACTTTTCAAACGCGCCTTCGGAAGCTTTCCTTTGCCATGAATACTGATGGTATCACTATCGATTTCAAAAGGAATATCCCAGGCACTTAAGGCTTCGCACATGACGGCCAGACGGTCTGATTCTTTGTTTTGCAATCTTGTTATCCCTGATATCTGGCTACTTCCGTTACAGGCACAAGCTAATATGACCAACACCGGAAATAAATCTGGGCAATCCGTTAGGTTGGTATGAAATGGTTTTTTCTCTACAGATTCTGAAACAAGAAGTTTGCCTTGCCTCCACTCAATATGCGCACCAAAATCAGTTAAAATCTCAAGAAGCGCTTGGTCTGCCTGAAGACTGTTTGGGTTGAGACCATCCACCAAAATTTCTCCACTTATTGCTGCAGCGACCAAATGTGCTGCAACACTGCTCCAGTCGCCTTCTACTGCTGTATTGGCTAATTGGAGTTCTTGGGCGCCTCTAAAAAAGTAGTTGTTGTCTTGTTTTTGATATTGAAATCCAGCTTCTTGTAACATGCGCAGCGTCCATTCAAAATAGGGAGCGCTTTTTAAGTTTTCAATGCTAATTTGCCAAGTCCCTTCAGTTGCGGCGGCTAATAAAAACAAGCCCGATAAATGTTGCGAACCGCTTGAACCATCCAAGTTGAGGTTAAAATTCTTGATTTTTCCTTTAACTTGAAGCGGTAATTTGCCTTCTTGATGCAGCACTTCCAAACCTAATTTTTGCAGTGATTCAATTGATGCCCAATGCTCCCGATTCTTTAAAGTTCCTTGACCCTCTAGCACGAAACTTTCACTAAAACAATTACCCACAAAAGCCAAAGTTCTGAGCCCAAAGCCACTTTCGCCAATATCGATTTTTAAATGTGAGCTTTTGTGCTTACTTGGCTGAACCATAATGGTGGTGTCAAGCGCCTGAAATTTATGGCCAAAATGTTCAAGTGCGGCAAGCATCGAGAGGTTGTCTGCTGAGCGATGAAAGCCGTGAATTTGACTCGGTTTTTTTGATAAGCAAGCTAAGAGGAGCAAGCGTTGTGCATGGCTTTTAGAGCCAGGTGCTTGGAGTGTTCCGCGATAGTTATTGCCCTTGATTTTCATTGTCAGGAAGGCTATTAACGGCCATTTGTATGCGCAACGATTCTTCGTGCAACATCTTGATCATTTGCTTGGCAAATTCTTCAGACAAACCACTTTGAACCGCCTTTTCGACATTGGCTTTGAAGGTTTCTTCCCAGCGTTGTGCTTGCAAAATGTGTTGGTTGTGCTGTCTTTTATGTATGCCGATTTCTTTTGAAATAGCCATGCGTTGTTGGAGCAAACTGATCAATGATTCATCGATAAAACTCAATTGTTCTCTAAATTTTGACAAAGCATTTGCTTGAATAGTTCCTGGATTTCTAGGTTCTAAAGCGCTGTAGATTTCCTTGAGGCGCTGGGGTGTAATCTGTTGTTTGGCGTCTGTCCAGGCAGAAGTAGGATCCGCATGGCTTTCGATCATTAGGCCGTCATAATTGAGGTCAAGGGCTTGTTGGGCAAGCGGCTGAATTAAGTCGGCTCTGCCTCCAATATGTGAAGGATCCATAATGAGCTTCAGGCCTGGATGCTCTTGCTTTAGATCGATGGCGATTTGCCAATGAGGGTTATTGCGGTAGTTGGTTTTTTCATAGACCGAAAAACCTCGGTGAATGGCACCCAATACTTTCACATTATGTCGTTGCAATCTTTCGATGGCACCTATCCATAGCTTTAGGTCTGGGTTGACAGGGTTTTTAACCATAACCGGAATTCCTGAATCCTGTAGTGCTTCAGCGAGTTCCTGAACAGTGAATGGGTTCACGGTAGATCGAGCGCCAATCCAAACCATGTCGAGTTTGTATTTTTTAGCGAGTTGGACGTGTTCGGCGGTAGCTACTTCTGTGCAAATTTTAAAACCAAAGGTTTCGCGTACTTCTTGGAGCCATTTTAATCCAATTTCGCCGATGCCTTCAAAAGCTCCGGGTTGAGTACGGGGTTTCCAGATTCCCGACCTAAAATAAGAAAGCGGAAGCCCAACAAGGGCTTCCGCTGTAGCTAATACTTGCTCGCGTGTTTCGGCCGAACAAGGCCCTGATATGAGTAGGGGCAACTGGTTCTGGCGCATCAGATTTATTTTGCGTAACTCACTGCGCGTTTTTCGCGAATGACCGTTACTTTAACCTGACCAGGGTAGGTCATTTCGGTTTGGATTTTTTGGGAGATGGTAAAAGACAACTCTTCGGCTCTTTGATCAGACACTTTTTCTGCTTCTACCAAAACGCGCAATTCGCGACCTGCTTGAATTGCGTAGGCGCTACCTACACCTTCGTAAGAGAGTGCAAGGTTTTCTAGTTCTTTAATGCGTTTGATATAGGCTTCTACGATTTCTCGGCGAGCACCAGGGCGCGCACCAGAAATGGCATCACAAACTTGAACAATTGGAGAAATGAGGGTTGTCATTTCTATTTCGTCGTGGTGAGCACCAATGGCGTTCAGTACATCGCCTTTTTCACCGAATTTTTCGGCAATTTTCATACCGAGGATGGCGTGTGGCAATTCTGGTTCTTCGTCAGGAACTTTACCGATATCGTGTAGAAGACCAGCGCGTTTGGCAAGTTTGACATTGAGGCCTAACTCAGCAGCCATAATGGCACAAAGGTTGGCTACCTCGCGGGAGTGTTGAAGTAAGTTTTGCCCGTAAGAAGAACGGAATTTCATTCGGCCCACCATACGCATGAGTTCAGGGTGGAGGCCATGAATACCGAGGTCAATACAGGTGCGGCGACCCGTTTCTGCGATTTCTTCGTCTAGTTGTTTGCGCGTTTTGGCAACAACTTCTTCGATACGAGCAGGGTGGATGCGGCCGTCAGAAACCAATTGGTGTAAGCTGAGGCGTGCAATTTCGCGGCGCACAGGATCAAAGCAAGAAAGTATGATTGCTTCTGGGGTGTCGTCTACGATGATTTCGACACCGGTGGCAGCTTCTAAGGCACGAATATTACGCCCTTCGCGGCCAATAATGCGGCCTTTGACTTCGTCAGATTCGATGTTAAATACAGAAACGGCATTTTCAATGGCTTGTTCTGTAGCTACACGCTGAATACTTTGGATGACAATCTTTCTGGCCTCTTTGTTGGCATTGAGTTTGGCTTCTTCAGTAATTTCTTTAATGGTGGCCATGGCAGCAGTTCTGGCTTCATCTGTGAGCGCTTGCATGAGGTTTTGCTTGGCGTCTTCTGGAGACAATTGAGCAATTTTAGAAAGTTCAGCAATTTGCTTTTGGTGCATTTTGTCGAGCTCTTGCATGCGAGATTCAAGATGTGCTGCTTTGCTTTGGTAATCGGTTTGGGTGCTTTCTAGTTCTTTCTCTTTGCGACCAATTTCCTCTAGTTTTTGATTGAGGGTTTTTTCTTTGGTGCGGAAACGATCTTCGTTAGATTGCATGCGTTTTTCACGCTCTTTGATGGCTTCTTCATGCTCTTCTTTTTGTTTTAAAAAGCGTTCTTTTGCTTGAAGGGCGCGTTCTTTTTGAATGGTTTCTGCCTTAGATTCGGCGTCATTGATGATGCGTTCAGCATCTTTTTTGAGCACACTTTTTTGAAGGACGAAAGTGGCGCCACCACCTCCAAGTGCTCCGATTAATAACCATAATATATCCATACTACAAAATAATTGTAGTTGTGGAACACTAAAATGAAAGCTTATTGAATGTTATCGAGGTCTTGTCTGAGTGCTTCAAGGGCCGCTTCTAGATCAGAATAATCGGGTTCTTGAACACTTGGCTTGGCTTCTGCTTGCGCTTTGGTAAGCAATTGTAGGGCAGACATGGCCAGCAAGTCTTGATTATCGTTAACGGCATAGTTTTTTTTGAGTAAGTCTAATGCTCTATTGATATCGGCAGCCGCTTTACTGACTGCTTGCGCCTCGGATTCTGGAACATTTAATGGGTATGTTCTTCCGGCAATATTGATTTTTAAAGCTACTTTACTCATTTAGGCTTGTTTAAGCTTATCTATGCAGTATTCAATTTCTTTCACTAGTGCGTCAATTTCATCTGCATTTCTTCCTTTTGGAGCAGCTGGAATTTCCACAACTTTGTTTTGGGCCTCCGCCAATGCACTTGATAATTGCTGAACCTCTTGTTGTAATTGCGCAACCAAAGCTTGCTCGGCCTTGAGTTGTTCGTTGACACGATTGATTTCGCCTTGTAAAACTTCGTGTTGCGCGCGCTCTGCGTGCAACTTCTCTGCAAGTTCTAGACTACGGCTACGTATGTCGGATATGAGGTTGTTTAGATTTTCAGTCATGTTAAGCGGTGACTTTTCACAAAGTTAACAAGCATTCGTTTACATCCTACAAAATATCACAAGGATTTTGTTTTTTTTCTTGATTAGTTTTGTACATGCCCTATCTGACGCTCCTTTTCTGCCTGTTGCTTTCTTTTCAGAATCAAGCACAATTCCTCACTACAGATGGTTCTTGGGCGCTTCCGATGGCAGAACCAGTTGAGCTCAGCGCAGGCTTTGGAGATCTTAGGCCCAATCATTTCCATATGGGAATCGACATCCGAACGGGTGGCAAGATCAATTTGCCAATTTATGCGTGTCAGGATGGTTTTGTTTCGCGCATCAGGGTTTCATCGGTTGGCTATGGTTGGGTCTTGTATGTGCAGCACCCTAATGGTTTTACTACGGTTTATGCGCATTGCACCCGTTTTGCAGACCCTATACAGCAAATTTACCTCGACAGCGCTAGCGCGCGTCAAAATAATGAACTCGACCTCATTTTACCCCAGCATATTTTACCCATAAAAAAAGGAGAGCAAATTGCATTTTCTGGTAATTCAGGGGGTTCAACAGGCCCACATTTGCATTTTGAACTGCGTGACACCAAAACAGAACACGCGCTCAATCCGTTTTTACACGGTTTTAAAGTTTCAGATCAAGCCACACCCGTTTTGAAAGGAATTCGAGTCTATGCGGTTGATTCTCTTGGCTATATGATCCCAAATAAAGCAATAAATGTTTCGTTATTAGCGGCTAATCATAGGGTTGTTCTTCCTGCAGGCTTCTTAGCAGAAGGGCAAAAAATTGGCGTGGCTTTAGAAGTAGAGGATTATTTTTCAAAAGCGGGCAGATCCTATGGCTTATTTTCTACTGAAATTACGGCAGAGCAGCAAGCGACTTGTGCCATTGAATTTGACGAAATAAATTTTGAACATTCGCGCTATATCAATAACCACCACGATGCAGCCTACGCCAAATTGACCAAACGCAAATTTCAGAAGGCATTTAGAAATGTGCATGACCCGCTTACTATTTACCCTTATCCAGGTACAGGTGCCTTTGCTATTCAGGCAAAAGATAGTCTTCAACTTGGGATCATGTTAAGAGATGTAAATGGCAATGAAGCGCAGCATACCTTAATGATATTAAATCCGAATCAAAGCTTTGCCGGTACTTCATTTTACAACTCGGTTTCCTATTGGTTGCCCAATGAAAAATATAAATATGAGCAAGGTTCGTGGCGCATTGAAATCGATTCTTTTACTTTTTATGAACCGGTGCTCAAAAAAGTGAATTTATCAGCAAAAACTATAGGCAGTTCTTCGACCTATATTCAAAAACCAATCTCCATATCTTACCGCTTTGGCACTGAAAATCTACCTGAAAAATATTGCATTACAATGAATGGCTCGCCGCTTTCTGGCACCTATGAATACGGAGTGCTGAGCGCCACCACTAAGAGCCTTGGTGTGTTTGGCTTAAAACAAGATTTGCTCGCGCCAGTCATCAAAGAAAATCCAAAAAACACCACTGATTCTACCAGCACCGGAAGATGGGCTTGGCCTGTTCAAGATGATTTCTCTGGTATAAATTATTATGCTTGTTTTCAAAATGGAAAATGGGTTCCGGCCTATTATGATGCCAAAAACAAATTCATTTCCGCACAATTTCAAGTGCCTTTTTTAGAAGGAGATGTTTTGGAAATTATTGTCAAGGACGCCGTTGGAAATCAAGCAAAAAAAGAGTGGAAAATACCGGCAAAACCGTTGCCAACACTACCGTCTCAGCCCTCAGAGTAAAACGCCGTTGGCTCCTTTTAAATAGATTGGGCTGCAATAGGCCAGGTCTTCAAATTCTTTTTTCTCGAACTTTTCAATGGCCAATTCAGCTTGATATTGTGCCGACAATTCGGTTTCCAAAAAATCTAGATCAGCTGAATGACAAATAGTTGCCGTTTTTTGATTGGCATCACCGGTAACAATACCTGGTTGGTATGCATCTAGCGAATTTTCTTCTAAAATTAGGCAGCTAAGTGGCAGTAAAACTGCTCCGTTGGGTGCATACACCTCGATATAGACTTCGTTTCTGCGCGCATCGAGTAGGGCCACACGGTTCTTGCCCGAAGCCAGGGCCTCTTTTTTTGAAATTTGTGCTAAAATTTGCTGCGTAGGCAAGGCGATTAATGGAATTTGCAAGGCAAAACAAAGCCCTTTGGCGGTGCTCAGGCCAATGCGAAGGCCTGTATAAGAGCCTGGTCCGGAACTGTAAGAAATAGCAACAAGTTGTTGGAGCGTAAGTTTTTGAGCAGCCAACAATTCTTGGATCATGAGGGTGAGCGCTTCTCCGTGGATAAAACTGCTTTCAGAACGATCTATAAACGAAAGTAAATTGCCGTTTTCTGATAGTCCGACACTACAAACTTTGGTAGCGGTTTCAATATGGAGGATATATGCACTCATTCTTGGCATTCAAACTTGAAGCCAACCCCATGCACATTGGTAATTTGGATATTCGGGTCTTCTTTAAGGTATTTGCGCAATTTCGTGATGAAAACGTCAAGACTGCGCCCTACAAAGTAGTCGTCTTGGCCCCAAACAGAATTGAGAATGACATCGCGCGGGACCAACTGATTTTTGAACTTGTTTAGGGTTCTTAAAATCATGGCTTCTTTCTTTGTAAGGGTCAATAGCTGTGTGGGCGACTGCAGTGTGAAATTTTCGGTGTCAAAGGTGTAGGTGCCAATTTGAACTACTTTGATTTCAGGATTTTCTACCTGAAGCTTGACTCTTTTAAGCAGGGCTTTGACACGTAATTGCAGTTCTTCGGCACTAAAAGGTTTGGTGAGGTAGTCATCTCCGCCTGCATTGAAGCCTGCAATTTTGTCTTCGGTCATGGAGCGTGCCGACAAGAATAGAATCGGGATTTCTGCATTTTGTTTGCGGACGTCTTTGGCTAAGGTAAAGCCATCTTTGACTGGAAGCATGACATCTAGGATGCACAAGTGATAGGTGTCTTCTTGGAAACGACGCAATGCCTCAGCGCCATTTTCACAAAGAGTGACCACGTAGCCCTCTGAACGAAGCTGATCTGAAACGACGATACCGAGACTGATATCGTCTTCAACCATGAGAATTTTGATCTTCATAAATGCCTTTAAAAGCCAAGAGCCTTGGATAAACCAAAGCTCCTGACTATTAACCTAAACCTACTACTAGTTCTACAAAGGTAATTGCTTTTTTGAATTGCGTTACGTTTGGAATGTTAAAATTTTCATAAAAATAGTTTTCTATTCAAGCTTGCTTCTTTCAATATGCTTAACTTTATTCCGATGAATAAGACTCACATTTTAGTTGTCGATGACGAAGAAGACATTCGCGTTTTACTTGCCTATAACCTCGAACGCGAAGGTTTTGAAGTGAGCACTGTAGCAAATGGCCAAGAATGCCTAGATTTTATTGCCAAGCAAAAACCACAACTCATTTTACTAGACGTCATGATGCCACAGCTTGACGGCATTGAGGTTTGTGAAAAAATCAAGGCAAATCCAGTATATCAAGATATTCTTATTTGTTTTTTGACGGCGAGGTCTGAAGACTACAGTCAAATTGCAGGTCTAGATGCAGGTGCCGACGACTACATCGCTAAACCGATTAAAACAAAGGTGCTGCTTTCTAGAATACAAGCTATGCTGCGCCGCGGGAAGCTCATCAAGCCGCAAGAAGAAAACAAACCCAAATTCCATATCAATAGAGAAAAATATTTATTGGAAATGGATGGCAAAGAGATTCATTTACCCCGAAAAGAATTTGAGCTTTTGGCTTTGTTGGCTTCTCGACCAAATTTTGTTTTCAAACGCGAACAAATCCTCGAAAAAGTATGGGGTACCGATATCATTGTCGGTGATCGCACCATAGACGTACACGTAAGAAAACTCCGTGAAAAAATCGGTGACGAATACATTTCAACTATCAAAGGCATTGGCTATAAGTTCAATGAATGAGTTTGGCCTGAAACTTGTAATGCCTCCGCAAAATCAATTACCATGAAAAAACATTTACTGTTTGCGTGCACCTTTTTTTGGTTGCACGGCTATTTTGCCCAAAACACTTCTGCTGCTTTTGCACCAGTTAAAGAACAGCTAGAAAGCTGGGACGACATCAGGGGCCCTTGGTTGGCAGCCTCTATCGAAGCCCTTGCTGACAAACGCGCGGTGCCGGATCGCACCTTCCCTGAAGACTACACACCCTATGAAATGCTGAGCATGATTCCGCTCCGCGAAAGACAAGACCTCAGACAAATTATCCAAGAAAATAAATTTGTGGTCGGGAATAATTCAGGCGCATACCCGCTGTTTTCAACCATGCTTGAGCGTACGTTTTGCAGCAGAACCTACGGAAGATCTTACGGTGATCCGCACTTAAAGTCATTTGACAGAGCTACTTATTCGTTTCAAACTGTCGGTGAATTTGTCTTAGCAAAATCTTTAAATGCACCCTTTGAGGTGCAAACTCGCCAGCGCGCCCAAGACGAAAACTTCTCTTTAAATGAAGCGGTTGCCATGAACGTTGCCGGAGATCGCTTGTGTTATTACGCTGCAGACAAACCCGATGGCATGCAACAACCTTTGCGCTTAAATGGAATGCCGATTCAATTGCAAGGTCGTTCGTATTACTTGCCACACGGTGGTGTCATTCGTCTGGACGGCAGAAATTACACCATAGCTTGGCCAACCGGCGAAACTACTGTTATCGATGTAAGAAGTGGTGGTTTGCGCGGTTTTGTCAATGTTACTGTCGGGATTTTTGAATGCGATAGAAATCAGTTTGAAGGTCTTTTTGGTAACAACGATGGTTTTGCCGACAACGATTTCAACACCCGAATGAATACGCCAAGACCCAACAATATTGCGGCGCTTAGCATTGCCTCTGCTTATGCTTTTGACAACCGACAAGCCGACCAAATGAGTCAGTATGCCGAACAAGAATTTCAAGCCTATCTGGCTAAGAATTTTGCTGAAGAATGGAGACTCACGATGCAAAACACTTTGTTTGACTACGCTCCGGGTATGTCAACCGCCAATTATACCGACAGAAGTTTTCCAAGAGTTCATATGAATATTAGTCAGATGAATCCGCAGAGCAGAGAAGCGGCGCGTCAGCGTTGTTTGCAAATGGGTGTACCTGCTGATGAAATGGGAGGCTGTATTTTTGATCAAGGCTATTTGAACATTGCTCCGAATGTGCCACCTACGCCAAATATTCCAACGCCGGGATCAACCGTACTACATAAAGTACCAAGACCCGCACTCAACAACAACGAGCATACTTTTTCTGAAGGTAAATATCCAAGTAACCCAAAGCCGCAGACTATATCAGGCAAACCTACAGATCCAACTTCCGGAAAAAGCCCGCGCGAACCTGAAGTGATCCCTGAATCTCGTCCAAGAACACCAGCTCCAAGACCAAGTGCTCCAGAGCCACGCGAACCTAGACCAAGCGCTCCACGCCCAAGTGTACCCGCTCCAAGCGCACCGGCTCCACGCCCTAGTGCTCCGGCGCCAAGTGCTCCACGCCCAAGTGCTCCGCAACCAACGGCACCGCGTTCCACTCCGCCACCGCCGCCTCCGGCTCCGAAGCCAAGTATGCCAGCGCCTTCTACTCCAAAACCAAGTGCACCTTCGGTTAAAATAGGGAAGGGTTAATACATGTTTTATTAATGCAAAAGCATTTCAAGAAATAAAAAAGGGGCCGCAATTTGCGGCCCCTTTTTGTTGGAGAGCGTTTATTTTCTCAACGCTTATTGAGCACTTTTAACAAAGCGAAGAACTTGTTGGTTTACTTGAAGTAAATAAGTTCCGGCTGGTAGGTTTGTAATGTTAATTTGATCTTGGGTCTTGCCTTGCACAAGCACCTGACCACTAAGATTGGTGATGCTGTAGTTTTGTTCAGTAGAAAGACCTGTTAGGTGGATGTTGTTTGCACTTGGGTTAGGATACAGACCAAGTTGTGCAATTTGTTGGGTATTAATTGCTGCAGTTAACACATCGAACTGACTGATAAATTGGTAATAAAGAGGTGTAGATTTAATCGGGCAATATACAGAAAGCACCATGTTATAAACGCCCACTGCATTTGGAACATAATAAGTGTAGTTGATATAAGTATAAGCACCTGTAGTGTCAGCTAAATACCAAACAGTATAAAGTGAGTCTTGATTAGCAGGATTGTTTCCAAATGTTGCAGAAACCATATAAGCGGTATCAAGCATGGTCATGTCGATATCACAATTATAAATCCAGCCTGAAGTAAGCGTTCCGGTAATGTTTGCACCTGTGGCCAGAGTACCCACCACGGTAATGCTATCGATGTTTCCGCTACCGTTGTAGGTTACAAATTGAGAAGTCGAAAAAGTACAACCGTTGGCATCGTTTACAATTGCCATATATGTGCCTTCACATAGGTTGGTGATTGAATTTGTATTAGAGCCCTGACTCCAGGTTACCCAAAATGGTGCACATGTTGGGCAAGTAATACTCACGGCGCCATCGCAAGCACCTGGTGCACTTACATTTGTTACAGTAACAACAGGAGAAAAACCTAAACATGGACTTACGGTTGAAGTATCATAAAAAACTGTTCCGTTGCCTGTTGTACTACAACCCATTGCATCAGTGATGGTCACCGCATAGGTACCGATACATAAGTTATTTACGATAGAAGTGGTCATGGTTCCTCCAATATTCCAAGCATATGTATAGGGCGCAGCGCCTCCGTAAACCAATGCAGATAGTGAACCATCACAGGTTGTCTGACTACTTGCTGGAGTAGAAGTGAGTGTGACACCTAGACCCGCACAAGGGTTAGTTGTTCCTGAACCAATGGTAAAAGGCGAGGCGAGGGTGAGTCCGCCACCCATAGCATTTACCATGTAAGAACCGGGGCATAAATTATTAATAGATGTACCGCCATTCTGAATTAACGTTCCGTTGAGGTACCAATTGATGGTTGTAAAAATGATATTATTTGAGTCTAGGCTGGCAGAACCATCACAGCTAGTAGGGCTAGATGTGTTGTTTACTGTGACATTAAGAACAAATTGTGCTTTGGCCTGATTGCTCGCGAAAAAGCTTAGGCAAAGCAATAAAATGGGTAAAATTAATTTCATAGAGTTGATTTTGCGTTATGACGTTAAAATTCAACAAAAGTTGCTTACGAACTGCAAAACGGAATGCTTATTTTTGAACTATGAAAAAAATGAGCTTCCTTTTTGTGTTGAGTCTGCTACCGCTGCAATTCTTTGCGCAAGCCCAAAAACAGCCAAAAATAGTGGTCGGTATTGTCATTGACCAAATGTGCTATGACTACTTGTATCGCTTTCAGCATCTTTATTCTACCGGTGGATTTAATCGCCTCATGACCAAAGGCACCAACTGCAGAAATGTTCAGTACAACTACGTCCCTACCTTTACTGCTCCGGGTCATGCTTCCATTTATACAGGGACAACACCATCTAACCATGGTATTGTAGCCAATGATTGGTATGTCAGAGAAACCAAAAAGACCGTCACTAGTGTTTCCAATTCAGCTTATGCAGCGGTCGGCGGAACAGCCCTAAGTCAGGGCGCAGCTCCCCTTAACTTAAGAACCTACACCATCACAGATCAACTCAAAATGGCTTCCCCTAAATCTAAAGTCATTTCATTGTCGATCAAAGATCGCAGCGCCATTTTACCAGGTGGCCATCTTTCTGACGGCACCTATTGGTATGACGCCAATTCAGGAGATTTCATCACGAGTACCTTTTATCAAAAGACTTTGCCAGATTGGGTCCAACACTTTAATGCAAAGTTTGACCCCGCAAAGGATTTGAAAACTTGGCGCTTGCTTTTGCCAGAAAGCACCTACCAGTTGGCAGATCAGAGCGCTTATGAGGTGGTACTTACCGGAAAAACGAGTGCTACTTTCCCATATGATTTTCAAGATATGGTTTCCAAAGGAGCCAATGCCAATAGCTTATTTACTATTTCGCCGCAAGCCAATGAGGTCCTGACCGATTTTGCCATTACTGCACTAGAACAAGAAAATTTAGGCCAAGATGCTTTTACTGATTTCTTGTGTATTTCTTACTCTACACCTGATATCGCGGGGCATTCGTTTGGCCCTTATTCCAGAGAAATGGAAGACATGTATGCGCGCCTCGACCGTGAATTACAGCGTCTTTTTGCCAGTTTAGAAACGCGTTATGGCAAAGATGGTTTTGTGCTTTTCTTGACCGCAGACCACGCAGTAGTTCCGGTGCCTCAAATGCTTATCGAGAAAAAATTGCCGGGTGGTTACTTCTTTACTCAGAGCCATTTACAGGTGCTTCGCGACGACTTCATCATGAAATACAACGCAGACTTACTCGAGTTTGAAATCAATCAAAATATTTACTTGAATTTAAAACGCATCGACTCTTTGCACCTGGATCTCCAAGAAGTTGCTGATTTTGCAGCAACTGAGCTCAGAAAATGGCCTGAGGTGAAAGCAGTACTTACTCAAAAAGACTTGGCTTCAGGTCTAGGTTCAACAGATTTTTGGGGAGAAATGTTGCACAATGGCTACGACAAACAAAGAAGTGGTGAACTCATCTTCTTGCTGCACCCGGGTTATCTTTCGAAAGAGGTAGATGAGCCAAAGGCGCACCAAGGCACATCGCATGGTTCGGCATTTAATTACGACACACATGTGCCGTTACTTTGGTACGGAAAAGACATTCCTGCGGGCAAACAAATCTATGACCCAATTGCTATCACAGACATTGCCCCAACCCTCATTCATATCCTGAATTTACAACGCAGTGGATCCATGATCGGGCAGCCGATCCTTCCTATTATTGAGAAGAAATAATATCTGATAGAAAATGACGCCAGAGCAATCTTTCTTTAAAGCGCACTTAGGGCAAACCAGCCCCTTTCCTTTTCTTATCGAAGTGGAGCGTGCAGAGGGCGCCTTTATTTACGATAAAAGTGGAAAGGCCTATCTAGACATGATTGCGGGGGTCGCCGTAAACAATATTGGCCACCGGCACCCGAAGGTCATTGCGGCACTCGAGCAGCAGATTCAAAAGCACCTCCATGTCATGGTGTATGGTGAATTTGTTCAAGATGCGCAGCAAGCGCTTGCCAGACAATTGCTTGAAGTATTGCCTTCAAACTTAGATGGAGTTTATGTAGTCAATTCCGGGACAGAAGCCATCGAAGCTGCATTGAAATTGGCTAAGCGCGCAACTGGGCGCACCGAACTAGTTGCATTCAAAGGAAGTTACCACGGCAGCACACATGGGTCAATGAGTGTGTCGGCTAACGAAGTCAAGAAAATTGCATTTAGGCCGCTATTGCCCGATGTGCGTTTTTTACGACACAATGAATTGGCCGATCTAGCACAAATTACCACTAAAACAGCAGGTGTATTAATTGAAACTGTACAGGGTGATGCCGGTGTCAGAAAGCCAGATCTTGCCTTTTTGCAAGCGCTAAGGGCGCGTTGCACTGAGGTGGGCGCCTTGCTTATTTTTGATGAAATACAATGTGGCATGGGCCGCACTGGTAAATTATTTGCTTTTGAGCATTTTGGAGTCGTACCCGACGCGCTGGCACTCGGAAAAGCGCTGGGTGGCGGAATGCCAATCGGGGCATTAGTTGCCTCACAAGATCAACTCAATCTTTTTACCCATGACCCAATGCTGGGCCATATCACCACTTTCGGAGGCCATCCAGTAATATGCGCTGCAGCGGCAGCAACCCTAGAAGTGCTTCGGACCGAAATTGATTGGACAACGCTAGAAGAAAGGGCTGAAAAATTTGCTAGGCAAATTGCTGCTCATCCTATGGTTTTGACGCACAGAAGAGTAGGCGCTATGTTTGCTTTTGATTTACAAAATGCAGATCAAGTTGCTCAAGTAGTGCAACACTGTTTAGCTCATGGCCTTATTACATTTTGGTTTTTATCTCATCCTTATAGTTTTAGACTTTCTCCTCCTTTGAACCTTTCTGAAGCAGAATGGGAACGCGCGCAGCAAATTATTCTTTCTGCTTTAGCGTCACTTTAGTTCATGTTGTTCGTCAATGCGCTATCTTTGCATCCTTAATTGACTTATGAAGGTTACCGATCACATCAAAGCAGCAAAAGACACCCTATTTTCTTTTGAAATCTTGCCTCCATTGAAAGGAAAGAGCATTAGCTCAATCTATGCAGGTATAGACCCGCTGATGGAATTCAAACCTAAATTTATCAATGTAACGTATCACCGCGAAGAATATATTTATATCGAACGCGAACACGGCCTGCTCGAAAAAAAGGCTGTGCGCAAACGCCCAGGCACTGTAGGTATTTGTGCAGCATTAATGCATAAATACGATGTAGATGCAGTTCCTCACCTTATTTGCGGTGGATTTAGCAAAGAAGAAACCGAGAATGCGCTTATTGATCTTCAATTTTTAGGAATTGACAACGTTCTGGCACTCAGGGGCGATGCGGTAAAATCAGAAGCCAATTTTAGGGCGCACCCAGAAGGCCACGCCTATGCAGTTGACCTCATCAAGCAGGTCGGCCAGCTCAACAAAGGTGTTTACATCGATGGGGACCAATCTTTAGACCCAACAAATTTTTGCATTGGGGCTGCAGCCTACCCAGAAAAACATTTCGAGGCCATGAATCTCGAAACAGATTTACAATACCTAAAAGCCAAGGTAGATGCTGGTGCTAGCTACTTAGTTACACAAATGTTTTTCGACAATCAGAAATATTTCGATTTTGTCAAAGCTTGCAGAGCCATCGGTATCGATGTGCCCATTATTCCGGGGCTGAAGCCAATAAAGTCTTTGGCGCACATCAGTTTTTTACCCAAGTTTTTTCATATCGATTACCCTACAGATTTATCTTCAGAATTACTTAAGTGTAAAAACAATGCTGCAGTAGAACAACTTGGTATTGAATGGGGTATTCAACAATCCAAAGAACTCAAGGCCGCAGGAGTGCCTTGTATTCATTATTATACCATGTCCAATTCGACATCGGTTAGGCAAATTGCCAAAGAAGTTTTTTAAATTCGCTCATGAAGTATTCTATCCTTTTGCTTTTCGTACTCTTTTCGAAGTGTATGCTTGCCCAAAACTTAAAGCTCAGCAACGCCATTATTATTGCACAATTCGAAAAAGAAGAAGATCGCTATGCCATGCAGGCAACTTTGTCAGAATTATTTAAGGCAAAGCAGATTAAGGTTTTACCTGTTATGAATGTCATTAAACAAGGCGAAGACATCCAGCATTTGCTTTCTGATTCAATTCAGGCCCTCATTTCTCAAAAAGGTTTTGATACTTATATGGTGGTTAATGTGAGGGGTTATGACCGCAAGTTCAAAGAAAGTACAGATACCCCAACACTTGCAGAAATGTTAGAAACTACCAGCATTTATCACATCTACCGAGACGAAGCTACCTCAGTAACTTTCGAGTTTTCATTTTACCGAGCTGGCAAATTGGTCGCAAGAGATGTATTGCGTTGCGGAAATATCTCAGACAGAGATTCTGTATTGAAAAGAATGCGCAAGCGTTTACCTAAAAAGCTAATGGCTAATTGGCTAGCTGCCTAGTTATTCATTCGGTATTGCTTCTCCATTTCGCGGTCTTCAGGCGTGCTGTAAATGCCGCACTTAGATTCAGCTTCAAATAATTTGATGACTTTAAACTGCGCTTGAAAAGGCCAGTAGGTACTGCTGTACCAATGAATATTTGCGTTCAAACCTTCCCACGGATACATGGTCACTACAGGGATAGAAACACCCGGAATTAATATCCAAGCCTTGTTAAGGCGAATTCCAATGCCAATTTGATAATTGAGTTGGAGCATGCCTTTGGCTAAATTAGGCTGGAAAACTTGCGGTGCTTGGTAGGCAATAAAGTTGTCGTCATAGGTCATGGGGCCTTTTGCGATGTGGTAGTCAAAATTTAAACCCAGACTTTGGTCCAAGAAATGCTTGCGGACCTTCACTACTACTTTTTTACCAAAATAAATGAGCGTGTGTGCTCTTAAACTTCCGTATAGATAACCACTACTGAGTCTTCCTTGCCCACTGTAAGTACCGAAATTTACTTGATTTTCAATAAGTGTAGATTCCAGTCCTCTGATTTGGCGATACCCGATACCCCAATCAAAGTAGTCCATGATTCTGCTCTTGCCAAGTGCTTTGATCGGAGTTCCTTTCCATTTCGGGAAGTGCGCCAACCCAAACTCTGCATAAAAGCCCATTTTTGCCTCGGGAGTAATGGTGTAATTGCCGGGATCTACTTGATTGACTAAGAGGTCACCTTTTAACGGGTCGGAAACAAATGAATAGGTTGGGCCCAATGAAAATTGGTAGCCATGATTTCTTACTTGAAGGTAATCATTGCCTTTTTTCTTGGATTTTTCGAAACCTCCTTGGCTCCAAAGTTGTGTAGAAATGAGTAAGAATAGGGCTAAAGTTCTCATGTTTGAAAATTAAAGGAACTACATTTTTCTAGGATGGTGTCTATGATTTGAGGGCTGTCCCAATCTTTTTCTATGGTAGGAGAAGCCATGATGGCGTCCATGATGTCTCGTTGTTTTTTACCTTGCTCGTAGGCCACAGAATAAGGAATATTGCTAAAGGTTACCTGACTATATAATGGCAGCCATTTGTTGGGGTGCATACTACTGAATTTGGCTTCAATTTTCTTGCGCAACAAGAATGAAGGATCCGCAACGAGGTCACGCATTTCGATGTAATTATCGAGTGAAAGGTCTTGGAGCGCATCGCCATTTGGTTTGCGCAGTGGGCTGTAGGCTGCCCAAATTTTATCCCAGTCGTGGTTGTGCTCGAGCATGAGCTCATTGAGTACACGGCAATCTTCAAAACCTGCGTTCATGCCTTGGCCGTAGAATGGGACAGTGGCGTGTGCGGCGTCGCCCATAAGGCCCACTTTTCCGTGCGCCCAAGGATAACAACGAATGATGGCTAGGTTTGAAAGTGGGTGATCTTCCCATTTATCGGCGATGTCAGGCATCATTTGATGGAAATCCGGGAAGACTGTCTGAAAGAAACGATCTACATCGGCTCTTGATTTGAGTTTGTCGAATGCAAATTCATGGCCTTCGTGTGGCATAAATAGGGTACAAGTAAAAGAACCATCTTCATTGGCTAGTGCGATGAGCATAAAGCGCCCACGTGGCCAAATGTGTAGTGCATTTTTATCCATCGGATAACTTCCGTCTGGTTTGGCGGGTAGTAAAATTTCGCGGTAGCCATCGGCAATATAGTTTTGGCTATATTGGAAGCGATCTAGTTTTTGCATGGAGTGGTAACGCACAGCACTAAAGGCGCCATCGGCAGCAAAAATCACATCGGCTTTGGCTTCGAATTCTTGCCCAGTTGCTGTATTTCTAAGATAAGCAATGGCATTTTTAAGATCGACTCTTAAACACTCAGTTTGGTAATGAATAGTGGCCTTGCCGTGTTTTTCAGCGATATCCATCATGGTGGCATTTACCTTACCGCGAGAAACAGAGTAAATCGCCTGACCTTCTTTGCCATATTGTTGATAGGTGAGTTGCCCGTTGAGTGCATGCATCATGCGCCCATGCATTGGGATGGCAATTTTTCTAATTTCGTCTCCGACACCAACAGCATCTAGGGCTGTCCAGCCTCTGACAGAAAGAGCAAGGTTGATTGATTTACCTGCGCTTATTTCAGCTTTTCTGATGTCGGGTCTGCGTTCGTAGATGGTTACGTTATAACCTGCTTTTGAAAGATAAACGGCCCATAATGAACCTACTAAACCTGCCCCAATTATAATGGCTTCTCTTTTTTGCTCCATGTTGTTTTTTTTAAGCTGCGCTTCAGACAAAGGTAATGACTACAAGCGTTCGAAAACTATTTTACTATGGCTTTTTTAAGAAACTCAAATTGCGTTGTAATCCTTCGAATTTGGTTCTTTTAAGCGCACTTTTTCCAAATAAATATTGAAAGGTTTCTTTGCTCATTTCTTCCCATTCCTGGGTACTGAGGTTCAGAAAATCAGGGTGAGGTTCAAAAGCGGCTTCTTGGTGAGGTTTCGAAAAGCGATTCCAGGGGCAAACATCTTGACAAACATCACAGCCAAAAGCCCAAGTGTCCATCTTATTTTTAAACTGACTCGGAAGATCTTGGTCCTTGAGTTCAATGGTGAGGTAGGAAATGCATTTTGACGCATCGAGTACAAAAGGCGCCACAAATGCTTGAGTGGGGCAGGCGTCTATACAACGGGAGCAGGTGCCACAATAATCTTTAATGGGGCCATCGGGTGTAAATTCGAGGTCCACAAATAGTTCGGCAATGAAGAAAAAGCTGCCGTGTTTTGGGTGGATGAGGTTGGTGTTTTTTCCGATCCAACCGAGGCCCGATTTTTTGGCCCAAACTTTATCGAGAACTGGGGCAGAATCTACAAAAGCGCGCCCTTGTATTTCACCGATTTCAGCACGCATCCCTTCAAGAAGCGCTTTTAATTTGTCTTTAATGACAAAGTGGTAATCTTGGCCGTAGGCATATTTGGCAATTTTTGGAGCGTCCTCTTCTTGAACTTGTTGAGGAAAGTAATTGAGTAAAAAGGAAATTACGGTCTTGGTTCCGGGTTCTAATTTGCGTGGGTCGAGTCGTTTGTCAAAATGGTTCTCCATGTAGGACATTTTGCCATTATAATTGTGCTGCAACCATTTTTCTAGACGTGGAGCTTCCTCTTCAAGAAAAGTGGCGTCAGAGAAACCGACATAAAAGAAACCTAATTGTTCTGCTAATTTTCTGATGAAAAGCTTGTGCTTGTCGTGTTTCATGTCAAAACAAACCGCCTTGTGCCCAACCAAGGTCACGGCCTAAATGCTTGTAACTTTTTTCGGTTGCTTTGCGACCTCTTGGCGTTCGCATAAGAAATCCTTCTTGGATTAAAAATGGTTCGTAAACTTCCTCAAGTGTACCGGCGTTTTCTCCGATGGCAGTAGCAATGGTAGTAAGGCCAACGGGGCCGCCATTGAATTTGTCAATAAGAATTTTAAGTATGCGGATGTCCATTTCGTCGAGGCCATTGGCGTCTACATTGAGTGCTTTGAGCGCAAATTCGGTGATGTCGTCATCAATAATACCAGAACCCTTAATCTGGGCAAAATCCCTGACCCTTCTGAGCAAGGCATTTGCAATTCTTGGTGTACCACGGCTGCGGCTGGCAATTTTATATGCAGCTTCTTGCGTAATGCCAATTTGCAAAAGGCTTGACGAACGTTCTACGATGGCAGTAAGCGTTTCGGAGTCGTAGTATTCTAAACGTGAGTTGATACCGAAACGAGCTCGGAGGGGTGAGGTAAGTAGGCCAGAGCGCGTGGTGGCTCCGATCAGGGTAAACGGATTTAAGTTAATTTGAATGGTGCGCGCATTGGCGCCGGAGTCAAGCATGATGTCAATGACGTAGTCTTCCATGGCAGAATACAAGTATTCTTCAACTACAGGGCTCAGACGATGGATTTCATCAATGAAAAGAACATCTCCTTGATTCAGGTTGGTTAAGAGCCCGGCAAGATCGCCTGGTTTGTCGAGCACTGGCCCTGAAGTCACTTTAAAACCAACGCCAAGTTCATTGGCAATGATGTTGGCAAGTGTGGTCTTGCCGAGGCCTGGAGGCCCATGGAGCAAAACATGATCCAATGGTTCATTGCGCAATTGCGCAGCTCTTACAAAGACTTCTAGATTTTCGACAACGGCAGGCTGTCCGGCAAAATCGCGCAGCGATTTTGGACGCAAGACCTTGTCAATTTCTTGTTCGTTTTGGCCTTCTGCTTCTTGTCGGTAGTCAAAGGAATCTTCCATTACTTACAAAAATAACAATTTTGTCTAGCTACGGTTTATGCCATCGCGTTTACCAAGGCATCGAGATCTTCGTAATGAAAATCGGCTACCACTAAGTTGGGATGAGGAAAATGCGTTTTCTCGGGAATACAGCAAACTTTCATGCGGGCGGAAAGCCCCGCCAAAACGCCATTCCAAGAATCCTCAATAACCAAACAAGCTTGAGGTTTTACCCTTAGTGTTTCGGCCACCTTTAAATAAACACCTGGATGAGGTTTGCCAAAAGCTTCGTGTTCGGCTGAGTAAGTAAAATCAAAGTAGTGTCCAATCTTCAAAGCGTCAAGTACTGTCTTTATAAGGAGTGAAGAAGAGGAGGTAGCCAGACCAATTTGATAGTCGCAGGCTTTGAAAAATTGCAGTGAGTTAGTTACTCCCTTGAGTTCCTTGGGCTCTTGTTGGATGAGTTTAATTAAGGTGTCTATGATCTGAGTTTCTACCTCTTTTTCGTTGCTAAGACCCCAGTTTTCGTGATGGTTCCAAAAATGGATCACTTCGTCGATGCGCAGGCCAACTGTTTTTTGAAAATCTTGTGGGGTAAGGGTAGAGCCATATTTTCCGAAAACTTGCTCCATGGCAATTTTCCAGAGAGGTTCGGAGTCTATCAGGACGCCATCCATGTCATAGATGACCGCTTTAAAAGCGGAACGTTGAGGAGTATTTTGATTAGGACTCATTGAGTAAGCGAACGGTTTCAATTTTTCTTTCGCTCACCTTTTCAACCACCAAAGTACAAGCGCCAATTTGAATGCGGTCTCCTTCTGCCGGCAAGCGTTCGAGGTGTTCGATGATCAAGCCAGCTAAAGTATCATAGGCTTCCGATTCTTCGAACCCAAAACCATAAGCTTCATTGAGGTAATCGATATCGATTCTGGCAGAAAATAAATATTCGTTTTCGCTGATTTGCACCTCGGTGAGGGCTTCTTTGTCGTGTTCGTCTTCGATTTCACCAAATATTTCTTCGATGACATCTTCTAGGGTAATAATACCTGCAGTACCCCCATATTCATCGGTAACTACTGCAAAATTACTGGCTTGATTAGTGAATTTTTCAAGCAATTCTTTACCGGTTACTACAGTGGGTACAAAAGATATAGGCTTGATAATTTGCTTAATAGAAGCGGGTTGTTTGAACAAATCAAATGAATGGATATAACCGATGATGTTGTCGATGTCGTCGCGGTAAATAATGAGTTTGGACAAGCCCTTGCTGATCATGAGTTTCTTGGCTTCATGGATAGAGTCGTTGATGTCAAGCGCTATAATTTCTGGCCTTGGGATCATGCAGTCTCGGGCTTTGACATGAGAAAAATCGAGGGCGTTGCGCAATAAGAGCATGTCGTTGCCAAATTCTTCTTCGTCAGAAAGGTTGGCGCTGAGCTCATCTACATAGTTTTCGAGGTCTACTTTTGAAAATACGCGCTTGTTGTGATCTTTTTCTGAACCCATTAACTTCAAAAAACCAGAACTAATGAGCATAATAAACTGGGTGGGCAAATACAGCAATACATAGAGCAAAGCCATAGGTAGTAATCCGAGGTCAAGGGCTCTGTTTGGATTGAGTTGCACCAGCGCTTTTGGTAAAAACTCTGCGGTGATTAATACAATCAGGGTGGAAAGTATGGTCTGAATGACCAGTATAATCCCTTGATCTTGAATGCCAAAATTGGCTATTATTGGATTGAGGATATCTCCGGCAGCAATACCGTACAAGACCAAAGCCACATTATTTCCAAGCAAAAGAAAAGCAATCATGTTGCTCTCTTTGCGATAAAATAAGGCTAAGATTTTTCCTTGAAAATTTTGCTGGTTGCGAAGCACTTCTACGCGTAACCTATTCGCAGAAATATAGGCGAGCTCCATCGCTGAGAAAAAAGCGGAACACAATAGTGAACCAATGATCAGGATGTAAGCGCTATCCATGGTTTAGTGTTCTAAAACATCTTTGCCGATGTCATTTCTAAAATAGGCATCGTCAAAGCTGATTTTTGAAATGGACTCATAACTTCTGGCAAGTGCACTTTCTAGGTTTTTTCCATAAGAAGTGACCGCCAAAACGCGTCCTCCGTTAGATAGCACAGAAGGCCCATCGGCTAGAGTGCCTGCATGGAAAACCAAACTTTCGGTAATGCTGTTGAGCCCGTATATGGTTTTGCCTTTTTCGTAGGCACCTGGATAACCACCCGCAACCATCATGACAGTAGCGGCAGTTTTGTCGTGGAATTGAATGTCTCTTTCAGAAAGTGTGTGTGTGGCAACGCCTTCAAAAAGGTCTAGGATATCGCTTTTCAGACGCGGCATTACTACCTCAGTTTCAGGGTCTCCCATTCGGCAGTTATATTCGATCACATATGGATCTCCTTTGACACTTATTAAGCCAAAAAATACAAAACCGTTGTAGGTAATTTTTTCTTGTTTGAGGCCTTTGATGGTTGGGATGACTACTCTGTTGAGCACTTTATCCATAAAAGCAGCATCAGCAAAAGGCACTGGAGAAATGGCACCCATACCTCCTGTATTGAGGCCGGTGTCGCCTTCGCCAATTCTTTTGTAGTCTTTGGCCTCTGGTAATAATTTGAAAGATTCGCCATCGGTAATGGCAAAAACTGAGAGTTCGATACCGTCTAGGAATTGCTCGATCACGACTTTTTCACTAGCCTGACCAAATTTCTCCTCGAGTAGCATCTCTTGGAGTTCTTTTTTTGCTTCGTCGAGGTCATTGATAATGAGTACCCCTTTTCCGGCAGCAAGTCCATCTGCTTTTAGAACATAAGGACCTTTCATGTTGTCTAAGAAACGCAGACCGTCTGCTAAGGTTTGGGCCGTAAAAGTGCCGTATTTTGCAGTTGGGATGTGATGTCTAGACATGAAGGCTTTCGCAAAATCTTTACTCCCTTCAAGCTGAGCACCTTCTTTACTTGGGCCGATAAGGCCAACGTGTTTCAAAGCGGGGTCAGCGGCAAAGAAATCGTAGATCCCTAAAACCAATGGTTCTTCAGGGCCTACAACCACCATGTCAATTTGATTATCTAGGACAAATTGTTTGACTTCATTGAAGTCGTTGATGTTTAATGAAACGTTTTTACCGTGTTTTTTAGTGCCTGCATTTCCAGGTGCAATAAAGAGCTCATCTAGGATGGAACTTTGAGCGATTTTCCAGGCAATAGCGTGTTCTCGGCCTCCAGAGCCTAACAAAAGTACTTTCATGAACAATGAGCTAGGATAGATTCAAAAATACGGAGACCGTCGAGGTTGTTGAGTTGTCCGTCAGCTGCTCTTTCAGGATGCGGCATCATGCCAAAAACATTTTTAGTTTTATTGGTGATCCCGGCAATATTGAGCATAGAGCCGTTTGGATTGGCAGTTGCATCTGCTTCTCCGTTTTCGTTGCAGTAAGTAAAAAGAATTTGATCGTTGGCTTGCAAAGAAGCGATGGTAGCTTCATCGGCATGGAAACGACCTTCGCCGTGTGCAATAGGAATTTTGTAGGCACGATCAGCTTCGAGATCTTGAGATGGCGCTGCCGTTTTGCTGACCGGCTTGAGGTAAACATTTTTGCAAATGAACTTTTGATTGTTGTTGTGCAAAAGTGCACCTTCGAGCAAGCCCGATTCAGTTAAAATTTGAAAACCGTTGCAGATCCCCATGACATAGCCACCTTTGTTGGCGTGTGCCATTACAGATTCCATGATGGGTGAAAATTTAGCAATTGCACCAGAACGCAAGTAGTCTCCGTAAGAAAATCCACCTGGTAGCACAACGAAGTCGACACCTTTTAGATCGGTGTCTTTGTGCCAAAGTTCTACTACTTCTTGCCCCATAAGGTCTCTGAGAACGTAAATCATGTCTTGATCACAATTGGATCCGGGAAAGGTTACTACACCAAATTTCATGTTATTTTTTATTGAGGTTCAAAGTTAGTAAAAGTCCGAGCTTAAAAGCTCAAAACCATAAATTTTAGTAGGGTTGAAAGTAAGATTATATAAAAGAACAAATGGGAGGAGATGCCTAATTTACTACTGAGTAAGGCATATGAAAAGTAAAAAGAAAGCGGCAAGACCATCAGGCTTAAGAGGGAGTTCTGACCCATGAAGATAAAGGCACTCAGGCCGAGGATCCAGGTGCTGAACATAAAAATATTGAGTACTTGCACTTGTTTTTTCAATCTTAAGGAAGCTTTTAAAAGCCTGGCTCTGAGTCCGATGACGCTAAAAATCAGGATAAAATGTAGAATAGCCAATATGCTAATTTGAATATAGCCTAAAGACTGTAAAGACCAAGCGACACTCAGCGGAAATTGAAAATCATTTTGCAGGATATATTGAGTGGCGTAAAGTAGGCCAACAGGAGCTATGATGCCAAGCAGCAACAAGAAAAGTTCTCTGAAATTGAGCAGCCTCACTACGAGAAGCATGAGCACTGCAATAGGGATTAGTAAAATAAATAAGCTATTGAATAGCAATGAAATACCAATTAAAAAACCCGCATTGAACGCAGGTTTTCTGGAATCATTTTGTGGCCGAATTCCAAAGAAAAGGGCAAGGGTGAGGATCAAGAAAAATTGGCTCACGAGTATCCAGCTTGGTTTACCAAAGTCAATAAAGAAACTATTGAATAGGAGGTAGTTAAGGCTGATGATATAGGTGTTTTTCTCGAGAAATTCTTGGCTATTGAAAACCCAGTTGAGCGTTACCGCGTTGAGTAATAATAGAAGAAACTGTGCTGCGGTGTTGCCGGTACTTCCCCAGTCAATGAGTTTGAAAAAAGATACGGCCTGAGAAACACCAAAATTGGCAGGAGTGAAGAGTGCATTTGTCAAGATATAAAGCAACAGAAAGACGGGTAAAAGCAAGAGGACCCCAATTCTGTTATCTAAAAACAAGCGCAGCATTTTCAAAATTACCAATTCTTCTGAAGAAGCCCTTGATTTGTGAATAAGTAGACCTTATTGTTTATAAGAAGATAAGTTCTTGTTAATTCAGTGTTTTGACACTTGCGTACAAAACAAAAAATAATATATTTGTTGCTCACATTTTTTTTCAATGAAACATGGAAAAGTCTAAAAATCGTTACTCAGATGCCGACCTTGCTGAATTCAAAATTCTCATTCAAGAGAAGTTGAAAGAAGCCTATCTTGATTTTGATTTGTTGAAAGGATCTCTATCTCACAACGATGACCATGGCACCGATGACACCGGCAGAACTTTTAACATGATGGAAGACGGTTCTGAAACCCTTTCACGTGAAGAAGTTGCGCAATTGGCGGCGCGTCAAGAAAAATTCATTCAAAGTTTAAATGCGGCTTTAGTAAGAATTGAAAATAAAACTTATGGTGTTTGCCGAGTTTCAGGGCAACTGATCCCGAAAGAAAGACTGCGCTTGGTTCCACACGCAACCATGAGTATTGACGCTAAAAATGCCCAAAAATAAGTTTTGAGAAAACAAGCACTTCTGGTTACAGCAATCGTTTTGGTATTGCTCATACTCGATCAATGGATCAAACTTTCAATTAAAACTCAATTTGCTCCGGGCGAGTTCAAACCGGTGTTCGGAACTTGGTTTATTTTGCATTATACCGAAAACCCAGGTATGGCCTTTGGCCAGACTTTTGGTGCTTCAATGTGGGCAAAATTGTCGCTGAGTTTGTTCAGAGTGGTGGCCATTGGCCTCATCATTCGCTATTTAGTTCAGCAAATGAAAAAGCAAACCACCAAAGAATTTATCGTGGTGGTTTCTTTAGTGCTAGCGGGCGCAACCGGAAATCTACTCGATTCCATGTTCTACGACCTTTTTTTCAGTGTAGACCCCTGCGTTGCCTTTAACCAAATGCCTGGTAGTGGTATCAAAGCTATTTGCACAGAACGTCATTTTTCTTACCCAATTGAATCGCGCCATCAAGGATTTTTGTTCGGTAACGTGGTAGATATGTTTCAGTTCAACCTCTCTTGGCCAAGTAAAATGCCTGTTTTAGGTGGGCAACAAATATTTCCAGCAATCTGGAACTTAGCTGATTTCTGCATTTCAACAGGGCTCATTTGGGCGATTATCAGACAAAAAAAGTTCTTCCCTAAAAAACCAGTTGCTAATACAGAAGCAAGCGCCAACTAGAAATTCCACTTCATATTGCTGTCGTCAAGAATGGCAATAGATAACTTCCAAGAGGTTTTAGGCGCTATCTGATTACCATCCGATAGCACAAAATAGACACCAAATCTAGAGCGTCTTCTGGCGCCTAATTTTACATTGCGCTCGAGGCCTGCTAAAACTTCATAGTGTTGCCAGTTGTATTCCTTTACATACATAGCGCCTGCACCCACCACTAATCCAATACGCGTTTTCTTGAAATACGGAATCTTGTTTAAAATGGCGCCGTTGTCATGATGTACATAATGGGCTTGTAGTACGTAGTCAGTGGTGCGCAAAGTGGTATCAAATCCTTGAAATGAATACAACGGGTTGGAAAACCAAATCGGGTCAGAACGTCTTTGGAATTTGTAGTCGGGTTCGTAGATTGCTTTTGCGCTCAGGAATTTTCCTGCTGAAACGCGATACGCAGAAGTACCAATGGTGCCAATTTTAAAGTTTTGAGAGATTTCGAACTGAAAATAGGTGTGGTCTACCACACTTTTGAAAACATGCGGCGTGCCGTGCTCAAAATTCAATGAAAAAGTAGGATAGGCAGAACCCAACACTACTTTTCGGTAGGGTTCACGCATGTATTTTTGCCCTGGGGTATACGCTGCGCCAAAATTGAAAATACAAGCGTCGTAAGGGTCAAAAGTCAAGGGCTCATCGTTGGGCAGTATTTCGTCAACCCCATTCAAGAACTTGTAGTCGGCAATGCTTTTTCTTTTGGTGTATTGGGCATTTGCGTATGCATAGAAACCGTTGAATAGTTCGTATTCTAAATTCAGATTCAGCTTCGTTGATTCGAAAAAATTGTTGCGTTTGTAGATCTGCGTAATGGCATCGTAGCCACGGATTACATCGAAGTCTCGCATGAGGCCCACTCGAAAATAACCAAAATGAAAAGGATCAAAGCGGTATTTCCACCAAGTGTCACCTTTTAAGTCTTGGTTGTAAAAGCCATAAGTGAGGCGCGTGTAACTATCTAAGGTGCGTTCGTCTTTCCATTTTTTGAAATAATTAAAGCTTGGCGAAATGCGCGGCCCACCGATACCGACAGGTTGAATGGTAGAACCCAAAGGGCCGATGGTCCATTGTTCTTTTTTATCTCGATTGCGGTGATCCACTCCAAACCAAAGCACTTTCATGAAGGTAATTTTATTGAAAACAGAATCGACGCTATCTAAATATTCTTTCCGACTCGTGTATTCTCGAATAGAATCACGCATCTTGATCATCTGAATTTCTTCGTCAGATAATGAGATGGCTCTTTTTTGTTCCCAATAAGCGCTGTCTCGTTCATAAGCAGCTTGTTCGGTTACAGCAATTTCTGCATTGAAGTGTCTTTTAGAAAAGGAAGGCTGAAAATTATAATTAGAATAGATGGCCTCAGTCTTGCATTGGCTCACTTCATTTTTGTACTTCACGCCGTAGGTCAGCACTTGTTTATCCAATACACAAAGTGAATCTCCTTGGGTGTTGTATGCTTGCTGAATTCTGAAATAGTCGTAGATGAGCAGATTTCCTTTGTTCATGGTTAGGTCTAATTTCTGAACCAACCAAAGGGTGTCAATGATCCAGATATATCCCTCCAAAGTTGAAGTTGCGGTATTGCGCGGCGTGATTTTAATTTTCGAAATCATCTGGCCGTTTTCTTCGTATTTTTCTTCTAGTCGATATTTATAGGCGACAATGCCGGGCGCTGAAATTGGCGAGCTTACAGGGGTTTGATGTAAGTCGTCGAGATGCAATAAATTTTCAAAAAAGTTGAAATTAGCTTTGACGGTTGTGGTGTAATAAAGCTGCGAGATATCACCGTATGCTTTATAGGCGTTTCTGATTTCTTTGACCTGGTTAGGTGGTGAAAAAGAGCGATGCAGCTGCACTTCAGCAAGTTGAAGTTTGGACAGCCAAGCCGGCATTTTATTTCGATTTTCTTCTAGAGGGTCTGAATCAGTAATAGCTTCTTGTTCCACATTTAAGGTGTCGGCCTTTTTTTTAGCGTTGGTTTTCTTTTCGGGCGCTACGTTTTCTCTTTGTTCAGTGGCTTTGATGTAGACATCCACTTCGTGTGGATAAGACCAAGGATTCATTTGTTCTCGTTTTTCAACGACTTTCATGATTTTGTCCCGACCTACATTGGTTTTCTTGACAGTGACTTTGATATCCTGTACTTCAGAAAGCCGCATCGGAAACAATTGCATGTCACGTTTGCAATTTTGGTCTTTCATGCCCAGATAAGACTCGCGGTCTTGGTAGCCTTCTGCTGAAAACACAAGGTAATATTCTCCGGGATTTAAATACATTTCGTAGTAGCCATTTTTGTCTGCTACGGTTCTAAGTTCGGAAGCATTTTTTACAAAAATCTCGGCACCCGCTAATGGAAAATTTTGTTCGTTGATGATGTAGCCACTTAGTAACCTTTGCGAAAAGGAAAATTGAGCCAGTACCAAGAAACAAAATAGGCCGATGTATTTCATTTCTCTTCTTGCAGCGCCTTTAAGTGTTTTTCCATGCGTTTCATCATCCATTTTTTGGTAAAATACATGATCAGCGCCATGGCTGGAATGATGAAATAAGCTACCCAGGTTTGTGGACCTTCTCTAAATATTTTATAGCAAACCGCTAAAAAAGTAATAGCTGCAATCGCCAACCAAAAATAACCAGAGATGAGGTTGTAGCGAGAAATGAAATCTTTTTGTGACATTATTGTATAGTTTGATTTTTATCGAGTTGCCAAGAGCCCACAGGCTGTAATAAAACATAAGAACTGAAATCTTGCTTGGTGCGGATTCCTTTGCCAATTAAACGGCCTTTCGGCGAGCGAATAATGACCGGAGACTCTGTGTAAATACTGCTGTCTTTTTGGTTCCAGAATAAGGCTTCTGTTTCTAGCATTTGTTTTTTCTTGTGATTGAATAAACGAACAGAATCTTTGACGCTCAATTCTCCGGTGGTGTAATTAATTTGCCCCTGAAGTGCACTCAGGGTAGATACAACTTCTCCTTTTTCATTAAAGAAGTAAACCTTCAGGCTGTCTTTTATTTGTGTGACTTGTGCTTTGGTTCGGTACGTTTCTGCTAATGCAGCATGAATTTCGACACGGGCATAGCCATCTTCGGCATAGGTAAGGACCAAGTTTTTAGTGGTTTCTGAAGGGGCATCTTGGTCAAAACTAATTTTTTGCACCACTGCCACATCGTTTTCACAAGCGAAAAAAATGACGCACAATAAGAGCATTAGCCCGATATTTCGGGACTTCTTTAGTCGAGTTGACGCTTTCTGAACCATTTTTCAAAGTTCGATGGTGCCATTATTAGACTCACTCTGGCGCCAATGAATTTTTCAGACCACTGTGTTGTTGGAATGCTTCTTTGCCCGAGTGTCAGACCTACTTGTAAAGAAGACAGAGAAACCTGAGCGAGCAGTGGAAGACCAAACCCTAAAGTGAGTCCTTTTTCTTCATATTGATTGCCATTGCTGAGGTAGGGAAGGGTTTGTTGGTAATACCCCATGCGGTAGGTGATTTTTTCAAAAGCTTTTAATGTAGCTAAATTTTCGAGTACTCTGAATTCTGGTTGAAACTGAATACCAATGCTCATTTTTTGGGAAGCGCGTTGGTCAAAGCCAGTGATAAGGTTGGAATTCTGAGTAAGTGCCCCATAATTCGCATAGCTCGCTAAGATTTGGAGTTGAGGATGTAATTCTCGGGTTTGTCTTTTGTAGGTTGGGAGTTTCCAGCTATAAGCAAAGCCTGCTTGCCAATTTTGTGAGTGGTTGGCAGTAAATGCATTTTTTGCGTAGGAAACAGTGTCAAAGCTCGATGGCGTTCCGACGGTTGCAGAGCTGTATAATTCTTGCAAAAGTTCTGCCTTCAGTACACCTTGTGGTTGATAAACAGCGGCTAACGCGATGCTGTGTTTTTTGCCTAAACTTTGAGTGAAGTAGGTTCCAAACTCATAAGAAGCCGATCTGACAATTAATGAATTGCGTTCAATGCCACCTGCAGCAGAAGCACCGGTTAATAAAGTAGAACTTCTTTGATTGACCAGCGTTCCGAATAAGAAAGAAGCGTTGGTACCAATTGCAAATTTGGTTTTGGGTCTTTCGATGATCCCCAAGGAATAACCCAAATATAAATCTTGAATAGCCCCTTTTCCGGTGTAGTTATATTTAATTGAATCGAGACCGGTGTATACAGTTTCAGAAATTTGATAGCCTCTAGAGCTGTAGGGTCTTAGTCCAAAAGACAAGCCCATTTGCTTGCGAATTTTAAAACCAAGTGTAAACTCTTCTACCATTGGTGTGGCATTAAACTGAGACGCAGTACCGCTTTGATACCAAGATTGCCTGGAATGCAAACCTAAGGTGTAAAGTGTAGAACCTTTGCTCATTCGGTTGTAGGTGGCCGGATTGGTGTGGTTTAAAATACCAGAATCGATGACATTGATGCTGTTTTTTCCGAGCGCATCGTAGACGCCATGTCCTCTAGCGCTTCTTTCACCAAGGCCATAAAAGCTAGCAGGTTCTGCTGTAATGGATTGAGCCTGAGCTTGTAATATTCCAAAAAGGCAAATTGTAAGAAAGAGTAATTTATGCATGCGTGAGGTATAAGGATAAAATGCCTTCTAGCGTTAAGTTTTCGTGTACAAAGATGCCACTTTTTTGCCCCATATCAAAATGAGCTGCATCACCTCCAGTAAGGGCAATGTAGATATCCGGATACTTTTTTTGATAGGCAGAAATAAATCCTTCGATTTCTTTTTGCCATCCAAGATAAGTGCCTATTTCAATACTACTTTGACTATTTGTTCCGATGAATTGCGGAGAGACAGAAATTTTGAGTTCGGGTAATTTAGAGGTAAAATGCGCAAGCGCCTTGGCTCTCATTTGTAACCCAGGGCTAATAGACCCGCCAAGATATTTTTGTTCTGCATCTAGAAAATCAAATTTTATGCAGGTGCCAAGATCAACGGCAAGACGTGGTCTTCCTGGTTGGATCTGACTTAACGCAGCCGCATTGCACAAACGATCCATCCCTAAAGTTTCAGGACTCTCATAACACATTTCAAAAGGTAGAGACATGCCGCTTTGAATTTCAAAAGTTGCTTTAAAATAGTGTTGAAGGTCATTTTTGAGCTCAACACCAATCACTGACGAATAGGCAACGGGGATGTTACTATCTAAGTCTGAAAGTGAAAATGAAACGTGATTCAAGCGCCTAACCCATTGAATGATACCATTTTGCGCAAAAGCAATTTTGACTTGCGTATTACCGGCATCGACTAAATAGACTTCGTTTTTCAAGGGCATTGTCAAAAATAGTTAGCTTTTTTGAACTTTTTTAGCTTTTAACTTGCGTAAAAGCGTAAAAATGTATTAAATTTGCATCCACCAAAAGCTGGTACCTTAGCTCAGTTGGTAGAGCAAAGGACTGAAAATCCTTGTGTCCCTGGTTCGATTCCTGGAGGTACCACTCAAAAAGCCCCGATTTACTCGGGGCTTTTTTGTTGTTATAAATTTTCACAATCGTTTCTACTCCCCATTCACCAAATGGATGAAGCCGTGTTTGTCGATGAGGGTGCCGCCGAGCATTTCACCTTTGAGTCGATAGAAAAATACGCCATCGGTATGGAGTAGGCCATTGAAGTCGTAGCCATCCCAGACCGCTACGCCGGTTTGGTCCGTTAATTCATAAACTAGGTTGCCCCAACGGTTCAAAATCTGAATGTCATAGGTTTTAAACGAAGGGTAGGGCAAGACCACAAGATCATTGATGCCGTCGCCATTTGGCGTAAATACATTTGGCACCCAGATATCTGGGTCAGAAACATAAATGGTGATAAGCGCGGTATCGATACAACCTAAATTATCGATGATAACCAGGCTAATTTCTTGCGTACCTCCTGTTGAAAATGTGATGTTTTGATTGGTATTTTGCCAAAAAGTGTTGGTGCTATCCGGAAATATCCAGGTCCAGGATTGGATTGGGTTCAAACTCACACTGGCATCCGTGAGCTGAACCTGCTGGTTGATATTCGCATAAACTGGTGTTGCTGCAATTTGTGCTTGAAGGCCACTCAAACTCGCCGTTAATGGGTTTAGGAGATAAAGAATTTGGCAACCTGCGGTGTCATATACGGTCACGCTTGGGTTGTAGGTGCCTGTATTCGGGTAGAAATAAGAAAACTGAATGCTGTCTGAAATCCAAACCCCATTGCCCAAATTCCAGCTCACTGAATCGATATTGGCCGGATTTAATATCGTAAACAATGCTCCTTGTGCACAAACCGTGTTGTCTTGTATAAAAGTTGGGGTTCCTAAAGGCCCACCGATAGAGACGTAATTAGAAACTGTTGTATCGTCTGTACAGCCATATTGATCAGTAATGCTGAATTGTAGTGTAAAACTTCCGCTGGTTACCAACGTGTTGTCTGGATTTTGCAACACAGACGTATTGCCATTGCCAAATGACCAATTCCAATTTTGAATTGTGCCAATACTTTGAGAGGCATCTGTAAAATCACAAAATAATGGAGGGCAGCTGTATTCTCCATTTGCATTGATTGCGGCACCCGAAAAGGTAAAGTTTGGAATGGCTCTAGGTACAGAAATATTTATGTTTTGTGCCAGACTATCTTTACAACCATTGACATCTGTAACCACTAATGCAATCGGGAAACTACTCGATAAGTTATTGTTAGGCGCGCTCTGATTGAGCAAGCACAAACTGTCTGTAGTGCTGGCAATGCCATTGATATACCATTGATAGGTCAATGGACCTTGACCCGTGCTTAAGCTGGCAATCAAACTGCTGTCTAGCTCGCAAATTACGGTGTCAGCGCTCATCAGGGCACTTGGTTTGGTCAGGGTAATCTGTACGGTGGCTGGGTTTGAAATACAGCCATTGATATCGGTTGCGGTTATCGACGCAGTGTAAATGCCGTTGCCTACAAAAGTATGATTGATGGCTTGGCTGACACTATTTGTATTTACGGTGCTATTATTATCTGAAAAAGTGGTGCTGAAACTAGCCAATGGAAGGCCGTTGGTGATGCTGTAACTCGTATTAGTGAAACTGACCGGGAACGGTGAGCAACCCGCATAATTGGCAGCTAATAAGCCAGCTACAGGTTTGTTGGCTACAAAAATGGTTTGGCTACTTGTAGAGGTACAGCCTGCCGCATTGAAAACTAAAAGACTAATGTTGTAGGTGCCACTGGCAGGATATAAGTAATTGACATTGGGTCCGTTGTGAATTTGTTGCCCGTTGCCAAACGTATAAAACCAATCATTGATAGGATGCCCAGAATAGGTGGTGCTGAGGTTGCTCAAGTTAATGGCATCGCCCTTGCAAATGGTGTCGTCGGGGAGTAAGAAATTAGAGTGTAGTTGAGAAATGGTAACTGCCATTGTGATGCTGTCAGAGCAACCGGTAGTGTAATTGTACACAACCTGTTCAATTTGAAAGGTGCCATAATTATTGTAACTGTGAGTTGTGTTTCCGCCGTTAGGTAAATCGAGTTGGGCGTTATTGAAATAGGTATTTGGAGTGTTGTCATTCCATTCGTAGTGCATGGCTACGCTGTCGGTCAGTTCGCCATCGAGGGCTGTATTCTGAAACTGAAATTGTACCGGAAAGCTAGTAGGGTTACAAACCAAATTGGTATTGGGACTAAACATCGCTATTGGTGCCAATACATAAAGGGCAGAATCTATGGTTGTAGAATCGATGCAGCCCCGGAAATTGACATAAAGGGTGATGTCTACGTAGCCCGTATCTTGCGAAAACTGAAAATTTGGATCGTCTTGGGTGCTTATTCCTTGCGAAAAATCCCATAGATAGGAGATTTCACTGGAGTCATACGGCACTGAAATGTAAAATTCAGACGTGAATTCGACGTCGGTTTTGGCACAGGTGATATTGGGGTTGTAGGTAAAGCTCACAGAGTCGATGTCTCCGACGGTAACATACGGAGTTTTGATGATGGTATCTTTACAGCCAGAAGCTGTGGTAATGATCAAAGAAACATTATATAGCCCTACACCATAGGTTTGTGGCGGCGGAACATGACCATTGTAGGTTTGGCCATTTCCAAAATTCCATTGCCATGAAACAATTGGGTTACTGGGTGTAAATGAAGTATCAATAAATTGAACGGTAAACGGTGCGCAACCACCTGTGTCTAGAGCAAAAAATCCGGCTTCAACGGGCGTAATTTCAATGTAATCTTGTAGGGTTTGTGTGCCCGAACACCCAGCACTTGAGGTGTAGGTAAGGCTTACATCATATAAGCCACTTTGTTGGTAGATATGTGGTGGTGGGTTGGCACCAGTGTAGGTTTGACCATCTCCAAAATTCCAAACGTAGGTACCGGCAAGGGAGGTTCCATTTATAAATTGAATACTGCCAGGTGCACAATTAGCGGTTGGGTTGGCGCTAAAATTTGGCGTAATGTTTCCTTGGATAACAATCTGTTGGTTGGTTGTGCTACTGCAACCCGAGTTGGTATTTTGTGAGGTCAGCGAAACGGTATAGGTGCCGGGAGAATTGTAGGTCACGGTTGGGTTTTCTGCATTGCTTTGACCTGCAGGTCCAAAATTCCAAGCCCAATTATTTGCTCCGGCTGTAGAATTGTCTTGAAAAGCAATGGCTTGCCCCACACATGCTACCGTGGGTGCAGTAATGCCAGCCTGGAAATTAGAAACTACAATGGCTTGGGTCTGGTTATTGACACAACCTGTTGTATTGTTGGTTACTGTCAGTACGACCTGAAAAGTACCCTGTGTATTATAAGTAATGCTTGGAGGTGTATATTGGCTAGAAGTCTGCGAATTACCAAAATTCCAGCTTTGGCTAAAATTAGCTCCTTGCGAAGAGCTGTTTGCAAAACTGAGGGTAAGCGGAACGGTGCAGCCTAAGCCATTTGCCGAAAAATTTACGTTGGGTAGCGGATTAACCGTAATATAGGCGGGTTTGATTTCTGCGTCGGCCACTCCGTTTGCATTAGTGGCCACAAGTGTTATTGTAAAGGTGCCGGCGGTGCTAAAGGCGTGTACCGCATTAGTTGTGGTGGCAGATGAGCCATCGCCAAAATCCCATTGATAACTACTGAGGGCGGCGCCTCCGTTGGCATTTGAAGTATTGGTGAAATTGACATTCTGACCAACACAAACCGTAAGCGGATTCGCTGTAAAGTTGGCCACCGGACTCTGTGCGTTGAGGTTGCCTATATTTAGGATCAAACAAAGGCTCAGGAAGCGCAGCAGTAGGGTCATGCCCCACTTAACGTAAAAAATACACAGAAAGTTGCTTATTGAGCGCCTCCAATCTTCAATGAATCAGGAAATAAGGCCTCCATGGCCGGGAAAAAGACGTGTCCTAAGATGAGAGGGTTAAAAACGTGGTATTGACATTTGACCAATTCGCCGTCGGGGAGCAGACACCAAAAGCTATTCATGTCCATGTTGACTAACTGCCCAAATTCATTACGCTGTTCTTCTTGACTTTTAATTCTAAACATTTTTAGTTTGATCAAATCGTTTGTTGTTTTTAACTCAAAAATGCAAAAAGGAGTGCTTTTTTTCACGCTATCTACCTGGCGTTCAGAGAGTGTAAAATTCTTTTGCTCAAAGTGAATGTTTTGAAAGCCTTGTAAGTATCTGAAAACATTAGTGGTGTCGAGTGAAGCAAGCGGTTTACCATTTTGCGTCACACTGTATTTGTTGCGTCTTTGTACAATTTCAAAGTTGCGGTAAGGTTCGCCATTGAATTTTGCTTTGATGCTGGTAATTTCTTCCATTTGCAGCGCCATAATTTCAGTGCAAGCCCACTGGCGCGGATCTGCGAAGAAGCGTGGGTCAATGAGGCCATTCATACCTGAAATTTTCATCATGACTGGCGCAGCACTTTTTCCATCTTCGGCAGTTTCAAGCAACATAATTTGACCGTAATGATCAGGCGTTGAAGGGCCTAAATACCATGTTTTGGTCCATTCGCCATCTTGCTCAATTTCAACTTTGATGTGTGAAGATGCCATGAGCTCCGTAAAACGTTTTTCCGATTTTTGTGGCAAATATCCTTTGAATTCAATTTTGTTAAACGCATCAAGGATCAAAGAAACATTGTTCTGAGAAACGCAGCCACCTTTTTCATCTGTCCAGAGGTCGTCTTTCTTGACAAGAGTGAATTTTTGTCCAAAAGCATCGGTAATAGTAATTTTACTTACAGTGGTGGTGTCTTCAATTTTAAAGTTAAAGGCACGTGTGTCTGAGCCACCTTGTTCTGCTTGCAAATGCAAGGCAAACCAACCGAGGCCTCCTAGAACCAATAATAAAAGAACGATGACAACAATTTTGTTTTTCATAATGATTTAATTGCGAGCGTATTTTCTTTGGCGAATCCAGTTCATGATAAAAGCCAAACAAAGAATGAGGGCTAAAGGTAAAATCATGTTAACGCTTTTGTAGAACAAGGAAGCAGTTTTGATTTTTTCTTTGTCGATTTCCTTGATGTCAATTTGACGGCTACGGATGTCTAGCACTGAGTTGTCGCCCATCATGTAATCTACCATATTTTGAAACAGCTCTTGATTGCCAAAAATAAGCGGTATGCGGCGCTGAGCAAGTTCAGCATCTACTTTTAGTTCGTTGATGGCTAATGGTCTGTATAGGAAACTATTGAGTTTTTTTGGATCGAGAATGGAATCATAGGTATTTTTTATGAAGTTCCCGTTTCCAACTACTAAGATCTTACTTTCTTTTTGGCTCTGCTCGAGGTAATTGACATCTTTGCTGTTGGCAAACTCCCCTACGATTCTGTTTTTAAAATGGGACTGGTAAAAACCTTCAGAAAGCCCGGCAACACAAAGTTTATTGATGGGGTCCTCAGGATTTTCGACAAGAATTGGGTTTTTGCCGTAGTTCAGCGGCAAGGCCAAATTTACTAATGGCTGAAGCCCTGTTGGAATGGAGTTGCTTGAGCTCGTTAAAATAGGTGTTAGTTGTGCTTTAGGCAGTTGGACAAACTCAATTTCATTGGCATATTTTAAGGAAATTGGGTCTACGTTGCGCGTAATGGCATGAGCGCTTGGGCTAGCTAGTATATTGAAGAACCATGGCAAATAAGTGGTTTCTGCAAACGGCACAATTTTCGGCGCACAGTTTACATCGAGCACATAATTTTCTTTGACCTTGATGCCGTAATCAAAAAGCAAACGGTCGAGCAATAAATTTTTGCGCGTTGTGTGGGTCATGCCTTTGGCATTCAATGTGTCTTCATTGAGCGCAAGCGTATTGAGAAAACACATGAGTTTTCCGCCTTTCATGACGAACTGATCAATCAGATACAGGTCTTTTTGAGAGAATGGCGTTTGCGGATCTGCGATGATGAGTCCATCGACATCGTTGAGCGCAGCCAAACTATCGTTTAACGTAACATCAGTGATGTTGTAATAAGGTTCGATTAAAGCGCGTGCTCTGAGTGTTTGCGGATAACTTAATTCTCCGTGACCCTGCAAGAAGGCAACTGTTGGTTTGCTTTGTTGGGTGAGTCTGCGCATGGCAGAAAGCAAGTTGTATTCTAGGTTGTTGAGTGCATTTTCGATGATGTCGCCCATTTGATCTAGACTGTAAGGCCTGCCGGGTTGGGTACCTGGTAAAAACTGCACCACACCTTCTTTGGTGATTCCATTGACACTATAAGAAAGAAGTGCGCCCGGAAAAAGAAGCATTTGACTTTGTGTGCCATCTTTCATGTACAAAATCTCTAGTGGCATAATGCCTTTGCCACGGTCGTAAAGTTGGGATCTTAGTGCATTGATTTCGTCTTCGGTTCCGACATTGGGGTCAGTAAATAAAAATTCTATGCGGTTGCCAGCAATGCGCTTGAAGTCTTTGAGTTTGTCCTTGAGTGCATTTTGAAAATACTTGAGTTCGGATGGCATATTACCGTCCAAGTAAATTTGGATGCTGATGCGGTTTTCAAAGTTTTTTTTGTCGCCGAGATAGTTAACGGTACTTTGCGCCAGAGAATAGCGTTGGTCTTTGGTCATGTCTAGTTTCCAGTAGAGCATCGAACCAATTAAGTTGATCAAGAGGAGCCCTGCGGCTAATAGGCCAAGGACAGTCCAGTTGTAAATGCCTTTGTTGAATTTCAATTTCATGAGCTATTTCTTGAGGGATTTCAGAACCGTTAATGACGCAAACAAGAAGAGCGCATTGAGACTAATGAAGTACAAAATGTCGCTGGTGTCGATGACTCCTTTTTTAATGGCTTCATAATGAAACGCAATTCCAACATATTTGATGAGGTAATCTAGGCCTCCAATCTGACTGAAATTACCCAGTAATTCAAAACCGTCGTAAAACACCCAACATAAGAACATTGCCATAATAAACGCAACAATTTGACTCTGGGTGAGTGCAGAGGCAAACATTCCGATAGAGACAAATGCAGCGCCCAATAAAAGCAAGCCAATATAGGAAGTGAAAGTGGCTCCTAAATCAATGTTGCCAACAGGAGCACCTAAAAAATACATGCTCACGAGGTACACAATGGTCGGTAAAATAGCCACAAAAACGAGTGCTACACCAGCCAAATATTTTGCAAAAATGAGTTGAAAATCAGAAATAGGGCGGGTGAGGAGCAGTTCAATAGTACCCGTTCTGCGCTCTTCTGCGATGGAACGCATGGTAATTGCGGGTATGAGAATCAAGAAAATTACGGGAGACATATTGAAAAAAGGAATGAGGTCAGCCGTAGAACCTTCTAGTAAATTTGTATTGTAGGATAAGATCCAGTGGAAAAGCCCTGATGCAATTAAATAGATCAGGATAAAGACATAGCCGATAATGGAGCTAAGAAAACTTGATATTTCTTTTAAGAATAAGGCGCGCATAGCTTTGTTTGAGTTGTCAAATTTAACAAATATCTATAAACGAAAATTCCCGCCTTGTGGGGCGGGAATTTCAGATACACTCAATCTTTATTATGCTTGTTTTACATTCACGGCATTTAAACCTTTACGGCCTTCTTGCAACTCGAATTCAACTGCGTCATTTTCTTTGATTTTGTCTACCAAACCGGTAACATGAACAAAATACTCTTTGTTCGTGTCTTCTTCTACGATGAAACCAAAACCTTTAGTTTCATTGAAGAATTTTACATGTCCTTTACTCATTTATTATAATATTAATTTCAGTAAAGGTAAGGACCTATTTTACTTATGCACTATTTTTCGGAAATAAATCCGTTAAATTTTTCATTTAAGCTCCATGCTTCGGCTCTCTGAGCGAACCAGGGCTTGATGTTTGGCCAAATTGAGGCAAATAGTTCAGAATGTCTATAGCGCTCTAAAGCAGCGTCGTTTTCCCAAACAGAATAAGTAAAAATGGTCTCGGGCATATTTTTGTCGGCTAATAATTTCATGCCGAGGCAACCAGGAAAAGTAGCAACTTGGTCTTTGACCGAATCAAAATGAGTATAAAAAGCACTTAGGTATTGGGGCTGAAAAGTAAGCTTGACAACGCGCACCAACATTTAGAACAGGGATTGAATGTTTTCTTTGGAACCTTGAGGCGTAAATTCTACATGAACCGGATCGCCGATGCGCATTCCAAATAATTTACTGGCGCCTCCAAAACCTTGATTAGCCCCACGATTGATAGCGATTTCGAGTAGGTCAGCACTATTGAATAAGGCAACGCGCTCACCTTGAGATACCGCGTTGTAGGTAGCAGAAATTTCATCGATAAAATATTCCTTCTTCATGTATTTGATGGTAAAAGGGATATCGGAACCAAAACGTTGGAAATCGGCTTTGGTAATATTGGTGATCAAATTTCCGAATGCATCGATATGCACCACCGCACCTCTGATCAGTAATTGGTCAATGGCAGGTTTGTGCTCGAAAGCACGTTTGTAGGCTCTGGCTGGTTCTGCAAAAGAAGACACGGCCTCTTTGTTAGCGATTCTTGCGGCTAGTGCCACAAAACAATTTTTCTCTGTGAAGCGCCAAGCATCGGGTTGTGCAGAAATTTCTTTGAAATGATAGAACTCATCTGGGAATTCTTCGTCTAGGAAGCTGCCAAAAAAACCGTTGTCAGAGGAAATGAAGTACTGACCTTTGAATTTCATAATGCTCGGGTAAGACTCTCTGCCTGCTTCTAGATTGGGCTCGGCATCTACACCAACGATATGAATGGTTCCCTCAGGGAAATCTTGGTAACAGCAACGCAATTGAAATGCGGCCTCACTGACATTAAACGGAATGATGTGGTGTGTGACGTCAATGACATGCGCCGTAGGCAAGACTTTGAGCAGTGCCCCCTTGATTGCTGCTACGTAGTAATCTTGGTAGCCGTTATCTGATGTGAGGGTGATGATTTGCATAGCTTTTGAGGCGACTTTCTGCTCAGAAATTTTTAATTTTACCAAAAGTAATTGAAATCAATAAAAACACTTCACTAATTCAAGAAATAAATTGAGTTCAGGTCAGCGTCATATCAACATAGAAGGTCTTAATCCGGCTGAAATCTATGGAATCAATAATGTCAATCTCAAGCACATTAAAAGTTACTTTCCAAAACTCAAAGTAATTGCAAGAGGTAATGAACTTAATATTGCCGGTGACGACGAAGTGATGGACGAATTTGAGCGCAAGTTTGCTTTGTTTGTTCAGCATTACCATTCTTACAACATCCTTACCGAGAACAACATCGATAACCTAATGCTCCAAGATGGCGCAAAAATGTTGTCTCATGACGACGGCTCTGAAACTTTAGTACACGGTAATGGCGGAGTAAAAATCAAAGCCAGAACCGTTAATCAAAAGAAATTAGTGCAGGCGGTCTTGCAATCCGACATGGTCTTTGCGGTTGGCCCAGCCGGTACCGGAAAAACCTACACCGCGGTTGCCCTAGCCGTAAGAGCACTCAAAGCCAAAGAAATCAAAAGGATCATCCTTACACGCCCTGCAGTGGAGGCCGGTGAAAACTTGGGTTTCCTTCCCGGAGACCTCAAAGAAAAACTCGACCCATACCTCATGCCACTCTACGATGCCCTACGCGACATGATTCCGGCTGAAAAACTGGCAGACATGATCGAATTTGGCGTCATCGAAATTGCACCGCTCGCTTTCATGCGTGGTCGCACCCTTGACAAAGCTTTTGTCATTCTAGATGAAGCCCAAAATACCACCCAAATGCAAATGAAAATGTTCCTGACCCGTATGGGCATGACCGCCAAGTTTGTCATTACCGGTGATATGTCTCAGGTTGACCTCCCTTCTAAGCAGCGTTCGGGTTTAGCCTACGCGCTCGATGTGCTCAAGGACATCGACGACATTCAAATTGTAAGGCTTGGGCAAAGTGACGTCATCAGACACCGTTTGGTCAAGCAAATCATTGAAGCTTTTGATGTTGCCGAGCACAAAGAAAAACTCGATAAAGAAGAAAGACGCGCTCAAAAAGAATCAGAACATACCCATTCTCAAAAATAAATTATGCAAGCCCTTACCAACAATACCTTTCATTTCAACGGACAAACCAAAGTATACAACGGCAAAGTACGCGATGTATATACCCTAGACAACGGTCTTTTGGTAATGGTCGCGTCGGATCGCATCTCTGCCTTTGATCATATTTTGCCAAAAGGAATTCCGTTCAAAGGTCAAGTCTTAAATCAGGTTGCTACCATGTTCCTTGACGCCACTAAAGACATCGTCCCGAATTGGCTCATTGCTACCCCAGACCCATCTGTTGCCATTGGTTATGCTTGCGAACCCGTTCGTATTGAAATGGTGATCCGCGGTTATTTAGCAGGTCATGCAGCCCGTGAATATAAAGCTGGCAAACGCATGCTTTGTGGCGTGGCACTTCCGGAAGGTCTCAAAGAAAATGATCGCTTGCCTGAGCCCATCATAACTCCGGCAACCAAAGCCGAAGAGGGCCATGACGAAGACATCTCTCGAGAAGACATTTTAGCAAGAGGTTTGGTTGACCCAAAAATCTACGAACAAATGGAGAGCTACACCCGTGCTTTGTTTGCCCGCGGGACTCAAATGGCCGCAGAGCGTGGTCTTATTTTAGTAGACACCAAATACGAGTTTGGTCTTAGAAATGGGGAGGTTATTTTAATTGATGAAATTCATACGCCAGATTCTTCGCGTTATTTTTATGCCGATGGTTATGATGAACGTCAGGCTAAAGGGGAAGCGCAAAAGCAACTTTCAAAAGAATTTGTCAGACAATGGCTCATTGAAAACGGTTTCCAAGGTCTCGACGGGCAGCAAATGCCTTTTATGCCTGACGAATTCGTGCAAACCATTTCTGAGCGCTATATTGAACTCTATGAGCGCATTACCGGCCTTTCCTTTCAAAAGGCAGCCACCTCAGATATTGCCGCTAGAATTCAAGATAATGTCAATACTTACCTCGCAAACAACAAGTAATGTCTGTACACGCGCATCAACCCAAAAAAATCACCACCCACACTTTGCTAGAAATGAAGCAAGCAGGGCAAAAGATTTCCATGCTCACCGCCTACGATTATTCGATGGCACGAATCGTCGATCAAGCAAATATCGATGTTATTTTGGTCGGAGACTCCGCTTCAAATGTAATGGCGGGTCATGAAACCACCTTGCCAATTACCCTGGATCAAATGATTTATCATGCTTCAAGTGTAGTGAGGGCAGTTCAAAGGTCTTTGGTAGTGGTTGACATGCCTTTTGGTTCTTATCAAGGCAATTCAAAAGAAGCGCTTTCAAGCGCCATTAAAATCATGAAAGAGTCGGGTGGTCATGCGGTGAAAATGGAAGGCGGGCAAGAAATCCTTGAATCAATCCGAAGAATCCTAACTGCGGGCATTCCAGTTATGGGGCATTTAGGCCTTACACCTCAATCTATCTATAAATTTGGCACCTATGTAGTCAGAGCAAAAGAGGAAGAAGAAGCCGAGCGTTTAATTGCAGATGCCCAAGCCCTAGAAGAAGTCGGATGTTTTGCCATTGTGCTCGAAAAAATTCCTGCTACGCTTGCACAAAAAGTAGCACAAATGGTTTCCATTCCTGTCATCGGAATAGGCGCCGGAAATGGGGTAGATGGTCAGGTTTTAGTAATCCACGACATGCTTGGCATCAACAATGAATTCAATCCACGCTTCTTACGCAAATACAACAACTTGCACGCACAAATGCTCAAGGCATTCGAAGATTACAAAAAAGATGTGCAATCTGGAGACTTCCCGAATGCTTCTGAATCTTACTAAGTCTTTTTCTTTCGGGTGCTTGTTCATCCTGTTTGCTTGCCATACTGTACCGCAAGGACAAAACCAATCAGGCAAAAACCTTTGTAAGTACAGCCGTTTGTTGCACCTTGAGCAAGATCCATCTGGCGTATTTTCTATTCGAATCCAAAATCCAGACGATCTTAAAGCCGCTGATTTTGAATTGAAAATTGAACAAGCTTATGAGCGCATTGCCTTATTGAGCTCGACGCATGTTGGAATGATGGCAGCTTTGGGACAACAAGCACGCGTTTGCGCCATTCCTGATGCACGTTTTTTAGCCGATGCGCGTCTCCAAAAAGCCACTTTAGCGGGCAACGTTGCTGATCTAAAGAGTGAACAACAGCTTTCCGTTCAAAAACTGCTTGGCAAACATACTCAGGCCTTAATCTATAGTGGCTTTGGCCCTGAACAAGCCCAAATGAAGAGGTTGGGGGCTATTGGCATAACTTGCATTCCGAACTATGAGTGGAGAGAAACTCACCCTTTGGCTAGGGCAGAGTGGGTCTTACTTTTTGGAATCCTCACTGGGCAATTCGAAAAAGCCAAACAATACTTTAAGCAAGTGGAGACCAACTATAAACAGATATTGAAGCAAGAGAAATTATGCAATGCACCGCCTCAACTCATTAGTGGTTATATCTACGGTGACCAATGGATTGCACCCGCCGCCAATAGCTTTGAAGCCAAATTGTATGCCGACGCACAATTTAGCTATTACTTTCATCAAAATCCAGGAACCGGAAGTTGTTTTAGTAGTATTCAGAGCGTACTTACCAAAAGCACAGCGGTAGCCATTTGGCTGAATCCAGGGCAAGCCACTAAAGCAGCGCTGTTGAAGCAATTTCCTAAATACGCACACTTCCCGTTTTTCAGAAAACGAATTTATTGCTACACCCACCGCACCAACTACTATTGGGAGCAGGCAGCCGTACATCCCGATTGGGTCTTGTCTGACCTCACCAACATACGCGACCATCAAACTAATAAAATGTATTTTTACAAGGAAATACACTGATGAACAGGACTGTCTACACGTTACTACTATTACTTGTTGCCACCTTTGGGATGCTTGCTTTACATATCCTATTCACTCAAGTTCAATCCAATGAAATTTCTGCCGCTATTCTTTGGCAAGAATTCCGGTTGCCTCGTTTACTGAGCGCCATCATTGCAGGAGCAGGTTTATCTTTAAGTGGCCTCCTGATGCAGAATTTGTTTAGAAACCCTATGGCGGGCCCTTATGTACTCGGAATCAATTCCGGTGCAAGCCTGAGTTCAGCCTTACTGATTCTCGGTGGTTTTTCTTGGATGAGTACGAGTCTTGGTTTGGTGGGCAGTTCATTACTTGGTGCCTTTCTAGCTGCCATACTTATGTTTATTGTTTCCCTGCGTGTTCAAAGCACCACTAGCTTGCTCATCGTAGGATTAATGTTTGCAAGTTTCAGTGGTTCAATTGAGTCTGTTTTACAAAGCTGGGCTGCACCTGAGCAGGTGAAACAGTTTTTTCTTTGGAACATGGGTTCTTTGCAGCAGCTTACTTCCAAACAAATCCCTTGGTTGGTTTCCTTGTTTATTTTTGCTGTTATTTGGAGTTTGTCATTGGTGAAATCGTTAAATGCATTTGTTTTGGGGCAAGAGCAGGCTTTTCAGCTCGGAATACGCACCAAGGCCGTCAGAATTTCCATTTTGGCAATCACTGCAATTTTAGCTGGCGGAATCACGGCATTTTGTGGCCCAATCGCCTTCGTTGGCTTAGCCATTCCAAATGTGGCAAGACAAATTTTGCGCACCCAAGATCATTTTTACTTGATTTTATTTTGCCTGTTGTTTGGCGCACTTTTTATGTTGGGCTGCGATGTGCTCATGCTCCTTTTAGAACCCTATTTTACTCTGCCTATTAACGTCCTGACTTCGTTGATCGGAGCACCCTATATTGCTTATCTTGTAATGCGACGCTCATGATTCAGCTCCAGGAAGTTACTATTGGTTATCAAAAAACGCTAATGAAAATTGGTCAGCTCCATCTAGCGCCTGGTCAACTTTATGCATTAGTAGGTTTAAATGGTTCTGGTAAATCAACACTTTTAAAAACTTTGGCCACCCAATTGCCTCAATTGCAAGGCAAGATCACAATCAATGGCTATGCTATTGAGCAATTGATCCAAGATCCTATTTTACGCTCCAAGCAAATTGCTTGGGTGAGTAGTAAGTTTGATGGCGTGGAACATTTAACGGTGCTCGATTACGTAAGTTTAGGGCGAACCCCTTATTTAGATCGCTTAGGTAGGGTCAGTAAGGTAGAAAAAGAACAGATTATAGATCAATTAGCGGCTTTGAATTTGGAGCACTTAAAAGTCAAATTGACCAAAGAACTCAGTGACGGTGAGCGTCAACTGGTGAGTTTGGCAAGAGCTATTGTTCAAGATACACCCGTGATGCTTTTAGATGAGCCCGCTAGTTTTTTAGATTTTCTGAACCGTGAAAAATTATTGTCGGTTCTAATGACATGGGTACAAGACGCGCAGCGCTGTGTAGTATTTTCTAGTCATGACCTCGAATTATGTATAGAGCATAACATTCCTTTGCTTGCGTTATCAAAAGGCAAGATTGAAATCTGGAAAGACCGTACAAAAAAAGAGGTAATAGCTGCTTTAAGCAATGAAGCTGACGATTAGATCGTCATGATGTCTTTTTCTTTGAGTTCTACTAAATCATCTACTTTTTTGATGTAGCTGTTGGTGATTTTTTGAACCTCTTCTTCTCCCACTTTTACCAAATCTTCAGACAAACCTTCGTTCTTCAGATCTTTGATCATGTCGATGGCATCTTTTCGGTTATTTCTAACACCAACTTTGGCATGTTCTGCCTCAGCTTTTGCTTTTTTAACGAGTTCGCGACGGCGTTCTTCAGTTAATGGCGGCACAGAAATAATGAGTTGTTCTCCGTTGTTTTGTGGGTTCAAACCAAGGTTTGCATTGATGATGCCTCTTGCAATTTCGTTGAGCATTGGTTTTTCCCAAGGCTGAACAATAATGGTTCTGGCATCTGAGGTATTGACATTGGCCACTTGTTGGAGTGGGGTCATGGATCCGTAATATTCTACCATTACACCACCGAGCATTGCAGGGCTTGCCTTTCCTGCACGGATTTTTGTCAATTCGTTTTCAAGGTGATTCAAGGTTTTTTGATTCGATTCCTTGAATTCGTCATAGATCATTGAAAGTTCTTCGGTCATGAGGCACTAACTAGGGTTCCGACATTTTTACCTTCCATTAATTGTTTTAAATTACCTGGGGTATCCATGTCAAATACGATGATGGGTAAATTGTTTTCTTTGCAAAGGGTGAAGGCAGTCATGTCCATTACATTGAGCCCGCGCGCATACACTTCGTCAAAACTGATTTGGTCAAATTTAGTAGCACTTGGATCTTTGAATGGATCTGCAGTATAAATGCCATCTACTCGGGTTCCTTTTAATATGACATCGGCATTGATTTCAATGGCGCGCAACGAGGCAGCAGAATCGGTTGTAAAAAATGGATTTCCAGTTCCGGCTCCGAAGATCACTACTCTGCCTTTTTCAAGGTGTCTGACTGCACGGCGGCGTACAAATGGCTCGGCAATTTCTTTCATTTCGATGGCCGATTGTAAGCGCGTGCTGACGCCTGCACTTTCAAGCGCTGCTTGGAGCGCCATGGAATTGATCATGGTAGCTAACATACCCATGTAGTCTCCGTGGGTGCGGTCCATGCCACCTTCTTCAGCCTGAACGCCTCTGAAAATGTTACCACCGCCAATAACGATAGCGATTTCTACACCTTGCTCTTTGATTTCTTTAATTTGTTGCGCGTAGGCGTTGATTCTGTTGTTATCAATTCCAAATTGCTTGTCTCCCATGAGAGATTCGCCAGAAAGTTTGAGTAAAATGCGTTTGTATTTCATATGCATGACAAATATAGTACGAATCGAGTTCTGAACAATAGGGGTAAAAAAAAAGCTACCGATTTCGATAGCTTTTTATATTTTTTGTGAATGCTTAGCTCAAAGAGAAGCGTTGGAAATCAGAAACAGTAAGGTCCTTAGCGGTGCTGTTTAAGAATTGCTCAACAGTTACTTTGTTGTCGCGAACGAATGCTTGGCTAAGAAGCGTGTTTTCTTGGAAGAATTTATTCAAACGACCCAAAGCGATTTTCTCAGCCATGTCAGCTGGTTTTCCTTCTTGGATAGCCAATTCTTTACCAATTTCGATTTCGCGTTCGATTGTACGCTCATCAACACCATCTTTATTGATTGCAATTGGGTTCATTGCTGCAACTTGCATAGCCACTTGGCGTCCTGCTTCAGCAACTTCTTCTCCTGCAACAGTAAGACCAACTAAAGTTGCTAATTGGTTACCTGGGTGGTTGTAAGCAACAACATTAGCTGCACGAACAACTGCATAAGCAGAAAGATCAAGTTTCTCTCCGAGTACACCAATTTGTTCTGTGATTTTTTCTTCTACAGAAAGTTTGCTGTCAAAAGGAAGCGCTTTCAATTCTTCAACAGAAGCTGGTAGATTTGAAAGGGCAGTGTTTACTAAAGATTGAACTAAAGCAACATAACCATCGTTTTTAGCAACGAAGTCAGTTTCGCAGTTAAGGGTAAGGATTACCCCTGCAGTACCGTCTTCAGTAGCTTGTGCAATGATTACTCCTTCTTTAGCGTCATTACCACCGCGTTTTGCTGCAATTTTTTGACCTTTTTTACGAAGAATGTCGATAGCTGCTTCAAAATCACCATTAGCCTCAACTAATGCATTTTTACAATCCATCATACCTGCACCAGTTTGTTGGCGCAATTTGTTTACGTCAGAAGCTGTAATAGCCATTTCTATAAGAGTTTTAAAAGTGAATTATTCTGCGCTTTCCGCTGCTGCTTCAGTTGCTGCTTCAGCTGGAGCCTCATCTTTGTCAGTAGCTTTCAAATTCTTACGCTCTTCTAAACCTTCTTTAATAGCACCGCAAATAGCGTCGATGATTAAAGTAATTGATTTAGTTGCGTCGTCGTTTGCAGGAATAGGGAAATCAACCAATTTAGGGTTTGAGTTGGTATCTACCATTGCAAACGTCGGGATGTTCAAACGACGAGCTTCTGCAAGAGCGATATGCTCTTTTAAGATGTCAATGATAAAGATAGCCGCTGGTTGACGCGTCATGTCTGCGATAGAACCGAAAGTTTTTTCGAGTTTCTCGCGTTGACGGCTTTTGAATAATTTTTCACGTTTGTTAAGTGTATCCCATGTACCATCAGACTTCATTTTGTCGATGAGGGTCATTTTGCGGATAGACTTACGTGTAGTTTGAAAGTTAGTTAACATACCACCAGACCAACGTTCTGTAACGAAAGGCATGTTTACTGCTGCTACGCGCTCAGCAACGATTTCTTTTGCTTGTTTTTTGGTAGCAACGAAAAGTACTTTTTTACCTGATTTAGCAATTTGCTTCATTGCAGCACATGCGTGATCAAGGTGTACTAATGTTTTGTTGAGGTCAATGATGTGAATCCCTTTCTTCTCTTCGAAGATGTAAGGAGCCATTGCCGGATTCCATTTACGCTTTAAGTGACCAAAGTGTACACCTGCGTCAAGGAGGTTTTCAAAAGTTAATTTAGACATATTGTGTTTTTGTTTACGTTCCTAAAAATTAAAAGCAACACCGCAGGGGCCAAAAGGCAGGTACTGCAGTGCTTGGATGCTAAACAAGCTCTGAAACGGATTAACGTTTCGAGAACTGGAATTTCTTTCTTGCTTTTGGTTGTCCTGGTTTTTTACGCTCAACCATACGTGGGTCACGGGTCATGAGACCTTCAACCTTTAACATTGGTTTGTAGTCAGCAGAAACTTCTACAAGCGCTCTTGAGATCCCAAGACGTACTGCTTCAGCTTGACCGTTGATACCACCACCAACAACATTTACTTTGATGTCGTATTGACCTTCAGTTCCTGTAAGGGCAAATGGTTGATTAACTTTAGCTTGAAGAAAGTCAATTGGAAAAAATTCGGCCATCTCACGTTTGTTGATAGAGATTTTACCTTTTCCTTTGGTTAAATAAACGCGAGCTACCGCAGTTTTTCTTCTTCCTAGTGCATTAATGACTTCCATACTTATTATTTGAGGGTATCAAGATTCAATAATTCAGGTTGCTGAGCCTCTTGTTTGTGGGCAGCACCTTTATATACTTTTAAATTGGTGTAGAGTTTACGTCCTAAAGCATTTTTAGGAAGCATACCTTTAACCGCTTTTTCGATTAAACGCTCAGGGTGATTTTTGAGCATGTCTTCAGCAGAAGTAAAACGTTGACCACCTGGATATCCAGAGAAACGAACGTATTCTTTGTCTTGTAGCTTAGTACCTGAGAACGCGATTTTCTCGGCGTTGATCACGATAACGTTGTCGCCACAATCCGCATGCGGTGTGTAACAGGTTTTATATTTTCCACGGATGATTTTGGCAACTTTACTCGCCAAACGACCAACGGTTTGACCTTCAGCATCCACAACATACCATTTTTTGTCGGCAGTTTCGGTATTACCAGCTAACGTTCTGTAACTTAATGTGTTCACGGTTCTTTCTGTTAAATAAAAAACTTAAATTCCCTAAAATTAGGGGTGCAAAGATACAACTATTGTGTTTATATACAAATCAAAAGCAGAAAAAATCTACTTTTATTTTGCTTTAAATGCAGAAATGGCATTTCTAGTGAAATCACTTAGCACTAATCTGCCACTAATTGCGGCTCTTGAAACGAGTAGTTCGTCCCAGTTTTCGGTACCTTGCCAAAATACTTTTTTAAGTTCTGCCATTGCCTGCGGATTGGATTGGGCTAGGCGTAAACTCAATGTTTCAATGGCGCTATCCATGGCAGCGCTGTCTTCAAAGATTTCTGTGTAAAGACCTTTGTCTTTTGCCCATTGAGCGGAACGCCATTCTGTTGCATTAATGGCTAATTCACTCATGGCAGACAGACCAATTTTTCTTTCTACGGCGGGGCCAACTACAAAAGGGCCGATACCAACCGCGAGTTCTGAAAGCTTGACTTCGGCACGTGTTGTTGCAAAGCAATAGTCAGTGGCTGAGGCAAGACCTACGCCACCGCCAACCGCTCTACCTTGTACGCGACCGATGATTAGTTTGTTAGATTTTCTACACGCATTAATAACTTTAGCAAAACCCGAAAAGAATTGAAGCCCAGTTTCTAGGTCATTGATAGAAATGAGTTCGTCAAAACTTGCGCCTGCGCAAAAAGCTTTTTCACCTTCTGATTTGAGCAATAGTACCTTTACTTCTGGCAAAGCGCTTACTTCGGTGATGGTGTCGGCTAGTTTTTGTAAAATTTTACCAGGTAGAGAATTACTCATGGGATGTCCAAAAGTAATGTGTCCGATTCCGTTGGCATCTAGATGATAATTGACTTGACCTTGTTCAATAGCGTTGCTCATTTTTGGCTTAAAGATTTATTTGTTGAATGATAAGAATTGAAGTTTGAAAGGGCTTGATTTATTTTAAAGAAAAGCTATCGGTTCCAATGAGTTGCCCTTCGCAATAAATTTTAACTCGATACAGGCCTTTTGTTGCTTGTTCTCCTTTGAGTTCGTAATAAATAGTGAGGTCGATGGCTTGGTTCTGGTAATCAATTTCTTTGCGCTGGCTATAGGCAACGGATCCGTTTTCAGTTTCAATAACAAAATTGCTGCTTGCCTGTAGGGCTTCTCCGTTAGGCCCCACTATTTGCATGTAGACATTTTTCTTGCCTGCTGCAGTGAGCACATTTTCAGAAAGTGTAAAGCTACTGCGGAATTGAACTGCGTTTTTAGCGCGATCAGTTACTTCCATTGTGTTGTTTACACGTTGTTTAAGCGCTTCAGATTTGAAGTTGTAGGCTTGTAATTTACTGCCTTTTTTAATTTGTTGTTGAGATTCTTCGGCTTGTCTTTTATAAGTGTCGCGTTCAGAGGAAGTAGTGGAGAGCTTGACATTTGTTTCTTCCAAACGACTACCTAAATCGATATTGAGTGTATTTAAGGAGTCAATGGTTCTGGCATAACTGCGCATAATTGAACGAAGTGTTTCGTTTTCTTTTCTAGCTTTGACTAAGTCACGGGCGGTGAGTTTAGAACGCTCTAGTTTTCTGAGTAGGTCGGTGATTTGCGCTTTTTGGGCATTGAGGCTGTCTGCTTTGCTGCCGTCTTTTTCTATGAGTTTATTATAGTTGCGCAACATCTGTTGAAGATCGCTTTTGAGGTCTTGCTTCATGGTGCCTGTATAGCCAGAAAGTGCAGCTTCCATGTCGGCCATATCAGCCATTAATTCGGTATTGCTGTTTTTGCAAGTATTGAGCGCGGCTCTTTGTCTGGACCACATAAGGGTAAGACCCGCTAAACCCGCTAAGAGTATGAAAATGAAAATAAAATAAAAGCTATTTGACTTTTGAGGAGTTGGTTGCGTTTCCATTTTGTTGAGTTTTAGAAATCAAAAATACAAAGTTTTCGGCTGAAAAGTAGTGCTATTCAATAGGCTGCTGTACTTGAATACATAACGGCTTGCAAAATCTGAGCATGCTGTCTGGGCCCACCGCAGTAAAACGAGTGTCGCTACTGGCTGGGTAAGGCCCTCCGTGGTGCATGGTGTCCAAAACTCTGACTCCGGTTGGCACACCATTGATAATGAGTCTGCCGACTTGATTTTGTAACTGAAGATGCAGCAAGGGGTTGAGTGCTGTGCTGTGTTTTATAAAAACTGAGCCGGTGAGTTGACCACCTATTTTTTCTAGGACTGTAATGCAATCAGTGGGGTCTTGATAGCTGCAAATGACAGCGAAAGGGCCAAAAACTTCTTCGAGTGCTTTGGGAGCAGCACTTAAGTCTTGGCAATTGGTTATAGCGAGCCCCCATTTGGCTTCTAGGCCTTTGGTTTCTTTTGAGCTGCTTATTTGCCTGATTTTATTCTCGGACCAAACTTCTTGTTTGCGCGCTTCATATTTTGCAAAAATATCAGGGTGCAACATAAGGAAAACCGGCAAAGCTTCTAGTTCTTTTTGCACTAGACTTACAAATTTTTCTAGATCGGTGTCATGGATGAAAAGCATACCGGGTTTGGTGCAAAATTGCCCGGCATCAGTATTTATTGATGCAGCTAATTGCCGCGCCACCGTTTCAAGTTCAATTCCATTTTTTGACAAATCAATAAAAACCGGATTGATGCTGCCCATTTCTGCAAAAACAGGGATAGGGCGTTGTCTTGCAGCGGCTAAATCCATTAGTGCTCTGCCGCCTCTGATACTACCTGTGAAGCCAACAGCTTGTATGTAGGGTTCTTGCACAAAAGTCTGAGCCCAAAAATAGCCGCTGTCGAGTACATGACTTACGGTAAATAGAGAGAGCTTAAATTTTTGTAGCGTTTTGGTGATGCAATTGGCTACCAAAGAGCTGGTTCCGACATGCATAGGGTGTGCTTTTATGACAACGCAGCAACCGGCAGCCAAAGCAGCAATGGTGTCGCCGCCAAGGGTGGAATAGGCTAGCGGAAAATTAGACGAACCCAAAACTAAAACAGGGCCAAGCGGCATGAATCTTTTTTCAAAGGCAAGGTTGGCATTTTCAATGCGTTCTGTTTTTGACCACTGGAAGTTCTTGCAATGCTCTGCAAAAAGTAAGATGGTTTGGTAGGTGCGTTCGAATTCTGCTTCGAATCGTTGTTGAAAAAGGCCGCTTTCTTGGCAATAAAGCAAGTTGATTTCACTTTTGTGAAGTAAAAATTCTTGCGCGAGTGCTTGAAGAAAAAGTGCTCTTGTAGAGATGCTCAAAGCGGCATAAGCAGCTTGAGCCTGACTAATTTGACTTTTCCATTCTTGCAAAAAAGTTGCAGGAGTAGGGGTATACAGCGTGGTATCCCAGGTGTTTTTAGAGGGAATGAAGGTCCTGAAACCTTGAGACATGTTTAGGCTTCGGTGATGTCGAAACGGTAGCTTTCCATGATTTGGTTGGCAAGCATTTTTTTGCAAGCGGTGTCTACTTTTTGGGTAGCCTCTTCTTTGCTTGCCGCTTCAACGAATAATCGAATGTGTTTGCCAATGCGTACGCCTTCGATTTCTGGAAGCCCAATGTTTTTCATGGAGTTAGAAACAGCTTTTCCTTGTGGGTCAAGAAGTGCGTCAAGTGGCATTACGTCGATTTCAGCTTTGAATTTCATGTTTTTTGAATTGAAAATTTTCGATCAGTGATAAAAGCAGGTACAAAAGTACAATTATTGGAATGGACCAAATCAAAAAAATCGGAATACTTATCAACGAAATACTAAGAAGCAGGTAACGATAGGAATTGGAAGCCCAACTAAAATTTTTGAATTTGAGCGCTAATAACGGTAATTCACTGACCATGAGTAAAGAAAATAAAACTGAAATGGCTGCTAATGTGTAGCAATCAAATATGGAATAGATCCATGAGGCTTGGTGACTCCAGTTGGCTACTTCAAACCAAAAATAAAGCGGAAAAAAGCTAAAGAAAATAGTAGCGGTTGGCGTAGGTACACCAATAAATTTGTCTGATTGTCTTTGGTCGAGGTTGAATTTTGCCAAGCGAAACATGGCAAGGAAGGGTATGATCAAAGCTACAAACGGCAAAAACTGAATGGAGGCGTTATAGCTGTTGTCTCGACCATAAAAGAAAGCTGCTTTCCAGTCGATGAGTTGCGCTACCACATACTCTTGAGAAACGCCGTGGTAACTTTTGAGGCCTTCTGCATTAGCCAACAAGCCACTAGGATCAATTCCGACAATAATCATTACAAACATGAAAATACCGGGCGCAACCCCAAAACTTACGAGGTCTGCGAGGGAGTCGAGTTGTTTGCCAAATTCTCCGCTGGATTTGGTAAGGCGGGCAACAAATCCATCTAAAAAGTCGAGTAGTGCTGAGGCTGCTAATGCATAAACAGCCCAATCTAAACGACCGCTTAGACTAAAAATTATAGAACTAATTCCGCCTAAAAGATTGGCTGCTGTAAATAAATTTGCGAGTCCGAACATGCGATTCATTTTTGTAAAAGTACCCAGAAAACACAATTTTTTATGCAATTTTGAGTTTTTGTCACATGTTCTTCAGAAAATCAATTCTATTTTTTAGTTTTTGTTGCAGTCTAGGGCTTTACGCTCAAGACCTTAGCCCAAAATACGCCAACGAATATTTAAACATGGGTGTGGGTGCCGATGCACTCGGAATGGGTTCAGCCGTGGTGGGCCAAACTACAGGGGTTTTAGCAGGTGTTTGGAATCCGGCCGGCCTAATAAATCAACAAAGTGCAACTGAAATTGCTGGTATGCACGCAGCCTATTTCGGCGGAATTATTTCGCAAGATCACCTTGGCGTCTCCAGAAAAATCAACGCGGCAACGGTGGTGAGTTTGAACATGCTGCGCTTAGGAGTTGATAATATTTACAATACCACTCAGCTTATTGACAACAACGGCAACATCGACTACAGTCAGTTAAAACAATTTAACGCTGCAGATTACGCATTTATCGGTTCTTTGGCGCGCCCTACAAAAGTCAAAAACCTCTCGATGGGTTTCAGTGCTAAAATTTTATATCGCCATATCGGTGATTTCGCTAAAGCCGTTGGTTTTGGTCTCGATGCAGGGCTGCAATACCGACCAAAATCTAACCTGAATTTCGGATTAATGCTCCGCGATGCAACCAGTACATTTAGTGTCTGGAATTATAATTTGAGCCCAGAAATGCAAGCCACCTTGCTACAAACCAATAACGAACTCCCAAAAAATGGCGTAGAGCAAATGTTGCCAAGGATGATTCTTGGCGCACATGGTTTTCTTCCCATTCCGGCCAAAAAACTAAAAATAGGGGGGGAGCTCGATTTCGAACTCACTACAGATGGACCACGCAACACATTGGTTTCTGGTGCTGTATTTTCAATGGATCAAAAAACTGGGCTGTACGTAGCCTATGACAACAAGCTTACATTCCGAACAGGCGTTTCTCAATGGCAATATTACACCAACTTTGCGGCAGAAAAAAAGCTCACGGTTCAACCACATATGGGGGTCGGGCTATTGCTCAAAAATTGGCAAATCGATTACGCATTTACCAGATTAGGCCTGGGGAACACTGCTTATTTCAGCCATTTATTTTCTTTTAAATGGTCTTTCAATCAGTTGAAAAAAGGCGCCTAGAAGAATTTGCAGCTAAAAATCGCGGTGTCGTCTATGTATGGAAGGGTTCCTTTCCATTCTTCTAATTTAGAAAAGATCAGGTTGTTCATGTCTTCCATTTTTAATGGCGCAAAAGCCTTTACCTGCTTGACAAGCTGCTCTAAGCCAAAAGCTTCACCAACTTCGTTTTCTAATTCTACTACGCCGTCAGTAAATAACACAATGGTTGTTTTGGGTTGCAAAACCAATTTCCCGACATTGACATAAGGTAACTCGTCTAACATCCCTAAACCAATACATCCTTCAGTAAGTAAGGTGACATTTTTACCATGCAATACAAACGGTTGATTGTGTCCGGCATTGACATAGGTGAGCTGACGCGTGTAGGCGTTGTAGTGCGCAATAAAAAAGGTAATAAATTTTTCTCCCTTGGCACTTTTCATCACTAGTTTATTGAGCTCTTCCATCAGGAAGCTCATTTCAAAGCGTTGGTATTTGAAAAGGGTTCTTATAGTGGCTTGAAAGTTGGCCATCAACATGGCCGCAGTGATGCCTTTCCCGCTTACGTCACCAATGCAAATGATGTATTCTTCATCGCCCAGCGGAATAAAATCGTAGTAGTCTCCACCAATGGCGTGTCTAGGAATGTAGCGCCCCGATAAATCCATTTTTTTATTGGAAGGAAGATCCTGAGGGAAAAGCAGTTTTTGCATTTCAGACGCGAGCTCCAGTTCTTTAGAAATGCGCTCCTTAATGAGATTCTGCTTGCTCAGTTTGCGATTTTCAACGGCAACCGATAAAATGTTTGTTAAGGTCTGGGCAAATGAAAAATGCTGCGGCTCTAGAAATTCAGTTTTGCCAGAAGTAGCTAAAAGTAGGTAAGCCAAGGCTCTTTCTTGGTGAAAAACCGGGATTACTGCCTGAAAATCTTTAAGGTGTGCACTATTTGATGACTCAACCAAAGTGATGTCTTTGAAACGTTGCAGGTCTTGCGCCATTTCATGGGCATCAATTTTACCTTTGAAACCGCTTTTGGCAGCGAGTTCCCATTCTTCATGGATCATGAGCAGTACAAAGCGGCTAAAATTGAGCTGCTCTTTCATGATAAAGGTGAAGATGCGGTAGAGCTGTTCGCTTGAGAGGTTGGCATTGATCGCATTGGTCAGCTCGAGCAAGGAATGCAAACGGTTATCCTTGAGCTCAAGGTGGGTCAGGGAAGAGTTGGATTCTTGACGCATAGCAGACTATCAGTGTACAAAACTAATATACAAATCGATTTTTTTTTCGTTTGTTGCTATTTTTCTTGTTTTTGAATAAGAAATGCGTATCTTTGCAATCCATTTTCCGAAAAGTAATAAAAATGAAAAAAGATATCCATCCATCAGATTATCGTCTTGTAGTATTCAAAGATATGTCTAATGACTACTCATTTATTTGTCCTTCTTGCGCTGAGACAAAAGAAACCATTTCTTGGGAAGATGGTAACGAATATCCACTTGTAAAATTGGATATCTCACACAAGTCACACCCATTCTTCACAGGTATTGCACAGTTCGTAGATACTGCGGGTCGTATCGACAAATTCAAAAACCGTTATGGTCGTCATATGAAATAATTGAGTTCGCTCAATCTTCATTGACTAAACATATTAAGGCTCCAATTAGGAGCCTTTTTTTTTGGATTATTTTCAATTACATGAAAAATCTTGGGAATTCATGAAATCTTGGAAATTCTAACTGAAACTTATCTTTATTCTGTAGGTATAAATTTCGCGGCGGCCCTTGACAAGCGGTCGTTCATGGCAGCTCCTAAACCTTCTACCGGAAAAGGCTCTACAAATATTTTTGAAACACCAAGTTTGTCGGCCTCATGTAAAATCGCATAAAGTTGTTGTGCGGCTTCGGTCAGCAGACCATTTTGGCTCAGGATCAGTTTGGGTTCAGGCACTTCTGTTGAATCTGTAAATAAGATCTGAAGATCTGATGGCTGCCCTAGGTTTGCTTTAAATCCAAGAAACAAAGGGGTTTGGGTGGCATAATGGTACTTGACCATACCGCTGGTTCTGATGCCGCCATGCTCATGTACTTTGGCTTTAGGCACATAACCCAGCACTTCAGCGAGGTGTTCGGGGGTGATGCTTCCAAAACGGTAAATCACTACTTTATCGGCCTCAAGACCAATAATTGTAGACTCCAATCCTTCTTGGCAAGCACCGCCATCAAGAATGTATGGAATTTTCCCGTGGAGTTGAGCGTCAACATGCTGGGCAGTAGTTGGGCTCAGTTGACCATATAGGTTGGCGCTTGGCGCAGCTATAGGACGGCCAAATTCTTGAAGTAGGGTCTGGAGAATTGGATGTTTTGGAAAGCGGATGGCAACGGTGTCTTGCCCGCCAGTAATCAGCGAACTCACTAAACTACTTTTAGGAACAATAAATGTCAGTGGGCCAGGGCAATACTTGTCGGCAAGTATTTTAAAAACCGCTGGAAAAGTGGCTATATATGGCAATGCTGTTGATAATTGGTCAAAATGTAAGATCAGCGGATTGCTCTGGGGTCTTTGCTTAGCTTTGAAAATACCGAGCACTGCTTCTTCATTATTGGCATCAGCTGCCAGGCCATAAACGGTTTCGGTCGGGATCGCAACTTGTTCACCTGCTTTGAGGTAGGCAAGCGCCTTACTGATACTTTGACCGATTTCTGTTTCCATGTTGCAAATTTAGGTTCTTTTTTGTTTGACCTATTCATTTTTGCTTGTACCTTTGTGTAGAATAATTCTAAATAAGATGCAAGTCATCCTCGCCGATAGCAATGAACTGATCCGTTTAGGTTTGCGCACCATTTTAACTGCGCAACCCGATATTTCAATTATTGGTGAAGCCAAAAATGAAGAAGAGCTCCTTGCACAGCTTGTTAATTTTGGTGCAGATGTCGTGCTTCTTGATTTTACGGCTCCAGGGTTCAGCATCGATATCGTACCCAAAGCACTGTCAAAATTTAAAAATTTGCGTTTTGTTGCGCTTACTGAGGCACAACATGCGCCTATTTTAGTAGACGCACTCAAATCAGGGGTAACAAGCTTTGTTAAAAAAGACTGCGATTTAGCAGAAATCATCGATGCAGTAAAAGACACCGCTCAAGGCAAACAGTTTTTTTGTGGTCAAATTCTTGAAACCATTCAAAAAGCCAACATTGACCTCGATGATCTACAATCGGAGGTGTTCAGCTGCAACCCAATTTCATTATCCGAGCGTGAAAACGAAATCATCACGCTCATTGCTGAAGGGCAAACCAACGAACAAATTGCAGACCTCCTTTTCTTGAGCAAGCATACCGTCAATACACACCGCAAAAATATCATGTCAAAGTTGGGTGTCAAAAACACTGCTGGTATTGTCATGTATGCGGTCAAGACCGGATTGGTCTCCCCAAACCGATTTCTATTTTCGCCAAGTTTGGCTTAAACTAGCAAAACTTAAAGCGCGGCATCTAAAATGCCACCAGTAGTTTAAGATTGATCAATCTTTGGGTTAGGTAATTGGGCACCGAATAGAACTTTCCTTCGACATCCTGGATCCATTGTTTGGAAAGCACATTATTTACACCAAGCACATTAAATATTTCTAAAGAAATCAGGGCTTGATCTACTTTTTGCCAACCTTTGTTTGTATAGGTTGCTACTAAATTGGTTTGTGTGCGGCTTTGTAGTTGATGTTTTTTATGCAAAAGGTCATAGGACATCCCTAAATCAACTCTAAAATAAGAACGCATGCGCAAAGTGTCTTTGTAGCGCGTAAAATCTGGCGGGCCATAAGGCAAGGGGGCACCATATTGTAAGCCCATTTGCACTTTAAACGCCTCAAAACCTGGCATTTCATCTTGCACAAGTGCGCCAAAGGTCAGCCATTGATCGGTAGGCCTTGGAATGTAGCCTGGCTTGACCACCACTGAATCTGCAATGGTTTGGTCTTGACTGTAGCCAAAAATGATGCGCTCTCCGGCAGCATTATAATAGATCGTGTATTGATCGTTTTTGATGTCTTCTTTTGTAGAAAGCAAGCCCAACTTGAAAAATGATTGAATGCCTTCGACAAACTCTCCATGTACATTGATGTCTAGTCCATATGCGTATCCGACTGCATTGTTATTGGCGTAATAGCGGGTTCTGACATTTTCAATTTCATAAGGATTGACATCCCAAAGATATTTGTAGTAGAGTTCCGAATTCAGTTTAAATGGCGTTTTTCTACCCCACATCTGGAAAAGAAACTCGGAGCCCAAGACGGCATGGAAAGATTTTTGAGCCTTAACGCCAAGTTCAAGATGGCCATCAAAAGTTCTGAATTCGCGATAAAACGGAGGTTGGTAATAAAAACCAGTTGCTAACCTAAATAATAAACCTCTTCTGACCGCTGCGCCATTTTGCCACATATAGGCAGCTGGTGCATAGGAAATGCTCATTCTTGGCGTTACAAATGGTTCGTGGTTAATGCTTGTGTAGGCAGCCCTTACGCCAAACTGAAAATTAATTTTTTGACTTGAAATGGACAGGGTATCGGTATGACGCATTTTTTGTCCGTCGGTTTTTTCTGCCGATTTAAGCGTCACAATTTTGTTCTTATTGAGCTTTGTCCAGGAATTGGACCATTGCAGATAGCCAGAGGTTCTGTAGCCATTGAGGGCCAAATTTCCTTTGATGGTTTCGTAAAGAATGATGCTGTCTGGCACTGTTTGGGGAAGGCTATAGCCTGAAGAATCGATGAGACGCCATTCGCTAAGGCGGTCTTGGAAATGGTCTGCTTGTACTTGAACTCCCCAAGAGAGTTCGTTGAAACGCTTGTGGTCTTTATTTGCATTGGTGTAGCCATCTTTGAAAAGATAACTACCATTGTGATAAGCTGAAAAAATCTGGGCACGCAAACGATTTCTGCCATGGTTCAGAAAACCACCCACACCCAAGGTTGCAATTGAATCGCCATATGCTTCTTTAGAGGGGTCTGTTTCTAGTTCATTGATGTAATATTGTCCGAGGATGTCAAAATATTCGCGCTCATCAGATTGAAAAGCAGAGAGATAGAAGTCAAGTTGAGTATTTGCTTTGGCATATTTAAAAGAAGTTCCGCCCATTAGGGTCTGAAATTGTGATTTTTCTTGCCCTTCGAAATAAATCATGAGGCGATACGCTTCGTTTGCGGTACCAAAATCGGTTTGGGAGGTTTGAGGTGCAAACTGATAGGAATTGCTCGAAAAGTGCCCCAATACAGACCAAGTCCAGTTTTCTGAAAGTTTGTAGTTGGTCAGGATCTGGGCATCTTTAAATACCGGGTTGTAGGCGCCTTTTGTGGGTAAGGTATTGAGAAAATAGCCGTTGGCACGATAGCGCGCACCCACTAAAAAATTAAAACGTTGGTTCACGGCTTCTTCGACATGCGCTTCGACGCCCAGCAAAGAGGCCATACCCGAAGCATGGAATTTTTCTGGTGTTTTATAGGTGATGTCAAGTACTGAGCTCAGGCGGTCTCCGTAGTTAGCCGAAAATCCTCCTGCACTAAAGCGTACATCTTCAACCAAGGAAGAATGAATAAAGCTCATGCCTTCTTGTTGACCGCTTCTTGTCAGAAAAGGTCTATAGACCTGAAAACCGTTCACATAAACCAGATTCTCGTCATAATTACCTCCTCTAACATTGTAATTGGAGGTGAGTTCATTATTGGAAGTAGCTGCAGTGGTAAGGGTGAGGGTTCGCTCAAGCCCCACAATTCCTTTCAAATTGAGTTGCGGTAAAGGTTCAATTTCAAACGGATTATTTGCTTCCCGACCAACTACAACACCTCTGTTATCTTGAATGGAGAAATTTTGCTCGGGTAGCTCGACGCTTAGAGGAGTTGATTGCAGTGTATAGCTAAAGTGAAGTAGTGTACCTTCAAACGAATAGGTAAATAAAAGAAGTTGGTTTTTCTTTAAGCCGTTGAAATAGTAATAACCTTTTTCATCTGTAAAGGTGAGCAAGCGAATAGAATCTTGGTAACTGTTGTAGGTAACAAGCTCTACTTGGGCTCCTTTCACGACTTTATTTCCTTTCTGAATACAACGTCCAAACACGCTATATTCTTGCGCGAAGTAGCAAAGAGGTGCGATAATAAATAGAAAGAGTAGCCGTTGCCTCATTTTACAAAGTTACAATCCTTAACGACCATTTCATTGCTTTATTTCTCTTTCTGCAATTTTCGAGTGTACTTTGTTTCACTTACATTTGTTCTATGTTGCCCTCAGACAAAATATTGATCGGACGTCGCGAGCTTGCTGTATTGCCAGATTTCGGTTTAGAGCAAGTGAAAGTGAAGGTAGATACTGGAGCTTATACATCTAGTATTCATGTGAGCAGTTGTCAGGAAGAAAATGGTTTGTTGAAGGTCATTTTCTTGGATGAAAAACATGCTGCCTTTACCGGAAAAGAAATGACTTTCAGTAAGTTTAGAACAAAAAAAGTGAAGAGCAGTACTGGCCAAACCCAAGAACGTTATTTTGTTTTTGGAACCATTTGCTTAGCCGGGCTTTGTTTTCGCACAGAGTTCTCCTTAACGGTCAGACAAGGCATGCGCTATCCGATTCTTCTCGGAAGAAAAGTACTCAACAATCGCTTTGTTGTGGACACCAGTAAAAAATATATTCACGAGCCCCTATCTCTCCAAGCATGAAAATTGCCATTTTATCAAGAAATCCAAATTTATACTCAACCCGCAGATTGGTTGAAGCAGCTGAAGCCGCAGGGCATGAAGCCCACGTCATTGATCACCTCAAGTGCAATATCGAAATTGAACAAACTGGCCCAGCTTTGTTTTATCATAATCAATATTTAAAAGGATTTGATGCGGTTATTCCGAGAGTGGGTGCCTCGGTTACCTTTTACGGAACCGCAGTAGTAAGACAATTTGAAATGATGAATGTCTTTACTGCTGTTGGTTCAAGAGGGATCATCCATTCCCGAGACAAATTGCGCTGCTTACAAGTACTTTCAAAAGAAGGAATTGGCTTGCCAAAAACGGTCTTCACTAACTACTCCAAAGATGTCAAACACGTAGTAAAAAGTGCGGGTGGGGCTCCTGTAGTATTGAAATTATTGGAAGGTACCCAAGGTTTAGGTGTGGTACTTGCTGAAAACCTCAATGCGGCTCAGTCTGTATTGGAAGCATTTAATGGCCTCAAGGCAAGGGTAATTGTTCAAGAATTTATCCGAGAAGCCAAAGGTGCTGATATCCGAGCTTTTGTTGTTGACGGTGAGGTTGTTGGCGCCATGAAAAGACAAGGTTTGCCTGGTGAATTCAGATCCAATTTACACCGTGGAGGCAGTTCTACCATGATCGAACTTACCACAGAAGAAAAATATACGGCAATATTGGCGGCAAAAGCTGTTGGGCTTGGAATTGCAGGAGTTGACCTTTTGCAATCAGAACGCGGCCCTTTGGTATTAGAAGTAAATTCATCGCCAGGATTAGAAGGAATTGAAAAAACGACCCAAACAGACATCGCCGGAAAAATTATTGCCTATATCGAAAGAAATGTCAATCGCTAAGAAGATTCCACATAAGAAAATGGTCATTTTGGGGCAAGAAATTTTGCCCGGTAGAGGTGCCCAGTTGAATTTAGAAGTTGCGCACCTGCATACGCGCACCCCCATTCAAGTACCTGTATTAGTGGAGCGCGCCAAAGAAGATGGCCCCACGGTTTTGGTCATGGCAGGACTGCACGGAGACGAACTCAATGGCATTGAAATTGTGCGTCGTTTTTTAAGAAAGAAACTCAATAAACCCACAAAGGGGACCATCATTTGCCTCCCGATCTTTAATATTTTTGGATTTCTAAATATTCAACGGGAGTTGCCTGATGGCCGTGACCTCAATAGAAGTTTTCCGGGCAGCAATACAGGTTCTTTGGCCGCACAATTTGCTTTTCATTTCATGAAAGAAATTGCCCCTCATTGTGATTACATCCTTGATTTTCATACTGGAGCAGCCCAACGCAATAACTTCCCTCAAATCCGTTGCGTTTTTAATGACCAAAGGAGTGTCGAATTGGCCAAAGTCTTTAATCCGCCATTTATTTTACATTCGGGCCTTATCTCTAAAACCCTTCGTGAAAGCATTGTGAAGCGCAAAAAAATGATCTTGCTATTTGAGGGCGGAAAATCCAATAATATCGAGGAAAACGTAGTGGAGGAAGGTCTTAATGGCATCAAACGCGTCATTTCACATTTAGGCATGCGCAATTATAAAATCGATATTTCCAAAGAACGCGAACCTATTTTTATCGGAGAAAACAAATGGATGCGTGCACCTTCGAGTGGTATGTTTCAGTGTTTTGTTGCCAACGGAACCGCAGTTCAAAAAGGAGAAGTTTTAGCCATGGTCACTGACCCATACGGAAAATATGAAAAGCAAATCAAAGCTTCACAAGCAGGTTTTGTGATTTGTATCAATGAAGCACCAGTAGTTTATAAAGGAGATGCCATCATACATCTTGCTAAAGAAAAACCACAACCACAGCAACCACTCATTTAATATTACCCAGATGAAAAATCTTCTAATCACTCTGATATTTAGCCTCTTGACAGTGCAACTTTTTGCGCAAGAAGTCTTTACGCCCAAACAATTTTTAGGCTATAATATCGGGGAGCAATTTACCAGACACCACAGAGTTGTCGATTACTTTTTTGCTTTGGAAAAGGCTTTTCCAACTCAAATAAAAGTTCAAAAGGTAGGGCAGACCTATGAAAAAAGAGATTTGCTTTTGGTATACATCGGTACTCCAGAGAATTTAAAAAAATTAGAAGAAATCAGACAAAAACACCTCACTCAGGCCCCCGACGAGAAATTGGCCATAGTTTGGTTGTCTTATAATGTTCATGGCAACGAAAGCTCCGGAACGGAGGCAGCCATGCAAACGGCTTATCGCTTGCTCACTGACAAAGCAAGTTTTCTGGAGAATACGGTTGTCATCATGGACCCTTGTTTAAATCCGGATGGCCGTGATCGCTATGTCAACTTTTATTACCAATACGGCGCAAACCCAATTGACATGGAGCGTTTTAGCGCTAGTCATAACGAAAATTGGCCTGGTGGACGCCCAAATCATTACCTTTTTGATTTGAATAGAGATTGGGCCTGGATGACCCAAATTGAATCTGCTGTCAGAGTCCAACAGTATAACCAATGGTTGCCTCACGTTCATGTCGATTTCCATGAGCAAGGCATCAACGAACCTTACTATTTCCCTCCTGCAGCAGAGCCTTATCATGAAGTGATTACCAATTGGCAGCGAGAATTCCAAAAAGAAATCGGAAAAAACCATGCGGGTTATTTTGACAAAGCAGGTTGGCTTTATTTTTCAAAAGAAATATTTGACTTGCTTTATCCAAGTTACGGCGATACCTATCCTACTTATTCAGGAAGTATCGGCATGACCTATGAACAAGGTGGAAGTGGCCGTGCTGGCTTAGCCGTCATCACACAAGTGGGCGACACCTTGCGCTTGGCAGACCGCGTAGCGCATCACGTAACCACAGGACTCTCGACCGTTGAGACCAGTGCAAGAAATGCACAGAAATTGGTTGCAGAATATCAAAAATTCTACGAACAAAAAGATTTCAAATATGAAACTTATGTGCTGAAGGGGTCAAGTAATCAAATAGAGCCTTTGTTGGTTTTGCTAGGAAAAAACAATATCCAATGGCAAATGATTTCCACAAGTACACAAGCTATTGCTGCAAAAGGCTTTCATTTCAAAACTGGCGCTCCAGAACCATTTAAACTTCAAATTGGAGACATCATTGTTTCAACTCAACAAGAAAAAGGAACCTTGGTTTCGGTCTTGTTTGAGCCAAGAACGAAGCTGTCTGATAGCCTTACTTATGACATCACGGCTTGGTCTTTACCCTATGCTTATGGAATAGACGCTTATGCAGTTGAGCAAGAAATCAAAGCAACACCATTTGCAGCCACTGGTCAGAATCAATCAGATTTTTTAGCTGTTGAAGGTTTTGCAGCCTACGCCGTGAAGTGGGAAAGCATGCAAACCGCTAGATTTTTAAGTGCGGTACAACAAGCAGGTTTAAAAGTCTACTTTCATGAAAAAGGATTTAAAATTGGAGGCAAGTCCTATGCGCCGGGTACTTTGTTATTGATGGTTGGTGAAAATAAGGGGCTTGATTTGCATGCAACTGTGAATGACTACGCCAAACGTTATCACGTAGACATCACAGGTCTTACAACCGGAATGGTAGATGTAGGTCCCGATTTTGGTTCTTCTTCAGTAAAGCTCGTCCCTAACCCAAAGGTTGGTATCTTAGCTGGAGATGAATTTTCATCATTAAATGTGGGTGAAATTTGGCATTTCTTTGAACAACAATTGGGCAAAGGAGTCCACTTAATTTTCACTGAAGATCTTGAAGCAGCACTTCCAACTCTAGATGTTTTGTTTGTGCCGGAAGGTGGTTTTTCAATTGCAGAAAACACTGCTCTAACAGCTTGGGTTAAAAATGGAGGAAAGCTCATACTTACTGGTTCTGCAATTGATGCTGTTGCCGATGTGCCTGGTTTTGGTTTAAAGTATAGAGAAACAAAGTCAGCTGAATCAACTCCTGGATCTTACGGTAATCAAGAGCGCGCTCAGATTTCTGAAGCAATTATCGGTGCAATTTATCCGTGTCAACTCGATGCCACTCATCCGATGGCTTTTGGCTATACATCCTATTATACTTTGCGCCAAGGTGCTACAGCCTATCAAATTGAAGGTAGCCCTGTTTTCAAACTAGAAAAGAACGCCACAGCAGTCAATGGTTTTGTGGGGGCAAATGTCAAGCAGCAACAATCCGAAGCTTCTATTGCCGGATCTGTTTCTTATGGTCGTGGAGCAGTCGTTTACCTCATCGATAACCCACTCTTCCGAGGCTTCTGGGAAAGCGGCAAGCTCATGGTTGTGAACGCGATGTATTTTGTGAATGAGTAATGAATTTTGAAGTAAAAATAGCTGCGCTGTTCAAATGTACCTTGGACCGCGCTTTCAAGACACCAATGTTAGTAGATGTTGCTAAAGTACATACAGGATATGGCTTGATGCCTAAAATTACACATTGTACGGAAGACCAGCATTGGGGACAAATTGGTGCAACCAAAAAAGTATTTGCTGCACCTTCGTGGACGCAGAAAGGTGGCTATGTCTCAACTGATCAAGTCCTTGAGCGCGTTGAAAATGAATATTGGAAGATTAGAGTTTTTGATTTTCAATCTTGGATGTTAGGGTTTTATGAATTTGAAGGGATTTGGAAAACAAGTCAGGTTCAAAAGGAGTGCATTCAAATTGATTATACATACACGCTTCGAGCAAAAGGGCTAATGTTGCTACCTTTTCAGTGGTTGTTTGCCAATACTTTTTGGAGGATTTATATGAAAAGAGTTGTTAAGAACATTGAATCCTTGATCAAGCAAGAGGAGCCCTATATCTATTTATAATTTATTTCCTCTTCGCTATCGCCTGATACACCACGTGTTGTAGATCCGTGCGGATGTTCATGTCGCGGAGTTTCCAGTTGTCTTGGTTGGGGTGTACGCGGTTGGATAAAAAGATAAAGATGACTTTATTTTTGGGGTCTGCCCAAGCCAGCGTCCCTGTGAAACCAGAGTGCCCGAAGCTTTGCTGTGAAGCGAGTTCATCACAGGTGCCTCCACCGCTGGCATTAGGACGGTCAAAACCGGCAGCTCGGCGGTTGCCAGGAAATTGTTGTTTGGTAAATTCGTGGTAGGTAGCCTCAGAAAAGAATCGTTGCCCTGCCATTTGGCCTTTGTTCAAGAAAAGTTGCATGATGTGCGCCAAGCTCCAGGCATTTGAAAAGACTCCGGCATGTCCGGCAACGCCGCCGAGCATAGCAGCCCCCGGATCGTGGACATAGCCCCTGAGCAATTGCTTTCTGAAAGTTTGATCGTCTTCCGTCGGGACAAGTTCTTTGCTTTGGAATTGATTTTTAAGGGGCTGATACAAAATGCGATTCAATCCTAAAGGCAGGTATATTTCTCGACGCAAATAGCTTGCCTGGCTCTCGCCGATAATTCTTTCTAAAATAGGTTGAGTAAAGTAATAACAAAGGTCAGAATAGACATATTTTTTAGGACCCAATTCAGAACGCATGATTTGTGCATACATCGTGTCTTTATATGCATTGCGCATATACATCCCGCTTGCAACTTCAAGTGAAAAGGTTTCTGTGTGGCTGCTTTGGTAAATTTCTGGTTTCCATTTGCCTTCTGTAAGCGTTCTTTTGTAAAAAGGAATCCAGGGGGTTAGGCCTGCCTGATGCGCCATGATTTCTCTGATCTTTAGCGCGCCAAAAGGGGTTTGGCCCGTTATTTCAGGAATATAAGAGCCAATGCTGCGGTCTAAATCGAACTTACCCGCGCTGTGTTGTTGCATGGCCAGTAGGGTAGAGGCAGCAATTTTGGTTACAGATGCGATGTCGTACATTGATTTTAAATCTATCGCTGCTGCATCGGCTTCATAGCCTTGTTTGCCAAAAGCTTTATGCCAAATAATTTTATTTTCAACCGCAACTAGTAATTGGCAACCTGGGTAAGCCCCCGCCGCAATTCCTTTTTCTGCAATTTGATCGAGTCCTTTGAGTTCAGCACTTGAGATGCCTAATTCTTCGGGTAGGGCAATTCCTAGACGGCCATTTTCTTGAAGCTGAGCTGCACTTAGCCCACCCATGATGAGTTGTGCAACTTGGTTTTGCGCTATTGGATGGTTTTCTTTCGCTAGTATAATTGCGTCAAAAAGCGCAGTGTCAATATGTTTGAGGGCTCTTTGGTCTCCAAAAAGCACCAAGATATTTTGGTCGTTGGGGTTCAGTACTTGAGTTTTTTTACAAGCCCAGTCTGGAATATGATTGTGTTCGGGCTTTTGAGCATGTAGGCTAAAAATGCACGAGTTTGGGTCGGTCAGACCATAGAATTTATCAACTGCTGCATCGATATGAAGGGTGTCAGCCGCCAAAATTGCCATTCGGTCTGCATAAAGTTCGAGTGTTTCTGTAAAAACAGAAGAATTTCCTCCGAGCGCAATACAAGCTAACTTTTGATCGAGCTTCCCTAGTGGGAGCAAAGCTTGATCGTTTTTAAATAGTTCGATGTGTTTGCGGTAGTTTTCATTTTGCGCTGCCGGGCTCATGGCATTCAAAGTAGTCAGGCCCTGGCTCAGCCAAGTAACGGGCAGTTCATATCTGAATCTGGGGTTTGTATCTGTTTGCTTTTTGCTTGATATAAAACCGGGTACATATTTTAATGCGGTGAAGCCGAGTAAGGCAAAAACGAAAAGTGAGGAGAAGAGGCGCATTTGTTTCATTTGTCTTCAAAACTAACCAAAATAGAGCGCTTTTCAAAACTCAAAGTGTAGTTCTGACACTTACTTTAATATACTGTTTTTTTACCAAAAATGCAAATTAAGTTCTACACACTTCTACAATGAGATTGTTTACAAAAACCTAATATAAATCATAGTTTGAGGGGGCTAAGTGACTTAATTTTGTCGCGTCAAACACCTCTAAAAACACAACATGGAATTACACGGTAAATTTGGTAAAAGTGCCGACCTCTCTCAGAGTATTGGCTTGTCCGAAACCGGAGATCAATTTTGGAATCTCACACCCGCAGAACTGATTGAAGATTGCATCATCCTCGGAGAAGGAATGCTAACCGATACAGGTGCATTAGCTATTGAAACAGGTGAGTTCACCGGACGTTCGCCAAAAGATCGCTTTATTGTGCGCGATGCCATTACTGAAAATGCAGTTTGGTGGGGAGATGTCAATATCGGCTTTGAACCTGCTAAATTCGACGCACTTTATGAGCGCATGAAAGCACACCTTGCTGAACAAGATCTTTATGTAAGAGATGTTTATGCATGTGCAGATCCAAGTTTCAAACTTAATATCCGAGTGGTAGCAGAGTTGCCTTGGTCAAGTTTGTTTGCGCACAACATGTTCTTGCGTTGTACGCCTGAAGAAATTGAGAACTTTCTTCCAGAATGGCATATCGTATGCGCACCTAGCTTTTTAGCAGATCCTGCAATCGATGGTACACGCCAACACAATTTTGCGATCTTGAACTTTACCAAGAAAATGATCTTAATTGGTGGAACCGGTTACACCGGCGAAATCAAAAAAGGAATTTTCTCCGCACTTAATTTTATCCTACCGCACCAAAAAAATGTGCTTTCCATGCACTGTTCTGCCAATATCGGTGCAGACGGCGACACCGCAATTTTCTTTGGTTTATCAGGTACGGGTAAAACTACACTTTCATCTGATCCAAATCGTCGACTCATTGGCGATGACGAACACGGTTGGTCAGCAGATAGCGTCTTTAACTTTGAAGGCGGTTGTTATGCCAAAACCATCGATTTATCTCGTGAGAAAGAACCTCAGATTTACGATGCCATTCGTTTTGGGGCTTTGCTTGAAAACGTTGGTTTCCCACAAGAATCTTCTGCACCAGACTACGCTGACGGAAGCATTACAGAAAACACCCGCGTTTCTTACCCAATTCACCACATCGACAACATTGCGGTTCCTTCAATTGGTTCGGCACCAAAAAATATCTTTTTCTTAACTGCTGATGCCTTTGGTGTATTGCCTCCAATTTCAAAATTGACAAATGAGCAAGCCATGTATCACTTTATGTCGGGTTACACTGCAAAAGTGGCAGGTACTGAAGTAGGTATTACCGAGCCAACTACAACTTTCTCGGCAGGCTTTGGTGCTGCGTTTTTGCCTTTGCATCCTGCCAAATATGCCAAGCTACTTGGTGATAAACTAGAAGGCACCAATATTAACGTATGGTTGATCAATACTGGTTGGTCAGGAGGCTCATACGGAGTGGGTTCACGCATGAAATTGTCCTACACGCGTGCCATGATTACGGCTGCGCTAAACGGCAAGTTGGCCAACACAACTTTTGAAAAAATGCCTTTCTTTGATTTGGCGTATCCAACAACTTGTGAAGGCGTTCCAGCCGAATTGCTCAATCCAAGAAATACTTGGGCTGACAAAGCTGCTTATGACCAAACAGCAAAAAGTTTGGCCGAGAAGTTCGTTAAGAATTTTGAAAAGTTTGCTGCAGAAACGGATGCAAGCATTCTTGCAGCAGCGCCAAAACTTCCTCAATAACCTCCTTTCCATCAGTCAACGAGATTGGAAAGTCAAGGGCCGCGATAGCGGCCCTTTTTTGTATCTAGTAGTTTTGCTTGTAACTAGATAAATTTGCTTATGTCTTGACCCGATTAGGCACAAAAAAAGCCCTGACCAAAAGGACAGGGCTCGATAAGAGTTTTGAAACGAATTAACGCTTGTGCATTGGTTCGTCTGATACAGTTAATTTTTTACGGCCTTTGCGACGACGCGCAGCCAATACACGACGACCGTTTTTTGTGGCCATACGGCTACGGAAGCCATGCTTGTTTCTTCTTTTTCTTACCGATGGTTGAAACGTTCTTTTCATGTCGTGTAGTTATTTGTAATGTTTTTGGGAATGCAAAGATAGTTATTTTTTTAGAAAATCAAATTCTTTATACAAAAATCATAAAAAAAAGACAGCGCCCCAAGAAAGCAGGTTATTTTTGTACTGCAAAGCGCTATCCCCATGATGAGACCCAAAAAGAAATCTGAGCAAAAAGTAAAGTTAACTAAAGCAAGCTGGAAAAAAGCAGCTCGTTTCCTGCGTTACCTTAAACCCTACGCAGGCACCTATTTTGTAGGCTGGATTTTTTTGGTGCTCAGTACTTCAGCAGGTTTAGTGTTTCCTTATTTAATGGGTAAGTTACTCGGCACCTCAAACCCGAGCCAGAACCCTGAGCAAGCTTTGCGTTTAATTGATTTATCGAACGTCAATCAGATTGCTTTTGCCTTATTTGGTTTGTTCTTTTTTCAATCGGTCTTTTCTTTTATCCGGGTGGTGCTTTTTAATAATGTTACTGAAAATGCACTTCGCGACATGCGCAATGACGCGTTCCAGAAGTTGGTGTATATGCCCATGGATTTCTTTAACCGTCAAAAGGTAGGAGAACTTACCTCAAGGGTGGCTACAGACATTACGCAAATTCAAGAGGTGTTGCGCACTACCATTGCAGAATTTTTCAGACAAATCATTATTGTGGTAGGAGGCATTGCTTTCTTGTTTTTCATTTCTTGGAAGCTGTCTTTGATTATGTTGGCAACCGTGCCTGTTATGGCAATAGTTGCAGTGTTTTTTGGCCGTTATATTCGTAAATTGAGTAAAGAAGCACAAGACTACATCGCAAGCTCCAATTCGATTCTAGAAGAGGCGCTTACGGGCATCGCTAACGTTAAAGCATTTACCAATGAGTGGTTCTTGTTAGGGAAGTATAAAAAATCTACCCAGCAAAGCCGAGACCTCAATGTCAGAAGTGGAATTTGGCGCGGCTTATTTGTGTCGTTTATCATTTTCTGCTTGTTTGGTGCCATCGTATTTATTGTCTGGAAAGGCTTGCTCATGACGCAAGGTCCAAACCCTGAATTGGCTTCAGAAGGGTTTTATCAATTTGTATTGTTTACCATCATGATGGGCGCCTCTATTGGCTCTATTCCAGATCTATACGCGAGTGTGCAAAAGGCAGTAGGGGCCACAGAAAATTTGCTAGATTTACTAGAAGAAGAAACTGAATTTTCAACGCAATTTAATGCTCAGTTTCCAGCCATTGATGGATCAATTCGTTTTGAAAACTTACGCTTTTCTTATCCGCAACGCCCTGATATGGAAATCTTAAAAGGGCTTAGTTTTGAATTAGGCACCAACCAAACATTGGCATTAGTTGGGCAAAGTGGTTCAGGGAAATCTACCATTGCCAACTTGATTTTGCGTTTCTACCAGCCCAATGCGGGGCAAATTTATTTTGGAACTACGCCAGCCACAGATTTTGATTTACAAGCTTTGCGTCAGCACATGGCTATTGTGCCACAAGAAGTTATTTTGTTCTCGGGTAGTATTTTAGAAAACATCCGTTTTGGTAAACCAGATGCCACTGATCAAGAAGTGATAGAGGCTGCGCAAAAAGCCAATGCCTGGGAGTTTATTCAAGGCTTCCCGGAGCAACTTCAGACCGAAGTAGGGGACAGAGGTATTCAACTTTCTGGAGGGCAAAAGCAGCGCATCGCCATAGCTAGAGCGATCCTTAAAAACCCGAGTATTCTTATTCTAGACGAAGCAACCTCAGCGCTAGACTCTGCCTCAGAGAAATTGGTTCAGGATGCCCTGGAGGAGCTCATGAAAGGAAGAACCTCTATTGTAATTGCGCACCGTTTGTCTACGATCAGACAAGCAGATCAAATTTTAGTATTGCAAGAGGGTGAAATTGTAGAGCGTGGAAATCACCAAACGCTTATGGCGCAAAATGGCCAGTATGCAGCCTATGTGGCGCAGCAAAATATCCAAGAGTAAAGCTTAGTTATGATTTTCTCCTTGTTGACCCTAAAAAAAACTTAGAATTTCTAATTTTTAGAATTGAACAAAGATTCAACAAAGGTTTTGCGGTCAAAGAGCTGTAGATCAGTCATTTTTTCACCTACACCAATGTATTTCACCGGAATTTTCATTTGATCGGAAATACCGATGATTACGCCTCCTTTTGCGGTACCGTCTAGTTTGGTTACTGCAAGGGCATTGATATCTGTTGCTTGTGCAAACTGTTTGGCTTGTTCAAACGCGTTTTGCCCCGTTGAACCATCTAGGACCAATAAGATTTCATGCGGCGCACCTGGCACCACTTTATCCATGACTCTTTTGATTTTGGAAAGTTCTTGCATGAGGTTTACTTTGTTGTGTAAACGACCCGCAGTATCTATGATCACGACATCGGCTCCTTGTGCTTTGGCCGATTGCAGTGCATCGAATGCCACACTTGCAGGATCCGCACCCATGCCTTGTTGTACGATCGGAACTCCGACGCGTTCGGACCAAATGATGAGTTGGTCAACTGCAGCTGCTCTAAAGGTATCTGAGGCGCCTAAAACAACTTTTAAACCGGCCTGCTTCATTTGATAAGCTAACTTTCCGATGGTAGTAGTTTTACCAACACCATTGACCCCCACAACCATCAACACATACGGATTTCCGTCTGCAGGCTTGTCTACTTTGAGTTGGCCTTGAAAATTAGCGGCATTCTCTTCGAGAAGGGCAATGATTTCATCGCGGAGAATTTGATTGAGCTCTTCGGAGTTGATCACGCGGTCTTTGGAAACACGGCTTTCTATGCGCTCGATAATCTTGAGTGTAGTCTCTACACCGACATCGGCAGTAATTAAGATTTCTTCTAGTTCATCGAGAACATCTTGATCCACACGACTTTTTCCGACGAGCAAGCGCGTCAGTTTGGAGAAAAATGTTTGTTTGGTTTTCTCTAAACCTTGGTCTAGCGATTCTTTTTGTGCTGGTTCAAGGTTTTCTTTTTTCGACTTTGAAAAAAAATCAAATATGCCCATGTTTCTAAGGTATAAAAAAAAAGCTCCCGTTATGGAAGCTTTTAAAGGGATTTCACAATGAATTAGTTTTTAGTAAACCAATCTTTTACTTTGTCATTGTGTACGATTTCTTCTTTAAAGGTATATGATCCTGACTTTTCTGACTTGACCATTTTGATCACCTTTGTATGCTCTTTACCTCCACCTTTTTGGAGCGATGCAACTACTTTCTTTGCCATGTCTTATTATTTAATTTCTTTATGGACAGTCATGCGCTTAAGGATCGGGTTGTATTTTTTAATCTCCATACGATCCGGCGTATTCTTACGGTTCTTGGTAGTAATGTAACGTGATGTACCTGGCATACCTGACTCTTTATGCTCAGTGCACTCGAGAATTACTTGGATGCGGTTACCTTTACTCTTCTTAGCCATTTTCTAACTTTTTATTCTGTTTCGCAACAGGTTATTTCAAAAATCCTTTTTGGCGTGCTTCTTTCAAGCAAGCTGAGATTCCTTTCTTATTGATGGTGCGCAATGCAGCAGCAGAAATCTTTAAAGTGATATAATTATCTTCTTCAGGAACGAAAAACTTTTTCGTGATCAAGTTCGGATAAAAACGACGCTTGGTCTTGCGATTAGAGTGCGATACGTTGTTTCCAACCATCACTGACTTTCCTGTTAACTGACAAACTCGTGACATGTATATATTATTACGTGTAATTACAAAAGCGGATGCAAAGATAACAACTTTTTACAATTCCACAAAACCCTTATCCACAATTTATAGTCCTTTTTCAACAAATCTATTTTTTCTGTGCATTTCTAGGATGATAATTGAGAATGGCATTGCGTAAAAAGCGTTGGTCTAAATGTGTGTAAATCTCTGTGGTAGTGATAGATTCGTGTCCAAGCATTTCTTGAACAGCCCGTAAATTTGCCCCTCCTTCGATGAGGTGAGTTGCGAAACTATGTCGAAAAGTATGTGGTGAAATATTTTTTTTTAGCCCAATTTGAGCGGCTAATTGCTTGATAATTGTAAAAATCATCACACGGGTCAGTTGTGCACCCCTTCGATTCAAAAAAATAAATTGTTCGTGTCCTGCTTGAATTGGCAAGTGTTGGCGGATGTCTTTTTGATACGCTATAATTTCTTTTTCGACTTGTGCTGATACTGGTACTAGCCGTTCTTTATTTCCTTTACCGATTACTCGGATAAAACCTTCGTCAAAAAATAAATCAGCAAAGCGCATTTGGACCAATTCTGAAACGCGTAATCCACAACTATATAGCGTTTCAATCATCGCATGGTTGCGTTGTCCTTCAGGGCTAGATAAATCTGTTGCGGCAAGTAGGGCATCGATTTCTTCAATTTCTAGCACTTCTGGGAGTTTTTTCCCGAGTCGGGGTTGTTCTAACAAATCCGAAGGGTCATTTTGCAAGTATTGCTCGAGTAAGAGAAATCTGAAAAATTGTTTGATGCCAGAAATGATGCGAGCCTGACTTCTGGCACTCAGTCCAAGATCGTATAAATGCGCAATAAAGGTTTTGAGTTGGTCATAGGAAATTTGCTCGGGTTTCGATTTTGCACCTTCAAAATACTGCGCAAGCAAAAGTACATCGCGCTGGTAGGCGAGAATAGAATTTTCAGCCAAACCTCTTTCAATTTTTAGGTATGAAACAAAATCCTTAATATAGCGCTCCCAATGCATTTGTTATGAACTTTCTTGTTGTCAATGGCCCTAATTTGAATTTACTCGGTACCCGTGAGACACAAATATATGGGAATGTCACGTTCGAGGCGTTTTTTGAGCAACTGAAAAGCAAAACTTCTCATGATTTAGCGTATTTCCAATCAAATGTAGAAGGAGAACTGATCACTTGTTTGCAAACGGCAAAAGTAGATGGGATCATATTAAATGCAGGTGGTTATACGCATACTAGCGTTGCACTGCGTGACTGCATTGCTGCCATTTCCATCCCTGTTATAGAAGTGCATATTTCAAATATTACAGCAAGAGAATCATTCAGACACGAGTCTTTACTGACTCCAGTTTGTAAGGGCTGTATTCTTGGCTTTGGGCTCGATAGTTATCGCTTGGCTATTCAGGCGTTTGAGCGCTAAGTGTTTTATGCTATTTTTGTAGTGTATGATGCAGCAACTCGAACACTACTTTACACACATTGATCCGGTTTTTGCCGCTTTTTTAGCAACCACATTTACTTGGTTGGTTACGGCCGCCGGGGCCAGTTTGGTTTTCTTCTTTAAAAACATGCACCGCGGGTTGCTAGATGGCATGCTTGGTTTTACGGGCGGAGTTATGGTTGCTGCGAGCTTTTGGTCCTTGCTAATGCCTTCAATTGAACTTTCTGAGCGCCTTTATCCAAGTGCTTCCTGGATGCCAGCCGCAGTAGGTTTTTTAACTGGTGCTTTATTTCTCTTTTTTCTCGATAAAAAACTCCCACATCTACATATTAATTTCAATGAAAATGAAAGCGAAGGAGTGAAAACCCAGTTGCACAAAACTACACTTTTGGTGCTCGCGATTACCTTGCACAATATACCTGAAGGTTTGGCTGTTGGGGTTTTGTTTGGCGCAGCAGCAAATGGTATGGAAGGCGCTAGCATTGCCGGGGCTATTGCATTAGCAATAGGTATTGGTATTCAGAATTTCCCAGAGGGTTTTGCGGTTGCGATGCCACTGCGCAGGGCAGGTGCCAGCAGAACCAAAAGTTTTATGTACGGTCAATTGTCTGCAATTGTTGAGCCTATTGCGGGTGTGATTGGTGCGGTTGCGGTCATTTACATGGAGCCCATCTTGCCTTTTGCTCTATCTTTTGCAGCAGGAGCCATGATTTTTGTGGTGGTGGAGGAAGTAATTCCCGAAACCCAACGCGACAAATACACTGATGTAGCCGTTCTTGGTTTCATTGGCGGCTTCTTGGTCATGATGATCTTAGATGTAGCTTTGGGTTAAAAAAAAGACCCCCAAATTGGAGGTCTTTTAAGTATAATCTGAAGTAAATACTTAGGAGCAAATTGTTTGCTCACAAGCTTTTAGAATCTCTCTTACCTCTTCAAGTGTAGGTGCTTCGGCATAAGTGCGTAAAACGGGCTCGGTACCAGACGGTCTGATCATCACCCAACGTTTGTCGTCGAAGAAATATTTGAATCCGTCAATCGTTTGAAGTTCACTTACTTCATATTTCCCGAAAGATTTATAGTTGTTGGCTTTGCAATTTGCAATGATTTTTTGCTTTAATTCTTCAGTGATGTGAAGGTCATTGCGCTCGAATTGGAATGGTCCAACAATGGCGTAAACTTCTTCAATGAGTTCTTCAAGCGTTTTGCCTGACTTAGCCATGAATTCCCAGATGATAAGACCCATCCAGATTCCATCGCGTTCTGGTATGTGTCCTTTAACGGCAATTCCGCCAGATTCTTCGCCACCCAATAACACGTCGTCTTTGATCATGATGGCAGCAATTTCTTTGAAGCCAATTTTAGTCACTTCTAGTTCAAGACCATAGTGTTTGCAAAGTTTCTCTACTCTTGGAGTTACCGAAAAAGCAATGACAACCTTGCCAGACATTTGCTTGTATTTGACCAAATAATGGATCAGGAGTAAAATGATGTGATGAGAATCGACAAATTCGCCATGGCTGTTGTATAGACCGATGCGGTCGGCATCGCCATCGGTGGCTAATGCACAGGCAATATTTCCTTTGCTTTGAATGGTTTGCGAGAGCTCTTGCAGGTTTTTAGCAATGGGCTCTGGAGCGGTGCCCATAAAGGAAGGGTTGTGGTCGCAGTGGAGCAATGCAACATCGGGTAAAATTCTTGGCAAAACGCGTTGCCCTGCACCATACATGGCGTCGTACATGAGGTGTAGTCCAGAATTTTGAATGGCCGCTAGATCAAAATTTGCTTTGACATGATCGATGTAGCGGGTTTCGATGTCTATTTCTTCTAGTGTGCCATTTTGAAGCGCAGCTTTTAAATCAATGGAAGAGAAGTTGATGCGACAATTATCAGGGATCAATGCTTCTACTTCATTGATTTTTTCTGGTTCTAGTGGGCCGCCAAATTTGGCTTTTAATTTGAAACCGTTGTAGCTTGGTGGGTTATGACTTGCCGTCAAAATGATCCCAACTTCGCAGCCAAGTTGATTTGCAGCCAAGGAAATCATGGGTGTGGATACAAAACCTCTGGAAAGTTTGATGCGAATGCCTTGTGCTAGAAGTACCTTGGCAGCAGTTTCCATAAAAAGTTCTCCGGCAAAACGACAGTCATGGCCAAGCACTACTGTTGGATTTTCAAAGCGTTCTTTGAGCCAAATTCCGGTAGCTTCAGTAACGCGTGCTACATTTTCTACTGTAAAATCTGCGGCAATAATGGCTCTCCAGCCGTCTGTGCCAAATTTAATAGGTGTTGCCAAGTGCTTATTTTTTAAAGTTTTGTATTGTTTTTTCGATAATTGCCACGCATTCTAAAAGCTGTGTTTCGGTAATGACTAATGGCGGTGCAAAACGAATAATGTTGCCATGTGTTGGTTTTGCTAAAAGGCCATTTTCTTTGAGCGCTACGCAGAGTCTCCAAGCGGTTTCGGAGTCAGGGGTGTCGTTGACGACAATGGCATTGAGCAAACCTTTACCTCTCACTTTTAATACGAGATCTGAAGAGGCGATAATGCGTTGCATTTCTTGACGGAATAAATCGCCGAGTTTGCGCGCATTTTGAATAAGACCTTCGTTGTTGACGACTTCTAAGGCGGCAATGGCCACTTTTGCAGCAATTGGGTTGCCGCCAAAGGTAGAACCATGTTGGCCCGGTTTGATCACCATCATGATGTCGTTGTTTGCCAATACTGCTGAAACCGGATAAACGCCACCTGAAAGGGCTTTCCCTAAGATGAGTATGTCGGGGCGCGCATAGGTTGCGGCTTGTTTTTCGCATTTGTTTTGGCAGTTGCAATTGCCACACACTGCTAATAAACTGCCGGTGCGCGCAATTCCGGTTTGAACTTCATCTGCAATAAATAAGGCGTTGTACTGACTACATAGTCTGCGCGCTTCTTGCATGAAGTTTTCTTGAGGTGTATAAACACCTGCCTCGCCTTGAATGGGTTCTACTAAGAATCCGGCAACATTTTCTTGCTGTAGTGCTGCTTCTAAAGCCGCGGTATCATTGTAGGGGATTGAAATAAAACCACCCGGAAATGGACCAAAATTTTGGTAAGAGTCTGGATCTGAAGAGAACGAAACGATAGTGGTGGTGCGGCCATGAAAATTTCCTTCGCAAACAATAATTTTTGCTTGGTTTTCAGCGACCCCCTTTTTTTCGTAGGCCCATTTTCTGCAGAGCTTGATAGCGGTTTCAACTGCCTCGGCTCCGGTATTCATAGGGAGGACTTTGTCAAAACCAAAATAGTCCGTTACAAATTTTTCGTAATCGCCTAGGCAATTGTTGTAAAAGGCTCTAGACGTTAATGCAAGCGTTTGCGCTTGGTCAATGAGAGCTTGTGTGATTTTTGGATGCGCATGCCCTTGATTCACTGCGGAATAAGCAGATAAAAAATCGAAATAGCGTTTGCCATCGACATCCCAAACAAAAACACCCTCACCTTTTTCCAAAACCACTGGAAGAGGATGGTAATTGTGGGCACCGTATTGATCTTCTAGGTCGATGTATTGCTGCGTTTTAGCGCTGTGTTTTTCTGTTGATTGCATAGAGCACAAAGATAGTGTAAACTCTTTTTTTATTTAGGAAATAATTAACAAAACTAGAAAGGAATGTTTTTAATTTTGTTTTGTGAAGTGGATTCGATTCATAGTTGTTTGCATAACGCTGGTTGCTCTAAGCGCCAACTATGCTTTTGCATTTAGTGCCTCCTTAAAAGAGTACAGCATACCACGTGACCTACACTTCTCCAATTCAGATACCCATTACCAAAAGCAAAACTCCAATCTTTTTTATTTTCTAGAAGAAGATTTCTTAGAAGAAAATGAAGAAAGCATAGAAGCAGGTGCGGCTGATTTTAATTTCATAGTTTACGGACCCAGCGCGGTTTCATTTTTTACTCCACAATTCGTTGCATATCAAAAGCTGAACACCTTTGTCAGTACAGCAGTATCTCAACGAAAAAAAACGCCTTTATTTATTGTTTATCAAGTCTTTAGAATATAGAAAGGTTTCAGAAACAAACGTTTTTTGAAACTTTAAATATTCATTACATGACTGAAAACGAAATTATCGCGCACAGCTTGCATGTGCTTCATCATCACCTGCCTAGTCAGGCACCATTAAAAGACTTTATCCATCACAATACCTTGCATGCCTTCCAGCATTTGCCTTTTCATCAAGGCCTAGCTGCAGCACAAGAATTGTTTGGTTATCAAACTTATCCATCTTTGGCCTTTTATAGAGAGCAATATAAAGACGGAAAAATTTCACAAGCCATTTTAGATAGAGTACTCCAAACGGCTCAACATGAGTCTTTGAAAAATGCACTAATCGAAAAAGAATATGATGAAAATCTGCATCCCAAAGTAGGTTCATTAAGAAGTACTTGGAAACAAAAATTGGGTTTTGATCTAGACACCAGGGTTCATCCGATTTTATTCAGATTGATCAGTAGTTTTTTGGATCAAGGCATTTCTATCTGGAAATTCCCTCATGAAAAACTCAGTTTCTTAGAGAGTATACGCGCACTTGAAAATGAATCTTTTGGTTCACTTTTTAAAAGTAAAAGAGCCAAAGCGCTTTTCCAAGATCCAAATACTACCTTGCCCGTACTCTTGAAAACGCTTACCGGTTCCTCTGATTATTTTGAAAGTTATTTGCTCGATCAGCAATTTGCCCACGCCGGGTATTCTGGCATGGTTTATCAAATTGAAAGCAGACCACAAGCGCTTACTGAAGCAAGAAAGATCAGCTTACACGATTTGATTTTCGTAGAGTGTTTACTAGAAATCGAAGCACTGGATCAACATTTTTCTAAAAATTGGAAAACAGCAGCAGATTTCAATCTTACGGCTTATCACTTTAACCCGGATGAAATCGGACAATCTGAGTTGTTGTTAGTCAAATCTTTGTGGCAAGAAGCCTATGAATGGACCTACTACGACAAAGTATTGTCAGGGATCATTCACAAGCACGCCACTGCTGAACCCAAAGCAGAAGCGCAAGGGATTTTTTGTATTGATGACCGCGAATGCTCAATTCGAAGACACATCGAAGGCCTGCACCCATCATTTTCATCTTTTGGAACACCTGGACATTTCAATATCGAAACCTATTTTCAGCCAGATGGTTCTGCACAACGCACGAAAATTTGCCCTGCTCCCGTTCAGCCTACGCACCTGATCCTTGAGAAGGCTAGTGAGAAAGAAAAATTAAAAGAATTGCATTTTTCGGCAAGGTCTCATGGTTTAATTTTCGGTTGGATTTTGACTCATACCTATGGTTTCTGGTCTGCTTTGAAATTGGCCCTTGCTATTTTTAAACCATCCATGAATAAAATGGCGGTTTCTTCAAGCCAACACATGCACCCTGATGCATCCTTAAGTTTGGTCTACGAAGGGCAACAAACGGCCGACGGTCTTCAAATAGGATTCAGCATTGAAGAAATGGTTCAAATTGTGAGCTCGCTTCTCAATAGTATCGGCCTTACGGATCAATTTGCAGAACTAGTTTATATCGTAGCGCATGGCTCAAGTAGTGCAAATAATACACACTATGCCGGTTATGACTGCGGTGCATGTTCGGGGCGTCCGGGTTCTGTAAATGCCCGTGCATTTGCCTTCATGGCCAATCATCCGGAAGTTAGAGCAAGGCTTTTGGTACAAAACATCGCCATTCCTTCTACTACTCATTTTGTGCCTGTTTTACACGACACATGTCGGGACGAATTCAATTACTTTGATCTTGAAGCAGTTCCACAAGTATTAGCCGCAAAACTTCAAAGAGATCAAGCGGTTTTTGTGGAGTCTCTCGATGCAAATGCAGTGGAGCGTTCTCGTCGATTTGTCACCTTGAGTCCGTCGAATCAGCGCTCAGAACAGCACGAAAAAGTGAAGCTCAGATCTGTGTCTTTATTTGAACCGAGACCAGAACTCAATCATGCCACTAATTCACTTTGTTTGGTAGGAAGAAGGTCTTTTTCTCGCAATTTGTTCCTTGATCGCAGGGCATTCTTAAATTCTTACAATTACCAACTCGATCCAAAAGGCGATCGTTTGCAAGGTATCTTGAATGCTGTGGCACCAGTTTGTGGTGGTATCAACCTAGAGTATTATTTCTCTAGAGTAGACAACCAACAATTAGGAGCTGGAACTAAATTGCCGCACAACGTTATGGGGCTTTTTGGTGTGGCTAACGGCATCGATGGAGACCTCAGAACAGGTTTGCCAAGTCAGATGATTGAAGTACATGATCCTTACCGTCTTTTAGTCATTGTAGAACAGCTGCCTGAGGTAGTTTTAGAAACCATCCAGCGCAATCCTGCAACCTGGGAGTGGTTTCAAAATGAATGGGTCAAGCTCGTATCCTACGACGCAAATCATGGTTCTTTCTTTGTTTTGCGCAATGGAAAATTTGAAGCGTATCAGGTGCTGCATCAAGAGCTACCTGTCCTAGACGATTTACTTTCTTTAATTGCCAATACGCCTGAGAATTTCCCGGTTGTTGAACTTAAATCTCAAGCATCATGACAACGATACAATTCATTCATTTATACATTGGTCTGCCATTGCTTGGTTTTGTCTTGAGTTTGTTTTTTAAAAAATCTCAAGAACAAGCGCTCTCTGTAGTCAGTTACCTTACTGCCGCAATTCAGTTGCTACTGGTTTTGGTATTTGGTCTTACTTGGTTTTTCCACGGAGCAGAGGCCACTCAATACAAAGAGTTATCGGTATACAAAACCTCAAGTTATGAGTTTTTTCTGGACTTCTTGGTCGATAAACTCACCTTGGTTTTTGCCTTACTTGGCGCATCCTTGACCTTTTTGATCACCATCTATTCTCGTTATTATTTACACAGAGAGGAAGGCTACAAGCGATTTTTTAATAGCATCTTGTTTTTCAATTTAGGGTATACACTCATCATTTTCTCCGGAAATATGGAAACCCTTTTCATTGGTTGGGAAATTTTAGGGGTGTCTTCGTTTTTGCTCATCGCTTTTTACCGAGAAAGAATGTTGCCCGTCAAAAATGCGCTCAAAGTATTTTCTGTTTATCGAATCGGCGATATAGGTGTCATCTTAGCAATGTGGCTTTTGCATCACCTTTGGCATTCTAACATCACCTTTATGGAGATGAATACAACCGTGAAGCTCAATACACATTTGGCAAATGCTTCAGTTATTGGTTTGGTAACGGCATTTATGTTTTACATTTCAGCCGCAGCAAAATCTGCTCAACTGCCATTCTCATCATGGTTGCCACGCGCTATGGAAGGGCCAACGCCATCGAGCGCTATTTTTTATGGTTCGATGTCTGTGCATATTGGAGCCTTCTTATTACTCCGAACCATGCATTTTTGGGAAAACCAACTGATTTTCAAAGTCTTTCTCATTACAACTGGCTTGCTCACTGCACTCATTACATCGGCAATTAGCAGAGTGCAAAGTTCGATCAAGAGTCAAATTGCCTATGCGTCTATTGCACAAATCGGGCTCATTTTTGTAGAAATCGCCTTAGGTTTAGACAATCTTGCATTGGTTCATATTCTTGGAAATGCATTTTTAAGAACCTACCAATTGTTGATTTCTCCTTCGGTTGTGAGTCATAAAATACGCGAACAACTTTATGAGAATAAGCAGTCATTGGTTGTGAAAGAAACACAGTGGCTCAGGTTTCAGCGCAGCATTTATTTGCTGAGTTTGAAAGAGTGGAATTTGGACAATCTACTTTACCGTCTGATTTGGAACCCCTTGAAACGCATTGGTAGAGGAGCCAAGGTGCTCAATTTTAAATATGTGTTTTGGGTGATGGCATTTGTCCTCATCGCCGGTATGGCAATCAGAACCAATGAGCAAATGTTAAGCGAAACCATGCGTCATCAATTGCCATTTTTCTTTTCTTTTTGGGGCTTCTTAATTGCTGTTAAGGCCTTCACGGAAAGAGATTCAGTGCGCAAGAGCCTCACGCTAATTATGTTCAACCATGTGTCTATCTCAATCGCGATGTCATTTAACGAACACTTTGATAACACCCACCATTTTTGGTATCTCAGTGGCGTAATCATCTCATGGGCAATTGGTTATTACATCCTCACACGCATGAGAAAAACAGAGTGGGTGAGCCTTGATAATTTTTACGGACATATTTATGAATACCCTAAAACGGGTTTCGTGTTCTTATTAGCTTGTCTTGGTTTAGCAGGATTTCCAATCACACCTTCCTTTATTGGTGAAGATTTGATTTTCTCACATATCCATCTTTCTCAAATAGGCTTGGCGTTTTTCACAGCCTTCAGCTTGATCATCAATGGCTTGGCGACCATGAGAATTTACGCCAGAGTGTTTTTAGGGCCACACATCAAAACCTATCATCAAACCGCAAAAAGATCATCTTAAAAAAATTATATCATGAATTCTAACCCATTTTCTTTTCTTAAACTCAATGAGTTGAAGACCAACTGGAAAAGCGATATGCTTTCTGGTTTTTTAATTTTCTTATTGGCCTTACCACTTAGTTTAGGTATCGCAAAAGCCAGTGATTTCCCACCCATTTATGGCCTCATTACCGCAATGTTTGGCGGGGTGGTGGTTTCATTTATCATGGGTGCACCACTCACTATCAAAGGGCCAGCAGCTGGGCTTATTGTAATCGTAGCTGGTTCTGTAGCTGAACTTGGTCATGGTAACAATGAATTGGGCTGGCATCTTGCCTTAGGCGCCATCATTGTTGCAGGTGCATTACAAGTAATTATGGGCGCACTTAAATTTGGTAAATACACTGATTTATTTCCGCTTTCTGCCGTACACGGAATGTTGGCTGCAATTGGCATCATTATCATCAGTAAACAAGTTCATATTTTGGCAGGGTTTTCTCCAACTACTCCTGAAGGAAAACCCATGACCGAGCCACTTGAATTACTTTCTGAAATGAAACATACCTTGCCTCACTTTTTTGAGCACTGGCAAATTGCTGTAATTGGTTTGGTTTCCTTAGCCATTGTTTTTATCTGGCCTTATTTCAAGCAGCCTATCCTTAAAAAAATCCCTTCTGCACTCATCGTAATCTTAGTTTCGATTATTATGGTGCGCAGCTTCGGAATTCATAACACAGAAACTTTCAAACCACTGCTTTCTTTTGACAAGGCGCTTTTTGAAATTTTGCGCATCAATGAGAGTTTTGAAGGATTCAATCAGTTCGGAACCTTCTTGAAATTCGTGGTTATGTTTACGTTAGTTGGTTCTTTAGAATCACTTTTAACTGTTAAAGCGGTAGATCTTTTAGACCCGTTAAAAAGAAAATCCAACTACAATAAAGATTTGATAGCCGTTGGGTTAGGAAATATGTTGGCAGGTATTTTTGGTGGTCTACCCATGATTTCTGAAGTAGCGCGTTCTTCTGCCAATGTGAACAATGGTGCGAAGTCTCAATGGGCAAACTTTTTCCATGGTTTGTTTATTTTAATATTCTTGATCGTAGATGTTTCTTTCAGCGACATGATTCCGATGTCTGCACTTGCTGCCCTATTAATTGGCGTGGGTTGGAAATTGGCACATCCTAGAGAATTTGGTTCGGCACTTAAAATTGGAGCAGATCAATTACTCGTGTTCTGTATGACAGTTGTCGTAACCTTGGCTACTGACTTATTGGTAGGGATAGCGGCCGGCATTATTTTGAAATTTATTTTGCACTTGATCCGCGGAGTGAAATTTGCAGAACTCTTTAAAATTAAAGTGGAGCAAGAACAACATGTCATCAAAGTAACAAGCCCTATGGTCTTCACCAATTTCTTGGGTATCCAAAGTCGTCTACGCGAAATCCCAGCAAATTCAGAGGTGCATATTGACGTTACTGAGTGTCGTTTTATCGACCACTCTTGTGTAGAAGGTCTTCACCTTTTAGAAATGGATTTCAAAAATGCGGGTGGTCACCTCAATGTGATAGGACTTCACGAATTTACTCCGGTTCATAATTCTAAACACCACGCAGCTGCAAGACGTAAAAAATAAGCACTATGAGAACTATTTTTAGCCTACTTATCGTGTTTTCGACCTCAATGATTTTTGGTCAAAAGCAAATTGATGACCAGTTCAATGGTTGGGCTGTTTATCAAGGAAATCATCACTTGAATGGCAAGTTTGATTTATATACCGAATACCAATTTCGCAGATCAAATGGTTTCACCGATTGGCAGCAATCCCTAACGCGAATTGGGCTTGATTATAAATACAACGCAAATTGTACTTTTTCAGCGGGTTATGGTTGGATTGTGACTTTTCCTTACGGTGCACAACCAATTGCTGCTCAGACTAATGAAAATCGAATTTGGCAGCAGGTAAACCTCAAGCAACAAATTGGTTCGGTACAAATCCAACAACGTTATCGCCTAGAACAACGTTTTATCGATACAATTTTCAGACAACGCGTCAGATACCGCGCTCAGCTTATTTTGCCTCTTCAAGATGCTTATCAAGCAAAGGGCAAAGGTTTGTTTGCAAATGTTAACGACGAAGTATTTTTGGGATTCGGAAAAGGAATCGGTAAAAATGTACTGGATCAAAACCGATTTATTGCCGCCTTAGGTTACAAGTTTAGCCCTGATTTCAATATCCAAGTTGGCTACCTTAATCAAATGGTATTTAAGTCAGACGGTCTAAGAATTGAGCGCAACCATACGCTTTGGACATCGGTTGTGTATAATCTAGACTTCACAAAGAAAAAATAGGGATTCTTTATTTCAATTTTAAGCCGCTTCAAAAGAGCGGCTTTTTTGTTACCACTCGAAAGCGAGCTCGGTGAGCCATTTGCCTTGGCAGCGAAGGGTTTGTTCGATGAGGTCACGGACGCAAGTTTTGCCGCCTAAAAACGGACTTTGATAATGCACCACAGCTTTGACGTCGCTGACAGCATCTTGTGGGCAGGCAGACATGCCGGCTTGTTGCAAAACAGGGATATCCGGTATGTCGTCGCCCATGTAGGCAATTTCTTGGTCGGTGAGTTGAAATTGTGCTTTGATGGCATTATAGCGCTCAAGTTTGTTGTGGGCACCCAAATAGACGTCGTGGACACCTAAGCCCATTAGGCGCTTTTTAACTTCAGGGGAGGAACCTCCGGTGATGCAAAAAATTTGGTAGCCCATCTTGACCGCATATTGCACGGCATAACCATCTTTGGAATTGAGGGCTCTGACGATTTCGTCGTTGATGAGGTAAACTTTGCCATCAGTAAAGACGCCGTCTACATCAAAAATAAAAGTAGTGATGGTATTGAGTCTTTGTTTGTAACTAAGCATTTTTGAAAAGATCTTGAATGCGTTGGGTAAGTTGGTTATAGACCTCGAGTTGTTGACCCGATAGTTGTTTTCTGTGGCGATCTAGGGTGTTTTCGTCATGGCGCAGGGCAGGGCCGGTTTGCGCTTTTTCAGGCCCAAGCAAAATGGCTTTTGCAATGGTTTCGTTGAGCAACGGGTAAACAGGGGTGAAGTCTAGTTTGGCTTCGGAGAGCACTTTGCTGGCTTCAAGGAGCATGAGGTTTCCGAAATTATTGACAAAGACACCCGCAAGATGGTATTGTGCACGCTGGGCCGAACCGCAATGCTGAGATTGTGCCCCAATGTGGTGCAAGAAACCTTCGATGCGTTGCAGAACAAAGTCGTTTTTGCCTTCGATCATAAATGGAATATCGGAGGCCAAAAGTTCGCGGTCTTTGGAAATACTTTGGTAGGGATAACAAACACCAAGGTTGTTGTGCGCAAATAATTTGATACTTGGGCTTCCTGCGGTATAGGCCGCAAATTGCTGTGGCTTGAGCTGACCAATTACTTCTGGGAGTGCGTCATCGGAAACACAAATGAGGATGAGGTCGGCGTCTAGGGCAGCAATGTTGGCTGCCGCTTGAGTTTGGTATTTTTGGGCAAGTTCCATAGCAAGCACCTGGTTTCTGGCGTAAATACCAGAAATGGAAAGGTTGGCATCATGACTGAGCCTCAAGAGGGTTTGAGCCACTTTTCCTGAACCGATGATCGCTATTTTAGGGGCGTGCATTTATTGACCGTGACACTGTTTATATTTCTTACCGCTTCCGCAAGGGCAAGGGTCGTTGCGACCAATTTTTGGATCTGCAACAACCGGTTGTGGTTTTTCGCGCTGCGGCATCGAGTTGGCAATAGCTTGCTCATAACCTTGACGCCCTTCAAACGCTGGAGGAGTTGTACTGGAGGTAGCAGAAAGCTGTGCTTTTTCGTAATGATTTTGATGATCGTCTTGATTGGTGCTCTGGATTTGTTGTTCGACAGGAACATCCATTTTCATGAGCAATTCAAGTGCTTCTTCGTTTAAGCGATTGAGCATAGAACGGAAAAGCTCATAAGATTCTAGTTTGTAAATAACGAGTGGGTCTTTTTGCTCGTATTGGGCATTGCGAACTGCAGAACGGAGGTCATCCATTTCGCGGAGGTGTTCTTTCCATTCGTCGTCGATTTTACTGAGAATCACGTTGCGTTCAAAATACTTGCTGATGATTTTTCCTTCAGTTTGGTAAGCTTCCTCAAGATTGACAATCAGTTGCAATTGACGGCGGCCATCAGTAAGCGGGAATACGATGTTTTTGTATTGCTGAGACATCGTTTCAAAAACGTGCTTCACTTGTGGGAAGGCGAGTCTGGCAATTTTATCTGTTTTGCGGTCGTAGGCTTCGCGGAGCGCTTGGTAAGTGAGTTCGGTGAGTTCGGAAGCTGAAATTTTACCAAATGTAGCTTCGTCTACAGGTGCTTCGATGCCAATCAGACGCAATACTTCAAGTTCAAATTCGTGGTAAGAGCCTTTCAAGTGTGCAGCAACGGTGGTTTCACAAAGTTCGTAGAACATGTTGTCGATGTCCATGTCGAGGCGGTCTCCGAAAAGCGCATTTTTACGTTTTTTGTAAATGGCCTTGCGCTGTGCGTTCATGACGTCGTCGTATTCGAGGAGGTTTTTACGCATCCCGAAGTTGTTCTCTTCGACTTTTTTCTGAGCACGCTCTATAGATTTAGAAACCATACCGGCGGTAATGACTTCTCCTTCTTTGAGGCCCATGCGGTCCATGATAGCGGCAATGCGCTCTGAACCAAATTTGCGCATCAGGTCGTCTTCTAACGAAACAAAGAAACGTGAAGATCCTGGATCGCCCTGACGACCCGATCTACCGCGCAACTGACGGTCTACGCGTCTAGAGTCATGGCGTTCGGTACCAATAATAGCCAAACCACCTGCTTCTTTGACACCTTCGCCGAGTTTGATGTCGGTTCCACGACCCGCCATGTTGGTGGCAATGGTTACGGTACCGGCTTGCCCAGCATTGGCAACAATTTCGGCTTCTTTTTGGTGATATTTGGCGTTGAGTACTTGATGCGGAATCTTCTTCATTTGAAGCATTCTAGACAACAACTCAGAAATTTCTACGGTAGTGGTACCTACGAGTACTGGGCGCCCTTTGGCAACCAAGTCTTCGATTTCGAGGATAATGGCGTTGTATTTTTCGCGGGCTGTTTTGTAAACGAAGTCGTCTTGGTCTTTTCTAGAAATGGCTCGGTTGGTCGGGACCACCACAACATCTAGTTTGTAGATGTCCCAGAATTCTCGGGCTTCGGTTTCAGCGGTTCCGGTCATACCGGCCAACTTGTGGTACATTCTGAAATAGTTCTGAAGCGTAATGGAAGCGTAGGTTTGAGTGGCCGCTTCTACGGTAACATTTTCTTTGGCTTCAATGGCTTGGTGTAGGCCATCAGAATAGCGACGTCCTTCCATGATACGGCCTGTAGATTCGTCTACAATTTTCACTTTGCCGTCCATGATGACATATTCTACTTCTTTTTCAAAGAGCGTATAGGCTCTGAGCAATTGGCTCACGGAGTGGATGCGCTCTGATTTGATTGAGTAGTCTCGGACCAAAGCATCTTTGCGTTCGAGGTAGGCATCTTTATCGAGTTGCTCTTTTTGAAGTTTAGCGATTTCGGCACCGATATCAGGCATAATAAAGAAATCGCGGTCTTCTTGACCCGATACGAGGTCAATACCTTTGCCAGTGAGTTCGATGGAGTTGTTTTTTTCGTCGATAACGAAGAACAATTCTGCATCGATTTTCTTCATGTTTTTGCCTTGTTCGGCCATGTAGAAATTCTCTGTCTTTTGAAGATGCACTTTGATCCCCGGCTCTGATAAAAACTTAATGAGCGCTCTATTTTTTGGCAAACCACGGTGTGCACGCAATAATGCAATGCCACCTTCTTCCAGTAGACGCTTTTGTTCGTTTTTATCTGGGTTGGGTTCGTTGATGACGCTCAACATTTTTTTAGCGTCTGACAAACATTGTTGAACATAGGCTCTTTGGGCCTCAACAACGCGTTCGATGCGCGGTTTTAAAATATGAAATTCGTGTTCATCGCCTTTTGGTGTAGGACCCGCAATAATGAGTGGGGTTCTGGCGTCATCGATCAAGACAGAATCGACCTCATCGACAATGGCAAAATGGTGTTTGCGTTGCACGATGTCATCGACATGCCCCGCCATGTTGTCGCGGAGGTAGTCAAAGCCAAACTCGTTGTTGGTACCAAAAGTGATATCGGCAAGATATGCTTCTCGGCGACTCTGAGAATTGGGTTGGTGTTTGTCAATGCAGTCTACACGAAGGCCATGAAATTCGTAAAGTGGCCCCATCCATTCGGCATCGCGTTTGGCGAGGTAGTCGTTGACGGTTACAACGTGTACACCTTTTCCCGAAAGGGCATTGAGGTAAACAGGGAGTGTAGCCACTAGGGTTTTACCTTCACCAGTTTGCATCTCGGCAATGTTACCGCGGTGCAAAACGGCGCCTCCCATAAGCTGCACATCGTAGTGCACCATCGACCACTTGATTTTGTTGCCAGCGGCAGTCCATTCGTTGTGCCAAATAGCTTGGTCAGCGTTGATGGTAATGCCATCGCGATTGGCGGCCAAAAGTTTGTCCATTTCAGTGGCACTCACGGCAAGTTGTCCGTTTTCTGACCAGCGGCGTGCTGTTTCTTTCACTACTGAAAAGGCCTCAGGCAAAATAACGAGCAATTCTTCTTCGATGCGCTCGTCTATGCTTTTGATCAGCTGGTCTACTTTTTCGTAGAGCGCCTCTTTTTCTTCAAATGGCGTTTGAAGATCGGCAGCTTTGGCTTCTAGAGTAGCTAATTCAGCTTCTAGTGGCGCAATTGCGTTTTGTATTTGCTCGCGGAAACTTATCGTTTTTCCGCGGAGTTGGTCGTCTGTAAGTTGCTGGATTTGAGTCCAGGCTGCGTTAGTTTTTTCGACAAATGGCCAATATTCTTTGCGGTCTTTGGCGTTTTTGTCTCCGAATATCGATTTGAGTAAATCCCCGATCATGTGTGTGTTCAATTTAGCGAATCTCAAAATTAATGATTTCTATGGGATTTCAGCTCAAATAAAGCGCGAAATCAGCTATCTTTGTGGCATGCATGAATTAATCGTAATCTTAGATTTTGGTTCTCAATATACTCAGCTGATTGCCAGAAGAATCCGTGAACTAAACGTTTATTGTGAAATCCATCCCTGGAACAAAATTCCAGAACTGGGCCCTAATGTGAAAGGTGTCATTTTATCCGGAAGTCCGTTTTCTGTCCGCGATCCAAAAGCTCCCATGCCCGATTTAAGCGCAATCAAAGGAAAATTACCTTTGTTAGGTGTTTGTTTTGGGGCGCAATACTTGGCTCATCATTTTGGAGGCGAAGTGTTGCCTTCCAATACCCGAGAATACGGTCGTGCTCACCTCAGTTACCTAGACACCCAACACGTGCTCACCAAAGGCATGTCGCAAGGATCGCAAGTCTGGATGTCTCATGGTGATACCATTAAAAATATCCCAAGCAATTATCAAATCATTTGTTCTACTCAAGATGTAGAAGTGGCGGGTTATGCCGTCCAAGGCGAAACCACCTTCGGGATCCAATTTCACCCAGAAGTGTACCACTCTACAGAAGGTAAAATCTTACTGAAAAACTTCATCGTAGAAATTTGTGGTTGTAATTGTGACTGGACACCAGATTCATTCATCGAAGAAACCACTAGCAAATTGCGCGCACAACTTGGTCAAGACAAAGTTATTCTTGGCTTGTCTGGTGGTGTAGATTCATCGGTGGCAGCAGTTTTGCTCCACAAAGCAATAGGCGCAAACCTGCACTGCATTTTTGTAGACAACGGTTTGTTGCGTAAAAATGAATACGAACAAGTGCTCGCGTCTTATCAAGGAATGGGCCTCAACGTAAAAGGAGTAGATGCCTCATCAAGATTTTACGACGCACTTAAAGGCCTCACTGATCCTGAACTCAAACGCAAAGCCATAGGTAAAATTTTTGTCGATGTTTTTGACGAAGAATCTAAATTGGTAGAAAATGCCAAGTGGTTAGGGCAGGGCACCATTTACCCAGACGTCATCGAATCGGTGTCGGCAACAGGCGGGCCATCGCAAACTATTAAATCGCATCACAACGTAGGTGGCTTACCTGACTACATGAAACTTCAAGTAGTTGAGCCTTTGCGTTTGCTTTTCAAAGACGAAGTGCGCCGTATTGGTCGTTCGTTGCAAATAGACGAACGCATTTTAGGTCGCCATCCGTTCCCAGGCCCAGGTTTAGGAATCCGTATCCTTGGCGAAGTAACTTCAGATAAAGTGCGCATCCTTCAAGAAGTAGATGCTATTTTTATCAATAGCCTCAAAGAAGATGGTCTCTATGACGACGTCTGGCAAGCGGGCGCCATTTTCCTTCCAATCCAATCGGTTGGGGTAATGGGAGACGAACGCACCTATGAAAACGCAGTAGCGCTCAGAGCTGTAACTTCTACCGACGGCATGACCGCCGACTGGTGTCATTTACCTTATGAATTCTTAGCTAAAGTTTCGAACCGCATCATCAATCAGGTGCGTGGCATCAACCGCGTTACCTATGACATCAGCTCGAAGCCGCCTGCCACAATCGAATGGGAATAAGATGATCAAACCACTTGCTTTTTTACTACTCCTGATTTTTGCGCAAAACGCAGGCGCTCAAAATTTACCCATCGTAGTCAAAGAAGGAAAGAAGTTTTATCAATACGCAGTGAATGGTGCGCAAACCCTCAACGAACTCGAAATCTTATTGCAAATCAGCACTGAAGAGCTGCTCGACCTCAATCCAGGGCTCGAACGAGGGCTCGATTCCGGACAAATCATTTTTGTTCCGGTCAAACGCGGCCCATTGTATCACACCACACTTCCGAAAGAAACTATTTACGCACTTTCCAGACAATACGAAGTTTCTGTAGACTCTCTCATGACCTGGAATCCGAGCGCGCAAAATGGGTTGGTTGTTGGGCAGAAAGTCCTGATCAAAAATGCAGTGCTGCCTTTTAACCCGAACCAATCTAAGACTAATCAGCCTGAGCCAAAGCCAAAGCAAAGCTTTAGCTACAAACTCACCGATACTTTAATACGCTATACAGTAGCCGATAACGAAACGCTTTATGCTATTTCAAAGCGTTTTATGATCCCTACAGATTCACTTTTGAAGATCAATCACCTGAGTTCGTCAACCGTTAAGCCAGGGCAGCAACTTTTGGTGCCCATTAAGCAAGAGCGCAAACTTCCAGTTGAGGTGCAGCCTGTGCCCAATGCCCTGCCTAAAACTTATCCAACCCGATTTGAATTTCCAGTGCCACCGAAAGCGAGTTATCAAATTGCGGTGTTTTTACCTTTTCAGCTCGATTCTGCCACCAATTATAACCGTTTTGTAGCGGCTGCCGCACTCGATTACTACATGGGCATGAAATTGGCGCTCGATAGTTTAAGAAAGTTAGGTTTGCAAGCTGAGGTCTATGTTTATGACGAGCAAAGCACAGAGCCCAAACTTTCTGACTTACTTAAAAGCGAAACTTTTCAGCACATAGATTTGATTTTTTCGCCCCTGCAAGAAAAGCCTGCAGCAGAAGTAGCAGCCTTTGCCAAGCAACAAAACATACCGCTTGTTTTTCCTGTTCAATTACCTGCTGCCATTACCCAACAAAGCCCAAATTTTATTTCTTACACGCCATCAGACCAAACCTTGCTCGAACAAATGGCCTTGCATTTGCATCAAAATCACCAAAATGCAAGTATTGTGCTTATTAATAGTCCGCTCACTACTGATCAAAATGCCGAGCAACAATTTATCAAAGCCTTCCAAAATAACACCAGCTCAAATTCTAAGCTCAAATTGCAGCAAACGTCTTGGGCTGGCTACAAAAAATACCGTTCGCTAAGTGGTGAACTCATTTTCATTTCTTTGAGTTCTGACCGAGTCAAAGTGCAAGAACTGCTGCAGTACGCCCAAACCGATAGCTCCATTCTTGTTGTGGGCTCTCATGATTGGCTAGAATGGAAAGAAGTTGCCAAAAACGCTGCAGTCAGTTATTCCTTTGAATTGGCTGTCCCTAGTTATTTTTCTTATCAAGCTAAATCGACTATCCCACTGCATAAGCTCTATCGCCGTAAATACGGAGCAGACCTCACTAAAATGGCTTGCTTAGGCTATGACGCTACCTTTTTAATTGGTCAACAATTACTCAGAAATAATGCAAGCAGCAAAGGATACATCAGTCAAATGCGCTTGCGCCTCAGGTCTAATGGTCAGGGCATTGAAAATGTTGCTGCCCCTGTGGTGCTATTTCACAACGGCGAATTAATAGAAACAGATGCCCAATAAAGAACAAATTGCCGAACAATTTAGAGCCTTGCAACTTCATATTTGCAAAGAACTCGAAGCTATAGATCAACTTGCCACTTTTCAAGAAGATGCCTGGACACGAGCCGATGGGGGCGGGGGTCAGACCCGAACACTTAGCGGAGGTCAGGTTTTAGAAAAAGCTGGTGTTGCTTTTAGTGCGGTGCATGGCCCTGTAACCGAAGCCATGAAAAAGCAATTAGGCCACGAAGGCGAACGCTTTTTTGCTACAGGTGTATCAATCGTTTTGCATCCTAAACATCCGCGACATCCAATCATGCACATGAATGTGCGCTATTTCGAACTCGAAGATCAAACTTACTGGTTTGGTGGCGGCATTGATCTCACTCCGCACTTTGTTGATTTTGAAAAAGCGCAAGCTTTTCATCTGGCTTTAAAAACGACTTCTGATCAATATGATGCGAGCTTTTACCCAAAATTCAAAGCGTGGGCAGATCGCTATTTCTATTTGCCACATCGCGAAGAATCTAGAGGGGTGGGGGGTATTTTCTTTGACCAACTCAACGAAAAATGCGGCCTATCAAAAGAACAACTCTTTAAGTACTGCCTAGACCTCGGTAAATTATTCCCTGTGGTTTATGGTGCTCAAATTCAAGGAGTAGAAATCACTGAACCGAGTCAGGAAGAACTAGATTGGCAAGCCCTCAGACGCGGCCGCTACGTGGAATTCAACTTACTCCACGACCGCGGCACCAAGTTTGGCATTTATTCAGGAGGGCGTACGGAAAGTATCCTCATGAGTATGCCGCCAAGAGCTAACTGGGAGTACAATTTTATGCCAGAAGAAAATTCTGAAGCACAAAAAACCCTGAGTTTCCTCAGGGCTTTTCATGAATTTTGTTAGTGTCTTATTGTTTGGTGAGTGTGAGGTAGTCTGTGCCTCCGTTGCCTCCTGAAACGTCTATTAATTTAATTTCAGTTTCACTTTGCGAGATGATATCCCAATCATCGGAGATGTCGTCTAGTTTATTATTAACATTAAAGTTGATGTTGAAATCTAGATCGTCAAGGCTGTCGTCATTACTGTTTGAATCGGAAATAGACCAAGTTCCTGTATATGGGTTTGAGTTGCTGCTTAATAAATCAGTGGCATTGAGGGTGCCATCTTCTAAAAAATCAAATCGAAACGTTGCAAAATCTGCAGTTTCGTCGTTGCCGTCGTCAATGTAATTGCTTACAATCCAGGATCCGTCGTTGATAGATTTATTGATTTGCTGCTCTTGACTAGACCATTTGCTGCATGATGCTAAAAGACAAATGTAGAGTACCGAAAGGAAAACTATTTTCATGATTTTTCTGTAGATTGATTACGCAATATATTCGCGTATCGTTGTTTCAAAATTAATGCCAAAAACTTAAAAAAATTCAATCTCGATAAAAATGGCAACTTCAAATACATTATACCTAAACACCGCAAAGTTTCTGCGGAATGATTACATTTGAGCATGCTGAAGCTCACTGCTCAAAGTCAACGCCTTCAAATCATCATTGAATTTCTGAAAGATCAGCCTTTCGAACGTGCTTCTTTTACACAAATCTTAGATTTTTTAAAAACCAAGTTGCCGGTTCTGGGTTTGAAACCCATTTCTAGGCGATCTTTAGAAGCCGATCTCCAATTGCTGAGGTTAGACCCCCAACATGCTGTGCAGCATATCCAAGTAGCTCGCAAGCATTATTATCAATTGTCTCAGCAAAACAAAGCAGAATTAGATATTTCTAATGATCTTGTTGTGAGCATGTTGCAGCAGATTGCAAGAAATTTAGGAATTTCACCTTTGGAAGCGAAACTAGAAAATCCGATCAGTTTAGAAGAGAAATTGGTGTTTAGCTTTTCGGGCTTAAATGATGAAGGCCTTTCTTTTAAATTGGCCTCTACTTGCTTGCAAGCTATTGATCAGCAATATTTGATTCAGTTTTTATACAAGCCTGCTTTTACCACTTACCGCTCCAGATTTCAGGTGGTTGCGCCGCTGCAAGTACGTTTTTATGAAGGTCGTTTTTATTTGGTCGCCTGTGAGTGGTCTGAAGTCAGGAAGCAAACTAAGTCTCAACTTAAAGTTTTTGCCTTCGACCTAATTGAAGATTTTGTGGTGGTTCCGGCATTAGCTGAAAGAGAAGATGGCCGCGAAGGTGAGCTGCAACATTTCCATTGGGCAGCACTAGCACATGATCTTGGCTTGCGCAGTTATTTTAAACATTGTCTGGGTGTGGCGCGTTTCAAAGAGAGTGCACCAGAAATTATTCGGCTCAAGTTCACCGATTGGGCGATCAATTATGTGAAGGCAAGAAGGCTGCATTCCTCACAGCGTATAGTAGTTGACCATCCAAACTATTTGGTGATCGAACTTTATATTTACCGAACCTACGAACTCAATATGCTGCTTTCCCGCTTCAGGGATTACGGTGTAGAGGTACGTTAATACATATTACATGAAAATTGAAATTTGGTCAGATATCTCTTGCCCTTTTTGTTATTTAGGGCTTACAAAATTGCAAATGGCTATTGAAAACCTAAAGATGCCAGATCAAGTCGAAATTAAGGTGCATACTTTTTTGCTCAACCCCGGTCTTAAAACTGACTTGAATCAGTCTATTGCCCAGTATTTACAAACACACAAACAAATTCCACTCGATCGTATTCACGAAATGAATCAGCAAATCGCCATTCAAGGTAAGGCTTATGGTCTCGATTTTCAGATGGATAAAGTAGTCGTGGCAAATACGATAAAAGCGCATTTACTGTTGCATGAAGCGCATGAGCAAGGTTTGCAATGGGAAATGAAGCTGCGCTTACTCAAAGCTAATTTCACAGAAGGAAAAAATGTAGACGATGTTGATGTGCTCAAACAACTCGCCGAAGAAGTGGGCTTAAAAACCGATCATCTTGACCTCGCTATTTTGGGTGGGAAACACAGTAGAGCCTTTACAAATGACCTACAAGAAGCCCGGGAATTGGGTTTACGAGGCGTCCCGTTTTTTATTTTTGATCGAAAAGTGGCCATTCATGGGGCTAGGGAAGTAGAAGCCTTTGAGAAGGCACTTTTAAGTTAAGCACATGCTCTAACAGAAATAACCTATCAAAAATAGGATCAAGCCGATGAGGTAAATGAGGCCCAAAATCAAATAAAGTCTATTGGGTTTACCATAGACGGTTTGAGTCGCTAACTCATTGTCTATTTGCTCATCCTTCTCTTCTTGCTCTACCATTTGCTGTATTTTCGCTTGTGCAAAGTTGCGATGCAATCAATTGTAATTTGATACATAATTGATACATTTACCTCATGATCGAGGATTTAAAAGTTCAGGTAGAGAAAACTTTTGGCCGTAAAGTGGATTCGCGTGGTGCAGCTGAATTATTGTCTGAGGATATCTATTTGAAAACCAATTATTTGATATCTTACAATACTTTGCGAAGACTTTTTGGCTTGGCTGAATACCGCAAACCCCGTGAGAGCACCTTAAATTACTTGGCGCGCTATTGCAGTTTTGAAGATTTTCAAGAATTCTGTAAACAGTATCCAAAAATTGATATTTGGCCTCGTTGGGAAGGATTTTTTTTGACCATGGACAATGTTCAAATCGATGTATTGATTTTGCAACTAAAAATTAAAAAACAAGAGCACCTTGATTTTCCGATCGCGTTTTCACTTGCAGTAAAAGAGCTCTTTCATCAAAATCGGAAAGAGGAACTCATTCAACTCTTTCGCGAACCCGCTTTTCAGTTTAATGCCATTCGCTTTGACGACGTAAGCCAAATCGGAGTAATCATAGGTTTGCATTTCAGAAACTATACAAACCAGGTTATTGAAGAAGCTTTATTGCGCGAAGCAAACTTTCGAAATTTGGTGGTTAAATCCAATGTTGATTACACGCAGTTCAATGCGAAATATGGAATTTGGATCAATTACATGGAAACGCTCCCTGATTTAGATCCAGAAACAAGTCAGTTTCTAAAAAGCTTACGGCCATTTATGTTCATCATGAACAAGCAAATACCCCCAAGTAAAGTCCTTGGTGAGGTTCCTGCTCTCGATTTAAACCAACATCCCATACTCTTTGGAAGGATTTTTTGTCTGAAAATTATTTTTTCAAAATCAAAAAAAGAAAAATTGTTCTATTTGGAGTTGATGAAAGCTAGGTTGCAGGCTGAACCTCAAAACCGCTCTGAGTTGCTATATGTACCCTCAATTCAGAGTCTGCTTACTAAAAACAAGACTTTAGTAGATTTCACATTTCAGGAGTTGCAAGATTTGCCGTTTCCTGACCATTGGTACCAAATATCTTTATTGGCCATTGAACAAATTTTTGTTGCTTCTCGCTTGATCGTAAAAAAGGACTTTCAAAAAGCGCGCGCACTCATTTCTAATAATCCTATTGAACAGATTCGTTTTGGATACAAAGAAATTATGGATGTTTATATATCCTTTTTCAAATGTTATATTGCCAGCAAATCAAAAGAAGCTACAACAGAATTAGCAGCTGAATTTAAAGCCAAAAGAGCGAAGGTGAATTTGCCACTGTTTGAAACCCCTTATTTCGAAAACTATTTTAGCCAAAAACTATAACATGTTTTGATACGCCTTTTTGTAGCGGCGTTTTTTGATGTTGTAGGGCATGTTTTTCGAAACGCGTCGGCAGACATCCATTTGCATTTTTTTCTTGAGAGAACCCAATTGCCCTGAACGGCTCGTGAAGGCGTTCCAAATTTCAGTATCGGTCTGAAGGTCATAGAGTTTGAGGTCAATTCTGACATAATTGGTTACGGGCGCAAGCCATGTGTTGTTCGACAACGCGAGTGCAGTAGCTTCATTGACGGGTTCTTTGATGTCGATGTTTCCCCAGATGATGGCATCTACATGTAGCAGACTGCATAAATCTGTATTGGAATAGAATTGATTCGGAAAGCCAATGCCAAATAGCATAGAATTGACTTCTTCTGGTGCCATTACTTCGGCGGCCATGCGCCCAGTTCTAGAGAAATAAGCCAAATGACGATACACGCGGCTTTGGATTTCTTCAGATTTTTTGTTGCAAAGGTCTTGGTACTTCTCTGGGGTCATCCAGATTTTTCGCTCAACTGTAGCCTTGATCGGCATAACGGCTATGCGTTGGTGGTTTTGAGTGAGTTGAACAACATTACTTACTTCTTGAACGCTTACACAAGAACTGAAAATAATTGAGAGTAGGGTGATAAAGAGCAGTTTATTCATTGGTTATTTAATTGCTTGGGTCTTGCATACGAAAATCGTTCCAAAAGTTTCGGGAGTGCATAACCGTCGAGTCCGTTAATAGCTACTACGTTTCCTTTGTCTAGTTGTAACCATTTGTCTTCGGTAAGTAACTCTTCTTCGTAGAAAAGGGCTTCAATGGATGCAATTATGTGGATACAGCCGTTTTCTTCGATTAAATATTCGTTGACATATTTACAAAGCATTTTCACAGGGCTTCCCTTCACAAAAGGCACGGGGCAACCACCATGGTAAACGGCGTCTAGATTTGTCATGTCAAATTCACTCACTACTTCAGGATAATTGGCTGAGGTGTGGTGCGCAGCGGCAATTTGCTCGGTGGTAATATGATTGACTGAAAAATAACCGTATTCTTTGATGTTTTTGTAGGTATGGCGGGGCACCGTAGTTGGTCTCAAGATAAAGCCAATAAGCGCAGGGTCTGAGCCCAAATGTGTAACGCTTGAAAAAACTGCCACATTGGTTTGGCCCTCATTGTTGATGGTGGCAATAAGGTTTGCAGATTTGTAACCGGTGCAGCTGTTGATGAGATTGAGTCGCTCAATGCGGCCCATTTTTTCGATCTCTGAACGGTCTATTCGAATTAAAGACATAAGTTGAGTTTATTGCAGAACAAGCAGTACTTAGAAAGGTTTGAAAGCAGGGATTAAAAATAAGATGCCCAGGCTACTGCTGTAGGCCGCTTTAAGTTCGTAGTCGACAAGCCCGTATTGGCTAATTTGCGTTTTCCACTGCAAAGCAAAATCTCTGGAGAAAAAATACGTTGGGCTGATGCTGAAAGAGGCATGCACCATGTCGTCGCCTTTGAGTAGAAAATTGTCTTGGATGTTATTGTTTTTGAGGTGGGTGAGCCCGACGCCTAGCGTGGCATAAAAGTAGAAGGGCGTACGGCGATTGCGTCGAATTCTGAGTAAATCTTGGCTTAAAGTAGCGCTCCCGCTGATGATATTGCACGCTGCCAAATTGGACTTACTCAATTCTACACCAAAGCCATGGTTACCGGCAGATTTGTAAATGCCCATAGTATACAGCGGCCCTAAATCCTGAAGGCCGTAATTGACTCCTCCTTGCAATTGGCCAAACCAAGCATCCCAACTTCTGGCAAAAGACTGAGAAAAGGCCTGGTTGAGAGAGAAAATGCAGCAAAGTAGCAGTGTTTTTTTCATGTTTAAAATTAAGCATTATAGACAAATAGAAAATGCTGAGTTACTTTTTTGCAAAACGTAAAAAATTTACGTTCTTGTGGCTTACCTTCGTAAAAAATATTGCCATGACCTATCTTATTCTTGCCATTTCTGCGTTGTCAGTCATTTTGTTGTTCCTGATTTTTTCAAAACTTTCTGCCGCGCAATCAACCAATAACGAGCAATTGATCAAAGAAATGTTGTCGGCTCAATTCAAAGAAAACCGCCAAGAGCTCTCAGAATCACTGCGTCAGAACCGCGACGAACTCACCCAGGGCCTCGATCGACTCACTCAAAAATTAGAAGAGAAACTCACCCAAATTAGCGAAGGGCTCGGTAAAAACGCCAAAGAAAACCGCGACGAACTCACACAGTCATTAAAAGCCTTCTCAGAAACCATGGCCCAAAAGCAATCTGAGTTGGTCAAGTCTACTGAAGAAAAACTCGAAAAGATGAGAGAAACCGTTGACGAAAAGCTACACAAAACACTCGAGGAGCGTTTGGGGCAATCGTTTAAGTTGGTTTCAGAGCGCTTAGAAGCAGTTCAAAAAGGACTCGGCGAGATGCAAAGTTTGGCCAGCGGCGTCGGAGACCTCAAAAAAGTACTTAGCAATGTCAAAACGCGCGGTGTGCTCGGCGAAATCCAATTGGGCAACATCCTAGAGCAAATCATGGCCCCCGAACAATATGAAGCCAATGTCAAGACCAAAAAGGGTTCGAATGACCACGTAGAATTTGCTATTAAACTTCCAGGCAAAGACGACCTCGGTCAAGAAGTATATTTACCCATCGATGCCAAATTTCCGCAAGAAGACTACGTGCGCTTACAAACGGCCTATGATCAAGGAGATGTCGCAGGCATAGACGTCGCCAACAAAGCGCTGGTGAACAGCATTAAGAAATTTGCCAAAGACATCCGAGACAAATACATCGATCCACCACACACCACCGATTTCGGCATCATGTTCTTGCCCATCGAAGGATTGTTTGCAGAGGTGGTACGCCAGCCAGAATTGGTGGCAATTTTGCAGCGCGAGTACAAAATCATTGTTACTGGCCCAACCACATTAGCGGCTATGCTCAATAGTTTGCAAATGGGCTTCAAGACGCTTGCCATTCAAAAGCGTTCTTCAGAAGTTTGGCAAATATTGGGTGCAGTCAAGACCGAATTTACAAAATTCGGTACGGTGCTCGAGAAAGCCCGCAAGAAAATTTCTGAAGCCGATGGCGAACTCGAAAAATTGGTCACTACCCGCACCAATATGCTGATGTCTAAACTGCGCAAAGTTGAAGAATTACCTGCTTCTGAAAGCACCAAGATGCTAGACGGCACTATTGAAACTTTCGACGAAGATTCAGAGGAGGCTTAACGTTTTTAAGGAGCTGGGGTTGCTTGAATCGAATCATGCACCTGCATGGCTTGCTGCACTTTCTGAAGGTGAGCTTTGTTTTTCTTCTCGAGTTCAGCAACCGGTACAAATGGTGTGGGTGTCATCGGAAAATCTTTGAGCATTTCGCCGCTGTAATAAAACTCATAGCAGAGCCCTCCAAACGTATATTCTTTGTTGCCTACTGTAAAGGACGAACCGCCTACTTCAGGATTCTTTTTAGGTTTACTTTTATGGAAGCCCAAATTGAAAAGCGTACCTACAATTTCTGGTCTAAATGACAAATCTTGCCCTTCTCTTTGCCAATGCGCTTGGTATTGTCGTATTAAAAAGGCGGTATACAAATAAGAGTAAAAATGATCTCCACCCATGATCAAGCGCTGAATGGTTTTGTGTTGGTGCGCCTTGATGCTGTCAATAACTAGGCCTGGTGCGGCGTCTGTAGTGTTCAGACATTTGTAAAAGTAATCTCCTGGATAAAACGGGCTTTTCGGATTGATCAAATTGTTTTCAATTTGCAAAGCGGTGTGCTCCAATATACTCGTTACGCCGTAACCTCTGTTTTTTGGTAAAATTACACGGCTAAACGGATACACATATTGCTTGAAGCGCTCTCTGTTGGCATTAAACATCCTGACTTGTTCACCGACCAAACACATCACAATCATCCTCGATTCAACACCTGTAATGCGAGATGCAGAGTCAATGGCCGCTTTGTCTTTTCTGACGGCATCGCAAAATGTTTTCCAAACAGTATAATTGGTAAATTCAAACAAGGACTTTTTGTTGTTCTTGGCCTTGATTTTTCTGAGTTCTTTCTGAAATAAAGCGTTGTCTTTCAAGAGTAGAGCGGCTGCATCAAACATGCGTTGGGCAATGCTCAGCTCTTTGGTTTGCCAATATGCGTTGTTGATTTTTGCGGCATCAACAGGATTGTATTTAGCCAATAAACCAATTTTTTGCAAGAGCAAACTTTCTTCTCGGGCAATATTGATCTTTTTGGTTTTGAGGTCATTGCCGTAGTGCTGCGCTAACTGACTAAAGTAACGGTTATTGACGTCGACACTTCCTTTTTCGTTGGTCCACTTGAATTTTACGGCAAGGGCTGTAAGCATCAGAAAGATGGCAAATATGGAGAGGATATGAAGGCTAGTGAAATACGCGAGGCGTAAAAAACGGTATTTTTTCTTCTTTTTTTCGGGCTGAATTTCTTCCATTGGATAGCGAACAACTTATTATGACGCGTATTGTACTCAAATGCAAGGCAGAAGGTTACACCTTACTCCCAATCATCGGTTCTGAACGGGAAGAGAGGCAGTTCGGCTTGGTTAAAAACAGTGGCTGCCTCGTAATTTTTAAAGCAATAGCGCACTGATTTGAGTGGACCGAAATTTTGTGTAGGTAGTGCAATGACCAAGCTGTTGGGGGTGGGGCCGGTTTTGGCAACTACAGAAATGAATTTTTGAGAAGCGTCGGCAATTTCAAATCCGGTAAAAATAGGCTTGTCTTGTTCTGGTGTATAGAATCCATTTTCAGCGTGGTCAAAATATAAAATACATGAATTCCCCTCGATTGTATAATGGCTAAATCGCGGAGAAATAGCGAGGGAAGGTATTTGAACATAGGTTTGGCTCAGGGCTAGATTTGCCAAACGCGTCCCGATTGGTTTTTTGAGCGGGGGATGAATGCAATTGGACTCTGATAGCGGCACGAGGTCTGAGGTGCTGATGATGCCACAATTGGGAACGCTTAGCGCCACTTTACTTTGCTCTTCACGCAAAATGGCTGCTGCCGTGGGGTGTTCGTAACGATAGGGAGCAATTTCTACCAAATAAAACGGAAGTTGGGAGTCTGAAAAAGTAAAACGCCACAAGAAAATAAGGTCTTGTAATTTCTGAGAATAACCTTGAGGATGGTCTGTGTTTCCTTCACCTTGGTACCACAAAACCCCTTTGATTTTGTAGTTGCGCAAGGGTCTGATCATGTTATTGAAAAAAACACTCTGACGCAGATGCGCCAAAGAGTCTGGGATATTTTTTACAAGTGGGGTTTCCGGATATTTTTCAAGGGTACCGGTATTGAGCCATCCTTCTACGGTTGAGCCCCCATAACTGCTATTGATGAGCCCCACCGGTACTTTCAAAGTTTCTTGAAGCTGCAAAGCATAAAAGTAGGCTACTGCACTAAATTGAGCACGTTCAGCACCTTCAAAAAGTATCCAAGAACCGTTGGCTGTATTTTTTTGTGTGTAACTGGCTTCTTTTTCGACATTAAAAGTTCTGATGTTGGGATGCGCAACAGGGTCAGTGATGATGGCTTGCGCATCGGCAATGGGTTGGTTTTTATAACCCCTGAAAGTCATGGCCATATTGGATTGCCCTGAGCAGAGCCACACTTCTCCGATGAGTAAATTTTGTAGTAGTTTTTGGTCGTTGCCATTGCTGATTTTGATCCATTGGGCTTGGAAAGAACCTGCAGGCGTAAAAAGATCTACTTCAAAGCTGCCATCTGCTTTGGCCTGAGTCTGAAACCAAGTAGTGCTCCAGGAAACTTTTACGGTTAGGGCCTTGTTGGGTGTACTGCTGCCCCAAATTTTAACGGTGCTATTTTGTTGAAGCACCATGTTGTTGGCCAAAATAGGCGGCAATTGTAGTTTGGCCACGGCTTGAATGCAGGTCAAAACTAGAAAACACAGTAAGAAAATGGGTTTAATCATGGTATTGCGAAATTAAGCAAACTCAAGAATACAAGCAGCATTCCAAAGTATTTGAAAACTATTTTTAAATTTGATTCTTAAACACAACAAACCCTACTTTTTATTTTGCTTTCACGACTCTTCAAAATGGAAATTGCCGAAAACCGCGTCTTCGGCCTAGATATCTTGCGTTTCATTGCCATTTTTATGGTCTTGCTTGGGCACAGCCTCATCTTGGCGCCCCCTACTGTAAAAAAAGCAGTGAACCCTTACTTGTATGATGGGGTAGCCATCTTTTTTGTCTTGAGTGGTTTTCTAATTGGCGGTATTTTACTAAAGGTACTCAATAAAAGTGCGGCCTCATGGTCGGGTTTGCTCGACTTCTGGAAAAGACGTTGGATGCGCACCTTGCCAGTTTATCTTTTTGTATTGCTCTATCTTTTGATTTATACGGCCTTGGTGTTACCCGACAAGTTTCCGGCAGAATGGTATCGTTTTTTCTTTTTCATTCAAAACATTTTTGGGCACCACAGACCCGGTTTTTTTGCGGAGGCCTGGAGCCTGAGTATTGAAGAATGGTTCTATTTATCGGTTCCGCTGTTCATTTTTGCAGCGCTCATTTTCTTCAAAACCTCGACCAAAAAAACCATCTTGGCCGTATCGCTCCTGATCCTCGGTTTGGTTACTTGGTATCGCTACCATCTGTATTACAAATATGGTTTTCCGGAAAACCCGAACCCCTTGCAAATCAAACAATTCCAAGATTATCTCAATAAAGACATCGAGTATCAGGTAATTCCGCGCCTCGATTCTATTATGTATGGGGTGTTGGCGGCATACATTGCGTTTTATTACCCAAAATGGTGGGCACAAAAATGGAATATTGTATTGCTCCTATTCGGTGCATTTTTGGTCTACTACACTAAGTTTCATATGGGTAAAACCTATGGCCCCTTCAATAATATTTGGTGCCAAAGCATCAAATCTTTAGGTGTTTTCTTCATGCTGCCTTTCTTAGCCAACCTCAAAAAAGGCCTCGGCAAATGGACCATCTGGGTAACCTTCTTTAGTCTCATTTCTTACTCCATGTACCTCATCAACCTCAATGTGGTTATCATGACGCTGATCAAACAAACGCTGCATGGTAATTACTCTTCCAAAAAAATGATTCCTGGAGATCAGTGGTACCTTGACTACATTTTATTTTGGGTACTCACGGTTGTCATTTCTTTTGTGCTGTATCAGCTCATAGAGGTGCCGTTCATGAAAATGCGCGATAAAAAGAAAGCCTAATGCACATCCTGAAAAGAACCAATATTGCAGCTGCTTATCTTGGTTTTTTAGGCCTTTTAGCACTGTTATTCTTGGTCTTTTTTTCCCGAAAAGAAAGCGCCAATCTGTTTAATTTCAAAGGCGACGACGCACTCATCAGAAAAGTGGGGCGCTTTTATTCTGAAGCCAATCGGGTGCCTAGGGCTTATGCGCCTGGTGCATATTTTGAATTTACATTTACAGGCCCTACTTGTGAAATTTTACTCGAAGACGAACTTCGTTTTGGCACTTTGCACAACACCATTACATATCAGGTGGACCAACAAGAACCCATTCGGCTGACGCTTTCGAGTAAAGAGAATCGCATTGCTCTAATCATTAGCGGAAAAGCTAAAACACACAAAGTAAGCATTTGTAAGGTCACCGAGGCAGCACTGGGCTATTTTGGTTTACTGAGTGTGCGCTGTGAAAACTTACTCCCGACTGCGCCTCCAAAATTGCTGTTCGAATTTATCGGCGATTCAATTACTTGCGGCAACGGTGCTGACAACTCAAAAGTGCCTTTTGGAGAGGGGAGTTGGTATGCGTATCACAATGCCTACCTGAGCTACGGCCCCTTGTTGTGTCGTACTTTAGGTGCCGATTGGCAACTGAGTGCGGTTTCAGGCATCGGCCTCAATAAGAGTTGTTGCGGTTTGCGCTACCAGATGCCCGAGGTTTATGAGTCAATAGGTTTCAATACCTACAAAAAACCTTGGAACTTTAAAAAGCACCGCAAACCAAATGTTGTGTTTGTCACACTTGGTCAAAATGATGATTTAAATTGCCAAGATCAAGCAAGGGCCTATGAAAAAGATTACCTCACTTTCTTGAATAAACTCAGAAAATTGTATCCAAAAGCTACGCTGGTTTGTTGCAACAGCCCCATGGCTACTTTAGCTCAAAAAGTAAAACTCAATCAAAGGATTCAAAGAGTGGTCAATCAACTAAGAAGACAAAAAGACCACAACATCCACTTCTTTGCTTATCAAGGCGTCTACCGCGCTGGCAATGACAAACACCCCACCATAAAGCAGCACCAACTCATCAAAGCGGAGTTGCTCGGTTTTGTAAAGGGGTTAAAGTTGGGTTAGAGGTCGATATCCAATAATATCCGTAAATTTTCGTGTACTTGGCTCATGAGCTGATTTGGAATGACACCAATCTTTTTGAGTAAGCGCCTGTTGTCGATGGCCCTCAATTGATCGATCATGATATCACAGGGTACCTTGACTTTAGCAGTTCCTTTGGGGAGGTGTACGCGTAAAATTTTGCTTTCAGTTTGCACCTTGCTCGTGATTGGGCAAACTAAGGTAGATGGGTGCATACGGTTGAGCAAGTCTGTCTGGATAATCAGTACAGGACGCGTTTTTCCGGCTTCGGTTCCTTGTTGAGGATTGAGGTCAGCCAACCAAATTTCATCTTTCTTGTGTAGGTTCTTCAAAACGCTCAAATTCTTCAAGTATTGACATCGATTCATTACTGACAAGCCCTGACTCATATCCTAACTGTTTGGCTAACAAGCGACGTTGTTGCAGCCGGTTGTAAAAATGCAGCGCTTCGTTGATGTAACGGTTTCGGGGTTTATTTATTTGTTCCAAAACGCGTTCGGTTTCATCAAAAACAGTTTCGTCGAGTTTCAAGGAGAGCGTCTTCATGGCTTCTGAATTAGTATATATCAAAAGTATATACTATTATTTGAAGTTCCAAAATTCTTAGTTCAAGAATTCTATTTTTTCAACTAAATGCGTAGAATTATCGGAAGCACCATTCACTTCAAGGAAGTAGGCCCCATTCGGGATATCCTTGGTTAAAATTTGAATGAAGTTTCCGCCTTCTTCGAGTTGCAACACCTGATGGTGCATGGTTTGGCCTTGTAAATTAATGAGATTCACACTGACCTCTTGAGGGAAATTACTTTGGATCAAGAGTTGCAATTGCTGCACACTCACTGGGTTTGGATACATATCCAAAATTGTTAAATCGGTGCTGGAGTCCAGAGAATCGATCAAGGTTAAATATGCTTTTTTGAAATTCGGAATACCGTAACCCAGCAAAGCATTGGGGTTGTGGTAGCGGGAAGAGGAGGCTTCAATGATGTGCAATAAATCGATGTTTGTGATGCCAAATATACTTTGTTTGGATTGCCACAAACAGGCGGCCATACCCGCCATTATAGGCGAACTAAACGAGGTGCCGTTGACCTGCACAGGTAGTGAGTCAAAAGGTGTATACACATAGGTTTGATAACCCATTGCAGCCACATTGGGCTTGATGTCGCCATCGGCTGCAGGCCCCACACTGCTAAAAAATGCGTAGTTTCCAAGGTTGTCGGTTGCCCCAACTGTCAAGATACTATCTGCATCTGCTGGCGTAGAAATGTAATGCCAAGAGTCTGCACCTGAGTTACCGGCACTCGATACGACCAAAATGCCGCGCGATGCTGCCATGTTTGCCGCTTTGGCAATAAGGGTGCTGTGGCCGTCAAATTGAGCATAGGTGTGGTTTTGGGTGCTGTCGTCAAAAGTGGTGTAGCCGAGGCTCGAGTTGATGATATCGGCGCCAACGCTATCTGCGTATTCGGCTGCGCTGATCCAATTGGCTTCTTCAATAAGGTATTCGCTGTCTGCATTTTCACTGCGCAGTAAATGAAAACTAGCCTTCGGGGCTGTGCCCATATAGACGCCCTCTTGATATCCTGCGATGGTAGACAATACGGCAGTCCCGTGGAAGTGATCCGCATACACATCCCCATCGTGGTCTACAAAATCTACGGTTGAAAGCACACGGTTTTCTTGATAAAGCACCTCAAAACAAGGCATGTTGATGGCATTTAGAAAACCCGCATCGATAATGGCAATATGCATGTTTTGACCCAATTTATTTTTTTGGTGCAAGTATTCTAATTCATGTAATTTTTGTTGTGCATACGCAACTCCATACGGATATTGAGGTAAATTGCTCAAGGAAATCGCACTTTTGGTATAGCTTTCCTCGTCATATTCAGAAGTACTTCCGGTAGGATTGGGTTTATTGAGCTTCTGAACCAGTTCAATACTTTGTACAAAAGGCAATGCTTGTACCAAGGCCAGTTGCGTACTGTCTGCACATGTAATACTGAGCGCATTAAACCAGCGCGAGCGGTTCAGAATCGTAACTCCTGGAATGGCGTCCACTTGCGACACATACCATTCATTGACAGGAAGGTCTTGGATAGTAATATTATAGCAATTTGAAATGAGTCTTCTGTTGAGCGCCCGTTCCGATAAAAATTCTTGGGGCGCAGCTACTGAAAACGGTGAATTATTTTTATCGGTGAGCCGCACCCAGTATTTGTGTTCGGATGTCGTTTGTGCATGCAATGGTGCTGCGAGGCAAAGTAGGGTCAAGGCACAAAAACAAAAAATAATTCGTCTGCTCATCATGAATTAAAAATACCAAATTTTCTTTGCTTCGGTCATTTTTAAATAACGTCGGTTGATATCAATAAGTGAGTTTGCGAAATTCGCAAACCCTTTAAAGCCGCGGTAAGGGTCCGCCATTTTAATGAAAAAAAGAATGCTTGGATTGGGATCAACCTCACTAGGTTAGGAGCGGTGGCTTTGGCGCCGGCTTCGATGTTAGGCGCTTTACTAATAATTGTTGCTAATCAAGGTTTAGATTGGCCCCAAATCTATACCTCCATGGCAGTAGGTACAGTACCAACCATCGCAATTTTTATTGCGGTTCAGGTCAAAGCCAATGACTACCGAGCTTTTAAAAAAGCGAAACCAATTAAGTAAATTCAATAATTTGATTGCGTTTTAAAAGAGCTCAGTAGTTAAGGGCGTAAAGAACAAGACAAATTTTATTGCTTCAGTATGCGTTGAGAGTACTGCGCGTTCTCTTTGGTGAATTCAACTAAATAAATGCCCGGGCGCAGTTGAGAAAGGTCAATGGTGATTTTTCCGTCTACTGCAAATGGAGCAAGAACTTCTTTTCCGGTGAGGTCAAGAATGCGCGCATGAACTTGGCTAGTGGTGGTAATGCTTAGTGAATTTTGCACTGGATTTGGCGCAAGAATTGCATCTAAAGCGAGCTCGTTAATAGAAGCAATACTACTTACGACATCAAAACTGATTGTATCTGAACAACCTGCATTGTTAGCAATTAGGGTAACATTCCAGGTACCTGCAGAAGGGTAGGTGTGGCTTGGGTTGAGTTCAGATGAAGTCAGTCCATCGCCAAAAATCCAAGTGTACGAACTGGCGTTAAGGCTACTGTTTGTGAAATCAATCACGTTGTTCGGACTTGATACCCAAGTGGCGTTTGCAGTTGGTGGGGCAAGTACCTGAATCGAAACTCCTGTTGCGGTAGTACAACCGTTCTGATCAGTAACTGTACAAGTTACGTTGACACTATTTTGTGGGTTAATAGTGACAGTTGGACTATTTTGATTGATAAAGTTTGGTGTCCATTGGAAGCTTGGGTTGCTCGCATCTGTAGTAGCCACAAGATCAATAGGTTGAAGGTTGTTGTTACAGAGCGCGGTTGCTGAAGCAGCTAAACTAATGCTTGGGCTCGTTTGTGTGGGGTCAATTGTAACTTGAACTGAATCGGTGTTTGAACATCCGTAAGGGCTCGTGACCACAACCGTGTAGTAAGTATCTTGTGTTGGGCTCACTGTTGCCAATTGCGTCGTGGCTCCATTTGGTGTCCAGGCAAAAGTATAGCCGGTAGTGTTTCCTCCAGGCCCAGTAAATACTTGCGCATTGACTACTCCAGAACCGTTGGTACACACCGTTGGAGTGGTAGTTGTGGCATTTACATTTGGAACGGGTCTGATATATATAGTTGCTGAGGCAGCAGCCGTACAGCCATTGCTTGGATCTGTAATCAGAACCGTATAGGTTGCGGTTTGATTTCCTGGTGTGACACTCAGTGTGGGTGTCGTTTCAGTAATTGGTTGCCCGCTAGTAGAACTCCAGGCATAACTTACTCCGGTGTTCGGGCTAGTAGCTACGAGGTCAATATTATTGACTTGCCCTTGGCAAACATTGATAGAATCTTGATTTAAGCTCACCGTAGGAGAAATGTCATTTGGATCAACTGTAACAATTGTAGAATCGCTGCGCGAACAGCCATACTGACCAACAACCGTAACTGTATATTGAGTAGTTACACTTGGTGCTACAGTAACTGTAGGCGTTGTGCCAACATTTGGGTTCCATTGGTAGCTGAGTGTTATGCCTCCTCCGCCAGGGCCACCTACTCCGCTAGTTGCCTGAACCGTTAGGGTGCTGGTACCGCCTAGGCAAAGATTGCTATTTGAATTAGTAAAATTGACAATATTTGGTTTGCGACCCACCACAATGGCTTGTGTTACTGGTGCTGAACTACATCCGCTCGCATCGGTCCCGACCAAAGTATAAATTGTAGAGTTCATTGGCGCAACGCTAATGCTTGCACCGGTGCCTAAAGTTGGATTTTGTTGAGTAGACCACGCATAAGTACTGGCACCACTTGCATTTAAAATCAGGGTGTCGCCTTGGCAAATGGTATCGTTGATCATACTGATACTCACGGTAGGAAGTGGCGAAGTATTGACTACAATGGCTAGTGTGTCTGTGTTTGCGCTAAGGCCAGAACTTGCACAAGCTACTTGTACATAGTAATATTGGTTGGCATTTAAATTTCCGGTTGGCCAAGAAAGTCCGGTATTGGTTAACGCAACGTAAGGACCTGCAGCGGCAGAAGAAGTAAACCATTGGTAGCTGATACCGGTACCATTGGCCGCGTTAGTAAGGCTAAGATTGGTGTTGCCTAAGCCCCCGCAAAATGTAGTTTGTGCTGCAGTTAGGGTTCCGGCAGTTGGCGTACCAGAACATGCTGGCGTAAAAGAGGTCCAGTTGACATCGTCCATGACAATTCGGCGAGAAGTATTGGCCGGGCCATATACAGTACCTTGAAATAAAATATAATTAGTCGGGCCAGCAAAAGCCAACGGAATATCAAATGTGTATTGATACCAACCGTTGCTAGGTTTGGTGTCCGGAACATTGATGGATCTGTTGCGTGCTACTTTTCCAATTTGTACCGCTCCGGTTAGGTTGACACTTGTATTGACAAAAACGGTGAGGCTATCAAAATTTGTAGCCATTAAAGAATCGCGGTAAATCCAAAAACTCATAGGTGCTGCGTTGGTGCCGCGTCCACTTAAATCAAATGCTGGAGAAGCGATCGTTTCAGTGTTCGATGCAGCGGAACTATTGTTGGCCATTCTAAAACGGGCCATTCCTGTACCGCTGTGTGGGCCTCCGGTAAGTGGAGCAGAAAGTGTGGTTACACGGGCCCAATTGGGTGCAGTACCTACGGCTGCCCAACCGGCGGGTAAAAACTGATTGGCGTCAAAGCTTTCAGAATTAAGTGTTTGTGCAGAGCTCATAAAAGCATTGAGCAAAACAAATAGCAAAAAGCTGCTGGAGAGAAAGTGTTTCATTGTTTTAAGGGTTTTATACCTTCCTAGGTCGTAGAATAACCCAAAAGTGTTGGATTAAGATCCAAATTAACTTAAACCTGCATGGCAGCCTGATACAACTTGAGTTCGTCCCAGGTGGCGAGGTTGCCGAGTTTTTCTTTGAGAGGCGTGAGTGATGTGCCTTCGAAGTCTTCGAAAAGAGCGGCGAGTTCTTGGATGCGTTCAGCCTCCATGACATCTTCGAGCACAATTTGTTCGGCTTTGATCAGGTAGACAAAATGGCTATTGATGGTTTGAGCAGAAAGCTGGCGTTCGCGGGCAATTTCTTGGACGGTTTTTCCTTCGTGCAACAGCTCGAGGGTTTTTTCTTGGGTACTTTTCTTTTCCTTTTTGGCGGGTGATTTTTGTTGAAGGCGGCCAGACAAAATAGGTGAGTCGTCGGGCTCGTCTAGTAGGGTGGGCACTTGCTTGAGCTCTTCTTTGATGCGCTCAATTCGGCTGCTTTTGTAGTGGCTCATGTCTGTGGTCCAGAGTGCACCTTTGGTCAGTTCTTCATTGTTGGCCAGGGCTTCTACAAGTCGTTTTGCTTTTTTGAGTTGCAAGATCGTTTGGGTCAGGATTTCGTCTAGCTCTTCGAGTTCCTCTGCATAGCTCTTGGTTTTGCGCACGCGGCTGAGTTCGGCAATTTTGCGCAGGTTTGAGAGCAAAACGCCGTCTAGTGGCGCAAAGAAATAGGAGTAGGCTGCCTCCATGCGCTCATGTAAAAAGGCGCGGTCTAGGTGCGGTTTTTCAAAGAGTTTTTCTAATTGCCTAACAAATTTTTTGGCGGCGTCATGGCTGGCTTGTACCACTTGATTTTGTGTACTCACCCAAGACTTGTTCTTGACTTTTTCGCTGCGGGCACCTAATTGCTGATAACTGGCTTCGTGTTGGCCCCATTTGCTACTCAGTGCATACCAGTCAAAAGCTTTGGAAAGGGTTTGCAAAAGATAGGTTCGGGTGTGTTGGTTGAGCAGTTCGGGTAGGGCTTCGGCCTCGGCTTTTTGTTGGCTATAGGCCATGACGTGTTGGTCATTGCTGAGGCCGTTCATGCGCATGGGGCTCGTCAGGACCAAACCGCCCAAAGAACGCAGGCGCGAGAGCGCTACATAAGCTTGCCCGGGTGCAAAAACATCCGAAACATCCAAGACCGCTTTGTCAAAGGTCAGGCCCTGGCTTTTGTGCACGGTAATGGCCCAGGCAAGTTTGAGCGGGTAATGCACGAAGGTCCCGAGGGTTTCTTCCTCAACTTCGCCGGTGTTGTCATTGACCTTATATCTGATGTTGTTCCATTCAAATTTTTCCACGACGATGCGCTTGTCTTCTTCCTGGAAAAGCACCGTGATTTCACGCTCGTTGAGGGCTTCGATCTTGCCCATTTTGCCATTGAAAAAGTTCTTTTCCAAAGACAAATCATTTTTGATAAACATGACTTGCGCTCCTACTTTGAGTTGTAGGGTAGGTTCTACCGGATACAAATGCTTCGGAAAATCGCCGTTAATTTCAGCTTCGTATTCCCAGGCCTGAGTAGGCAAGGCTTCGAGGGCCACTGCATTGATTTGATCTGCTTTGTGATTGTGGGTAGTGAGCGTGATGTAACCTTCTTCTATGGTGGCATCGAAATCGGGCTGCACATATTGATTCAAAATCGCGAGGTCAGCGGCAGTCATTTGGTTGTTGCGCAGCTGATTGAGCAAATGAATAAAATCTTGATCTTGTTGTCGATAAATTTTAGTGAGCTCAATATAAAGCGGCTTCACTTCTTGGAGCACTTTGGCATGAAAAAAGAATGGGCCGTCGTAGTACTGCCTTAAAATTTGCCATTCTTCTTGCTTCACTACTGGCGGAAGTTGCAATAAATCGCCGATAAACAGCACTTGTACCCCTCCAAAAGGCTGATGAATGCCGCGCACATTTCTGAGTGTCCAGTCGATGGCGTCCAGCAAATCGGCACGCAGCATACTGACTTCGTCGATGATGAGTAATTCGATGCCTCGAATGAGCTGAATGCGCGTTTTGTTCATGCTGAAATGCCGCATCAGGGTATCTTTGGTCTCGAGCTTAAACTGTTCTCCAAATGATGCCTGCACCCCAAATGCCGGAATAAAACCCGCAAACGGCAACTGAAAAAACGAATGGATGGTCACACCCCCTGCATTGAGCGCCGCAATTCCCGTGGGCGCCACAATCACCGCATTTTTATGGGTCTGGGCAATCAGTTTTCTCAGCAGGGTCGTTTTGCCCGTCCCGGCCTTGCCCGTTAGAAAAACCGACTGATTGGTTTGGTTGACAAACTGTTCGATAAACGCTGCGATGTCATTAGTTTCTTGGTGCTCCATGAGTATTTATCGATGATAGCGAAGTTAGCTACTCTTTTTGAAAGAGAAGTTTATATTTATTACTTTTGATAGTATCAAATGATAGTATCAGTTATGAATCCTCCGTATCAAATTACTCCTGCGATATTAAATCTAGTAGCTGCTATTGCTGAGAAAATCGGTAGGATGAATGCCAAATATTTAGACAAGCCTTCGCCACAACTCAGAAAGGAAAACCGCATCAAAACTATTCATTCTTCACTCAGCATCGAAGGAAATACACTGACAATTGAGCAAATTACATCCTTACTTGATAACAAGCGCATCATTGGTCCAAAAAAAGATGTCAACGAAGTGCTCAATGCAATCAAACTCTACGATCAACTTCATGACTTTGATCCAGTAGCTCTAAATTCATTTCTTTTGGCTCATCAAATTTTGATGAAAGACTTGGTTTCAGACAATGGTAAATATCGAAAATCTGGAGTCGGAATTATGGCTGGTGATCGGATGGCACACCTTGCCCCACCCGCAGATCAAGTTCCATTCTTGATGGCTGATTTATTTACTTACCTGAAAAAAACGGAAGAAAGTGCCTTAATTAAAAGTTGCGTTTTCCATTACGGAATGGAATTTATTCATCCATTTATCGATGGAAACGGCAGGATGGGCCGATTCTGGCAGACCTTGATTTTAATGAAAGAATTCCCAATTTTTGAATTTCTCCCATTCGAAAACCTCATTCATCAAACACAAGAAGCCTATTATGTAGCCCTTGCAAAAAGTGATCAACAGGGTTCTTCTACACCCTTTATAGAATACATGTTAAATGTGATAAACGGTTCCTTGAATGAACTGTTAAACTACAAAAGTAGGGTTCAAAGTACCGAAGATCGCTTGGCGTATTTCTCAGAAGTTGGCTTAACATCCTTTAATCGCAAAGACTACATGTCAGTTTTTCAAGAAATCTCTACCGCCACCGCCAGCCGCGACCTCAAAAAAGGAGTTGAGTTGGGGCTTTTTACCAAGCAAGGGGATAAAACGAAAACCGTGTATGAAATTGTTTCAAAAATAAACAAGAAATGAACCCTATGTGGCAAGAACAAAACCAACAGCTGTCAGGTCAAAGGATTGGTAGTTGGCAAATGAGATTGATGGGGTTATGATGGTGTTAAAAAAATCATTTAAATCGGGATGACCACAATCAAAAAGATAAGATGAATTCAGAAGTTCGTTCGATAAAGGAACAAAGTGTAGAGTTTCAAGAAAGTTGTTCATAGGTAAGATTATTTCATCTTCGCCTTCTCCAAAATTTTATTGGCAATTGAAACCTGTTTTGAAAAGTCAATGGTTCCTTTTTTAGATACGGCAGCATCTGCTTTAAGAACAAAATCTCTTGCAGCTTTGCCTTTTAGAACCGGAACCACTTTAATTGGAATTGCCATTGATTGAGTTGATTATTTTACTTTTAAACAGGACAATACAAAATTACCTATCTTTTTGATGCCAAATAAATTGTAGGCTCAATTTATAATTTGGTTGTACGTATTTACCCCTACAAGTAGCTTGTAAAAAACTGATTGGAAGATAAATTATCTTATCCCCATCTCCCCAATTTCATAAGCTGTCAAAGCCGTTCCACCGCAAATTTCACCTTTTGGGGTGCCTTTTACCCAGAGCTCAAGATCAAAATACCTACGTTTATAATGCTCTAAGTAAATCATATTGATGCAGAGCGGTGCTGATGAGCCCCACCATTCATCCGCTTCTTCAATAGGAAAACGCAATTCCACTTCTGCTTTAACAGAAGCCATGAACGCATTTTGAGAAGCGTCTAAATTTTCGAAAAAGCGTTTTTTATAGGCGGGTTCCATCCAGTCTTTTTTCTCGTAGATTTTTTTGATATAATCCAACCGGAAATTCATTTTCTTTTTCCAGTACTGTACTGCTTCATAACTGCTCAAATTCATCGTTGCCTGATCCGATGAATAATCAATCTTCGGGTCGTTTTCAGCAATATTATTTTGTTCTTGCTCATTTTTGGCTTTCGGACATTTTTTGGTAGGGGAAGAGCAGGCCATTACAGCAAGTGTCAAAATTGGAATAATAAATATGGAAGTTGTTTTCATGTTATCTGATTTTAGTTCCCGGACCTTCGCCAAAATTTTTTCTGCAACTTCTTGAGGCGAACACCATTCCGTCTTTGTGTAAAAAAGCCACCATGTTTCGGCTATCAAAGAGGTTAGCCTTCCTTTCAAATGAATTTTGAGCGAGGTAGTCATCGAGGTATTCGGCTTCACGAAGGTGAGTCTGCGAAACAAATAAAAATCTTTTTGGGGTAAATGAAGTACTGTCTACTTGATGGATTTCAAGCTCCTCCATTTTGAAGACGCTGACATCCAACACTTCTTCGGGGCATCTCGGGAAAAAGTAAAACGCCTCATGACTTTTGTCGAGGCGATACTGATTTACAACAGGCCCAAAATCGAGTTCAGGAAGCTGATGGGTGAGTAGGGGGAAGAAGTAATCGCGGTAGAACATGGGGTTTAGGAGGATATTTCAACAAACTCGCGGTCAATTGAGATGCCGTGTTTGTTGTTGGCAAGGAGTTCAATGGTGTATTTCTCTGCAAATTCTCGACCGATGAGGTCTTTAATTTTCTTGCGAATGCGTGAGAGGGTGATGTTGAGTTCATTTTCACGGTAATCAGCGAGGAGCTCAATGGTAGCTTGCATTTTTTCATGATTGCTTTGCCCTGAAATATGCATGTATTTCTCAAGAAGTTCAGCTTTGAAATCAACCACTTGGTTGAGTGCTAAACCCTCATTTTGTTCCAAAAATAATAGATAGAGAGCGAGTTCTTTCGGGTTGAGTTTTACTTTGCCTTGTGCGTAATCAGGAAAGTGAAGCGTGCGTTTATTGAGGTCAATAAGTATTCTGCTGCTTGTCAAGTAAACATTTCTATTTCTACTAAAGAGAATGTGCTGTCTGATTTCATTTAAAATACTTTGGATCTGTCTAAGTAAAGGCGGTGAAACGTCGTTGTTGATGATTTGATCCATGCAGTCATCACAGATGTCGCCCGTGCGCATCTTTAAAATGATTTGCTTTTTATCTTCACAAAAGTCATTGATACAGCCTAGCGGTTCTTCATGCACATGCGCAAGAATTGCCTCACGCGATGGGTACATCAGACTTCTGAGAATCCAGGCCATGATTTCATAAGCGATAGGGTAGATAGGCTTATTGAGCATTCTGAAAAACAAAGGCCAGTCCGCGGTATGCACAAAAAAATTGTTCATACGCTCGTCTATACCGCCAAACCAATTCTTGGTGTTATTACTGTCTGTTAAAAGAATAACAAGATCTTTTTCAGGAATTTGATTGAATTCACGATAAGCCTTACAGGTTTCAAAGAATGTTTCCCAATTATAGGTTCTTCGTCTTAATGGAAAATCAGGTTTAGAATAAGATTCTTGGAAATTTGAGCTTTCGCTTCTGTAGGCACTTGTCTTTTGCTTTCTTGGTTTGAATTGCGTCGAATAATCTTTTTCTTCCAAAAAAATGCGGTACGTAAAGTCGGGGTTGAGCGTAACAATTTTCCCTCCGACAAACTGAAGGATTCCGCTTTGATGACGCAAAAAAGCCAGCAATTCTTGAAATTGCTCTTCAGGAAATCCTTCCGTTCGTATGAGGTGAATTTTCATTTGAATCTTTGCAACGCTGTTCTGCTCTAAGTTAAAAATTTAATTATTGATATTCGAGCCGCAGGCTATTTTTCATCATCTTCTTCGAAGAATGAAAATATCCTTTTTCCAAAACTGCCGTCTGATTTAGATTTGGCGTAGCGCATAAAGGATGCGTCAACCTTTTTTGACATTTTTCCGTATTCTTTTTTATCGTAGTTTCTGACGTTTTCTCTTCTGATATTGAGCATTTTAGATGTATGAACCGCGTCAAAATCACAACCAATGAAACTGAAGGTCCATTTGCCTGTTTCGTCGCGTTCCTTGATTTTTTTTGCAATGCTGTGATAGTTAAAAAATTGTGAGGCATTTTCTGCACCGTCGGTGATGATTACCATTACAACACTCATTTCGTCATTCTGAATTTTATTTGCGTATTCACTTTCGATATGATGAATGCCCTTTCCTATAGCGTCGAGTAGGGCGGTCATGCCACGCGGTTCAAAAGCATCATTTGGCAGTTCATTGAGGTCACTGATTGGAGCAGGTTTCACCAACCATTGGACGTCATCGTCAAAGGTGAGTAAAGAAACCAAGAATTGCTGGTCAGGATATGTAGCCTGCATGTTTTTTACGGCACTTAGGTGTTCATTGTAACCGCCTACAACCATTTGCTCGAGTCCACCCATAGAGCCGCTGCGGTCAATGATGAATTGATAAAGTGTGGTGTTGTTGCCAGGTTTGTTTGTCTGTGTTGTTTCCATAATATTGTTTTTAAGTTCGGTACAAAGTTCAGTAGCATTTGAGGTGATTTTCATTTTTTGCAAGGTTGCAAATGATGGTTGCCCACTTAAAAAGGAAAATCAATATCAGGCTCGAAATTGATTGGTGCTGTGCTGCAAAATGGCCCGTAATCTTCCATGTAGTAAATCTTGGCGGGTTTTTCGTCATCGAGTTCGTATTTCACTAAGTACTGCCCATTTTCATTCATTTTGACTGCGTATGAGCTAGCGGTTTCAAGCGTGTCAATTGCTGAGATGGGGATGCCAGCAAGCTGGAAAAATTGAGACAAAAGTGCATTGCGCTCGGTGAGATTGTTTGTATGAAAAATGAGTGCTATATAAGGCAATTCGTCTATGATCCAACCGTTGGTTAACCTGAGCTTGAAGCGATGGATATCGTAGCGTTTGTTGTCTAGGTAGTTGAATAGTTCAAAAATATTTTTGAAGTGCTTGCGCATTCTTCTGATCGGATTGATGGTTTGCTTGTGTTGTCTAAAACCACGAATCATTTGATAGTCAATTTCATGATGAGCAATCTCTAAATGCCCTAAATGCCCAAGCATCCATAGATGCTGTCGATTGTTACATACATCTAGTTCAAAAGAGCCCTCGCGCTCAAGAATTCTAAGCCCTTCAATAAGCCGGTACTGATGCAACATTTCAGAAATCATTGTCGAACTCTTCATTGAACTCCTCAAAAAACCTAGTTAATCTGTCCACTTTCGGATCGATGTAATAGCGCTTATTGAGTAAAATATCTTTGAAATTGGTCCGGAAAAGACTACACTCATATAAGTCTTGCAATTCGAGCTGGTCCTCGACAAAGAGTAAGTTCATGTAATTATGGCTGTTGTTGCCGATGAACAAATAACCGTTTTGCCCCTTGGAGCAAGAGCCTCCACAACTACCTTGTACGGCATTCAGGTAGGTGTCGCCAGCGGCTTCAAAGCGTTTCATGATGCGCTCGAGTTTCAGTATAAACTCATTGCGTATCCAGTCTTGATAGGTCCGTTCTACATCGAGCAAATAATAAAGTGCTTCAATATTCATTTCCTGAATGCACTTGCGCACGAGTTGGGCGTTGGTGATTTGGATGTGAACAACCGTTTCTGGAGCTTCTAGGGTAAGCTTTTCTTGTTGCATGTTTTGTTGTTTTATAGATTAGTTTTCATTGACAAATTGTTCGAGTGACTGCGTAACCTTTGATGGAATTCTGATTTGATTAATTTTTCCATTTTTGAGGGTGAAGGCAAAGCGCAGCACAATTTCGTTAAATGCAGGGTCAGGGTCTTCGCCAAAATGATCGCGGTCCATTTCATAGGCAGAAAAATTAGTTTCATCGAGCACCGGAAAGCGAAATTCTAGGACAGTTTGCCCGGGCTCGTCATCAAGACTAAAACCCCTAGAACACATATGAGAAAAATGTCTTTCCTCGAAGTCATCGAACTGCAAAAGTTGATGAATCTTTGACTTGCCGAAATGAATATTTGCTTTTCCGAAAAATGTTCCTTTAGGGTCGAGTAGGGTAGAAATACGCTTGATACTTTGTGTTAAAAAGGCAAACTGAAAGTCATTGAGGAGGTCCTCATTTTTGCGAATTTGACGTTCATCGATTTGGAGCGTTTTGGCAAGCATATTTTTTAATTTGACGGTGATTGCTGCCACTTAGTCAATCTGTATGCCAAACTCGAAAACGAGCAAAATCGTTCAAAAAATGCTCAAAAAGTGTCAAAAAATGAAAAATATATCAAAAAATGGAGAAAAATGAAAAAAACACTACCGGCAAAGACCCTTTTGATGTTGTGGCTGATTTTATAAATTCGTGGTCTGAAAAATAGAATTAAAGTTTTGTTGGTTCAGCAAAATTTCGAACTTGATCAAGATTATTGTACGTACTTGCGTGTTGAAATGGTTGAATTTTTTTTGTGATCTTTTTCTTGCTGACTTCTATTATAGGCTCATTGAAAACCGCACTTAATTTTGCGATGGTCTTTAAGGTGAAATTATGTTGACCGTTTAACCACTTCGATACTTCAGAAGGTTTTTTACCTAAAAGCTCAGCTAGTTCTTTTTTACCAATTTGTTTGTCCTGCAAAATTTGGTTTATGCGCAGTACAAGGTCCATATACAGGTCGTGAAAAACCATTTGCTCTACTGGAATATTTTGAAGTAGTTGGTCTATGATTGGGGATTTCATATTATAACTCTATTTTATAGTTTGTTTGAAAATGTTTGAGTTCCTTTTTAGAATGATCAACTTCTATAATGGAAGCATTTAGCGCGTCTTTTATTTGGTTTGCAAAGGATAGAGCCTCATAGAATTTCATGCTTAAATCTTTACTTCCTTGTGTGCTTGGAGCTGTTTTTTCACCACCGTTAAATAGTATCAATATTTCATTTGTAATTCTCATGCAATAAATTCTTAATGGAAACGAACTTCCGAGTAAAGAGATTTCTGTAATGTATTTTTTTGGTTTGGGAGGCAATGCATGTATATAGTTTTCATGTCTGTCGAAAAAATCATCTGAAGCACCGTATTTATTTGCTATACTTTTAATGATCAGTAGAAGCAGCTGATTTGTATAGGATCTTTTTGGGTGATCCGTGGCGCCATATTTTTCAAAAAATAAACTTGCTTCATCCGTCCTTTTATCAAAAATATGAATTGAATATAATTGACATGACTTGCCCTCGCTATACCATTTTACAATTTCAAAAGTACTCATTTCAAATCAAAAAATTAACTTATAAGTGAAATATATTTTTGTAAAATACACTTATATTCTGAATGCTAAATTATTTGATCAATCAATACGGCTTGTCAGTAGGATTCCCTACAGGGCATTAAAAAAACTAAAAGTTAAACCTGATATACCTCAGGCTCAATCCCATACTTCTCCATCTTACTCTTTAAAGTATTCAAGGCCCAGCCAATAGAAATGGCGGTTTGTCTTTGATTGCCTTGGTGGTGCTTCAAGACTTTAATGATGTGTTCTTTTTCGATGTAATCCATGTGCATGGGTTGCTCAGTACTTGACTGCTTTAGGCGCTTGGGCAAGACATCTGCACTAATGCGCTCCTCGTTAAAAACATAGAGTCTTGAAATGATATTTTCTAACTCGCGCACATTGCCAGGGTAGGTGTAGTTGAGCAAAATTTCTTGTGCTTCTTTATCCAAGACCAGCTTTTTTGGCCTATGCAGTTCTTTTTTCTTGGTGCTCAGAAAATGTTCCATGAGCTGTTTGAGGTCCGTTTTGCCACGTTCTAGAAGGGTAGGGAGGTCGAGCTCCACAACAGACAAACGGTAATAGAGGTCCCATCTGAATTTTCCTTCTTCGCAAAGCTTCGGTAGGTTTTGATTCGTAGCGGCAATAACGCGCACATCGACTTTCTTGGCCTTCCCACCCAAAGGCATGATCTCTTTTTCTTGCAAGACACGCAGCAAACTTTGTTGCATATAAGGCGAAATATCTCCAATCTCGTCCAAGAAGATGATCCCTTCGTGTGCCTGTTCAAACAAACCAATGCTGTCTTTGTCGGCGCCCGTAAACGCACCTTTCTTGTAACCAAACAAACGGCTTTCCAACAAGCCATCCGAAAACGCCGAGCAGTTAATGGCAATATACGGTTTGTCTTGGCGCGCCGAATTCTTATGAATATATTTGGCCAAATTCTCCTTTCCCGTACCGCTCGCCCCAAGTATCAGAACACTTACAGCATCAACCTGCGCCACCTTTGCCGCGCTACTATAAACCTTCTCAATAGACGGCGTCAAAAAGTAATGATCAGCACTAGACTTCTTGATCTCTTCCTGATGATACAAAGCCGTAACTGGCAACGAAGACTTCTCCAAAGCCACTTTCACCAACTCAGGTTTGTCTTTATCCTTCTGTCTAGAAAACTTCGCCTCACGCGTCTGGTACAGCGTCGTATTCAGCCCCAGCGACATATGACACAAGTACCACACCAACTGCATGGCAGGCGTCCCCGGCGAAATATAAATATCAATCTTGTCATCCTTGCACTCCGCCAAAATCGGCGCCACCTTCGACTGAATCTCCTGATGATCAATTGGGTCAGTAATATTCAAATACCGCATTTCAACCATACGTTCCGGATATTCCTTCGCCATAAAGTTCAAGAAATGCGCAGCCCGCACATCCTCCTCCGCACTCTGACCACCCGTCAATACAATATGCCGATCATGATCCTTATAGAAATACTTATGAAAACTCGCCGATGGCCCATTGGGCTTAAACTGCCCATTTTCAAAGTCATTTTTTTGGGCTATCCAGGAAATTAGCGTTTTCATGTGTCAGGAATTGATAGGTGAAGGTAGGGAATGACAAATGAAAAAGGAAGGGTTGTTAATAAATTAGGTGTTTAGTTTTCAAAGATGATTTGATTATTTCTATTATCAATTTTGATATTGCTAAATCGCTCTAAGACACTCTGACCTAATAGTAGAGGCGCGTATGGGTTATCAACTACGATAGCCTCAACGTTTGTTAAAATTTGACTACCAATTTGAACTTCCTTTAAGTTGATTCTGGTTCCAACTGAGATTGCACCTGTTGCATCTTGAAATTCTTGAACGTCAATAATATCATCTTCAGTTAAAGTACCTTGTTTTAGAAGTGTAATTGCTTCAGATTTTGAGATTGAAATATTACTTGCTCCAGTATCGAAAATAAAACGCAAATCCATACCATTAATGGTCGCATGGATATATTTGACTCCGTTCTCAACTTCAAAATATAGTACCTCAGAATTTGAATTTTCAAAATTTCTAAAGTACTTTTTTTTAGAGGTATTTCTTTTGTAGTCACCACTTTCTGGATGCGAACAACTAAAGAGTAACAATCCGATTAATAAACTAAGGTTAGCAATTATTTTTTGCATGGAACCTTTTTAAGGGCATCAGCATCTAATATATAATCCTGATTCACTTTTTTAAATAAATCTTCATTTGACTTAATGAGCAGATCTTTATAAATCTCTTTTTTAGAAGAATAATGTGATTCGATATCATTCGGATTATTCTTAAAGATAACTGAAACGATTGAATCTAATGTCATTCCTCGTTTCAATTTGTTATTCACAATATTCAAATCGGATTCATTAAGGTATTCTTGAACTGACTGACCAACACTAATGCTTTGAATTTCTTTTTGTTCGTTATAGTTTTCTGGAATATCTGGTTCATAAAAGAATAGAAAATAACACCATGAACCAATTAAAAGTACTCCTAGGAAAATCGACACGTACTCAAAAATATTATACCCAAATCCATCATTGTTTTGGTCAACTTCTAATGATGTTTTAACCCTGGGTTTAGGAATATGACCATTTCTGGCATCATCATTCCGCCTGCCATTTGAATTTAGTCTTTCAATAAAATCACTTATTTCATTTAATTGATTTGTATAAGATTGTATTAATGAACTTTCTTTTTTCAGGTTTAAATTCAATGAAGAATTTTCAATACCGTTTAACAACGCCTCAAAGCTTGATGAAAGATCTTTTTTTATTCTTTGTAATTCTGAATTAGAACTTTCAAGTTTAGATGTGTCCGATTCAATCGATTTTTTTTCTTGTTGCTTTCTGTTTAAGTGTATTTCTATAGATTTTTGAAGCTGACTTATTTTATGTTGGCTGTCTTCTTTTCGTAATAGAATATTCCGTTTTTGTTGTTCAATTTTATCTAACTTCTCTTTCTTAATATGCTTTATATATTGATCTAACTGAGGTTTTTCTTTCGAATGATGAATTAACCTATAAAGGTTTTTTTCCCTTACATGTGTAGCAATTTTATGACTACTTGTAAAAAATACTTCCGTAAAATGATCAAGTAATATCATTGATTCATTAAGCATATCTGCTATTTCATCCGTTTGATAAAAAACTAATATTTTCCCTTGGTTCTCATTAATTTCAAACTTTGGAATTTCAATATAGTATTGACTACTGCTGTTACTAAATACTTTGTTTAAATCAATTTTAGGTTGAATGAAGTCCTTAGAATGGTTTATTTTTAAAACATTGTTTTCAACGTTCAATTCTTTAAGTCTATGATGATATTCGTCTAAAATTGCCAGCGAAGTATGAAAATCAGGTAGGTACTCATTGAAAACCAAGCTATTTCCTATGAAAGTACCATCTCGTTTAGATTCTTTTTCCTGAGCAAAAGAATAATGTGTTAATGAAATTATTCTAGAATTAAATATTGACTCTTTTCTAATTGAATAAAGTGTTGAATTTGGAAAAATTTTTATTGCTGAACTTAAGTCAAAAACCTTTAGAGATTGATAGATTTTAGAATTGCTACTTTCGAAAAGTATAGATTGCCTAAAGTCATTTGGGGCTCCAAATGTTGCGAAACCAATTACAGCGAAATCTACTTTTTTCATTGTTTAATACTGAATTTAATTCTTTCCATTAAAGTACCCGGGTAATCTATCGGATAGCCAACAATACTTTCATAAATCCATCGAGAAATTATTCCTGCCGAATGCAAACTAAGATTCGTGATTTTTTGAATGCTTCCTTGATCTTCTACTTTTCCAATAGTGAAATAAGTTTTATGGAATCTGTGTAATTCCATTTTGCTATTTGTCATTGGTAGACGGGAAAAAATGAATTTATCTAGCTCTTCATCAGAGCTAACAGTTGATTTCCCAGATAAATCCCATTTTGAAATAACTAATAGAATATTCACATTTTTTGGATCAATACCTTTTTCGACTAGTCTATTTAAAAAAGTATCAATTAGTGCATCCTCTTTATGTGCACTATTATAACTGGTTACTATTATTACATTAAGAGGGGTCTTTTGGGTAATATATCTATCAATACTCACGTGATATTGATTTCCTTTGAATATATCTTGGTGGTTAGCTCCTGCGGTTTCAAGAAAGGTTAAATTTATTGGAGGAACTTTTTTAGATCTATTATTTGGACTAAAAGTTAAATCAATTCTAGTGACCTTGTCTCTTGTTGTTCTATCTGGTAATATTCCTTTACTAATATTCTCCAAAAAATCTGATAGTAATACCTTCGCCTCTTGAGAATTTGGATTTAAATTATTTGGACTCAAAGCCCCTGCTCTTGAATTCAAATAGTATAATACAGCTGATAGAATTACAGATTTCCCGGCTGCAGATACACCAAAGAAGAAAATCACATTAGAATCAAAATTTTCGATTTCTTCATTTGTTTCATCCGAAATTTCTACAAAATCATCAGGTAATGAATTATTTTGAAATTTTTGGTCATAATTGGATTCAGTTATTTCGTCATTATCAAAAAGGTTAAAATCAAATCCTTCATTATTCAAATTTTCCAAAAATTCCTCGTGCTGATCTTTCATAAATTTTATCTTAAAATTAATCCTCCACCTGTATTTTGATTATTCTCTTCAGGCATAAGCAATAGAATAAATAGGATGCCAAAATCAAGTAGTAGACAACCAGCTAGTACTACTATTTGGAACATTCCAAAATTGTTGATTGCATGGCTGAAGGCATAGCCAATTTTTCCAACTTCGTCTGTTTTTGAAGCTGTTGGTTGGAAGTTGATTTTATCCGCCCCAAGAGTTGTCATTGCTCTAGAACCAAGTTTGTTATATTCCGTGATGGCTTTGTCAATTTCACCTTGCGCCATATCATTAATATCTTTTTCATTTAATGAAAGCAATTCAGTGACCTTCCTATTCCAAGATAGTACGGCATTGTTAATGTCGTTTTTAAGTTTTTTTTCATCTGGTGAAAGATTTTCCATTTTTTGAATGATTTGCTGTTCGTAGCGTGAAGCAAGATCAGCATAGCCTTCAGGTGTATCACTTATTGAGGTGAGAGTTGTTAATTTTCCGCCAAGCATTTTTTCGATTCTAGCAATAATCATATTCGCTCGTTCACCCTTCCCTTGGTTTCTAGGGTCAGTAATTTGCATTCTTAAGGCATCAATTTCACCCATAATACCTTGTCTAGCTTTTGAGTCTGGCACACTGTAATTTAACTTTGATTCGATATCTGTCTCTAACTCGTTAAATTGGTTATTTATCTTTTTAAGTTCAGTTTTATAAATGTCAGTTCTCATGAAGCGTGTGTAGAGCGCGTTGAAATTTGCAACAAAACAAAAAGCCGCAAAAAACATATAAATAGAACTTAGGCCAGCGGTACTTTGTCCGTTGGATTTTGCTTTTTTTATTTGCCAAAGCAGGAAAAGAAGAATTAACGAGAGAACTAATGAAATAATGATTGAACTTCCTCCGAAAATTTGATCCAATCCAAGCCAGGTTTGGTAAAAGCTAACGCTAATGAGCATAAGAGCAAGAAATGCCAGAAATAAATCTGTAGGTGTTGTTTTTTGTTTTTTCATTTGGGTATATTGATGTTGGGATGTTTATTTAAGGATGAATTTTTCGAATAATTACAACATTTAAATCTTTGAAACAAAATTCAATGCAGCAGTTGATCCAGACATTTTGAAAGTATAAATGGTCTGAGTTGTTCCCTCTTCGCATTCATGGTCATTGACTCTGATTTTCATGGTTGTACATGCTTTAAAATCTGTGATAAAATCTTCTTCGATTAAATTCTTTGAAATAAGTGCGTAATCCATTTCTTCAAAGTTGAAAAGTATGCATTCTCTCGTATATTTTTTATTTTGACCATTGACTTGGAATGAAAGTTCAATTATTATAGGACCTCCGCCACAGAAATATTCATTACCAAGAAAAAAAACTACACCATCTTCAAATCCATTTTTGAAATTTTCTAGTTTTAAATATCGGTCATCTGTTGTAGAATTAACATATGCGATATTCACTGGATCATCAAACCCATTATCGATCTTCTTAGAAATCCATTGGGCATTAACTTTGGTGTGTGAAAGAAAAAGAATAGCAAAGAGGAGGAATGCCTGTAAAGCGTTTTTACGCTCCTTAACTGTTGAAATCATACTTAGTCTAAAATAATAACAGTGAAAGTATATCGAGAAGAACTGTAGTTATTATTGGCTTCGAAACGAGCTTTGCCATCGTAGTAAGGAGTGTGTGATGCGATACCAGAGCCAGAGCCATTTGAGGGAGGATTAAATGTATCGGCTTCACTATCTGTTGTCTTGGCATAAACATCGCGAAGCCTGGTAAGCGTTTTGGTAGCATCTTGATGGATGTAAACAGCTTTTCTCAGATAATTGCCTTCAAAAGTTAACTGCACAAGAGATTCACCATAATTGTCATATTGGCGAAATGTGTAAATGTTGGGATCTCGAGCATCCTTTGTACACGTATATCCTTTGTTGGAAATCGAGGATAATGTGCTGGTTTTATCCTTGTATAGTTTCTGTGAAAACGTTGTGTGGCTTAATAATGCCAAACTCAAAATTAAAATGAATTTCATGTTGATATTAATAACAAATTTGACAAGGAGTTCGACCAATATTTTTTGCCTCAGAAACTGAAACTGAATAAATTTGAGTGGTACAACTGCTCAATCCTCGACAATTGGAGTTCGAATGAAAACGCAAAGAGTTTGGGCCTTTACATATATAAACTGTTTGCTCTTTGTGAAAATGACTCTTTGGTTTAGATGAATTATTATTTTGAAGCGAAGAAAAAGAGGAAAATATCGCTAAGAATGCAAAAATGAGTAGTTTCATTAGGTTTGACTGTTAAGTATTTTCTGCAACCAAACTTACCCCAACTCCCTTGGATTTGAAGAATTTGAATCTCATAATACATGCGTTGAAATTCTATTTTATGCTTCAAAGGTCATGTGTCATGCATGAAGTTCTTATCTTAGCAAGAAAAACAGGCCGTCATGGATACTTTAAGAATTGGACAGAAGATTAAGAAACTCCGCGAGTTGAAAAATCTGACACAAGAGCATATGGCTGAAGTGATTGGTTTGTCCCAGAGTGCATATAGTAGAATTGAGCTGGGTGAAACTGAGGTGACTTATTCGAAGCTTGAAAGAATATCTGCAGAGTTAGGGATGAGGCCGGAGGAGGTTATTGCCTTTAATGAAAGTATGGTGTTCAATGTTATGCATAATCAAACCGGTAATGGTTTGGTAATTCAGAATTCTGAGATCGAACGAAAGCTTTTCGAGCAACAGATTGAATTGCTCAGAGAAGAAAACAAACACTTGAAAAGTGTGATCGAAAAATTATTGGAAAAATAAAGGGTGTTAATTTGCTCTCATCCCCTCCAAAATCAACTTCAACACATCCTCTGATTTCACATTGAATTTCTTTAAAAGAAGGGCGGCTTTGTCGGCCTCTCTTTTTAGGGTGCTGATATGAATTTCTTCACCAGTAGATTTCATTTTGTAAACCTCATTTACAGATGACAAGTCGTTGTCTTGGATTCCGCTGAAATTCAAAGCACCTAGACCTGCCTCTATGTTGAAATTGGCAGAATTGAATTCTTTGACCTCACAAGTAATTTTTCTTTGATTTAAATGCAGTGTGCGATTTGATACTTCAAAAAGCAATTCCTTGGAACGTTCTTTTTCTAGAGCCTCTTTAAAATCGGTATAGTAAACTTCTGCAATGATATTGTGAGTTGGTTTTGCCAAAATGTAAAACTCACTTCCCTCAACTCTAAAAATAACCTTCCCATTAACAGCAATGATGGTGCATTTTTCAAAATATCTAGCTTTTCCTTTGTGGATTAAACTACCTAATGACTTCAACTTATGAAATAGTTCTCGTTCCGTGTTATCTATTTTGAATTCGCATAACACATTGTTTATTTTAGATTGGACCATATTCAAAATTAATTAAGTTTTCTTCTAACTTAATTTTTTCGCATCTTTACCTCATGTCTCAAATCCAAGAACTAATCAATGCCCTTGTTGCTTTCAGAGATGAAAGAGATTGGAAGCAGTTTCATGATACCAAGAATTTAGCGGTTGCGCTTTCGATTGAAGCTGCTGAACTTAATGAGCTTTTTTTATGGAAAGATGCTGTGACTTCTGAGGCGGTGGATAAAGAAAAAATCAAAGAAGAATTGGCCGATGTTTTTGCCTATGCGCTGCTGTTGGCAGAGAAGCAAGGCTTGGATGTGAGGCAAATTGTATTGGATAAGATTGCCAAAAATGCTGAGAAATATCCGGTAGACAAGGCAAAGGGAATTGCGAAGAAGTATACGGAGTTATGATTGTTTATCAAGAGAACAAAGAGACTTTTATGCGTCAGGTTCGAGAGAGCAAAATCGAGTATATTATTCATGATAATTTCAAGCGCAATTTAGGACGGGACACCAGTAAGAACGAGGTGGATTCATGGAAGAATTCTATGCAATATATGCGTAATGTACTCGATGATTCTGAAATCCCAAATGATGCTAAAATTAGTATAGAATGTCAAGTTCCAAATACGAGTAAGCGCATTGATTTTATCATTACTGGCCAGACTGAAAGCAATCAGGATTGTGCCGTTATTGTAGAGCTAAAGCAATGGTCTGAGGCAATGGCTACGAACTTAGATGGTGTTGTAAAAACCTATGTTGGTGGCGGTATTAGAGAGGTGAGCCATCCGAGTTACCAAGCCTGGAGTTATGCGGCATTGTTGCAAGGTTTCAATGCAGCGGTTGAAGACCAACAAATCAAATTACAAGCTTGTGCATTTTTGCATAACTGTGCTGATCCTAGCCCTTTAACAGGGCCTTTTTATCAAGAATATCTTCTAAAAGCGCCACTTTTTGCTAAAAATGATGTGCTTCGCTTGTCTGAGTTTATCAAGCAACATGTTAAATATGGAGATGCCAGAAATGTCATGTACCAAATAGAACATGGTGAAATCAGGCCCTCAAAAGGTTTAGCAGATGCCATTGCCAAGATGATAGACGGCAATGATGAATTTGTGTTGATTGACGACCAAAAGGTTGTTTATGAGCGAATCTGGAATTTAGTTGAACATTCTAGCCCAAGTTCTAAAAATGTAGTTATTGTGAAGGGTGGGCCAGGAACCGGTAAATCAGTTGTTGCCATTCAATTAACCGCAAGACTAACAGCGAAGCAAAAAATGGTGCAATATGTTAGTAAGAATAGTGCACCCCGAGATGTTTATGCAAGTAAGCTGAGTGGTATTCGATCCAAATCTTGGGTCAATAATTTATTCAAAGGTTCGGGTACTTACATCAGTGCTGAGCGCAATCAGTACGATGCATTACTTGTCGATGAAGCACATCGCTTAAATGAAAAAAGCGGAATGTTCTCAAATTTAGGAGAGAATCAAATTAAAGAAATCATCAATGCAGCACGATGTTCAGTGTTCTTCTTGGACGAAGATCAACGTGTCACCATGAAAGATATTGGTTCTGACGCTGAAATTGCTGCTTGGGCCGCACATGCGGGTGCAACATTACATAGAGTAGAGCTTACGAGTCAGTTTCGTTGTAACGGAAGTGATGGATACATGGCTTATCTGGACAATTTATTGGCTATCCGTGAAACCGCAAACACAGATTTAAACGAGCTTAATTACGACTTCAAAGTATGCAACTCACCGAATGAGCTCTATGAAAATATCAAAGAAAAAAACTTAGTCCGAAACCGAGCCCGAATGGTGGCTGGTTATTGTTGGCCTTGGAACTCAAAAAAAGACAAGTTTGCCCAAGACATTGTTTTTCCAGAATTCAATTTTGCCAAACAATGGAATCTTACACAAGACGGAATGCTCTGGATTGTTTCCCCAGCTTCAGTTGAACAAATCGGTTGTATCCATACCTGTCAAGGCCTTGAGGTAGATTACATCGGCGTCATCATGGGCCCCGACCTCGTCATTCGCAACGGCAAATGGATTTGTCAACCTCAAAAAAGGTCCTCAAGCGACAAAAGTATTCATGGCCTTAAATCGTTACTCAAATCCGACCCCGAACGCGGCCAACAAATGGCCGAACTTATCATAAAAAATACTTACCGAACGCTCATGACACGAGGGATGAAAGGTTGCTATGTCTGGAGCAGCGATGAAGAGACGTTGGAGTGGTTGAAAGGGATGGTGTGATGAATATTTTTGAAAAGCTTCTGACATATTTATCAAAACACATGAAGATGAGTCATGTGTATCAGCCTGTAATGATCAAGCATTTGTTAGAAAACGGTGGTTGTGCTAAGGCAAATGAAATTGCAATTGACCTGGTACAAAATGATCTCAGTCAGATTGAGTATTATACCGAACGAGTCAATGCGATGGTAGGTAAAGTACTTAGGAAAAATGAAGTGGTATCAAAATTGAAAGATGAATATCATTTGATTGGGTATGAAAATTTGACGGCTGAAGATAAAAAAAAGCTCATTCAAGCATGTACAGAGAAGATAGAGCAATACAAAATAAAACGAGGAATTCTAATTTGGGATCATCGTCGAAAAAATAGAAGGCCAGTTGATGGGAGTATTCGATATCAAGTTCTCAATCGAGCAAATAATGTTTGTGAACTTTGTGGGATTCCATCAACAGTTAAAGCGCTCGAAGTTGATCATATTGTGCCAAAAAATTGGAATGGTCCAGATGATATTTCAAATTATCAGGCGCTATGTTATCAATGTAATACCAATAAGAGGGATACAGATGATACCGATTTTAGAAATAGAGGATTGTTATTTGAAGAAAGAGCACCCTATGGGACTTGTAAATTTTGTGATTTAGAAAGTGAGAAAATCGTTATTGAAACTCATTTAGCAGTCGGTGTATCTAATAATAGTGATCTTCAAAGGAATTCATATTTGGTATTTCCCAAGAGGCATGTGAACTCATATAATGATCTCAAGAGTGCAGAAATAAATGCTATTCATAGCATTATGAAAGAGCTAAAGAACAAATTTGGACCTGCAAAATCAATGACATTTACCTTTCAAGAATCAGAGCCAAATTCTTCTCATCTCACTTTTGAGGTAACTTTCTTGTAACTAAAGATTACTCACTCAACAGATATCGATACAACTTCTCATCAACGGGTTCTTTCAGTTTATACTTGAAATGAACAACTGGCTCGTTGGATTTCGGCATGTAAGCTTGTGTAATGGAACCATCGATAATTGAAACGTCGCCTAAGCAATAAAAATCGGTACCTTCTCCATCTGATTTTTTAACAAATAATAAGATTCTTTCGGAGTCAATTACGTTTTGTATTTCGGAACTGTCAATTTTTCTGTTTGATCTGGATTCCCAAGCAAAAGTTGATTGATCTATGAAGTGATCATTGTATTGTGTGCCAAGAGAAATGTCGGCTGATTTTCGATAGGTAACAAAACAAGGTGTTTTTTTATTAACCGTTCGATAACCAAATAAAGTACTTGTTAAATCTTTATCCCAATTTAAAATTCTACAAACATCCTTTCTACTGTATTTCTGTCCTAAAATGAAGCCTTTTTGCCACAATTTTGGATTAAAAACAGTTTGGAATTGATGGATTGAATACTCAAGTGCATCAATCCAGAAAAGCTTAAAAGTATCATTCATCAGTAGTGCCTTGAACTCAGTGCTTAGAGCATATTGGTCTCGGTTTAAAATAACCACTGAAGTGGGTTTTTTAATGAAATCAAAATTTAAATTCCATTCTAATGATTGGAAAGTTTCTTGGTCTAATTTAATAGAATATTGCTTCAATAACAGCAGATTTAATTCTTCAAAGGAGCAAGAATTTTTTGATAATAGAATTTGAAGTAAATGGCTTTCTGCAATTCGTTTTGAATTAAAGATTTCTAGGGAAAATTGTTCCAATAAAAGTCGATAAGATAATCCCAATTGATTTTTTAAATCGGGTTCTAAATCATGAATAAAATTAAAGTAACTCTTGCTGTAACTTACATACCCATATGGATCTCGTGAATTTGTATTGATGAAGTCACACATCATTGGAATTCTCCCAAGGCGGTATTTAAGTAATTTATAATCTGTAACTAAGTCTTTTTTCTGTTGCAGATTTGCAGCGTCAATTGCTTTGAATATTTGTTGCTTGGCAACGGTATCAAAATTAATAGTTGAAGTTCCTGGAATGGCTTCACAACCAGTAGAAATTAATTTTCTTAATGAATCTTTATTGTAACTAGAATCACCAAACAGGGCAATTGGCACAAGAAAATTATTGCTGTAATTCCCAATAAAATCAATCACTGTGAGAAAGTCTTTACCTTCTGTTTTTCGGAGCCCACGACCTAATTGCTGCACAAAAATAATTGCAGACTGAGTAGGTCTTAGCATCACAACTTGGTTTACTTTAGGAATGTCAATTCCCTCATTAAAAATGTCAACGGTAAATATATAGTCAATTTTTTCAGGAATGCGAGTGCTTTCTAAAAGTCTGATTGCTTCTGTTCTTTCTAATTCAGTACTATTTCCGGTTAGAGCAATAGAACGAATAAATCTTTTGTTGAATTCTTGTGCCAAATATTCACACTCATGGACTGTAGAGCAAAATACCAAGCCTCTTACAATACCATTGTCTGATCCATATTTTTTAATGGTAGAAATAATATGATCGATACGATGATCAGAGCTCAGTAAATTAAAATCTGCTTTTTCTTCTAGTAAAACACCATTTACTACTATTTCTGTAACTCCAAAGTAATGAAATGGACATAAAATCTCCTCTTCAAGTGCTTGTTGTAACCTAATTTCATAGGCAATATTGTAGTCAAAAAGTTTGAATATGTCACCTCCATCGGTGCGCTCAGGTGTTGCGGTCATTCCGAGCATGAATTTGGGCTCAAAATATGAAGTAAGATTTTGGTAGCTATTGGCGGCTGCGCGGTGCGTTTCGTCAATTATTATATAATCAAATTGTGTTTTATCAAATTTCTTAAGATTTTCTTCTTTGGATAAAGTTTGAACGGTACAAAAAATAAAGTCAGCATTGAGTTCTTTTTGATCTCCTGAGAATAAGCCCATTTTTATTTGTTTGCCAAATATTAATTGGAACGATTGCATGGATTTTTCAGCAATCGTTTTTCGATGCACCACAAACAGGAGTTTTTTTGCTCCAAATTGTTTTGCATCAAAGGCAGAGAGGTAGGTTTTTCCTGTTCCGGTGGCTGAAATGAGTAAACCTTTTGACTTATTACTAGCTCTTAAATCAGATAGATTTTTTAGGGCCAGTTCTTGCATTTTATTTGGTGTTGGAATATTAATCTCTTCCTCTACCTGTAAATTTGATTTTAGTTTTGTGCGGAACTCTCGTTCTCGATTATAATTCAGCTTGTAATATTCAATATATTCAAGAGAAACAATTTGTGCTTGTTCAAAAGCACTTTTAAATTCGCTTAAAGTTTGCTGCACCAATTCTGAATTATCAATGGCAGAAACTTTTAAATTCCATTCTTTGTTTGAGCTTAATGCATTGGCAGTTAGGTTGCTACTCCCAATAATCACATTGAATTGGTCAGCTTTTTTAAAAATGTAACCTTTGTTGTGAAAGTCACCTTGAATAGCAATTTTTACTTCAATATTTTCAAACTGATGCAGTTGTCTTAATGCTTCAGGATGCGTAAAATTTAAATATTGAGAAGCTAATATTTTACCTTTGATTCCTCTTTTTTGTAAATCAATAAGAGCTTGTTTTATTGATTGGACTCCACTTGTTGTAATAAATGCAACAGAGAAATAAAAAGTGTCTGTTTCAGGATTAGTAAGGGATTCGAGTTCATTTAAAAGTGTGGAAAGAACCTTCTTCTGTGTTGCAGAGTCATTAACAAGAAGTTGTGGTCTAAAACTGGTGTTTGAGGCAATGTTGCGGTCAATAAAACCGGTTTCAAGACTTGGGAGAAATTCTTTACGATAATCCATCAGTCTTTTAATATTGCTGCTACAATCGGCACATCTGCTCCAGCCCAATCCAATTTCGTCAATTCACTTTTATCAAGCCATTGATAGGCCAAGTGTTCGGTAAGCTTTGGTTCGCTTTGATTGGTTTCACACATATATGTATGCATGGTCAAATGAAAATCAGGGTAGGGATGTTCTACAGTAATTAGCTTGGGGCCAACGCTGATTTCCATATCGAGTTCTTCTTTAATTTCTCGAATGATAGTTTGCTCTTGGTTTTCACCAGCTTCCATTTTACCACCAGGAAACTCCCATTTTTCTGAGATGTAGTTATATTTAGCTGGGCCTCTTTGCACAGCTAAAATCTTGCCCTTGTATTGAATGACAGCTGCTACTACCTCGATTTTTTTCATTGAGGTAAAGATAGAAAAATTAGCTTTTCTTCACGGTAGATTTCACCACCCCAATCAACTCATACGGTTTCAAGTTGTTCATGTACAGCTCGCGGGGAGTGTACCGTGGGAGTTGTTCGTATTCGCTTAAGGAGAGTTTGACTTTGAGGTAGGTTTCTGTTGATTTTTCGGGGAAGTGCGTGAAAATGGCGTATTCGGGTTCGATGTCGAACCAGTCGGGGTTGAAGGCTTTGGTATGGACGAGTTCGCCGTATTTTCCGGTTTGGCCGTAGCCTTGGCCCCAGGTGGCGTCAAAGATGCGCCATTTGCTGTCGATGAAAATGGCGTTCCAGGCATGATTTGAATCATAAAAGCTTTCTCCAGGGGTGTAGCCGAAACCTTTGGCATAGCCAATGACGGTTTTTATTTGAAGACCAAGACGCAGGCCAAGAGCCGTGTAGAGATCAGCGAAGCCGGCACAAACTGCGGTTCTGGTTCTGAGGACTTCTTCGGGTGTGTTTTCGCCATAATTGCCGTAGTTGTAACCATTGGCGTCATAGGTAATGTTGTCGGTGAGCCAAACATATATGGCGCGTGCTTTTTCCATGTCAGTGTGGGCTGCTTTCGCTAAATAAAGGGCAATGGCATCTATGTTGGTTTTTACTGCTGCTGGGCAGGCTCGGGCATGGGCGTCAATGATTTGGAAAGAAGGTTGATTTATAGTTCTTCCGAATGCATTTCTGGCACTCAACACCACCACAATCAAAAACAAAACTGCAATTACCGCAATTCCGTACGGATTTTCTTGTGCCTTGTTAGCATTGGCGTAACGCGTGGCGAGGGAGGGGCGTTTCATCATGGCTCTGAGTTTTTATGGTTAGGGATCAAAAAGGATTGGAGAAGCTTCTTAACCGTAAACACTCGGGGTCGAAATGGTTACATGGGGTGGGTGGCGATGAGGTGTTGAAGATAGGCGTTTAGTTTGGTGCCGAGGTAGTAGGGTAGATTCATTAAAAAGTAGGGTTTGCCTTTGGGGGTTTGTTGGGCTTCAATACTGAATTTTCCGGCGTAAAATCGAACGGCATAGGGGTGATCAGTGGCGTCGATGAATTGATGTAAAGACTTAAGTTTGCCGATCTTTCCTGATTTAACTTCAACGGGAATAGCAAATTGCTGAAAGGCAATAACGATGTCTACCTCTGCCGAAGATTGATTTTTTTCTCTGACCCAAAAAAGCGATTTATTGTGCTTGCTTGTATTGAGAGATAACAGTTCTTGCTGAATGAGATGTGGTATAATTGCTCCTTTATATGCCGTGCTGAGGTCTTGCATGGCCAGCATGTCGGCTTGGATATTTAGTTCATAATTTACCAGGCCAGTGTCCAGAAATTGCAGCCTTGGAGATTTACTGAGGTCGGGCAGAAGGGGCAAAGAGGTTGCTGTTGTCGGGTAGATGAGTTGAATCACTTTTGCGTCGTCGAGGTTTCGAAATGCTTCACCGACTTCCCTGGATTTATAAGTGGAGTTGCCGAAATTTTGAAATTTAATCCGGGCATCTAAGCCAAAAGCGGCTGTTGACATGATGTGTCGGATCACACGTGCTTCTGTTTTGTTTGTGGCATACTTCACTACATCTTCTTTGTAGGTTTCCCAGATACTTTCGTAGATTTTTGAAAAATCAGACAATTGTTGCGTTTGAGCATAGGTCTTGACAACTTCAGGCATGCCGCCAATAATGGCGTAGCGATGAAATAATTCAAGTAGGGTGGTATGTGCAGCTTCAGATATTGGAACTTTTAAAAGTTCTTGTTGTGCAATAGCGTGTTGAATTGCGCTCAGAAACTCTGGAAAATTAATGGGGTATAAATACAACATTTGAACGCGACCAACAGGAAAGCTTTTTACATTTTTGAGTGCTTGTTCTAGCAGTGAACCTGCGGCAATGACATGTATTTCGGGTTCAAATTCATAGAAGTATCGGAGCAGGGCAATGGCTTCTGGCGATTCTTGTATCTCATCTATAAAAAGGAGAGTTTTTGATTTTTCGGATTGGGTAATATTTCTTGAAATGAGTAAGGCTTCTATGATGGTTTTGACTTCTTTATAATCTGTAAAGAAGCTGAGGTCTTCTGAGAGTTCAAGGTTAAGTAATATAGCGTTTTTATAGGTTTGCGCTAATTGCTTAATGAGTGTAGTTTTACCAACTTGCCTGGCGCCTCTTACTATTAATGGTTTGCGATTCTCGCTGTTTTTCCATTCTAAAAGGGCTTTGTAGAGATGTCTTGAGATATTTGTCATCGTCAAAATTTCAACAAATGTAACAAAATAAGGGTACAAATCATTAAAAAATGTAATGAAATAAGGGTAAAATATATTTTATATGTAACAAAATAAGGGTAAAAATCTTTAAAACATGTAACAAAATAAGGGTAAAATAGAATTTCGCTCCTGCCAAAACATTTTTCTAACTTGCTTTATGGCCTCTTGTGTGTGCCTGGCCCCGGGACAAACACCGCTGCCGGTACAACGCATCTCGGGACGCTCGATGTCAATACCGGGACTTTCAATACCATTAGCCCAAGTAGTTTGGCTTCGGTTACCAGTGCAACAAGTGCGGCGCTTGATCCAAATACGCTTACTCTTCAGTAGCCTTTTTCGACTGGCGGTACACAAACTGCCCGAAGATAAAACGCTTGGCAAAACGCATGGGTTTATCGGTGTTCACAAACTTCTGAAACAAGTTGGCATTGACACCAAAATATTCATAGCAAGAGCCATCGGTAAACGTAATTTCTAGCAATAAGCCCTTGTGGCGAAAATCGGCAATGCCGCACTCTTGGATGGTTTTCTGATAACCTTCTAACTGTGCGGCTTTTGTTTCAGGTGCAATGCTCACCAAAAAGTGATACCCATCCACAATTCTACGGCCCATTTCTTCGGCCTCAGCCTTCATTGGGTCACCTTCCTGAAATTTATCAGGGTGCCACTGTTTCACTAAAGTGCGGTAATCTTGCTTGAGCTCGGCCAACACGATCGGTTTGTCGATGCCAAAGAGTTTTTTGTATTCGTTGATGCGTTTCATATAGATTGTATAAGACAAAACCCTCAAGACACTTGATACATCTTAAGGGTTTCTATTTCCTACAGCCATATAGGACTTGCCGCAAAGGTAGGGGTTTATTGTGGATATAGAACTACAATGGTTTTTATTTGTTCCAATTTATCGATCACCATTAGTGTTCTTTCATCGCGAGTAAATGGATTTATGTTTCCAGAAATGATATCAATTCTTGAAGGATGATTCAAAATGTAAGTAGCCATTTCTATCATAAAATGGATGAGCAGTAGATCTGAATTCTTTATATGCTCAACAACTTCTATATGATTATCCAAGACATAAATAATATCTTCGAAATCATGGCTCGAGAAAGGATCGTTTTTTCCTCTAGCTTTGAATGCCTCAAACTTTGTTGCCAGAAAATACCCAACGGGTAAAATCTTTATTACTTGTCCTAAAGCTTTTACTTCTTGAGCAAATTCAAAACCGGGCTTAATCCATTTGTTGGTGGGCCCTAATGGCGTATCTTCAAAAGGTATGAAATCGATAGTTACATCTTCAAATTCAAATCTATTAATTATTGGCTGATCAGAGGCCGGAAAAATCCCTTTAGTAGCTAGTTGTTCACGAAATTGGTCCATTTCGTAATAGGTGCTTATTTGAACAGATATGTCAATATCTTTTGTTGGCCTGGGTTGTTCTGCCCCTGTATCCGTGATGTAAAAACTCACTAAAGCCCCGCCAATATATACTACTTGATTGTTTAATTCTTCAAGAGCTTTGGCAACTTTTTCAATTACTTTAATATTTATTACATCATTCTTAAGCATATTGTAAATGTTGTTCTAAAAGTTCAATGGCCATTTGTCTTTCTCGGGCCTTTCCCACCCTGATAATATCGACTAATGCGAGTAATTGATAAAGGGTTTGGTCATTTTCAATTGCCTTAGTTACTGTTTTATACAATGGAGCAATTGCTTGACCTCGAACCTTACCTTTAGCATCTGGCCAAACGTAATTTTCATTAGTTAAAAATGCATTCTGAAAAAATGGAGCAGAATGTGCCGTAGGAACACCCCTAACCATTGCACCTGGTCTTTGGGGAAAAACTACCTTAAGACCATAGATGATTAATTCAAAAAACGAGCGCTTATTAACTTTGTTGTCTATTGTGTTTAACAAACCAGAATATTTGGATCGTTTTAGCGACTCACTTATTTCCGACTGGCTTATCCCAAGTTCTTCAGATAACTTAGATTGAGACCAATTTGCCTCGCCAATAACAAGTATTTTAAACAAAATAACCACGTCTTGTGGTTTTAACATTATGCTAGTTTCTTTCATGTTAAATTTTTAAATTGCGTATCGCGATATGCAATAATACAATTTAATAAATTAAAAACAAGAGTGTTATGAATAAATATCGCGTATCGCGATAAGCAATGTGTTTAATTCAAAGAAAAAATCAAGTAGATAAGTAATTTGTGCATTCCGTCCCCCATTCCGTCCCCTCTTGATTTTTTACAAAACAAAAAAGCCTGTAAATCAAGGACTTACAGGCTTATGCTTTAACGTTAGAGCGGTCTGGACGGGACTCGAACCCGCGACCCCCTGCGTGACAGGCAGGTATTCTAACCAACTGAACTACCAAACCAATTTCTTTCACTTGCGTGAGCAACAACAGTTGCTTCAGAATTGTGTAATGCTTTCGTTAAAGCGGATACAAAAGTACGTAATTTTTGATATTACGCAAGAAATAGTTAGAAAAAAATCGAAAATAATTTGTTTACCATAGTTGATCCGAGACAAAAACGGTGCCTTTGAAATAGGCTACGAGTCTATGGTCTTGATTTTCAATGTGTACTTCGTAGACGCCAGTGCGCTTGCCGCGGTGTAATTCTTTGCAGGTAGCGGTGAGGGTGTCCTCGAGTTGTACTTTGGCAAGGTGTGCAATTTGGGTATCAATGCTGACGCATTGCTGGCCTCGGGCATTGGAGGCAAAAGCGAGTGCGGAGTCGGCTAAGGAGTAGGTGAGGCCGCCGTGGGCAATGCCAAAGCCGTTGGTGGTTTGGGCGCTTACAGGGCAACTAAGTGTGCAATAGCCTAAACCGACGTCTAGTACTTTCATCCCGAGCAATTGGCTAAACGCATCGTTGTCGAGCATGCCTTTGACAATTTCTTCGGGGCTTTTCATAAGGTGTTTTTATAAATCTGAAAAAGCAAAGGTTTCTTTGAGGCGGATTCCTTTTTCGGTGTGCTGAACGGTGCAGCATTCGTTTGCGGAGTCGTGTTCGAGAAACAGGACGTAGTTGTTGTCTGCGGCCTCTATTAAAAAGCGCTCTTTTTCGGTGAGGGTGAGTAAGGGGCGGGTGTCGTAGCCCATGACGTATGGCAGCGGAATATGGCCGGTGCTAGGCAAGAGGTCTGCCATGAAAACCAAAGTGCGCCCTTTGTATTGGATTTGGGGCAGCATCATGCTTTCGGTGTGGCCGTCAAAAAAAGAGAGGTCGATGCCTGGAAGGGCGTTTTTGGTGAGCAGGCCGTTGCGTTCTACGAATTTGAGCTGACCGCTTTCTTGAATGGGCAAAATATTTTCGGCCAAGAAGGATGCTTTTTCACGTGGGTTGGGTTCAGTGGCCCATTGCCAGTGTTCTTTGGAGCTCCAGTAGGTGGCGTTCGGGAAAACTGTGCGGTAGGCTTCTTTTTGGGTATCAAAAGCGATGGCGCCACCGCAGTGGTCAAAATGCAGATGCGTTAAAATAACGTCTGTGATGTCTGAGGCATGAAAGCCAAGGCGCGCCAAATTACCGTGGAGGCTGTCTGAGCCATGGAGGTAATAGTGCGAAAAGAATTTTTCAGATTGTTTGTCGCCGATACCGGTGTCTACTAAAATGAGGCGCTTGCCGTCTTCGATGAGTAACGAGCGCATGGCCCATGAGCAAAGATTGTTGTCGTCGGCGGGGTTGGTTTTTTGCCAAATGGTTTTCGGGACTACGCCAAACATAGCGCCGCCATCGAGTTTAAAAAAACCGGTGTTGAGTACGTGTAGTTTCATATTAGTTGGTCTGGAGTCGGCTTTCGGTTGCAGGATTTTTACTGACCATTGCTCCAATATTTAAGATCACCATTGCGGGTTCTGTGTTGGCAATGACGGTTACGGTTTTGTCTTGGCGCCCGAGCTGGCCCACCTTAGGATGGAATTCTACGGCGATGATGTCAGATTTGCCTGGCGCAATGGCTTTTTCTGGTTTTTTGGGCGTGGTGCACCCGCAAGAAGCTTTTACACTTTGGATATACAATGGTTTTTTGCCGGTGTTGGTCACGACAAAATTGTAAAGGTGTTTGGTGTCTTCCATGATGGTCCCGAAGTCATGAGAAAGTTCTTTGAAACTCATGGTGGTCATGTTGGCAGCCGCCTCAGCCGCCAAGCGCTCTTCTTCAGCCGCAACATCTTTTAAACTTTCTTGCAGTTCCTTGGTATTTTCATCGGTAGCCACAATAGATTGCTGGTAAGGCGCCGTTTCTGTTGTCTTGGCATCCTGGCAAGCACTAAACCCGATCAGTAGGGTAGAGAGCAAAATAAATTGCGTTTTCATAACTTGAGTTTTGGTTGGTTAAAGTTAGTGAAATACACTGTAAATCTTGATGAGATTTTGCATCGTGATAAACATCTTGTTTTGGTCGGGTAAGCTTCTAAAACCAAATTTGAGATAGAATTGACGTGCAGATTCGTCCTTGGGTTCTACAAAAACTGCGCAGGCACCAATTTGATGCGCTTGCTGCGTGCATCTTTTGAGCGCATCGGAAAGTAATTTTTTTCCGTAACCTTTTCCTTTAAATTGCTGATCAATTGCGAAACGACCAATTAAAATAATGGGAAGTGTTTGGTAATTTGTTTTAAAAGGCATCAAGCGTTGATCAATAATGTTTTTTGCATCAATGCTGCTGGCATTTAAAGTGTAATAGCCTATTATTTCCTCGGATGGATTCTCAAATACAAAGCATACACTCAGCTTTTTTTGTTGGTCTTGAAAAGCAAATTGTGCAAGGTATTTGTCTAGAAAATCGGAACCACATTTGAAGCTTTTTTTGGCATCCTTGTGTTGAGGGCTAAGAACGACTACTTTCGCTTCCATTGAAAGTAGGTTGCGCTTTCTTCAGCTGCTTTTTGCAGATATTCGTTTGGTTGCTGATCTTCAATTAAAGCGGCATAAAATACTTCAGCATCAGAGACGCTTAATTTAATCTGTTCGTGATGTTCAATGATTTCATTGGCTTTATCTTCGGCAACTTTAATAACGAAATCTGAAAGACTGCGATAGCCACCAAGATGAGCGGCTTTCTCAAGAAGTTCTTTTTGAGTTAAACTGAGGCGAGCATCAAAGCGTGCATTTTGTGACATAAGGACAAGATTCATAAATTCAAGGTTAAAAGTACGGAAAATATCCGTACAAATGAAAAAAATAGATAATTTTCAAATTTCTGAATTTGGAATTCCAGTCAAATAGAAATCAAAGATTTATTCAATGACTGCTCAGTAATTTTAGGACAAAATGGATTACCTCACTGCGTTCGGTTTTCAATCCTGGATTACCTCACTGCGTTCGGTTTTCCAAGGATGTTTTATTTGAAGCACAAAGGAAAAGACCAGCGTTTACAACGCATTTCTTTTTTTATGACTTAACCCTTCGACTGGATTACCTCACTTCGTTCGGTGAACCAGTCTTGGCTTTATAGTGGATCAAAGCATCTTATTTGCTGCGCTTAACTGGATTACCTCACTTCGTTCGGTTTTCCAAGGATGTTTTATTTGAAGCACAAGGAAAAGACCAGCGTTTACAACGCTTTTCTTTTTTTATGACTTAACCCTCGTTGAAGCGAGCTTCACTCGGTTTAGGCCATAAAAAAAGTCCTTCCGAAACGGAAGGACTTTTCCTTGTGCCCACGACTGGATTCGAACCAGCACACCTGTTGGCACCACCCCCTCAAGATGGCGTGTCTACCAATTTCACCACGTGGGCAGCAGACTATCCGATATGGAATCGGGATGCAAAGATAAATATTTTATGGAAATGTTTATGAGGAAATGTAAGAAAGGTATAACTTCGACAAAATTTTTCATTTACGACTATGTCACACGTCTCTACCCAAAAGATTTCACTAGCTGGATTTTTAATTACTCTAGGAATCGTTTTTGGGGACATCGGAACCTCTCCACTTTATGTTTTTCAGGCCATTACGGGTGAAGGTGAACATATTTCAGAGCCATTTATTTTGGGGGCGTTATCAAGTGTGATATGGACCTTAATTTTGTTGGCAACGGTGAAGTATATTTACTTCGCTTTGAATGCGGATAACAAAGGAGAGGGTGGAATTTTTGCCCTTTTTGCCTTGTTGAAGAAGAAAAATTTGAAGTGGATCATCATTCCTGCACTGATTGGTTGTGCTACTTTGATGGCTGATGGCTTTATTACACCAGCCATTTCTATTTCATCGGCCGTTGAAGGTGTAAATAATATCTTCCCGGAGATGCCAATAATTCCGATTGTTGTTACAATTATTGTGATTCTGTTTGTGATTCAGCAATTTGGAACGGCGGCTATTGGTAAGATGTTTGGCCCTGTGATGATCATTTGGTTTGCGTTTTTAGGTTATTTGGGCTTTATCAATGTGATGCACAACACATCGGTTTTGCAGGCAATTAATCCATGGTACGCATACAACTTAGTAGCCAATGTCGATGGTGGTTTTGCTGTATTGGGTTCGGTTTTCTTGTGTACAACCGGTGCTGAGGCGCTTTACTCAGATCTTGGACATTGCGGAAAAGGCAACATACGCCTATCATGGGCCTTGGTTTCTATATTATTAGTATTGAATTACTTCGGACAAGCAGCATTGTGCTTGTCTCCCGGTTTTCATTTGGCACCCAAACAAACCGTGTTTTATGCCATGGTACCACAAAACCTGATTCCATTTGCAGTTGGTATTGCTACTGCAGCCACTATTATTGCTTCTCAGGCACTCATCACTGGGGTATTTACACTTATGAACGAAGCGATCAAATTGAAGCTTTGGACCAACCTTAAAGTGAAATATCCTTCAGAGCACCAAGGTCAGATCTATATTCCGTTTATCAATTGGTTCTTGATGATTGGTTGTTTGGTGGTCATTGCCATCTTTAAAAGATCTTCTGAAATGGAGCATTCATATGGTTTGGCGATCACCATCAATATGGTCATGACCTCAATTTTGATGGCAACCCTATTGTTTATTCGCTACCCGAAATTAAGAGTAATTTTTAGTACCATTTTCTTAATATTCATCAGCATTGAGATGATCTTCTTGGTCTCAAATATGGGTAAAATTGTTTCGGGCGGTTGGTTTACGCTAGTACTTTCTATCGGCTTTTTCCTATTGCTATTCTTGTATTTCAAAGCCAAGCAGTTGCGCACCAGCATTACCGAATATTTGCCAATGAACTCCGTGATTCCGATGATAAATGCGGTGCATGACGACAAAGGCATCGATTTTGAAGCCACTAACCTGGTTTTTCCAACGCGTTCTAATTCGGCCAACAAGCTCGATTTAACAGTTTATCATTCTTTGTTCTATAAAAAACCTAGAAAGGCCGGCACCATTTGGTTCTTGCACCTCGATATCCTCAACGAGCCATGGGGCGTGCATTATTCAGTGCACCAAATCATCGATAGACGCTGTTATTTTGTGACCCTGCAAATGGGTTTCAAAGAAGAGCACCGCATCGAATATATGATGCGCAAGATTTACTGCAAAATGATTGAAAAAGGTGAGCTGAGTGGCGAAAGCGTTTTTGAAAGCGTACGTGGTAAGCTCGATCAGGTCGACTTCAAATTTATTGTATTGAACTCAAGAGTAGCCATGGATAATCAACTGACACCATTTCAAAAATTGTGTGTACGCGCCTATCGTTTTGTGAAGTCAACAGGTTTAAAACCAGCTGAAGATTTTGGCCTAGACAAAACCAATGTGGTGGTGGATTACATTCCGATTACGGTTGCAAATCAGGTCGATCAAGAGCTCATCGAAGATTTCGAAAACTACTCTCAGACGATTTCAAATTATTAAGCCAATCTCCCGCTAAGATACCTCGAAATAATCAAGGTCTTTTCCAAACGTTTCTTTGAGCCTGCTGCTGCTATAAAGCGCCAGGCCAATAAAAAGCAGACCTGTAATGGTGGCCGAAACGCCGTCGTTGAATTGCAAGGCGCCAAAGAGGGCAAACACTAGCATGACTAAATTGACCGAACCCCTGACAAAATTTGGGATGGTATTGGCAGTTGTGGATCGAATGTTGGTGCCAAATTGTTCGGCTGCGATCGTTACGAAGATGGCCCAATAACCGGTGCCTGCGCCTAACAAAAAGCACATGAGGTAATAGGTAGCTGAGCTATTGTTGAGGTTATGCAAATAGACCAAAAAGAAAAGTGTGATGGCCAATGAAAACCATAAATAAAGTTGCACTACTTTTTTGCGGCTTTTCCACCATTGGCTGAGAAAACCAGCAAGTAAATCGCCTGCACTGAGGCCGAGGTAGCAATACATCACCGCTTTGCCATTTGAAATGTCATAGACACCCAGCCAAGGGCCAAAGTTATCTGCAGAATTCATCACCAATAGCCCTACTGTGTACCAAATTGGGATGCCGATACTAATGCAGTGTAGGTATTTGATAAAGTTCTCTTTGTTGCCAAAAATCAGGCGCAGACTACCTTTTTGAATATTTTGGTCGGTGTGCATTTGCTGGAAGAATCCAGACTCGAGCGCCCCTACACGCAAGAGCAATAAAACAAGGCCCATGGCGCCGCCAATGAGGTAAACTACTTGCCAATTTTGAGGCAGCCAACCGCTCCATTGTGCAATCCAATTGCCCACAACTTGCCCTTCGGCTCCGATTAAAGATGCGGCCACAGCGCCCAAGGCCCCAAACGTTACCACGATCATGGTGCCGTAGCCTCGGGTTTCTTTGGGCATGAGTTCGCTAATGAGTGTGATGCCTGCACCAAGTTCTCCGGCTAAGCCAATACCTGCCATTAAACGAACGGCAGTGTAAGCAGGAATGTCGGTTACGAATGCATTCAGGATATTGGCTACAGAATAGAGTAGGATCGAGCCAAAAAGTACCTTTAAGCGCCCTTTTTTATCGCCTAGAACTCCCCAAAATAAGCCACCAATGAGCATCCCAAGCATTTGTATATTGAAGAGGTATTTTCCGGTAGCGGCCCTTACTGCGTCTGTGGCATGTGGCATAATTGTTGCCAAACTTTCAGCCTTAACAACTCCAAATAAGACCAAATCATAAATGTCGACAAAGTAACCTAAAGCGGCTATCACAATGAGAAACAGAACCTTGCGTTGTGCTTGCATAGAAGAGATAAATAACTGTTAAAATCGTTCAATAATACGTAATTTTAAAGAAAAAACCGATGGTACATCAAATAGGGCTACAAAGTTCATTACTCGGGCAATACCTTTCAGAAATTAGAGCGGTAGGCATCCAAGAAGATCGCTTGCGTTTCAGACACAACCTTACGCGTATTGCTGAAATCTTGACCTATGAGCTTTCTAAAACCTTGCCTTCAGAAGTAGCCGATGTCCAGACCCCACTTGGTTTGGCAAAAGTACCTAGGCCTTCTGAGCAACCGGTTTTGTTTACCATTTTGCGCGCGGGTTTAGCCATGCACGATGGTGTGCTGCGCTATTTTGACCACGCCGACAGCGCCTATATTTCAGCGTATCGCAAACACAGCTCACCCGAAGATTTCGAAATCGAAGTAGAATATTTGGCTACCCCAGATATCGATCAAAAAATTTGGATCATCTCAGACCCGATGTTGGCCACAGGCAGTTCTATGGTTGCGGTGTATCAGGCCTTGCGCAAGCACGGCACCCCAAAACAAATTCATATTATTTGCGCCATAGCAACCCCTGAAGCCCTCGATTTTGTCAAAACCAAATTGCCCACTAATGTCCAATTTTGGGTAGGCGCTATCGATGCCGAACTCACAGCCAAATCTTACATTGTTCCTGGTTTGGGCGATGCTGGCGACCTCGCTTTTGGTGTAAAATTGTAAAGTAACGATGATGAACTGGGTAGGTTTTTGGAGTGTTTTTATTTTAGGGATGTTCAAGTTCATGATCTCGACCATTCCGGGCCCAAGATTAGAAATGAGCTTTTTTCAGACTTGGTTAGCATCCTTTCTAGGCGCAGTACTTTCATCTGCACTTTTCTATTTTGGAAGTGAAATCGTGATGGCCTTAATACATAGAAGACGTCTCAAGAAAAGACAAGCAGCACTGGAAGCTGGGCAGCAACCAATTAATTATTACAAAGTCACCCGGACTAAAAAGTTTATCATTCAGATCAAGCATCGCTTTGGCTTCTACGGAATCACTTTGTTTGCACCTTTGCTCTTTTCTGTTCCAATCGGGAGTTATGTTGCGGCTAAATTCTACGGAAAACTTCAGACTACTTTTGTTTTTGTTGTTTTAGGTTTGGCTGCCAATGCATTTTTACTCACCCTGATCAGTTATGCCTTTCACTAAGCAGCATTTATTTTTTGACCTCGATCGCACCCTCTGGGATTTCGATCGCAACTCAGAAATTGCCTTGCGACAGCTCTTTGAAGAAGAAGAACTCGGAGCTCAAATTGGTGGTTTTGAGCACTTTCATAAGCAATATGTATATCAAAACGCCCACCTCTGGAAGCTTTACGGAAAAGGTAAAATTAAAAAAGACGACCTCAGGCACGAGCGCTTCCGCGTAACGCTCAAGCATTTCAAGATTCAAGACGAGCCATTAGTACAGCGCTTATCCGATGCTTATGTCCAAATTTCGCCGCTGCAAACCTCCTTGTTTCCAAAGGCAATTGAAACCCTTGAAGCTTTGCAGCAAATGGGATATCAGTTGCACATTATTACCAATGGTTTTCAAGAAGTGCAGTTCATCAAACTTGAGAATTGTGGCATGCGCGCGTTTTTTGACGTCATTGTTTGCTCAGAATTTGTCGGGAAAAACAAACCTGACCCCGCCATTTTCAATTATGCGATGAACCAAGCGGGCGCCAAGCCCCAACAGTCTATGATGATCGGCGACGACTACCATGTAGATGTTGCAGGTGCATTGCGTGCAGGGATGCAAGCCATCTGGTTTGACCCATCCAGAAAAAATAGTTTTGGCTACGAGCATACCATTTCAGAACTCAGTGAGTTGCTTACTTTGGTACCCAAACTGAGTTTATCCTACTAATTCTTGACGCGTTTTTTCGTAGAGGACCATTCCGGTAGCTACACCTACATTTAAGGAAGAAATTGCACCTTTCATCGGGATTTTACAGCTGATATCAGCCATATTGATGAGGTCTTGGGTAATGCCTGATTCTTCAGAGCCCATAATGATGGCTACGCTGCCGCGGAGGTTGGTTTCATGAAGTGGCACTAATGCTTTTTCAGTACAAGCTACCAAACGAAGCCCAGACTGCTGCAAATAAAATAAAGACTGTTTGAGTTGTTCGGTTTTGCAAATAGGCATGCGGTTCAGTGCTCCGGCAGAAGCTTTCATGGCATCTGAGGTAGCGAGGGCAGAACCTTTACTCGGGATCAGGATGGCGTCTACACCCATGCACTCGGCACTGCGCACAATTGCACCAAAATTTCTGACGTCGGTAATGCGGTCTAGGACCAAAACACTTGGTTTTTTGCCTTCTTCGAGCCATTGGTCAATGAGGGGTTCGATTTCTTGGTAAGAAATAGGCGGTACCATGGCAATGACACCTTGGTGGTTGCCGCTGGTTAATGAATCTAGTTTTTGATTCGGGACATATTGCAAAAAGTAACTTTTGCCCGTGAGCGCTTTTCTGAGTTCTTCAAAAAGTTCTTTATTGATACCTTTTTGAATAAGGATTTTATTGAGTTCGCGGTCGGCGTGTACGGCTTCGAGTACGGCTCTGATTCCGAAAATGATGTCAGTGCGTTCTTTGCGTTGATACGGCTTTTCTGAACGCGCAGTGCGTTCGTTTTTTGGGTATTTGTTTTCCATTAGTGGATGTTAAATTCGAGGTCTACATTGCCCTCTAGGGTGCGAGCAACTGGGCAAGCTTTGCCTGCTGCAATTACTTTTTTCTTGGTGAGTTCGTCCCAGTTATTGCCACTGAGGTCGAGGTCTACGACAATTTTGCCGATACGGCGTGGGTCTGCGGCCATGTGTTTTTCGATGGTGGCTTCAGCTGCTGTAAAAGGAATGTTGTGGCTCTGGCAATAGATGCCCATGATGGTCATGATGCAAGAAGCCAACGAAGTAGCAACGAGGTCAGTAGGCGAAAAAGCTTCGGCTTTACCGTGGTTGTCTAGGGGGGCGTCTGTGATGATCTTGGTACCTGAACCAAGGTGCTCACATTGGGTGCGGAGTTCTCCTAAATAGCTAACACGGGCAGTTTTCATTTGGCAAAGTTAATACTTCACCTCGACAAATCCTTGTTTCTCTACCGGGATTCCGCCTTCGAACATTGCTTTGATGATGTAAAAATAGGTTCCTTCAGTGACAATTTCACCTTCAGAAGTTTTTCCATCCCAAGCAGCAGCAGGGTCGGTGTAGGAGTAAATGACATTACCCCAACGGTTAAGAATAGTACATTCAAAAGATTCTAGGCCACTGTATTCGACAAAGAAGGCTTGATTTCCGAGTGTAGAGGATAATACAATAACGTTTGGCGCAAAAATATCACAAGGTTTGAAACCGATGGTGGCTACATCAGAATAGCTGTAACAAGCATTTGAAATGGTGTAGGTATAATTTCCTGGCGCATTGATGAGTCTTGGATCGTCGGTATTGCCGTCTGCCCAAATTCCGTTAATGATAGGCGCGTAGTTGGGTTGAAGTGTCCAGGCAGTAAGGGTGGTGTCTTTTGCGGTACTGATATAGTATGGATCCAAAGAGAAAGTGCTGCCCTGACAAATATTGGTATCGAGGAGTGCAAGATACATGTATGGAGGAAACTCGATGGTGGCCTGAAGGATTGTGCTGCAAGCGCTGTCTAGGAAGAAAAGCGTATAGACACCCGCATAATCGGTTACTAAACTTGGATTGATGTCATGGATATTTGAAATGTGTAGAGCGGTGTCTTGGCAACTCCAGGTTCCGCCTAAAGCACTGATGGTTCCTTGAATTTGGGTAGCGTAGTCACAGCCAATGCTATCTACATCGATATGTGGTTGTACATACAGCTCTAGTTGAGTAGTAGCTGAATGGTTACAAACTGAATCGGTAAAAGTAAGGGTGAACACACCCGAATTATTGGCACTAATTGCCGGATTAGCTGAAGTGATGTTTGGTGTAAAGGTGAGGGTGCTTTGTGGGTTGTTGCTGGTGTAGGTCCAATAGCCGCCCGGAGCCGCAACTTGGGTGCCGCTTACCTGATAATTGAGCTGACACAAAGCGGTATCGCTAAAAATACTTGGGCTAATTGGCAAGGTGAGCACACTGCTTAAGGTTTGCTGACAGGTGTTGTCGGTGAATGAAACAGTGTAGGTGCCTGGTGCGCTTAAAGTGATGAGCGGGTTGAGGTTGGTAGTGCTGCTGAAATTCACGTTAGGTGAAGACGCAGTCCATGTGCCACCTGGTGCAATGGTACCACTCACTTGGTAGGTGTTCTGACACAATTGTTGGTCGCCGAAGATGGTGGCAGAGTTGGTTCCGAAAACAGTAAAGGTGGTGTCTGTGGTGCAAAGCCCTGCAGAGTCGATGAGGGTAATGGTGTAGGTGCCTGCGCCTAAAGAATTACTGAACGAAGCGTTTTGAGTAGGGTTGCTGAGGCCCCAGCTGACGCTAGAATAGGCTGCTGAGTTAGGAATACTGAGGTTGACCGAAGTATTTGGCGGGCAAAATGCAAGTGGGCCTTGCAAGTTGATCGGCATTGGGTTGACAACCGTAAAGGTGTCGGTGATGTGTTTGTAGCAGCCGTTTTTACTGACGGTTACGCCATAGATTTGGGAAGTGGTAATGTTGCTAGTTGGCATAACGGTGAAGTCGTCCCAGAGGTAGCTGTCATAGGGGCCGTTGCCAACACTGAGATCGATGTTTCCGCAAGCGTTTGTAGTGAGCAATACGGCAGAATCTAGGTTGTTGACAATGGTGTCAATGACCACCACAAAAGTAAGGGCAGTAACCCCAGGGGTTGGCGCATTATTGTCGGTAGCGGTAACAGTGATGTTGTAGGTTCCCATGGTGGCCACACTCCCGACCGCTCTTAAAACGATATTGGCGGTGTTGCCTGGTGTATTTGAAATTTGCTGAAGGGTAGTGAGCCCGCCATTTGAATAGGTAATGCTGGTGCTTTGATTGATTTCAGGAGAAAGGAAGTTGATCGAGAAATCGGCGGAATCGCCGAGTGCACAAACTTTGAAGGTGTCACAAGACGCGATTCCTTCGGGGATAGGAGGGATGTTGCCGCCGTTAGAAGCATCGAAAGCAAAGCTTTTGTAGTCGAGCCAGTCAATGCCGTCAGGGTTACCGAGTGCTCCATCGAAGTCTACACCGGCGTGGTCAAAACGAGAGATCAAGAAGTAAGCCAAGCCATCGCCTTTGTTGGCCCCTGCTGTGGCGGGTACTCCACCAAATCCATTGACACCTTGTGAGGCATCGCCGGTAGTCCAGTCCATGTTTTGATAGCAAAATGCAACGTTTCCGCCGTCGATGACAGGGTCTGAACCGTTGGTGATGATCAACTGAAAAGTATTGAGTTTGTCTCCATGAAAAGCGTAGTAACCCACGCCCACCCAGTTGACATAAACGGCAGTAGGCGTAATTTTATAAACTACTTGCCCGTTTCCGTTTCGGGTATCGACATCTCCCCAAAAAGGCGCTACAATGGCGTTTCCGACAGAAGGAAAGGCAGTTGCAGAGAAAGTAGACATGGGGCCGGTAAAGGTCAGGTTTCCGTTGTTGTTGATGTAAATGTTGTTGTAAGACTGGCCGTAGAGGTTAAATGTAAATGGAATCGGGATGATACCTGTTGAACCGTCGTCATTTGGCTGCATGGCCAAAGTATAGGTAGAATCGGGCTCGATGTAACAATCGCAAGAATTGGCTTTGTTGTAGGTAGCGGGTTTTACGCTCGCTACAGGCAGTTGATAAGAAGTGTTGGCCTCTACATTAACGGTTCCCATTTGCCCTGAAGCTTTGAGCTGCTGATAGAGTGGAGAATCGGCGAGCACGTTGGTTTGTTGTGCATTTGCTCTAAAAGATAGAAGGCAAATGATCAGGCTAAGTAGGGTAAGTTTTTGCATAATAGTAAGGCTTTGACCAGAATGCTAGACGCTAATCTAGGGTTTGAGGTTGCACGAATTTAACGTATTTTTAGCAAAAAATTGTAAAATGAAGAAGCTCCTTTTAGGTCTACTCGTCTTGAGTGGCAGTTTATTAGCTCAGAAGAAAACCACCTCAACACCAGAAAAACCATTCTTTGACGCAGGTACGGTTTCTGCACTTTCATTTCGTATGGTAGGCCCAGCCCTTACTTCAGGGCGCATTGCCGATATCGCAGTGCATCCGCAAAACAAAGACATGTGGTATATTGCTGGGGCAGCAGGTGGCTTGTGGTTTACAAACAACCACGGCATTACCTTTCAGCCTATTTTTGATCAATACGGTTCTTATTCTTTGGCTTGTGTAACCCTCGCCCCAGGCAATCCCAACACCGTTTGGGTGGGCACCGGTGAAAACAACAACCAACGCTCTGCCTCTTACGGCGACGGCGTCTATAAATCGCTAGACGGTGGTAAATCGTTTACCAACATGGGGCTCAAAACCTCAGAACACATCGGGAAAATCATTGTGCACCCAACCAATGAAAACATAGTTTGGGTGGCAGCCTATGGCCCACTTTGGAGTGCGGGCGGTGAACGCGGCATTTACAAAACTACTGATGGCGGTAAAACCTGGACCCGAACACTTTTTGTCTCAGACAACACCGGTTTTTCGGATATCGTAATCGACCCAAGCAACCCAGACATCTTATATGCGGCTGCTCATCAGCGCCGTCGCCACGAGTTTACTTATATTGGCGGAGGTCCTGAATCAGGGCTTTATAAATCTACAGACGGTGGACTTACATGGAGAGAAATCAATGCTGGGCTGCCAAAAGGAGACATGGGCCGCATTGGGCTTGCGGTTTCAAATGTAGATCCTAATTACGTTTATGCGATTGTAGAAGCACGCTATGACAAAGGCGGCGTATTCAGAAGCACCAACAAAGCTGAAAACTGGTCTAAGCAGGGTTCGTTTTCAACCAGCGGCAACTACTACCAAGAAATTTTCTGCGACCCAAAAGATGTCAATAAAGTATTTGCCATGGACACCTACATGCACCATAGCACAGACGGTGGCAAAACTTTTGTGCCAACCGGCGAAAGCAACAAGCACGTAGACAATCACTGCATTTGGATCGATCCAAGCAATACCAACCACTGGTTGGTGGGCTGCGATGGTGGGCTATACGAAACCTATACCCACGCCAAAGAGTGGAGCTTTTTTGGAAATTTGCCGATCATTCAGTTTTACAAAGTAGTCACTGACAACGCATATCCGTTCTACAACATCTACGGCGGCACCCAAGACAACAACTCTATGGGCGGGCCTTCTGGCACCATCAACGTTTCAGGTATCCTCAATACCGATTGGTTCATTACCAACGGCGGCGACGGTTTTGAATCGGCAACCGATTGGTCTAACCCAAACATCACCTATGCGCAAGCACAATACGGTTGGTTGGTGCGCTATGACCGTGCCAGCGGAGAAAAAGTGCCGATTCAGCCCATGCCAGCACTCGGCGAAGCTGCTTATCGTTGGAACTGGGATGCACCGTTAATTGTGTCTAAGCACGATGCCAACACGCTTTATTTTGCGGCCAATAAACTCTTTAAATCGAGCAATCGCGGAGATGACTGGCAAACCATTAGCCCCGACCTCACGCAGCAAATTGACCGCAACGAAATCGAGGTAATGGGGCAAGTCTGGACCATCGATGCCGTCATGAAAAATGCGTCAACTACTATTTATGGCAATGTGGTGGCGTTAGACGAATCGCCGCGCAAAAAAGGTTTATTGTATGTGGGTACTGATGATGGCCTTATCCAAGTTTCAGAAAACGACGGCCAAACCTGGACGCGCTACGCGAGCTTTCCGGGTGTTCCGCTCAATACGCGTGTCAATATGCTTACGGCTTCTTTACATCAAGAAAATGTGGTGTATGCTTGCTTTAATGCCCAGCGCCAAGGCGATTTCAAACCTTACCTCATGAAGTCTTCAGACAAAGGAAAAACATGGGTGAGTATTGCAAACAACCTCCCAACGCGCGGTACGGTCTATTGTCTCAAGCAAGATCCAACACAAGAAAACCTGCTTTTTGTCGGGACAGAATTTGGCGCTTATTTCTCGATAGACGGCGGCCTCAACTGGACCAAATTGAGTGGATTGCCAACTGTTGCGGTCTATGACCTCGAGATCCAAGAGCGCGAAGTTGACCTCGTTGCAGCCACTTTTGGCCGCGGTTTTTATGTCCTGGATAACTTCAGCCCTTTGCGCACGCTCAGTAAGGAAAATCTTCAGAAAACAGCCCATTTATTCCCGGTTGAAGATGCTTTGCTTTACATCGAAGCTGATCCGCTAGGTTTGGAAGGAACTGGTTTCCAAGGGCACAACATGTGGTCTTCGAGCAATCCTAGTTTTGGCGCCACCTTCACACTGCATGTCAAAGATGTACCAAAAGGTTTGAAAAGCACGCGTCAGCAAAAAGAAAAAGAACTCGAAAAAGAAGGAAAAGATGTCAGTTACCCAAGTTTTGAAGCCCTCAAGGCCGAAGAATTGGAAGACGAAGCCAAATTCATCTGGATCATTTCAGATCAAAATAAAGTCGAAATCAGAAGAATGAACACAAGTGCCCAAGCAGGCCTACAACGCCAAACTTGGAATTTGCGCAAAGCTGGCACCAATGCTATTGGCAGCGGAGGCAGAGGGCCGTTGGTAGTACCAGGAACTTACTTTCTGAGTGTGGTTCAGGTTTACAATGGTCAAATCGATACTTTGGTGAAACCAACTGCTTTTACGGTCAAAGGCTTAAATAACCAAACTTTAGTAGCCCAAGATACCAAGGTGCTAAATGCGTTTAGAGCAGAACTTGCCGAAATGAATCGCAAAGTAAATGGCCAAGAAAAACGCTTCGAAGAAGCCAATCAAGAGCTTGAACTCATCGAAAAGGCACTGCTGAACTACCCGAACACCAACATGAGCTTACTCGCAGAAGTTAGAAAACTCAAGTTAGTGAAAGCGCAAGCAAGTGAAGTTCTTTACGGTGACGGCCTCAGAACCAAACACGAATTCGAAACTGCCCCATCGCTCACCAGCCGTTTGGGTACCCTCGAGTACCAACTCTCAGACAACACCACCGGCGTCAGTAAAACACACCGCGCCAACCTCGTGATGGTTCAGCAACAATACGATAGCTTGTATACCCAACTCCAAGACTACTACAAGCGCATCGCCAACTTGCAAACCGAACTCGAAAAGTCAAACATTCCGTACACGAAATCACGTCTGAACTGGAAAGAAGACTAAAGATTTTGAATACCAATAAAAAAGGCCGCGACAGCGGCCTTTTTTGGTTTTTGGGAGATTTAACAAATTAGAACTTTAAAATTTGATGCCAACACTTAAATGGAGGTTGAGTTGGCCATATTTAATTGTGTTATTTTGAAAGTCGTTACTCGTTGAAGTGAATCCTCCACCATTCGGAATTCTTTTGGAACTATAACTATCAAAAGTATAGGAGAGTTGATTGATTGGCTGATATCTTGTTCCTATCTCAATGTACGATCCTTTATAAATATTTTTACGCATACTCATACCCAATTCAAAGCCATATTTAGGCTTACTAAAATTTGGAACCGTACATTTATTAAAGTAATATGCCCCCACACCATCAATTTCTAATAAAATGGGTCTAACTTCAAAAATATAATCATGTTGCTGAATCAAGTTATAATACATTGAGGCGCTCACTGATATTTCATCAATAAAATATTTGAACTGAAAATGTCGTTCAAGCCCTAGAGTGAAAAAGTTGCTATTGAAAGTATTATTTGTACCGCTATAAATTGAATCAAATTCTGAATGTTGAGAATGATTAATCAGGGCGTTGTAGTTGCTGATATTGTAATTCTCATTTCCCATCATGGCGCCAGCTTTAATAGCCCATTTGCTTTTTAGAAAGTCAAAGGAATAGTTCAGCCCATGATAAAAAGTAGAGGGGTTGAGCTGAATATTTCCACTCGAATAGGGACCAAAATTCAACGAGGCATTTTGATGTATCGGAAAAAATCTTGACTCAGAAAACGTGATTTGATGTTTTTGAGCAAAAATCAAAATTGGGCTCAACATCAGAAGAAGTACAATTTTATTTTTCATTTACACTAGTTTAAAAAATTTCAAATACACCGTAATAAAAATATTCTTTCGTCCAATGGTTATAATCAAAATACTCTCCTTTAATATGAAGTGTTTTGTAACTTTCATCAATAATCTTTCCGGTGAACTTGAATATATGCGTTTGATTTGGTCGAAAATCATGCAGCTTTCCATGAACATTTTTGTGTTCATCAATATAAAGTGTATCATTATTAAATAGGAGCCATTCTTTTGTGCGCTTTAATAATGTATAATGATTTGGTTGAATACCTAAATGCAAATTACCGTACGCATCTTCTGCTGTAGTAAGTATATTTCCATTTGAATCTGTTGCAAGAATATCATAATGTTGCAATTGTTTTTCTTTGTTAAAATAACTACAACTTGTCAGCAGCAATAGACTAAAAATGAGAAGTGGTTTCATGGGGAGAGGTTTTATTGTTTCAATAACTTTTTCATATCTGATCTCACTCCATCAGTAACCAGTGATATGTGGTAAATACCTGAATTAAAAGACCCTATGTTTATCTCTAAAGTACGATTATTTAATTCATTTGCATTCAGTTTAATAAAACTAATTTGCTTACCTGTGGCATCTGTGATTTCAAATGCAACATTTCTCACCTCAGTAGCAAGCTGAAAATCAACTTTGAATTTTCCATCATTTGGATTGGGTGAAAGATTTGTAATGATTGATTTATCTATTCTAGGTGCACTTTGATTCATTAATGATCTTTCACTTCCAGGACGACAACAATTTGAGATTATAGCTTGCAACGAATCAATCTGCACTTGTTGTTCTTTAATTGCTGCAACAATTATCGGGATGATTTGATCATAATCAAGCACTTTATAACCATGTACATCTTTTGTAATATTGACTTCTGGCAAAGTACTTTCTACTTCCTGTGAGAAAAATCCATATTCTGAATTCATTACAACAACTTGATGCTCATTTATAGAATACATGTTATAAAAATATGGTTGTAAAGATTGAAGTTTTGCCATTGGATTTTGAATCTCAAAATGATTAAACTTTAGAACTGAATCTGAGACTTTAAATAAATTAGAACAATAGACAGGTTGATACTTACCTAAATAGTAAAAAGCTACACCTTTATTTGTCCCTCCGACATCAAGGCCTGGCACACCGTTATTGACCTTTAAATATGTAAAGTTTGAACCATTGTTTAATGAAGAAACTAACTTAAGATTTCCATATATCAATGTGGACTCAGGATCATTCGATCCCATGTTACCGATGATAATTTTGCCATTTGCGTCAACTTTTAATTGACTGTAAAAATTAAAAGAGGCTAATAAAATTAAAATTAAACTGATTTTTTTCATGATTTAGAGTATTATGGGCACATGCCGGTTAGTAATAAAAGTTCGGCCCCAATTGGGCAATTAAAATTTTTGTTCAATTGAATATATTCTTGAGCCTTAAGTACCAAATTCGCACCATTAGGTATATTATTAACACAGATGTTATTGCCAACATTTAACGTTTGAAATGCGCTATTAGCAGGAAATGAACTATCACAAATTACACCATCACCTAAACAGTTATAATTCAAGCTATAACTTCTGAAGTAGTCAATCTCAAGGTTTTGATTTATTGAAGAAAGTACACCTGAAGATTTTCGAAGCATTAAATTAAAAATGATGCGTTCTTCATTGAAAATGTGATGATTGTAGAGTATTCGAACAGGGATTCCATCTACATACCATATCAGTTTAGATGGCAATTTCTCTAAACCGTAAGTATGCCATTGTGTAAAATCAAAATTTAATGGCTGTATTTCCTTATATAATAAGGGTTGCTCTGGATAATTTGGGAAATATCCAGAAGTATTCGTATGAACATTTGTACTGAACTTAGTAGTAGTGAAATTATAAACAGAGTCTTTAGTCATTTCTACAATATCCACTTCGGCTTCATTGAAAAATGGGAAATCATCATCTCTCCAGGTCCAGAAACCTGATGACGCATGAAAATATTCAGGTAATTTCATCCTGGCCTCTATGTATCCATAACCAAATGCTCGAGAATTAGTAGTTTCAACCCAACCTGAAGAATAATGATAAACAGTAGTATCATGTGTACCACAAGCGTAAGAATCTGGAATAGTATCTAATTCATTAAAGGTGGTTAACTCATCCTTTAATAGAATTTTCATTTTGCCATTTACAAATGACACATTTCCCGTTTTGTAAATTTGAGGATTCCCACCATGATCACAATTGTTCACAATAATCCAATTGTTTTGATTCAATGAATCAAAATCATCTTGCCAGTCTAATGTAACGTAACCAAGATCAACTGGTGTTTGTGAGAATACTTTAAATAAAAGTATTAGATTAAAAAACAATAAATAAAGTATTTTCATATTATTCAAATTAGCATTGAGACAAAGCTATTTGATTGAATATGAAAATGATATAAGGGTAAATACCTATATTAATGAGAAAAACCCCTAATTATCCTATTTAGGAACTAATTGTATCCTCACCAACCTATGCTTCACAGCATACATGGCGATGCCGACCATGTTTCGGGCTTTGATTTTGGACATGATGTTGTCGCGGTGGGCTTCGACGGTTTTTCTCTGGATAAAGAGAATTTCGGCTATTTCTTGGCTTGTTTTTTCTTGACAAATCAACTGCACGATTTTGATCTCTTGGGAGGTGAGTTCAGAGGTGTTAAATGTGGGAACAACAATGCT
>JBDLPT010000021.1:0-32925 GCA_039800945.1 Bacteroidota bacterium | reverse complement strand
AAAATTATTTCTTGCGCATCAGCTCCAAATACATCTGCTCGACTTTATTGCGGGCCCAAGGAGTGCGGCGCAAGAAGACCAAGCTCGACTTAATAGAAGGGTCGTGCTTGAAGCAATTGATGTTGACTTTAAAAGCCATGTGTTCCCAGCCGTAGTTTTCCACCAAGGCATCAAGTATGTCGGCAAGCTTGACGCCATGCAGCGGGTTATTGGGTTGGTTTTCCATTTATTGCTGCTGCAATTTGTGGTAAGAAGTGTAAGAAAGCATCAGGATTCCGATAACGACTAACGGAAAGAAAGTTTCTCCGTTGATACCATCAACAGCTCCGTGGCTAATTGCGGCAAAAAGAAATTCAATTGTGAAACAGCCGTAGGCCCATTCTTTGAGTCTTTTTGGTGCTTGTGGAATGATCAAGGTGAGGGCGCCTAAAACTTTAAAAATAGCTAAAGCTACTCCAAAATAAGCCGGATACCCTAGGTGAGCAATGCTTTCTTTGGCCATTTCGGATTGAGAAGTAAGGGCTGGCATAAGGCCTTCGAAAAGGAAAAGCAGAGAGGTGGTTGCCCAAAAAATGATTCTTGTTTTTTTCATGAGAATAGGTTTGTTTGGAATCAAAAATAACAATAATTACAACTGTTTGAGGATTTAATTGTTGTATCTTCATTACGAATATTTGAAAATGAACTACGCGCAAATCATCCAGTCTCAGCAGCAATTTTTCTTGAGTCAGCAAACCAAAAGTAAGGCGGCAAGAATTCAGCACTTGCAGCGCTTCAGACAAATGCTTTCGGAAAATGAAACGGAAATCTACCAAGCAATTCATGCCGATTTTCATAAGTCCGAGCACGAAGCTTTCTTGACAGAAGTAGCCATTTTGTACAAAGACATCGACGAAGCTTGCGCCCAACTTGGCAGGTGGATGAAACCCCAAAAAGTAGGTACCAACCTACTCAATTTCCCGGGCAGTTCTCAGATCATCCCCGAGCCATTAGGAGTTTGCTTGGTCATTGGTGCATGGAACTACCCTATTCAGTTGTCTTTTGCACCTGCAATTGCAGCTTTGGCGGCCGGCAACACATTGGTATTGAAGCCTTCTGAGTTAGCTGCAAACAGTGCAGCGTGCATGGCCTCTTTGGTTGCTAAATATTTCGACCCACAAATTTTTACAGTTGTATTGGGCGGCGTAGCAGAAACCACACAATTACTCGCTCAACGCTTTGATAAAATCTTTTTTACAGGCAGCCCCGCCGTAGGTAAAATTGTGTACCAAGCCGCAGCCCAACACCTCACCCCTGTAACTCTTGAGCTTGGTGGCAAAAGCCCAGCGGTACTTACGCCTTCTGCTGCTTTGCCTACCGCGATCAAGCGCCTGGTTTGGGCCAAGTTTTTAAATGCTGGCCAAACTTGCATTGCACCAGACTACCTCTTTGTGCACAGCTCTATTTATCTACAATGCCTCGATTTACTTGGGCAAGAAATTAAAAAAAATCAATACGCGCTTGAAAACCACAACTATGTGCAAATCATCAATGAGCGCAATCTTGAGCGGCTCAGTAAGCTCATTGATCCGAACAAAATAGTTTATGGCGGTCAAATAGATCAAAATACGCGAACCATTGCACCGACCATCTTAAAAGATATTACCACGACCGAGCCCATCATGCAACAAGAAATTTTTGGGCCGCTCTTGCCAGTTTTGCCTTATTCAGATTTCAACGAGGTTCTGCACTACATATCGCACAACGAAAAACCGCTTTCTGCTTATTTATTCAGTAATAACAAAACCGAACAAACACGTTGGACCAAACAGCTCTCTTTTGGTGGCGGCTGTATCAATGATGCCATTATGCACATCACCAACCCGCATTTGCCTTTTGGAGGCGTTGGCAATAGCGGCATGGGTGCTTATCATGGAAAAGCAGGTTTTGACTGCTTTAGCCACCAAAAATCGATTTTCAAGAAACCCATTTTATTGGAAGCCCCACTCAAATATCCACCCTATTCTGCCGGAAAATTGAAGTGGATCAAGCGTTTGCTGAAATTATCCTAAAATTACATTTTTTTCTAAGTACCTTTGCGCAGCATAATATACAATGGAAGCAAGCGAAGGCATACGCATTAATAAATACCTTAGTGAAGTGGGCTACTGTTCAAGAAGAGCAGCAGACCAACTCATCGAGCGCGGCAGAGTGCGCATCAATGGCAAAATCCCAGAAATGGGCACTAAAGTGGGCCCAAACGATGTAGTAACCGTTGACGACGAACCCGTTGGCAAGCCGCAAGAAGAGTTCATTTACCTTGCCTTTAATAAACCCGTTGGCATTGTTTGTACTACTGACCACATCCGAGAAAAAGACAACATCATTGATTTCATCAATCACCCTAAAAGAATCTTTCCGATAGGCAGGCTAGACAAACCGAGTGAGGGTCTTATCTTTTTAACCAACGACGGCGATATCGTCAACAAAATTCTAAGAGCCCGCAATAACCACGAAAAAGAATATGTGGTTACCGTAAACAAGCCTATCACGAAAGATTTCATCAGAAAGATGGGCAACGGCATTCCTATTTTGGGCACCATGACCCGCAAGTGTCAGGTCAAGCAAATCGGGAGTCATTCTTTTTCAATCATCTTGACCCAAGGGCTCAACCGCCAAATTCGCCGCATGTGCGAATTCTTAGACTACCGCGTATCAAAATTGAAACGCGTCCGCATCATGAACATCGAACTCGATGTACCAGTAGGGCAATGGCGCTACCTCAACGAAGACGAAATCTTGGTGATCAAATCGATGGTTGCCAATAGCACCAAAGAGGTTTAGGGCTTAGCGTACCTCCTCAAACAACAATTCCGTATTCGGGTCCAGTTGAAATTTGGTGATTGTTTTGCCAGTCATTTTGGGCAACGAGAAACGTTGCTTGGTGTCATTGATATTGAATTTTTGGATGCACATTTCGCCGTTATCGTAATAGAAAGCCACCTTTAATGAAAATTGGAACTGTTCTTTTTGCAACTGACGAAGTTCAAAAAAATGCTGGCCCTCCTCCTCGCTTAACTTGGCTTTGATCACGGGGTGTCTTTCTTGGTAGAGCCATTGCTTGAAAAAACCACTGAGATCTTTGGAGGTTTGTGCGCTCATGACCCGAATAAAGTCTTGAGAGCTTGCGTTGCTATATTGGTATTGCTGATGAAACTGACTCAAGCCTTTAAAAAACAAGGAATCGCCCATTTCTTGGCGCAGCATATGTAAAACCCAAGCACCTTTTTGGTAGGCGTTGGCATTCAGGCGCTCTTGAATATTGGGCGTCAAAGAATCTACAAGTACCCGATGAAAACCGTTATTGTATAAATTAGTAACACGAATGCGGTCTTTTTTGAGTTGCTCATGAAAGGCTTTTTGACCTTCATTATTTTCGATATATAAATTGGTTAGGTAAGTGGCAAAACCCTCGCTGAGCCAAAGGTGCTGCCAATCGGACTCCGTAACTGAATTGCCAAACCACTGATGCGCAATTTCGTGGGCAATCAGATGACTCGAATTCAATGTAGCATTTAAGGATGCTTCATCGTAGAAGATACATCCTGCATTTTCCATGCCGCCATAGCGCGTCGTAGACTGCACATTGTTGAGTTGATCAAACGGATAGGGCCCAAATAAGTGCTGATAAAATCGGACGATTTGAGCAGCTGTCTCAAAGCTTTTGAAGGCCAATATACTGTCTTGCGGATACACACTAGCCGTGATTGACAAGTCATTGAGCACTCCTACTTCCTTTTGCACCAAACGCGCACAACCAATTACTGCCACCTTTGTTGGGATGGCTTGATTCATTTGATAGTGCCAAATCTGGGTATTTAGCGTTGTTGGTGTTTTTGAAAGTAAATTTCCGTTGGCAACCACTTGATATTTTGCAGGCGCTTCAATGATAAATTCATAGCGCGCTTTTTCTGACGGATGATCGATACACGCATACCAATGCTGGGCTCTATTTGGCCAGTTATCTGCAAAAAAAGTACGCTCGTTGTGTAGGTTATTGCTGATCACCAAACCGTCTGCCGGTATGCCCGCAAATTCTATTTCAAGGTTGAGTTCGCTGGCTTTGTTGCGTTTAGGAATTCGAATGCGCAATTTTTTTTCAGACTGTTGATAAGACAATGATTTGCCATCCATATTGACCGAACTTACTGTCATGCCGTTGCCTTTTTTCTGTGGACCAAAAAAATCAAACACCAAAGTATCTATTGCGCTGTTGTGGCGATTCAAGGCAATGTGTTCCTTGACATAAATTGAATCGGTATGATCAGCCAACTTTAGTTCTAGGCGATAAGCGATAATGTCAATTGGCTTTGTTTGTGCCAAAAAATGAAGACTTAAAAAACTAATAAAGAAGCTGAAATAGATTTTCATGATTTTCCGAAAAGCACCCCCTCTTTTAAAGAATAAGGCGAAATGAATATTTTTTCTGCAGCCATTTGTTGCAAGACCCAGCGGGTTTTAATGGCCGCCAAAGGTGCCATGCGCTTTCGAATGGCAATGATCTGCTGATTTTGGTCTCGTTCTGCTTGTGTGGAGCCAATGATGAGGTCGAGCATTTGTAAGAACTGCTTTGTATCTACTTGGAGTGCTTGGCCCTTCGCCTCGAATGGTGTGAAGTGCAGCAATTCATAAAAAGTTTCAAAACTTCCTGAAGCTCCAATGAGCACTTTGGGTAAGGCCTGTTTGAAAAAAGCCGCACAACGCTCTTCTAAAAAGGACTCCACTTTTTGGATGTCTAGTGTTGAATAGGGGTCTTGAAATTCAAATAATTGAAACAACCTAGACACGCCGATATCAAAAGAGTGGGCCAAAAAAGGGCCTTGAGCATCGGCTGCAATAAATTCTGTGGAACCGCCGCCGATGTCCATAATGAGTGCGGGTTGCGCAAACGCAAAGGTGAGCTCAACCCCTTTGTAAATTAAGTTTGCTTCTTGAAGCCCCGTAATGACTTCTATCTGAATGCCAAAATCGGAAGCGGATGTAAGAAGTTCGTTTGCATTTTGGGCATCTCGCAATGCGGAGGTTCCGATGGCCTTGATTTCTTTAACTTGCCATTGCACACAAAGTTCTTTAAAAGCTCTTAAGGTAGTAAGGGCGCGCTGAAAGGCCTCCGGACCAATGCGGCGTTCGTTAATGCCGCCCATGCCAAGCGCCACCCCTTCTTTGGTCTGAAACAATATTTGCTGCGTTTGGGTGTCGGCCACCAAAAGATTAAAGGTATTGGTTCCTAAATCGATGACGGCCCTGCGCATACTCAGAATTTTAGGATGGTTTTTTTATACCAGCGACCTGCCAACCACAGCAAGGCAAAAGAAAGAATGACAAGCAGTACCCAACTCAGAACTAACTGCATATAAACCGCAAGGCTTGGGCCTTGGGCAAGCTGAATGAGGGCAATAACAGGCGAAGTAAAAGGCAAATAACTCAGTACTTTAGAAAGCGCTGCAGCTGGATATAGAATATAAAACACACCAGCAACAAGCCCCATAATAATGACCAACAGTAAAGGAATTAAAAATTGTTGGCCATCAGAATCGGCAGAACTTCTTGATCCGAGTACTGAAAAGATGGCGCCATAAAAGAAAAAACTTGCTAAAAAGAAGAGCAAGAAATGAAGCAAGACAAAACCAATTCTGAGTTCTTCAAAAATAAATTTACTCAGTGGATTTGAGCGCATGCTGTTTGCATCTTGCCAATAAGCTGGGTCTAGGAAATCGATTACGACATATTGCTTTAGGATCCAAAAACCAAGGCTGAGCACGAGGATCCAGCCAATGAGCTGTAAAAGCGCTACTATTGCTACACCTGCAATTTTCCCCAACATGAGCTCTTGCGGCTTGACACTAGCCAAAAGCACTTCTACGATTCGGTTGCTTTTTTCTTTAACGGTGGCTCTAAAAATAGTCATGCCGTATATACCAACGAAAAGCAATAAAAACGCGCCAAAACCAAAGCCCACCCAACTCGAGGTATCTTTGGATTCGTTTTTTGGATCTGCTAAGTCTCTGAAATCAAATATCAGACCTTGTTTGATGCTTCTGAAAGCCTGCATGCTGAGTCTAGAAAATTGTTGGGCTAGAATTTCTTCGAGGCGCCTTTCCACTTCAAATTTGAGCTGCATCCGGGTATCTAGGCTCAATTGATCGCGGTAAAAAACAAAGCATTTTTTATTATTGAGCACCTTTTCATTGAGTTCCAGCAGCACATCGAAATCTTGATAAGCTTTGGCCTTCTTGAATTCTTCAATTTCAAGGTAAGCGTCTAGAAAATAATACTCTACATATTTTTCTTGTTGTGCCATCACGACATGCCCCATGATTTGCCCTGGATCGGCGATGAGCACTTTTACTTTTTCTTTGCCCTGATCGGCTGCAAAAAGGAGCAACCAAAGCAAAAGCAGCACCACAACCGGCCCCAATATGAGCATCCACCAGAAACCTCTTTGTTGCAGTCTCTCCTTGCATTCGCGCAGGGTGATTAACCAAAATTTAGTCATGTGATGTTTGTTTTTTAGAAATGAGGTCTATGAAAACTTCTTGCATGGAAGGCAAGCGCTTTTCAATGCGCTCCACGGCTACCTGATCTTGCAAAGAGCGCATGAGGTCATTGACAGTGCGTTCGCCCCTGATGCGGAGCAAACAATCAAAATATCCTTCTTGGAGTTCGGTTTGCTGCACCAACTCGAAATCGGTCCAGAGCGCATTGGCAAAAGCCAACATATGACCCTTGAAACGCACTTCGATTTCTGCCTGGGCACTTTGATTTCTGAGATTCCAGATGCTGTCTTGAGCCAGCACTTTGCCTTCATGTAAAAGTGTTGCGGCGTCGCAAATTTCATCGACGCTTTTCATGTTGTGGGTAGAAAGCAAAATAGTGCAGCCTTTTGCTTTAAGCGACTTAATTTCATTCATGATGAGCTCCACATTCATGGGGTCAAAACCCGAGAGGGGTTCATCGAGAATAAGAAGGCTCGGCTCGTGCACAAGTGCGGCAATAAACTGTACTTTTTGAGCCATTCCTTTGGAAAGGGTCGAGATGCGTTTGTTTTGCCACGATTCTATATCAAAATGGACCAACCATTTTTGAACATTTTGTTGGGCATCTATTTTACTGAGCCCACGAATTCGGGCCAAAAACAAAAGCTGCTCGGCAACGCTCATATTTTTGTAAAGACCTCGTTCTTCAGGTAAGTAGCCAATATGTTGCAGATGCTGGGCTTGCATGGGCTTATTTTGGAAATATACTTGGCCTGCATCAGGAATGATCATTTGATTTAAGATGCGGATCAGGGTGGTCTTGCCTGCTCCATTGGGGCCAAGTAAGCCATAAATTTGGCCTTCTGCCAGTTGTAAACTGACGTCGTCGAGCACTAGTTTGCGCTGATAAGACTTGGTGATCGCCTCTAATTGTATCATGACTTAAAGCTAAGAAAAATCTAGACTAGCGCAATGCACCGATCGGATTCCAGTTGAATTTTTTCGCTAAAATCAAATAGAGGAAGGTAAAAGACAAAATTCCGGCTATTAAATAACTCGAGGCTGAGCCTGGTTCTGAGCTGTCTAGCCAAAGCGCTTCAGTATGAAAAACTTGCCAAGAGCTCGAAACTACCGCCGCACTAAATAAATTATTGCTTGTATGGTAGGCCATAGAAAGCTCTATGCCGTTGTCTTGAACGCTGATCAGGGCGAGAAATAAACCCGCTAAAAAGTAATAAAAAATAATTGCGGGGCCTAAAGCTTGGATTTCGGGATTCGAGCCATGAACCGTTGCAAAAAATACGGCACTCAGCAGCATACTGAGCCAGACTTTTCCGGTTCGGGCAAATAAACCTTGCAAGGCATATACCCTGAAAATCAATTCTTCAGCTGTAGCCTGAATAGGGATAAGCACCAAGGACAATAAAAGCAAAGGGAAAAACTTATTGGGTTCAAAATTCCAATAGATAGTAGCGTTTTGGGTATCTGAAAAAACCCACCATTGAAGCACCGTAAATAGGCTTTGAAAAAGCAGCACAAAACAAGCAAACCAGAAAAACCTTGACCATCGAAAACTTTTTGCTGAAGTAAAGAGGCTTAAAATATTGCGGCGATGCACCTTAACCAAATAAAGGATGAGGCCAAAAAAAATGAGCACAAAAGGAAAAAGCATCCAAAAATACAATTGCAAAGGACCAAATTGGTCAATTTGGTGAGCATCGGTGAGCGTCAGTTCTTGTGCCGGAAATTGGCGTTCCCAGAGCAAAAGCAAAGGCAGTGACCCTAAGATATAGAGCGTCAAAAGCAGCAGAATACCGCCAGCGTAAAATTGTACGCCGCGCCTCCCCTCTTTTGCGTTGCCAATGAATTGCATTAGCTGAACATATCGCGCATACGGCTAAAGAATCCTTTGTCTTTTTGCGCTTGTTGTGGGTCAAAGTTTGGTGAAGTATGCAATTTTTCAAGGAGCTCGCGCTCTTCTTTAGAAACTGCAGTTGGAGTATAGACATGCAAGTGCACAAAAAGATCACCTGTGGCATAGCCTTGTACGCTTGGTACACCTTTACCGCGCAACCTAAGCACTTTACCACTTTGGGTTCCGGCGTCCATTTTGATTTTGACTTTACCACCTACGGTTGGTACTTCTAAAGAAGCGCCAAGCACCGCATCGACAAAATTGACATAAGCGTCGTAGTGTAAGTTTTCGCCTTCGCGACGCAATTCTTCGTGTTCAATTTCTTCGATCACGACGATTAGGTCGCCTGGTGCACCATTGAAAGGCCCTGCATTTCCTTTGCCACGCACGCTCAGTTGCATGCCATCTTCAACACCTGCTGGAATATCGATTTCAATGACTTCTTCTTGTTTTTTGAGTCCTTGTGCATCAGCATCGGCTGGCTTAGACTCTACTGTTTTTCCCGCACCTTGACAGACATGACAGGTGGATTGTGTTTGCATGGCACCCAAGAAGGTTTGCGCCACGCGCATGATGCGTCCGGTACCCTGACAGGTTGGGCAGTTTTTATAAGTTACTCCTTCGGCCTGAACGAGTTTATTTACTTTTATTTTCTTTTTAACGCCATTAGCTACTTCTTCGAGCGTAAGTTTCATTTTAACCCTGAGGTTGGTTCCTTTGACCACTCTTGAGCCGCCACCGCGGCTGCCACCGAAAGAACCGCCGAAAGCGCCTCCAAAGATGTCTCCGAACTGAGAGAAGATGTCATCCATGTTCATGCCTCCACCGCCAAAACCACCTGCTCCGCCCATTCCGGCGTGTCCGAAGCGGTCGTATTGCGCTTTTTTGTCGGCGTTACTCAAGACTTCATAGGCTTCGGCCGCTTCTTTAAATTTTTCTTCAGCGCTGGCGTCGTCTGGATTTTTATCGGGGTGGTATTTGAGCGCTAATTTGCGGTAAGCCTTTTTGATTTCGGCTTCATCGGCACTTTTAGAAACACCTAAAACTTCGTAATAATCTCGTTTGTTACTCATGTTGTTTTTATTGACCAACTACAACTTTTGCATAACGCAAAACTTTGTCATTGAGGTAATAACCTTTTTCTACGTCATCTACTACTTTACCTTTGAGTGCTTCTTCCGGAGCAGGGATATTGGCAATTGCTTCGTGTAGGTCGCTATCAAAAGCTTGCCCTTTGGCTTCCATTTCTTTGAGCCCTTTGGACAAAAGGATTTGTTTGAATTTATTTTGAATCAGTTTGAATCCTTCTCTTAGCGCCTCGATATCTTCTAAATTTTCGTTGTTGGTAACCGCACGGTCGAAATCGTCAAGCACTGAAAGCATATCTTTTAGTAAGGACGCATTGGCAGAAGAAATGAGTTCTATGCGCTCTTGATTGGTTCTGCGACGGTAGTTTTCGAACTCGGCATAGAGGCGAACAAATTTGTCGCGAAATTCATCTGGATTGTTTTCGGAAGTTGCTTCATTTTGCGCTTGCTCATTGGATTCTTGAGCTTGGTTTTCTTGGGCTTCTTGATCTTGAACTTCTTGGGCTTCGTTTTCGACTGACATAATGACGCTGTTTTTAATTTATTCTTGAATAGACAAAGATAAGGCCAATTCAACGTTCTCAGACAAGCTGACATACTCTAGCTGTCAAATTGTGTCAAAAGAGCAGTTTTTCATTGCACAACCTGCAGAATGCTTAATTTTACCAGCGAAAATTACCCCCATGACCAAACTCATCTTTTTATTATTGCTACTCCCGTTTTTTGGAAAAGCGCAATTGCTCTATCAAATTACCGGAAATGGGCTCACCACTCCTTCTTATCTATTTGGCACCATTCATATGCTTCCAAAAGAAAAGTTCAGCATCCCTAGAAGCCTAGACCGTGCATTTAGAAGTTGCCAAACAATTGCCATGGAAATTGATCTCAATATCAGTGCGGCAGAAAAAATTTCAGTGGCACAGCGCGCCATATTAGCCAATGGCCAGACCCTAGAAAATATCATGGAGTCGCAAGATTACATCAAGTTAAAGATGTATTGCCTAGATAGTTTAGGGTGGTCAGAAAGCAAGTTTGACAGAAGCAGCCACCTCAAACCCATGTTTTTCTCGAGCCTGCTTGTGCAAGAAAGCATCCAAGATATGGCTTCCTTCGAAATGGAATTTGGCAAAATGGCTAAAAAACAACACAAAAAAACCATGGGTTTAGAAACCATTGATTTTCAGTTGTCTTTGTTTGAAAAACTGCCCATGTCTATTCAGATTGACATGCTCAATGAAGATTACCAAGGTGGAACCGCCGCGTTTGATACCCTTCTGCAAGCCTACCTCAAAGAAGACCTCGATGCACTTTATGTATTGATGAATGCCGAAACACTAAACTACCCAGAATTCAATGACTTACTTTTGATTTCTCGCAACAAAAGCTGGATTCAGCCAATGGGCCATCAAATGCAAAAAGAAAGCACCTTTTTTGCCGTTGGCGCAGGGCATTTAGCTGGCCCTGATGGCGTGGTTGCTCTACTTAAGGCAGCAGGCTATACCCTTACCCCCATTTCTAAAGATTAACTTATAAAGATACCACCATGGAACAACAAGAAATCTTTGAACAAATTGTTCAGTTCAGAAGAAGCAACCGCAAGTTTGATCCAAGCATTCCCGTACCCAATGAAGTCATTGAACGCAGTTTGCAGCGCGCCATTTTATCGCCAAACTCTAGCAATATGCAGCTTTGGGGCTTTCATTGGATTTCGAGCCCAGAGGCCTTGCAAAGCATGGTGCCTATTTGCTTGAATCAGTCGGCAGCCAAAACAGCCCAACAAATGGTAGTGTTTGTAGCGCGCCCAGATAAATGGAAAGCGCGCCAACAATGGCATCTAGAACAAGTTAAAAAAGAAATCAATGGAGAAGCCACAAAGGCACAAAAAATGATGCTGCAATACTATGGAAAAGTGATGCCGTTACTATACGCCGCTGATCCTTTGCGCATTTTGGCTGCGGTGCGCCTTACGGTGAGTTTCTTTGGTGCGCTATTCAAGCCATTTTACAGAACCGGCGGAGCTTCGGCAGTGCAGGTAGTAACCCAGAAATCTTGCGCCCTTGCCGCACAAACTTTTATGTTGTCTATTGCTGCAGAGGGCTTTCATACCTGCCCTCTTGAAGGCTTCGATGAAAAACGCCTCAAGCGCTTCTTAAAACTACCAAGAAGAACGCATATCAACATGGTAGTGGTGATCGGGAAAGGAACCGAACCTGGTATTTGGGGAGAACGCGTAAGAGTGCCGTTTGACGAAGTTGTAGTGAAGCACTAATTCGAAAATTGTTTGAATTTGATTAGACTTTCATTTATTCTATGACGAGATCAACTTTCTTCAAATTATAAACTAGTTATTTCAAATAATTTCGGATCCCTACTTTTAACGCAGGCTTTATAGGTTGCGCTTCAATCATTTCTATGATGGCCTTAACTTCTTGGTCAATTTCAGGGTAGTCGCGAAGAAATCTTTTGAGATGATAAAGCGCATACACTCTGTTTGCCACTTCTTTCTCAGGGTCAGCAAATATGTCAAAACATTTATTGAGTAGTTCTCCTTCTAATGGTTTGTTTAGCGGCAACTCTAGCAAGATTGACAACAAAGACCTTTGCACGCTATGGTTTTGCGTCAGTAGAAGTCCTTCGGTAATGGGGTTCAAAAAAGGCAATAAAAGTGCTGGTTTCGCTTTGGCAATATGCACCAGCAACCAACAACTGTAGGCCGGAACCGGATGCTTTTTGCTACTAAGGGCAAACGAAACTAATTCAGGGATTTCTTGAGGCTGGGCTATAAAAAAAGCGTGCCAAGCAACAAATTGTGGCTCTTTGGCACGCTTTAAAAGTTCAGATTCAAGCACTGAGCTCACCTTCCACTTATTCAGCTGAAGATTCGCCTTTGGCTTTTGAAGCTTTGGCTTTTTTGATCTGAAGATCCAACACTTCAGCACCTTCTTTGAAGTCTAGCACAATGGTGTCGCCCTCTTGCAGGTTTGAATTAATGATTTCTTCAGCAAGCGGATCTTCGATGAACTTTTGAATGGCTCTTTTGAGTGGACGCGCACCAAATTTTTCGTCATAGCCTTTGTCTACGATGAAGTCTTTGGCAGCATCGGTGCAACTTACGTTGTAGCCCAAATTACCAATGCGCTGCAATAATTTTTCGAGTTCGATGTCGATGATTTTATGGATATCGGTTCGCTGCAATGATTTGAACATGATCATGTCGTCAACGCGGTTTAAAAACTCTGGAGAAAAGGCCTTGCGCAAAGCATTTTGAACCACAGAAAGTGCATTTTGCTCTTGGGATTCTTGTTTGGCTTTGGTTCCGAAACCTACCCCCGTTCCGAAGTCGGCTAATTGACGTGCACCAATATTAGAGGTCATGATCAGGATGGTGTTTTTGAAATCGATTTTTCTACCCAAACCATCGGTCATGTGGCCGTCGTCTAGCACTTGCAAAAGCAAATTGAATACATCTGGGTGTGCTTTTTCGATTTCGTCTAGCAAAACAATCGCATAAGGCTTTCTGCGCACTTTTTCGGTGAGCTGCCCGCCTTCTTCATAGCCTACATATCCTGGAGGCGCTCCGACCAATCGAGAGATTGAGAATTTCTCCATGTATTCTGACATATCGATGCGAATGAGCGCATCTTCGGAATCAAATAAGTTTTTAGCCAGAATTTTTGCGAGTTGAGTTTTACCTACACCAGTTGGGCCCAAGAAAAAGAATGAACCAATTGGTTTGTTTGGATCTTTCAGACCCGCACGGTTTCTTTGAATTGCACGGACAACTTTTTCTACGGCTTCGTCTTGTCCAATTACTTTACCACGGATAGTTTCAGCCATTTTGACCAACTTGCCAAGTTCAGATTCTGAAACCTTAGTAACGGGCACACCACTCATCATGGAAACCACCTCGGCCACATTTTCTTCGGTGACGGTAACGCGGTTATTTTTAGATTCTTCTTCCCATTTGGTTTTAGCCGCCTCGAGTTGCTCTTGAAATTTGCGTTCGGCATCGCGCAGCTCAGCAGCTTTTTCGTATTGCTGAGAGCGGATTACCTCTGCTTTCTGAGATTTCAAGCCCTCAATCTGAGCCTCGATTTCGGTAATTTCTTTCGGGACATGAATATTGGTGATGTGCACGCGCGAACCTACTTCGTCGAGCGCGTCAATAGCTTTATCTGGCAAATGACGATCGGTGATGTAGCGCTCGGTAAGTTTGACACAAGCTGCAATGGCTTCATCGGTGTAGCGCACGCTGTGGTGATCTTCGTAGCGCTCTTTGATGTTGTGTAGGATTTGAATGGTTTCGTCGATTGTGGTGGGCTCGATGATTACTTTTTGGAAGCGTCTTTCGAGTGCACCATCTTTCTCGATGTATTGGCGGTATTCGTCGAGGGTGGTTGCGCCAATAGCTTGCATTTCGCCTCTGGCAAGCGCAGGCTTAAACATATTGGATGCATCGAGAGAACCACTGGCTCCACCAGCACCAATAATGGTATGGATTTCGTCGATGAAAAGAATGATGTCTGGATTTTTTTCGATCTCTTGCATCACGGCTTTCATGCGCTCTTCGAATTGCCCGCGGTATTTGGTACCCGCAACTAAAGAAGCGAGGTCCAGAGAAACAATGCGTTTGTTGAATAAAATTCTAGACACCTTGCGTTGCACAATGCGCAAAGCCAAGCCTTCGGCAATTGCAGACTTCCCAACTCCGGGCTCGCCGATTAATATCGGATTGTTCTTTTTGCGGCGAGATAAAATCTGACTCACGCGTTCGATCTCTTTTTCTCGGCCAACAATAGGGTCTAGACGTCCGAGCTCTGCCATTTTGGTGAGGTCTCGACCAAAATTATCGAGAACGGGCGTTTTGGATTTTGGATCGGCACTTTTGCGCTGAGCCGCACCAAAGTTTTCTTCTTCTTCATTGCCAGAATTAGGGAATTCTGCACGCGGTTGTTGCTGTTGTTGTTTGTCTTGTAACATAAGTTCGTATTCTTCACGGGCGCTGTCATAGAGCACGCCGTATTTATTTAATAACTGACACGCCACACAATCTTCGTAGCGCAAAATGGTCAATAACAAGTGTTCGGTACCGATGATATTTTGTCTGAATTCTTTGGCCTCGAGATAAGATTGCTTGATGATGTTTTCGGCTTGCTTTAGCAAGGGGATATTGGTGCTGGCTAATTGCGATACTGCAGATTTACCAAGCATATTTTCGAGCTCCGTTTTGAGCTGCTCGAGATCGAGGTTGAACTCTTTTAAAATGGTAATTGCTGTGCCTTCGTTGAGGCGGATCAGGCCTAGCAATAAGTGCTCGGCTCCAACAAATTCGTTGGAGAGTCTGACAGCTTCGTCTCGGCTGTAACTGATCATGTCCTTGACGCGTGGAGAGAATTTGGCTTCCATGGGCATTTATTGTTGAAGACAAATATAACTTTTATTGATGAGTAGACTCCGCTTTTATCCACAATTTATAGGTGCATTTTGTTAGTAAAAAATAGAATTGCCGGAGAGGAAGCACCTGCATTTTATTAATTTTGGAAATCTATTTAATTAACGCATAGATTAACGCAACAATATGGCTGAAGGCGAAAAAATCATCCAGATCAACATTGAAGATGAAATGAAATCGGCATACATCGATTATTCGATGTCTGTTATTGTCTCACGTGCACTCCCTGACGTTCGGGATGGCTTCAAACCTGTACACCGCAGGGTGCTTTACGGTATGCAAGACCTCGGCGTCTATTCGAACCGACCATACAAGAAATCGGCAAGAATTGTTGGGGAAGTACTCGGTAAGTATCACCCACACGGCGATAGCTCAGTATATGACACCATGGTGCGTATGGCTCAACCTTGGTCTTTGCGCTATCCATTAGTTGACGGTCAGGGTAACTTTGGTTCAGTGGACGGCGACAGCCCTGCTGCCATGCGTTACACCGAAGCACGCCTTCGCAAAATTGCCGAAGAAATGCTCGACGACCTCGAAAAAGAAACCGTAGACTTCCGTCCAAACTTCGACGACTCTTTACAAGAACCAACTGTTCTCCCTACCAAGATTCCTAATTTGCTCGTGAACGGAGCAGCAGGTATTGCCGTAGGTATGGCTACAAACATGGCCCCTCACAACCTCACTGAGGTGGTAGATGGTACCATCGCCTACATCGACAACCGCGATATTAGCGCAGAAGAATTATTGCAATTCATCAAAGCACCCGACTTCCCTACCGGAGGTATCATTTATGGTTACGAAGGTGTGCGCGATGCGCTTCTTACAGGACGTGGACGCGTAGTCATCCGTGGAAAAGCCGAAATCGAAGAAGAAAACGGCCGCGAACAAATTATTGTTACCGAGATTCCTTATCAGGTCAACAAGGCCGAAATGATCAAAAAAATCGCTGAATTAGTCAACGATAAAAAGATCGAAGGCATCTCTGACCTCCGCGATGAATCTGACCGCAACGGGATGCGTATTGTATTTGAAATCAAACGCGATGCTATTGCCAATGTAGTCCTGAACAAACTTTATAAGTTTACCCAACTTCAAACTTCTTTCTCTGTCAACAACATTTGTTTGGTTGAGGGCCGCCCACGTTTATTAAACGTTCGCGAACTTATCGAGCAATTCGTGGAATTCCGTCATGAAGTCGTGATTCGCCGTACGCGTTTTGACTTACGCAAAGCCGAAGAACGCGCGCACATCTTAGAGGGTCTGATCATTGCCTCTGACAACATTGACGAAGTCATTGAAATCATTAAGTCTTCTGCCAGCCCAGATGACGCCCGCGATCGCTTGGCAACGCGTTTTGGTCTTTCCGAGATCCAAACCAGAGCCATCGTCGACATGCGTTTGCGTCAGCTTACTGGTCTTGAGCAAGACAAACTCAGAGCAGAATATGACGAATTAATGGCACTCATCGCCGACCTCAAAGACATTCTTGACAAAGAAGAGCGTCGCATGCAAATCATCAAAGATGAATTGATCGAAGTGCGTGCAAAATACGGTGACGAACGCCGATCCCTGATCGAATACTCGGCCAGCGAAATGCGCATGGAAGACCTCATCGCCGACGAAGAAGTAGTGGTGACCATTTCGCATGCAGGCTATATCAAGCGTACCAACCTCGCAGAATACAAAGTTCAGAACCGCGGCGGCATGGGCTCTAAAGGTTCCGCTACTCGTGACCAAGACTTCCTCGAGCACTTATTTGTAGCCACCAACCACAACTACCTCCTGATCTTTACAGAAAAAGGACGCTGTTTCTGGATGCGTGTTTACGAAATTCCGGAAGGAAACAAAACTTCTAAGGGCAGAGCCATCCAAAACCTCATCAACATCCCTCAAGACGACAAAGTCAAGGCCTACGTGAAGGTGCTCGACCTCACCGATAAAGAATACGTCGAAAACAACTTTATCGTGATGTGTACTAAGCAAGGTGTCATCAAGAAAACTTCTCTTGAAGCATACTCAAGACCAAGAAGCAACGGTATCAACGCCATCGGCATCCGTGAAAACGACGAATTACTCGAGGCAAAACTCACCAACGGCAGCAACGAAATCGTTTTGGCAACCAGCGAAGGTAGAGCCATTCGTTTCAACGAAGCAACGGTTCGCCCAATGGGAAGAAATGCTTCCGGTGTACGCGGCGTAACCCTTACTTCAGCTACTGACGTCGTGATCGGCATGATTTGCGTTGAAGACATCTTCTCTACTATTTTAGTAGTTTCTGAAAAAGGATTCGGAAAACGCACCTACCTCAACGACCCTGAAGACAAAGAACCAGTTTACCGCATTACCAACCGCGGTGGTAAAGGAGTAAAAACGCTCAACATCACCGACAAAACAGGTAAACTCCTTTCTATTCAGAATGTATTTGACGAAGATGACCTCATGATCATCACCAAATCTGGCGTCACCATCCGCATGCACATCGACACCATCAGAACAATGGGCCGTGCCGCACAAGGTGTTAAACTCATCAACCTCAAAGGAAATTCAGAGATTGCAGCAATCGCTAGAGTACCGCGTTCAGAAGATGAAGACGAAGACAATATGGAAAATGCCGAAGTCTTGAATCCTACAGATGCAGAAAATGGCACAACTATTGACAACAACGCAACAGAAACTGAATAATATTTAGACATGAAAAAACAAATGCTCTTTATTGGCCTCGCTCTTTCCCTCAGCGCAGGTACATTTGCTCAAAAGAAAAACGTTACTGACGCCATTCTTTTAATGAGAAAATACAACCCAACCGGAGACGTGGTTGCAAACGTTAAAACCGTTACCGATGCCAAGAACTTTATTGACCTCGCAGCGGTAAACCCTGAAACCGCAGAAGATCTCAAAATGCATTTGTATCGTGCCGAGATTTATTATGCCCTTCAAGAAGCAAATGATTTAAAAAATCTAAAAGAAAATTACACCGGGCCTACAGACGCCGCTACCAGCCAAGAATGGAAAGCCATTTCAATGGCCAGTTTCAAGAAGGTAATCGAAGACCCTAAGAAAACATACAAAGCGGATGCAGAATCCTTCATCAACATGCGTGTAGAGTTGCTTTTCAACCAAGGTATCATCGCCTACAACGAAAAGAAATACGAAACCGCTGCCTACGCTTTCTTAAATGCGGCAGAAGTCAAGAGCTACCTCGGCGAAACTTTCAAAGATGCAGAAGTAAACACCTCACTTGCAGTAAACTATGCTGTGGAAGACTTCCTAGCTGCTAAAAAATACGACGAAGCGTTGGCATTTGCTTCAAAAATCTCTGATGCTATGCCTCGCAACATCGACATCCTCATCAGCTTGGTCAATATCAATTTGCAAAAAGGAGATGTCGCTGCTACTGAGACATACATCACCAAAGCACTTGCCATTGATCCATCCAACAAGCAATTGTACTACGTGCTTGGCACCAGCTACATGGACAAAAAAGAAAACGAAAAAGCAACTGCTGCACTTCAAAAAGCCATCGAAATCGATCCTAATTACAACGAAGCACTTTATCAATTAGGAGCTCACCTTTACAATTTGGCCGTTGAAAAACGCAACAAATCAGTAGAACTCGACTACAAAGACCCAAAAGCTGCGGTCCTAGAAAAAGAGGCTACCGAACTATTCAAACAAGCTTTGGTTCCTTTAGAGAAATACGCTAGTCAAAATGAAAATGACAAATCAATTTTAGACATTCTCTACAAAACCAACATGAAACTCGGCAACATCGAAAAAGCGCAAGAATACAAAAAGCGCCTCGATGCACTGAAAACTAATTAATTGAAAAATGCCCGCTAGTCGGGCATTTTTTTTAACACCTTTTGCTTTTTTACTATTTTTGAAATATGGAATTTGTACATCCCGAACGCTTATGGCTACTGCTCTTCGTACTCATTCCTATCCTTATTCATTTCTTTCATTTTCGAAAAAGAAAAACCTTATTCTTCTCTTCGCTGCGCTTTATTCAATTTTTAGAGAAGCAAGAGCAAAGCACCCGAAAACTCAAGCATTACCTTTTATTGGCAAGCCGCATTCTAGCCATTAGCTTTATTGTGCTTGCGTTTGCCAATCCGTTTACCAAAGATGCAAGTCAGCAAAAAGGCGGCAAAGAAGCCATCGTAATCTACCTAGACAATTCGTTTTCAATGACCGCGCTGGGCACCGAAGGAACTTTGTTGTCCGAAGGAAGAGAGTTAGCCAAAAGAATTCTAGGTAAGGTAAAATCAAATACGCGTGTGCTCATTTGTAGCAACCACCTCAATAGTGCCGAGCAATATTTTGGCACCAAAGCCGAAGCATTAAGCTACCTCGATCAACTTGAGCCTTTTGCATTGAGTCGGAGCCTCGATGAAATTGTAAAATGGGAACAAAAGCAAATCAAACAACACGAAGACCTCAAAGAGGCTCTTGGAAATGTGCAGCGCATTTTTATTTCTGATTTTCAAACATACCAAGCGCAACTTCAGCCCTTAGCACCTGCAATTGCAGATCAAGCCTTGCTCTTTCAAATGCAAGCTCAAAAGCCCTCAAATGTTTACATCGATAGTGTTTGGTTTGCCAATCCTACGCACCAACTCGATGCCAATCAAGAACTCTTCGTTCGGGTGAAGCACAGCGGTGAAGCCAATCAAAAAAACCTCGAAGTCAATCTAGAAATTGGCAAAATGAAACGCACCATGTTTTTGAAAATGGCAGCCAATCAAAAACAAGAAATCAGCTTCCCTTTCACCGAAAAAAACAGAGGTAAAGTACAGGGTAATATTCGAATTACCGACGCTCAAATCCATTTTGACGACCAATGGTTTTTTGCATATGATGTAGCCGAACGCACAGAAGTCTGCCTAATTGAAGATCAAAGCTCGAGCGCCAGAGTGTCGGCAGCATTTGCCGTAGAACCTCGCTACCAAATCAAAACGCTGGCTCCTGGTGTAGTGAATGCTGCAAACCTTGGGCAAGCCGATTTAATTGTGCTCAACAGTCTCAACGAAGTGCCAAATGGCCTGCGTGCCGAACTAATTGCCGCCCAAGAACGCGGCCAGAAACTCTTGCTGATCCCGGGGGCAGCGCTTGACCTAAACAACTACAATCTCTTGCTCAAAGCACTTGGCTTCCCTTCATTTGGTCCAACTAAAAGCTCTGGAGTTCAACTTCAAGAAATTGCCTACAACGATCCTTTTTTCAAAGGCGTTTTTGAAAAAAAGATCCAGAAATTGCAGACGCCAATAATAGCCAAACACTACGAAATTAAGGCGCAAAACCAAAGCATCGCTTTGCCTCTATTAAAAATGCGCTCGGGTCAAGCACTCTTTCTAAGTATGCAACAAAAGGCATTTCTTTGGAGTGCTGCGCTTGATCCTAGTTTTGGCAGTTTGGCGCAACAATCATTATTCCCGACCATTTTATTGCGCTGTGGGGAATTTGCCAGCCAGCGTTTCCCGTTGTTTGGCAGCATTGGTCAGGACGCCCAAATTGGCATACGCGCTCAGCTTGCTGCTGACCTCAGTTTAAAAATGCGCGCCAAAGACTTTGAATTCATTCCGCAATTCAATAATAATGACGGAATTATCAAAATAAATATCGCAGGGCCAGCGGCGCTTGAAAAGTTAAAATCGGGCATTTATCAACTTGAGGCTCAAGAAAATATTGGACTTCTAGCCCTCAACTACCCTCGTACAGAATCGGTTTTGACCTACTTAGGCGCAGAAGAACTGCTCCAATTATTGCGCGATAACGGCATAAAAAATTGTAAATTTAACAGCATCAAAGAAGGTCAGAGCCTTGCTGCACTTCAAATTGATCAGGTTGCCTACTATTGGCGCACCCTGCTCTTTTTGGCCTTGCTCTTATTGCTTTCTGAACTTGCTTTGCTAAAATGGTGGAAATGAAAATTCAACTCAATAAAGTCCGTGTCTACGACCCGCAATCTGCGCACAACCAACAAACCGTAGATATCCTCATCGAAGGAGGTAAAATAGCTCAAATTGGTCAACAACTTCAGCACTCAGATGCCCTGCAAGTGGAGTCTGCACAATTATGTGTAGCCCCTGGATTCATTGACCTCAAAGCCGATTTCTGCGATCCCGGATACGAACACAAAGAGACCATACAAGGTGGTCTAGAAGCTGCCAGTGCAGGCGGTTTTTGTCAGGTTTATATTCAACCCACAAGCCAACCCGTCATGGACAACAAAGGTCAGGTAACTTATGCGCAACAAAATGCACAAGGGTCCACACCTTTTTTAGGAGTCAATGGCGCACTCACTGCTGGCCTACACGGCGAACAGCTCGCTGAGCTCTACGACCTCTACAACCATGGCGTCAGACTTTTTACAGATGACACCCAACCTGTAAATGCCGGCATTTTACAACGCGCTTTGCTCTATACCCGAGATTTTGGCGGCAGAGTGAGTGTATTCCCAAGAAATAGCTCATTAAGTGCCAAAGCTGTGGTCAATGAAGGCCAGGCCTCTACACGTACTGGCCTCAAAGCGGATCCGCACTTATCTGAAATTATCGAGATTGAAAAAAGCTTGCGCATTTTGGCCTATACTGGTGGTAAATTGCACCTCACCGGCCTCAGCACAGCTGAAGGAGTTGAATTGGTCAGAAAAGCCAAAAAAGAGGGACTCGACGTCACTGCCGATGTACATCTCATGAATTTGTGTTTCACAGAAGAAGCTATGCTTCAATTTGACACGCGTTTCAAAGTTTTACCCGTTTTAAGAACGGCTGCAGATCAAAAAGCACTCTGGGAAGGCCTTCAAGATGGCACACTAGATGCCATTGTCTCGGATCACCGCCCTGGAGACCTCGAAGAAAAAGACCTCGAATTTGATCTAGCTCATTTTGGTACACCCCAGCTCGAAACATTCTTTGCTGCGCTAAACACGCATTGCCCTCAAGATCTTTCTACCGTACTCAATGCACTCCATATGGGCCCAAGAAAAGTATTGGGTCTAGAAGCCAATAGCATTGAAGAAGGTGCCGTTGCCGAACTCACACTTTTTGACCTCAGCTTGCCATACGCACACAACATGCGTGCAGAGCAACTACGTTTTAGCCCTTTTAAAGACACCGCGCTTAAAGGGCAAATCAGAGGCATCATTCGTGGAGAACACGCGACCTTAGTCGATTAATTATGTCGCGCAGATCCTTTTTAAGAGAATTTTTCAAGGCTAACCGAATGGTAGGTTCTGTTTTGCCTAGCTCTCGTTTTCTGAGCAAGAAAATGCTGGCGCCTATCCATTTTTCCACCGCAAAAGTTATTGTCGAGTTAGGCCCTGGTACGGGTGTATTTACCAAAGCGCTTCTCAAACAGTTGCCCGCTGATACCCATTTGGTGGTCATTGAACTCAACGACTCCTTTTTTCAAAACCTACAGAAACAACTGCAGCATCCTAATTTGCATCTTGTACATGGTTCAGCCGCTGATCTTGACCAAATTATCCTCGATCTAGGCTTTGAAAAAGCAGACTACATTTTGTCGTCTTTACCACTCTCTAATTTCCCAAAAGAACTCAGATCAGCCATTCTTCATTCTTGTCAGAAAGCCTTAATTCAGGACGGAAAATTCATCCAATTTCAATACAGTAGAGGTCTTAAAAAAATGTATAGCGATTTCTTTGATCGTGTCGACATTCAGTATACCGCTTTAAACTTCCCTCCTGCATTCATTTATACATGTTCAAATAGCTGATTTCTTTTGCCTATCTTTGCGCAAAATTTATCAGCATGTTATCGGTAACCAACCTCTCCCTTCAGTTCGGAAAACGCGTATTGTTTGACGAAGTCAATGTAAAATTTGTCAATGGCAATTGCTATGGCGTTATCGGTGCAAATGGTGCGGGTAAATCTACTTTTTTAAAAATCCTCACCGGGGACCAAGACCCTACTACAGGAAGAGTAGAGCTCGAGCCAGGTAAACGCATGGCGGTTTTGAAACAAAACCACTTTGAATTTGACCAATGCCAAGTCTTGCAAACCGTCATCATGGGGCACAAACGCCTTTATGAAATTATGGTTGAAAAAGATGCACTTTATGCCAAAGAAGATTTCTCTGAAGAAGACGGCATGAAAACCGCAGAGCTCGAAGGAGAATTTGCCGACCTCGAAGGATGGAATGCTGAAACCGATGCCGCTACGCTTTTGAGTAACCTCGGCATCGATGAATCTAAGCACTACTTACTGATGGAAGAGCTTTCCAACGATTTAAAAGTACGCGTATTGTTGGCACAAGCCTTATTTGGTAACCCTGATGTCTTGATTCTCGATGAGCCTACCAATGACCTCGACCTCAAAACCATTTCTTGGCTTGAAGACTTCTTGCTCGATTTCAGAAACACCGTTATTGTGGTTTCTCACGACCGTCACTTCTTAGACACTGTGTGTACCCACATTTGTGACATCGATTTCAGCAAACTCAACTTGTTTACAGGGAACTATACTTTCTGGTACCAATCTTCACAGTTAGCTGCTCGTCAGCGCGCTGATAAAAACAAAAAAGCTGAAGAAAAAAAGAAAGAGCTCATGGAGTTCATCTCTCGTTTCTCTGCCAATGCTGCCAAATCTAAGCAAGCCACTTCGCGTCGCAAGATGCTTGACAACCTCGATCTAGAAGAAATCAAGCCTTCATCCAGACGCTACCCAGGTATTACCTTCCATCAAGATAGAGATGCCGGAAATCAAATCTTAGGTATCGAAAACATGAGTAAAACAGTAGAAGGTAAAACCCTATTCAAAGACCTTTATCTTACTGTAAATAAAGGCGATAAAATCGCATTTATCTCTAGAGATTCTGTTGCCCTAACCAACTTTTTTGAAATTTTATCTGGAAACATCAAAGCCGACACCGGTGAATTCACCTTCGGGACAACGATTACCACGGCCTACCTTCCAAATGACAATCACCACTATTTCGAAGATAAATTAAGCCTCATCGATTGGTTGCGCCAATATGCCCAGACCGACGAAGAGCGCGAAGAAGTGTATCTCAGAACTTTCTTGGGGCGTATGCTCTTTACCGGAGAAGAAGCCATGAAAATGGCAACCGTACTTTCAGGTGGAGAAAAAGTGCGTTGTATGCTTTCAAAAATGATGTTAGCTAAGGCCAATTTGCTACTCATGGATGAACCTACCAACCACCTCGACCTCGAATCCATCACGGCACTCAATAACGCCATGCAAGAATTCCAAGGAACTTTGCTCTTTACATCGCATGACCACGAATTGGTTACTACGGTTGCTAATCGCATTATAGAGCTGACACCAAATGGCATCATCGATAAAATGATGAACTACGACGACTACTTAGCTGACGATAAGATTGCACAACTGCAAGCAGAATTATACGCCTAAACCATGACCTTTCGTTATCAAATCTACTGTGAAAACCCTGCGTTGCATTACATTCAATTCAAGGGGCAAGTTGCCGTTAGCTCGGACGAACTCATTTTAGATTTAGCAAGCTGGAGACCCGGCCGTTATGAGCTTGGTAATTTTGCCAAAAACATTAAAGGTTTCAGGGCTTTCAACGATAAAAATGAAAGATTAGCCGTTACAAAATCAAGTAAAGACACTTGGCAAATCAGTTGCAGTGGCGCGCAAGAAGTTCGCTTCGAATACAGCTACTATGCCGCCGAACTCAATGCAGGCTCTAGCTTTCTTGACGACCAACAACTTTACATTAATCCGGTCAATTGCTTCTTGTATTCAAAAAATGAGGCAGCTCAGTTTGAGATCCAGTTGCACATCCCTGCTCATTGGGAAATCGCTTCTGGGCTTACTTTTGACAACAACAAAACCGAGGTGGGCTCTTTCGACGAATTGGCCGATAGCCCTTTTATCTGCAGTCCAAATCTCGAAAAGAACTCTTATTGTATCGGCGAAACAACCTTTCATATTTGCTTCAATAATCAAAAACTCATACCGTGGGAACGCGTTCTGACCGATTTTGAAAAATTTACCCGCAAACAAATAGAAGATTTTGGAGAATTCCCAGTTAAAGAATTCACCTTCTTGATTCAGTCTTTGCCCTACGCCGCTTACCATGGTGTAGAGCACCTTACTTCTACAGTAATTGCATTAGGGCCAAGCGCCGATGTTTTTTCAACGCTTTACACCGAATTATTGGGCGTGAGCTCACATGAATTGTATCATGTCTGGAACATTAAATCGCTCCGACCACAAGCCATGTATCCTTATGATTTCAAGGTAGAAAATTATTCTGAAGCAGGTTTTATTTACGAAGGCATCACTACCTACATGGGCGATGTATACTTACTCAAGAGCGGTGTCTTTTCACCCACCCAATACTTCAAAGAACTTGCTAAGCAAGTGCAAAAACACCTTGATAATCCGGGGCGTTTCAGCATGAGTGTGGCTGCGGCTTCATTTGACACTTGGCTCGATGGATATGTTCCTGGAGCACCCGGAAGAAAAGTTTCAATTTACACAGAAGGTTGTTTACTCGCTTTTTATTGTGACATGAAGATTCGTCAGGCCACCCAAAATAAAATGGGTCTCGAAACCGTCATGAAGCAACTCTATTACGATTTTGCCACACAAAATAAGGGTTATCAAATTGCCGATTACAAAGCGGCTCTTGAAAATTTCACGGGCCAAGACTTCAGTTCATTTTTCAATGACTTTGTGTTCGGAACCTCCCCCTTTGAGCAATTGCTCACAGAAGCACTGGACTATTACGGGCTGCAACTAGAGCAAAAAGCGTCTGGAAGCTACGCAGAAGCACGCTTAGGCATGAAAGTAGTTCAGGTTGGGAAAGACTGGCAAATTACCCAGATTTACCCTGGTTCACCAGCCGAATTAGGAGGGCTCACCCCCGGCGATTTGATCATTGCGGTCAATCAGGTCCGTGCCTTGCCACAACTAGACAACTGGCTGAGCTACCACGAAAACCAAAACAAAACCCTACTCATAGAAAGAAACGGACGCATCTTGGAAAAATTTATCCCTGAAGTGGACCGCAATTTTTATGTACAGCATACTATTGCCGAATTGGCAGAGAAGAATGCGCCACAGCTCAAAGCTTTTAAAGCTTGGGCAGGGCTTGTTTAATGCTGCGCTTCGAAAAAATCATCCGGAAAATTTAATAAATATAGCTTTTCGCTTGCGCGTGTGAGCGAAGTGTATAACCAACGTAAATACTGCAAGTTTTTTCTGTCGTCTGGTAAAAATCCGTAGTCTACGTATACGTGTGCCCACTGCCCACCTTGTGCTTTATGCACGGTAATGGCGTGTGCGTATTTGATTTGAAGTGCATTGAAAAATGGGCTTTTCAAAACCTCTTTGTATCGTTTTTGCTTGTTCTTGATGTGCTGATAATCTTCGTCAATCGCATAAAAAAGTTTGCGCAAAGAATCGCGGGTCAGGCTTGGGGCTTCTTCAGCAAGGCTTGCGATATGCACCCAGCAACTGAGGGCTTCTTGCTCCGGATAATCTACAAAACGAAGGTCGACAAAAGCAAATTCAAAACCGTAGTGCGCCTCGAGTTTTCTAACGCGGTCAATTTTGGCCAATTCTCCGTTGGCAATAAAACCCATCTTTGACTCAGGATCGAGCCAGAAATAATTGTTCTTAACCACCATGATTAAGTCACCTTTTTCTAAGACTTCTTCGCGGTAAAACAACCTATTTCTAATTTCTCGGTTCCATTGATTAGCTCTTTTGTTTGACATCGTGAGCAAAATACTTTCGTCTGCGCCCACTTCTGAAAAAGAACTCTCGAGGTATTCTTGAAACTCTGCTCCATTGATGCGCTGCACATCTTGGTAGGCCAAGCGCTCGAATAAAGGCAATTGGAACTCAGTGAGCCCCCTTAGATGGGTTGCCCACTTTAGAATTCCGGAATCTTGGGCCACCCGAACTACCTGATTGAGTTGCGCAGGCCAAATATGCAACGATGGGTAACGGTTTTGCAAAGCCTCTGCTTGCAACGCGATCGAATGTTCTTGCCCAACAGGTGGCAACTGCCCAGGGTCACCGATAAAAATCAAATGACAGTTTTCACCTGTAAAGACAAAGTTGAGTAGGTCTTCAAGCAAATTATCGGCTTCCATAGTGTCTTGATCGGCAAGCATGGAGGCTTCATCGACAAAAAACAAGGTGTTTTTATACAAATTCCTTGCTTTGGTCAGGTTACTTTGCGCAAGCTCACCTCCAGAAAAGTAGATTTGTCGGTGAATTGTGCTTGCGGGGTGCTGCGCATAATTGGAAAGCACTTTGGCAGCTCTACCGGTTGGCGCCATGAGCCTGAAATTGACGCGCTCCGCCTTAAGCACTTGGGTAAGGCCTGCCATAAGGGTAGATTTCCCGGTTCCGGCGTAACCCGTCAGAATAAAGAGCTTCCTGGTTTCTTTTGCTTGCCAAAATTGAGCAAATTGGCGCAAAGCGGCGTCTTGATCCGGAGTAAATTCAAAATTGACAACGGCTTGGCAGCGTTGTACAAATATTTCAGTAGCGGATTCTAAAGACATCTTTGAGTTGGAAGGCAAGTGAACAAAATTAAATATTGTAGCTTTGTATCAGACACAAAAACGAAGTAGTTTTAAACAGCCACCTTGCCTCATGGTTTTAGCTTTCAATTCAAATAGCCTCTGCATCTTGCAACCGCAAGCCCAAAGCGCACAGCCCGACTTGATTCCGATAGACCAAGAGCGTCCGTTGATTAAAGAAAGACTCAATAGCATTTTACAAGAGTATGTGGCCAAGACGCCCATTTCCAGAATTACCTGGTTTGCCCCAGACTTCACGCTCTTCCCCAATGACTTATTTGATGCCCAGGCGCTGCTTTCTTACTACGAACTCAATCATGGCCCTTTAGCTCCTCAGCTTAGCCTCCATTTTGACCTCATCGAAAACCTCGATATCGTCCTGATTTATACCGTACCAACTTGGTTGTCTGACTATTGCAAAAATGACCTCAAATTTCTGCGCTTACAGCACGAAGTCAGTTTGCAACTGCACTATTTAGCGACCCAGAAAAACTTAGCTCAAATACCGGTCTTTTTCCACGAAAACCAGTTTGTCTTGAGCGTATTTCAACAAAATCAATTACTGAGCTGTACGGCCAATGCTTTTCAGCAAGAAAGTGACTTCATTTACTTTTTACTGGCCCACCAACAAAAACTTAAACTCAATCCCGCTTTTCATTTGCGCTTATTTGCAACTAGTCCGGCGGCACAACTCGATCAAATCAAAGCATTGCTTTCGAAATTTAAAGACTTCGAGGCGCTTCAAATAGAACTTATTTCTTATCAAACTTATCAAAATCAATTACTTTGCGGATCATTAGAGGCACACTAAAAGGAAAGCGTTTTGCGACTCCTCCTGGCTTTCCATCCAGACCAACTACTGATTACGCCAAAGAAGGCTTATTCAATGTCTTAGAAAATAGTTTTGATTTAGATGACGCCCGCGTGCTCGACCTTTGTGCCGGCACCGGCAATATCTCTTTTGAGTTTGTCAGTAGAGGTGCGGCGTCTTTGTTAGCCATAGACAGCCATCCGCGCTGCGTTCAATACCTTAAAAAAAATGTAGAATCACTGCAAATTGCCGACGTCATGCAGGTCTATAAATCCGATTGCGTCATTTACTGCAAAAATGCCAAAGACGTGCAATACGACCTCATCTTTGCCGACCCTCCCTTTCATTTGGGCTTTCACGAAGAACTGCTGCAACACATTTTCAATAAAAAGTTATTGAGCCCTGACGGTATCGTCGTGATCGAACACGGCAAACAGAATGACTTCAGTGAGCACCCAAATTTTGATTATTGTCGCAATTTTGGAAATGTTTATTTTAGTTTCTTCAAATACGCCCTATGAAACGCTGTTTATTCCCCGGAAGTTTTGACCCCTTCACCAAAGGCCATGAAGCGGTAGTACTCAAGGCACTCGATCTTTTTGACGAAGTAGTCATCGGTATTGGTATCAATTCAAAAAAACAAGGGCTCTTCAGCACTGAAAAAAAAGTGGCACATATTAGCGCTTTATTTGAAAACCATCCGAAAGTTAGGGTGCAAACTTTTCAGAAACTTACCGTAGAATTCTGCAAAGACCTTTCGGCTTCTCATATTGTCAGGGGGCTACGCGACGGCAAAGACTTCGAATACGAGCGCACCATTGCCCACATGAATCATTCTATCTCCGGAATAGAAACCGTTTTTTTCCTAACCGAACAAATTCATAGTGCCATCAACTCAAGTATTATCCGCGAAATGTATTTAAATGGCGCAGACATCTCCCCTTTTGTAACCCAACCTCATTTACTCGTTTGATGCACATGAGTTACCGCAGCCTGGTTTTATTTCTTGCCGCTTTTATCCTTCAAAGCACTGCACAAGTAAAAATCAGAGGACTTTCATTTTGGAATAGCCCCAGCCTAAATATTTACCAAACCACGAACTTTCTGAGCAACGAGCGCAGCTTATTAGCCACTGTAAGCCCAGACAGCATTGGAATTTTCAATATCCAACTTCCGATTACCAAAATTTGTCAATTGCAAATCTGCAGCGACGACAAATGCAGTTGGCTATATGTACAACCAAAGGGGCGCTATATCATCGAACTACCCTCCGACGAAGGCGTGCAAAGCTTAGCGGATCAAAAGGAAATTGAGTTGCTTTTTTATCAGTTAGATTCAACAGATATCAATTATCAGATTTTGGGTTTTGAAGCCTGGATGGACAACTACTTAGCCGATATTTATCAACTGAAAGACATCCGCAGCAATGAGTTCATTAGCAAAATCAGGACTTTTAAAAAAGAAACTGCAGCCAACTACAACAACGACAGTTTGCCTTTCTTAAAAAGCTATGTCAAGTACTCGGTAGGCCTCACCGTAGATAATTTTTCTGTACTTGGTGGCCCAACCAAAGAAGACAAATATGCTTTTTACCTCAGCACCGACAGCATCGATTTCCAACAGCCAAAACTCATCGAATTTGCAAAGGCCTTTTATCAAAATTACTTTGATCAATTAGAAGCCTCTGAGCGCACCAAGGCTCAAACCGCCCTACAAGATAATCAGTATGAAAATTACATTGCAATTTTCCAAAACGACCCCTATATTTTCAATCGCAATTGGGCAGAATTTGTAGCCCTACAAAGCCTTCTCGATTTATTTTATGCGCAAAGAATCAACCCTGATTTGGCGCTTAATGCAATCAAATATCTCAAGATCAACGCCACACAAAAAGACCTCAGACAAGCCGCAGCTTATTTCTGGCAAGCCAATAATCAACTTAAAATTGGTAAAAAAATACCCGAACAACTCCTCAGCGAATTATTGCGCATGGAATTACCTTATGGCAATATCTGCTTGCATTTCTATCAGCCAGGTAATCAAAAATGCATCGCCGAATTAAGCGCGCTTAAAAAAGTGGCTCAACGCCATCAAGAAAACATCCATATCATTACGATTTATCCATCTCGAACCCTCATGACAAAAGCTGATTTGAAAGCCTTTGAACAGCTCAACTGGCCAAAAATTGCCTTAGAACCCGAATCGGAAATATGGCAACTCCTGAACTGGAGCAGCGCCCCTGCCTATATTCTCATTGATGCGCAGCAAATTGTCAGATACATGCCTGCCCTGAGCCCGATTCCAGATGGACGCGGTCAAACGATCGATACCCAAATCTTGCAACTCCACTAATTTATTTGGGAAGTTGGATCTCGATCTGATAGGTATCTTGCGTTGCTTTTAAAATTCTGTAAGGTTGGTTTTGACGGAGCAGCCAATCCATTTGCGCTCCTGAAACCGCGCTTGGGTCTAGCTGTAGTGTCTGTACAGGTCCGGTCCAATTCTGATCTACTTTCTTGAACGATTTTAAATAATAGCGCTGCAGCGTATTGAGCTCGCTCTCCTTGAATTGAGCGGAACTGATCATTGCTTTTTCTGGCAAATAAGTAAAGACACCATAATGATTCAAATCGGCCAAGCGATCCTGACAAGTAAAGCACTTCTGCTCAAAACGAACCTCTTGCTCAGTAGGCACCAACTGATTTTTTATCGGGAGTTTTGGCATTGTAGAAAGTGTCATCACAGCAGGTTTAGATTCTGGAGTCTTTTCTATGGTTGTTTGCATTGCAATTCCTTGTAATTGCAGTTGCTTGGCTTCTGCCAAACTGATGCGTTTACCTTGGTAATAAGCTATAATAAATGCATCGGTGATCCCTTTCTTAACCGCCAATTTTTGTCTTTCTTTGGCGGCAACAAGATTGTCAAAGCGCCCACTCGCATAGCGATATTGTCCTTTAGCTGTTTGTGCTTCTATCAATTCAGGTAAGCCCAGTTGCTTTTCAGAAATCAGCGGACGGTTATATACGCCTACCTGCACTGTATAAAACAACTGCATTCCTGGCCCAGCAAAAATTGATTTTTTCACACTTTGTGTGCCTCCAGATGCCACTACTTCCAAACGCTGCGCATCGGACATGTTCATGCGTTCACAACCATTGTATGCCACTACAAAGGCATCAGCATAACCCAGTTTTCGAATCAAATCTCTTTGTTCCACAGCTTCTGCCGAATTTTTGAAATAACCCGCCATCACAACGGTGAGTCCGTTTGCCAAAATTCTACCATCTACAGGCTTGAATTCAGTGAAGCGCCCTGCTGGAATTGGTTTTCTAAATGCCCCAACCTGAACCCTAAATACTAAACCTTTCGGACACGGCAGTCCGATCTGAATTTGCTCATAAACTGGCGTCGCATTGAAACTAAAAACAGTACCATTATTAGCCTCTGCCTGGATGTTTTTTAATTCATAAGGAGGCAAATACCCTAAGTTAAATAGCGCCTCAAATTGAGCCTGATCCTTAACCTTTAATAATTCTTGTTGCAGCACCTTTAAAGCGGCGACCTCTTGTAAATTTTGCGCCACTTCCTTCATTTCTTGCAAAGTTTCGGGGCTTGGATTTTCCAAATAAGCCAACTCCAGCGCTTGCATTTTTGTATTCCAATCTAGGTAACGCTGCTTTGCGCTTTCCAAACTATCTCTTGCCTTCAGGTAGGCTAAATAAGTTTCCCATTGTTCAGCCTTTAATTCAGGAGCGCTTTCTAGTTTGGCAACTGGTAAGGCCAAGGATGCTTCTAATGTTTCGAGTTCAGTTCTTGTTTTTACCAAACTTGGGAAGGCCTCGATTGCAATAATTTGATCCGTATTATTTTCTAAAATTTGTTGCGCTACCTCCTCAAATGACTTCAGTTCCGCCTCGATTTCCTTCGTTTGATTTGTAGATCTCACTTCATTCGATCCTTTGTTCGAAGATTGATTCGAAGATCTCGTTTCGTTCGTTGAACCATTCGAAATTTCATTCGATACTTCATTCGCTCGCGCTAGATTTTCTTCATTCGATCCTTTGTTCGAAGTTTGATTCGAAGATTGATTTGTAGATCTCGTTTCATTTGAAGATTGATTCGAAGTTCTCGTTTCGTCTGTTGAACCATTCGAAATTTCATTCGATACTTCATTCGCTCGCGTTAGATTTTCTTCATTCGATCCTTCGTTCGAAGTTTGATTTTCTTCATTCGATCCTTTGTTCGAAGTTTGATTCGAAGATCTCGTTTCGTCTGTTGATCCATTCGAAATTCCATTCGATCCTTCATTCGCTCGCGCTAGATTTTCTTCATTCGATCCTTTGTTCGAAGTTTGATTCGAAGATTGATTTGTAGAACTCGTTTCGTTTGACGCTTGATTTGAAGATCTGGTTTCGTTCGTTGAACCATTCGAAACTTCACTCGATCCTCCATTCGCTCGCGCGCGATTTTCTTCATTCGATTCTTCATTCGCTCGCGCTAGATTTTCTTCATTCGATCCTTTGTTCGAAGTTTGATTCGAAGATTGATTTGTAGAACTCGTTTCGTTTGACGCTTGATTTGAAGATCTCGT
>JBDLPT010000020.1:0-119843 GCA_039800945.1 Bacteroidota bacterium | reverse complement strand
TCAATGGATCCACCACTTTGATATTTACAGGGCCTGCACCGTAATCATAAGTAGGATTGGCCATGTAACCATCTTGCAAAATCGTTTTCAACGTTTCGTCAGTGAACTCTAAACTGCGGTTGCCATTTCCGTAACCATCCAAACGCGTAATGCGTGGTGAAGTTCCGTAAGAAACCAACTGTGCAGTACCACCAGCCTCTGGCATTGGGTTGTGCGGGATTGCAGAAGTTGGTGCAATTGCAGTTCCGTCAAAGTTCAAACGACTCGAAATGTAAGGTATCTTTTGACCGTCCAATAATAACGGGTCATTCGGGTCGTATTCTTTGAATTGGTTGAAAGCGTATGCAACCGCAACATAATAGTATGTTTTGTGGTTAACGAGTCTGCGTGCACCTTGTGCAAACGCATCTTCTTTGATACTGAATGAGTGGCGAATGCCTGCGTTTTCACCGTCCACTTTTTCAACTGGCACAGAGAAACCTAATGCTTCGTCGAATTCAAAGTTGATCAATCTAGAAACATTGTTCTTGATGTCACATTGCGCAACCAAACGCGCTTTGTCTGGATCAGCGATGTCTGCAATAGAAACATCTTGAGCTTTCAATTGGAAGATTTGGTATCCTTCGAAACGGTAGAAACGGTCTACAGTAGGGTCAGGAATATTGATTTCATCTTTTTCTTCGTAAGCCTCTTGGTAGTTGTTAGATGAAACTGGATTGTCAATTAAGAGAATCAATTCATTTTCTAACTCTTGAATGGTCAAACGCGGTGCATCTGGCGGAGAAAGAATTTTGAAACATGCATCGAACAATGCTTGGGCTTTGGTATCGGCACGTTTCATTGCTTCTACAGATGCCATTAAACCACCTTCTGTACTTCTTCCGAAAACAATACCAACAGTAATGTTGTTAATGGCACCCGGGCGAAGTGTAAAAGGACCTGCAGATTGTACAAAACGACGGTCACCAGAAGGGTTGTTGTTTGTAGATTCATCCCACCCGTTAGGGAATTGTTGTGTAACATCTTGACCTCCTGTAGACCAATTTAATGGATCGGAAGTACCTGGGAACATATAATCTGATAATACACCTTCAAGAACTCCATTAGAACCAGTATAACCTAGACCTCCGTAGAACATTTCTGAACCATTGGCCCATTGACCTTCCATGAAGTTGTAGTATTCTGCAGCTGGCCCTGGGTCATTATATGGGTAAGCAGATGTTGAAGTATAGTATGTGAATCGACGCATACCAAAACGCTCGTTGTCGATGATGCCATCAGAATAACCGATACCAATACCTTTGTAAACGATACCATTATTAGCTAAAGCATTTACCACTGTTGGTACAACTTCAGTTTGCGTAGTTTCATCATAGTAAGGGCCCGGGTTATCGATACCGTCGGCATCTTGGTAAGGACCTTCAAAGAAGTCACATCCAATTGCTGGAGGATTTTCTAGGTATCCTAATTTACCACCATCAGACTCATCCATGAGGTCACCGTTGTACATATAACCTAAACCACGTGAAACATCACATCCGGTGTAGTCATCGGCATAGTTTCCGACGTCAGCATCGAGGTATTGAGAGAAGTAAGTGTTGTATAAAGTCTGTGTGCCGCGGTTAATTAACTCATAGTTGTAGAAAGTCATGCGGTTTACTTCGTCGTTTGTTGCAAACGAGAATGCTTGTGCACGGATTTCCATACCAATTGGGTCACCGTTGGTTTCTGTATGGATGTTTCCTTTGTCATTGAATACCCACCAGTGTGTTTCATCACCATAAAGTGAAATACGACGGTCAATTCCACATTCGATGTCGTCACGACCTAAGATGTCGTCGTACCATGGGTGGTCACCGTTGTCTGGGTTATAGTTACCATCTTGGTCACGGTCATAGAATGGCGCCAAGAAGTAATCTTGACCTCTTGAGACGTCACCATGTGCTGGCCAACCATAAATGCGATTCAATTCGTCATTGGTTGGAGCAGTAATGTCGTCACATCCTTCTGTGGTGATGCCCGCATTACATTCCCACCAAATGTTGAATCTAATTACTTCAGCTTTGCGAATAGTGTAAAATTTATCATAGGCAATACACTGATCTGGATCGATATTAGCTTCACCAAAATCTCTAATTGCATCGCTACCTACCGGATTTAACGGATTAAAGTTACCAGTACCTGGTGTAACGGTTAATGGGCCAGGCCAAAAGTCGTTACCTGAACGGTAACGAAGTGCAGCCAATTTAAGCTGACCATTTACGTCTGTACCACCCATCCAAAGTGCTCCTGCAAAAATGGCAAAACGACCACTTCCTCTAGGGACTTCATAGGCAGCCACACCAGCAGCACGGTTTTGGAACATACTACCACCCTGCTCAATTAAAGCAGAAACATCGTTGAACTTCATGGTCAACTTTGCTGTAGCAGGGCTACAATTTGCTTTTGGTTTTGCAGATGGTTTGTAATCTTTATCATTTGGACCTAAGTATGCCAATGCTTGAGTGCATGAAACGGTGAGTCCTAAAAACGCGGCAATGAATTGCTTTTTCATAATACTGTGTTAAAGCTTCTTAAAAATCAAATTTTACTCCCAAACGAATAGTTCGAGGTACACTGATGTTAAACGGATTTTGAATCTTCATGGTGTAGTAGTCACGGAAAGATTGCTCATCAATTTGATTCTGAATTGATGTTTGGCTAGATGCCGCAGCTAAGTATCCGTCGTCGTCTGCGTTACCGGTTGCTCTATAAACATTCAATACATTGAATTGATTGAATAAGTTTGTAGCACGCACATATACTTGTAAGAAAGCTGCTTTTTTCTTGTTCTCTTTGTTTCCATATTCTAAAGAGAATGTTTTGTCTGCTTGGATATCCAAACGATATTGCCAAGGCAAACGAGAACCATTTAATGTACCATTGATACCTGCTGTAAGGTTTCCAATACCGGCATCAGTAATAAAGGTTTGTGAAGAATAAGGTGAACCTGAATTTACGTTAGCAATTAAATTCAAGCCTGTATTTTCAAGAATTCTTGTTTTGCCAATCATTGGTCCGTTGTAATCTTGACCTTCACCATAACGGTAGTCAAAAGTTACGTTGAAGGCATGGCGTTGGTCATAGCTGTAAGGGAAGATCACGCGAAGGTTTGGAAGACCTGCGTTTACTAATGCCGACATAGAAGTTGCATCTGAACCGGTACCGTCTGCAAATTGAAGGGTATAGTTGGCAGTCATGCGAATGTTACCTGTTTGACGCATGTCATAAGAAATTGTCAAACCTTTTACTGTACCGAAATCACGGTTACCGTATGTTTTATAAGTTACAGGATATGCCTCAAATACGTTTACCAACTGAACATTTGCGCGTTGCTCGCGGTAGAATGCAGAAATCTTGATTGAAGACGTACGAGTTACAACTTGTTGGAATCCGAGTTCGTAATCAACTGTTTTTTCTGGTTTAAGGTTAGCGTTATTAATTACATCGTTACGAGACTGAATAAATTGATATTCGTATGGGTCGAAACGGAAACCAGTTGTAGGTCTTTTTGTTAAGATGTCGTAGTGCGCAAAGAAAGACGCTTCCTCTGAAATTGGGAAAGAGAACGCAATACGCGGCATTACGTTAATTTGTGCTTTGTAATCTTCGAATGCGTCTGCAGTTGGTGTTTCTAAAGATGGGTCTTGTAACCAAGGAGCGATACCAGCTGCACCACGGATCTTAGAAGGATCTTCGATTGGTGTTCCGGAAGCGTTGTACCATTGTGAACCGTTTCTGAAACCATTGATTCCCGAAGGATTATTTACATCATTTACGTATACTACGTAGTCGTCACCCATACCTGATGGAAGGTTAACCCAAGAATATTGGTTAGGGTCATTACTTGCTAAAGTGCGTGCTTCCTTTACTGTTTTAGCAGTATAGAAAAGGTAAGGATCTTTTAATACGGGTTGGTTGGCATCAAATACGTCAACACGAACACCTACGTTGAATACGATGTCTTTGAAAGCAAACTTATCCATAACGTAACCAGCCATGTAGATTGGTTGGAAGGCACCTACAAATCTTTTGTAGTTTCCGTTTTCGTCAAATTCGTTGAAATATTTATTGATGTCCGTGTTACCACGAACTTTCTTGCCGGTGTGGTCATAACCCCAATAAGAAACAAAAGACTGACCGCTGTTGAGGAGTTCATCAGGCGAGAACATGTCAAATTGGAAAGTACTTGGATCGTATTGATCGATGTCAATGTAGTCGTTTCCTGCAGGATTATAACCTAATTTTTTACGTACGTTGTAATCAAAGAAAGACTGTTGGTCATTGTTGATTTGACCTCCGTATTCGCCTGTTCCTGTTTGGAAAGCATCACCGGCATTTAAACGATTGTAGGTAATCGCTTTAAATGAACCTGAATCGGTTACAACACCTGAGTTGAGGTCAAGTTCTTTGATGTGGAAGTTGGCTAACTGACGTGCAATAGACCAAATTCCGACCGGACCGTTGTCACCGCTTGTCCAACCGCGGTCTACACGTTGTTCGTATTCAAAACCGAGTGAGATTGAGTGGTCACCGAGTACTACTGAACCAGCACCTGTTACACGGAACTGATCGTTTTCAGTTTTACCAAATCCGTTTGAAGGAGATCCGATGTTAGACCAAATACCATATACACTTCCTGGAAGGTCACCATTTCTAAGGGCATTCCCTTGTTGGATTTGGAAAAGGTTTTCGTAGCGTCCAATTGGGTTTCCTTCGTAAATATTGAAGTACTGTGTAGTGATCGCAGCCAATGCAGAATTGGTTTCAGATGGAGTGAAGTCTACTTGTACATCACGGAAACCATTGTGAACATACATTTGAGTAGCTGGATCAAACTCATAAGAAGGAACTCTTGTTGTAACGAATTTACCTACATGACCATAGTTAAATAAGTTGTATTTGTGATTCGGGTCATAAGATTCATTGAATGACTTAGAGTAATCGACCATGATGTTATAGAGTGCCGATTTGATTTTTGAACTTGAACCTTCGCGGTCGTTGTTGAAACGCTGTGTCAAGCGCGCGTATACGCGATAATCTAAGCTCTTTCCTACTCCGTAGTTGGTAAAGTTGAGCAATGAACCACCGTAGTTATAGTTGGTTCCGAGAGAATAGTTGAGGGATCCACCGAATTGAAGGTTAACGGATGGCCCCGTATTAACGTCGATTTTACCCGATGCAGACAACACTGTGTTGCGTGCATTCATTCTCCATGCTGTTTTTTCGAAATCATCTGCACGCAAGAAAAGTGCATTATGGAAAGTTCCGAAACCGGTAGAAGTTGGTCTGAGTGGGTTAGCTAATAGTTCGTCGCGAACGTCTTTTTTGATTCTGTATGATCCACCAGCCAAAGGTCTTGAGTCAAGTTGATTGGTGTAGTTGGCAGAAATTAGGAAGCCAAGCATTGGTCTTGTTTTGTGACCTAATGAATCGCGCTTCATTAATAATGGACCTGACAACATACCTTCTACAAGGTTGTAACCAAATTTATCTAGACCAAATACTTTACCGTCGTAGCCGTTAGGATCAGCACCATTAAAATAGAGACCTGAACTAACTGCTTCCATACTACCGAAGTAAACTGAAGATGGGCCACGTGTTGTAATGGAGATGATACCACCGGTGACGTCACCATAGTTAGCCGGAACACCACCTGTAATAACAGATACTTCTTCAAGGGCAGACTTAGGTAAGTTAGATGAACCACGCACTTTAATACCGTCGATGTAGAAATAGGTTGCGTCTGAACGTGTACCACGAACTGAAATGGCTCCTGAACCTTCACTTACGTTTACACCACCCACAGTTCCGGCAACAGCAGAAGCCGAACGAGCTGGGAGACGTGCGATGTCTTCACGAGTAACAGTTGCACCAGAGGCACCACCATCTTTATCGATGAGCGGAACTTTGTAGCGGACAACTTTTACTTCTTTGGTTTCTTGTGTCTTGCTGGTGAGACTAAGATTGTCTAAGAAGGTAATGCGGTCTGGAGAGATAGCCACGCCAGTGATGGTAAGTGTCTGATATCCGCCTTCAGCATTTCTAACTTCCACATCATATGATCCTGGTTGGATACCGTTGATTTGGAATTTACCTTTTTCATCCGTTAAGGAACTACCACGAATGGCACCCGCTTGCTTTAACAATACCTTGCTAAATTCAAGAGGAGCTTTTGAAGCTTCATCAGTTACGGTACCACGAAGTGTACCGAGACCCGATTGTGAAAAAGCATAAGTGCTTACAAATAAAACACTTAAGAGCAATAATTGTAGTCTACCCACCATATAAATGCGTATAAATTTTACTATATCTCGTTTTTTTAAGATTGTAAATATAGAAAAATCCATACTCTTTACATAACATTCATCAATTTTCTATCCTATGTTTGTATGGTGATTTACTGATCACAGGTAAAAATGGCTTCAATGAATTTTGATTCTTTTCAGATACATCCTTTAGTTCAATTAAAAAGTGCTCGCTTCAATTCTTTGCAAATGGAAGCCGTATTTCTGTATCCGGAAGAAAAAAGTCAGATCATTCACTTACAAAGTGAAAAAAGGAAAAAAGAATTCCTTATGGCAAGACAACTGCGAAATACACTGCAAATTCAGAGCCCTATTTTTTACGACGAAAACGGGAAGCCATACCTCGATTCAGCACTTCAAACCCATATTTCCATTACGCATTCTTCAGATATACTTGTATTTGGGAAGTCCTCTATTGAAATTGGGATTGACCTCGAAAAAATTCAATCGAGAATTACAAGAATGATTGGGAAATTTGCTTCAGAGCAAGAAAAAAATTTAGCAGCAACAATAAGCTGGTCAGAAGAAGAATGGCAAACAACGTTGTGGTGCGCCAAAGAAGCAATTTACAAGCTTTGCGGTTTGAGAGGCCTTGCCTTTAAAGAAGAGATTTCTGTATTGACCGTTGCAGAAATTGAAAAGAATAGGGTCCTGATTCAAGCCAAAATTTTGCGTCCGCAAAGCATCAAAAATAAAATTGAACTTATTGGGCTAAAAGATGAAGGATTTGCTTTTGCGCTCGCCTATTTTAAAGACTAGCTTTCAAGCTCATGTCTAGCGCCTTAACTGAATGCGTTAAAGCACCTACCGAAATATATTGCACCCCTGTTTCGGCATAACTCCTGATGGTTTCAGCCGTGATTCCGCCCGAGGCTTCTGTTTCTATTCCTTTAGGTATAAAGCGCAATGCTTCAGTCAATCTTTCTGGAGAGAAATTATCTAACATGATGCGATGGTAATCTTGAGGCAAGGCCAAGAGTTCATAAAGTTCGGCTTCAGACCTAACCTCTACTTCTATTTTAAGTGCTAAATTATTTTCTTGCAGATAGGCTTTTGTGCGTTCTAATGCATTTTTGAGGCCACCCGCATAATCGATATGATTGTCTTTGAGCATAATCATATCATAAAGGCCTATTCTGTGATTTGCTCCACCACCAATTTTAACCGCATATTTATCAAGCATGCGCATCCCGGGCGTGGTTTTTCGGGTGTCTAATAATGTGCAGTTGGTTCCTTTTATTAGTGCAACATAATGGGCGGTTTGGGTTGCGACACCACTCATGTGTTGCATGCAATTGAGCAACAACCTTTCTACCGCTAAAATTGATCTTGATGAACCATTTAATATAAAGGCAACTTGCCCTACTTCTACGCTAGTTCCGTCTGTTAATTTTTGATCAAACTCTAATTTTGAATCATAGATCTGACAAATGCGTCTGGCCACATCCACACCGGCCAAAACACCCTTTTCTTTAATGAGTAAATAAGCACTTGAAGTAGCCTCTTGAGGTACGCAAGCTAAAGAAGAATGATCACCAGAACCAATATCTTCAGCAAGCGCATTTTTAATAAATTCATCTAGCATAAGACAAATATAAGAAGTGCGTGCTAAGTAAACACAATGTTTCTAATTTTGGAGCGTGAATGACCGCAATGACCTTTTAGCCAAAGTAGCAACCCTACCCCATCACCCTGGTGTCTATCAATTTTTAGATAGTGACGGAAAAATCATATATGTAGGAAAGGCGAAGGACCTCCAAAAAAGGGTAAATTCTTATTTTCAGAAAGAGCACGAAGATGGGAAAACGCGCACACTGGTCAAACAAATCCGAGATTTAACTTTTACCGTTGTTGAAACAGAAATCGATGCACTACTGCTCGAAAATAACCTCATCAAAAGTTATCGACCTCGCTACAACATCCTTCTAAAAGACGACAAAACTTACCCATGGATCGTCATTAAAAAAGAACCGTTTGCGCGCATTTTTTCTACCCGTCGCAAATATAATGATGGCTCTCAGTATTTTGGCCCCTATACCAATGTCAAAGGCATGAATGCACTATTGCATTTCATCAGAGAACTATTTCAAATTAGAACTTGCAAGCTCGATTTACGCAAACAAAAAATTGAGAAAGGTGCCTTTAAAGTTTGCCTCGAGTATCATATTGGAAAATGTGGGGGGCCGTGTCAAGGCCTACAAACCGAAGAAAGTTACCAAGAAACCATTGAAAGTGTAAAATTGCTGCTCGAAGGGAAGAATTTTTCTTTGATGCAACAACTCAAAAAACAAATGCAGGCTTTTGCCAATGAGCAAGCATTTGAGGCTGCTCAGCGCTGTAAAGAATTATTAATTGCACTCGAACAATTTCGCTCTAAATCGATGATCATCGCAGATCACTCTCAAAATTATGACGTTTGTTACATCGAAAAAACAAACCAGCTTTCTTGGGTCAGTTTTTTGGTCATTCGGGAAGGAAGTATTGCCCATACTTATGCTACCCGTATTGAGGACCCGCTTGACGAAAGAATAGAGGTATTGTACGAAAACATTATTCCGCAACTTCGCAGTCATTTTTCAAGTACAGCCAAAGAGGTTGTGGTTGGGATTGACTCCGCGCTTATGCTGCACCCAGCAAAAGCTGTTTTTCCAAAAATAGGCGAAAAAAAACAATTGCTCGAGTTGGCCCAAACCAATGTTAAGCATGCGCAGCTTCAGGTAAAAAAACAAGCCATGAATTCGAGTACTTCGGTACAGAAAGTTCCGATGCAAGCGATGCTTGAACTACAGTCGGCACTTAGTTTAAATACACTGCCCAAGCACATTGAGTGTTTTGATAATTCAAATTTACAAGGCACCAACCCGGTATCCGCCTGTGTGGTTTTTAAAGATGGGGTTCCGAGTAAAGCTGACTACCGTCATTTCAATGTAAAAACTGTTGAAGGGCCAGACGACTTCAGCACCATGAAAGAAGCTGTTGGGCGCAGATACAAGCGGCTTAAAGAAGAAGGTGCTTCGTTGCCAGATTTGGTGATTATCGACGGCGGCAAAGGTCAGTTAGGTGCGGCTTTAGAGGCCGTCAAAGAACTTGGGCTTGAAAACGAACTCAAGCTAGTGGGTCTGGCAAAAAGACTAGAAGAAATCTATAAGCCAGGCTTTTCGAAATCAATTATCATCAACAGAAGATCGTTAGCGCTTAAATTAGTTCAACAACTCAGGGATGAGGCGCACAGATTTGGCCTGAGTCATCACCGCAATAGGCGCAGTAAAGAGGCTGTTGGCACCCAACTTGACCAAATCAAAGGATTGGGTCCAAAAACCATTGAAACATTGTTTAAATCCTACAAGACGATTTCCAAAATGCAAGCTGAAGGTCAGGACGCGATTGCAAAAAAAATAGGAGCTGCAAAAGCAAAACTCCTATTTGATTTTTTTCAAGATTAAGTCTTCTATTCAACCACGAAAGGTAAAACTTGTGCTCTTCCGTTAAATACCAATTCTACATAATAAGAACCTGCGGCAAGCTGATTGGTTTGGGTAATAATCATGTTGTTTCCTTCTTGCAAGAACAAAGGATAATTTGCAATTGACTTACCCGTAAGGTCAGTGATTTTTAATTGTGCTGAACCTGCAGATTTGGAAGAAAAATTAAGATGAATATCTCCTTCGGTAGGATTAGGATAAAGCGTGAACCCGGCAAATAATTGTTCGTCGATGCTGGCAACTACTAAATCGTTTGAGGGGCCACCACTATAAATATTGATGTCGTCAAGATAAAGGTTGTTGCCACCCTCACCTTCAAAACGAAAACGCATTCTGAAATTATCGGTGAAGTAGTTTGCAGTAACATTTGTCATGTGAACAGTGACCCAATCGGTTTGAGCACTTGGTGCCCATGAAGAGACCGAGGTTTGGCTTGAAAGTTGGTTGCCACCAAGGGTTTTGCGTTGCGCCCAGTTTTCGCCACAATTTCCGGTAATAAATACTTTGAGGTACTCATAATCAGAAGCTGCTTTTTTTCTGTATGCATAACGGAATGAAAGCGTAACGGTTCCTGTATTGGTGTCAATTCCAGATAAATCGATATTAGTTGAAATCAATTCATCGATGTTGGATGGCGTTTGTCCGAAATTGACCAGTTTGGCACATTTGGTGCCTGAATGTCCAAAGCTGCTTTCTAGTTCAAAAGCATTGTTGTTATTGGCATTGTAAACTTCCCAATTGGGCAAATTGCTCAATGAAGTGTAAGCTTCAAATCCTTCCCAATATGGAAGTGTTGCAGGTGTTCCGAGTACGCGAATATAGGATGCTTTTGCTTCGATATCACTGTTGGTTCCGTCGGTTGCCGTTAGCTGAACGCTGTACATGCCCGGAGTATCAAATATGACCGCTGGATTTGCAGAGTTTGCTGTTGAGCCAGTTGCAAAAGACCAACCAGTTGCCGGTGTAATTTGCCATGACCATCCGTTTACAAGGTTGTATGATTCATCGGTAAACTGAACTTGGTTCCCTGAACAAATAGTTACTTTATCAGCACTAAAATCAGCTTTACAAAGGTATACTGTACCGGTAGCGCCTACCGCGGCAAGGTTTGAAGGAGAAACAATATTTGCTCTTCCTGTATTTGAAACGAGCAAGCAATTACGCATTCTTGTGCGTTGTCCTTCAGTAAACATTTTAGAACAATAAGAGTAGTCCATGTAATTTTCTACGTTATCGCGGATATCAAAGCCCCAATAACTGTTGTCAGAATTACAAGTATTAGAATTCAACAAACAAGCAGTTACACCGATACAATTTGGCGTATCTTGAACGTTGTCGTCCGTTGAACAGCTAGAAGTGTTACCTGGATTGTTGTTCCCACCCCAGGTGTGATCTAAATTGAGCCAGTGACCAACTTCATGAGTTAGGGCTCTACTTGAACCAACACTACTTGTTCCGATTGCACCTACATAATCATGTAAGATCCAGATGCCGTTTTTCATGCTCGTGGCAGCCCAAGTACTTGGATTAAAGGTGTATCCCGCTGCACCCCCAATTTCAGCGCAAATGAAAATATTGAGGTACTTATTGCCTGGCCATACCCCATTGTAAATGTCGTTGCCGGCAATTATAGCGTCTACTTGTGCATTGCCGTCTGAGCCATCGAAACTCATGGCTGAATAGGTGCGCGTAATGCCGTTGAAACATTGGCCGTTTGGTGCAATGGTTGCCAATTTAAATTCGATTTCGATATCGGCTGGCATTCCAAGGAAGTCAGGATGAACGTTTGCGGTATCTGCGTTCAGTTTTCGGTAGTCACGGTTTAAGATTGCCAGTGAGCTTAAAATTTGTTCGTCGGAAATATTTTCTACGCCGTTCATGTGTAAAACGTGATACACTACAGGAATAGTGTAGATAGTACCCTTGGTTTGATCGCCCTTTTTGGCAACTTCATCATAGGCTTGTTGCGCCTCTTTTAAACCTCTGACATAATCAGGATTATTGAGCATTTCTGCATTTTTCTTGTGTGTGACACAATATTCTACATTTTCGCCTTCGCGCATGTTTTGTGGGTCAAGAACACGGGTTTTTTGCTGAGCAAAAACAGAAATTGAAGTAGATAAAACGACTAGTAGAGATGCTAGTAAGTAACGTTGTTTCATAGTTAATTCAGTAAGAGCATGATAGTTGTCTGTAAAAATACAATAAGTCGGGCAAATTTAATCATTGCAGAATTAAATAATCATAATAAATTCCTTTGTGTAACTTTGAAGCATGAAAGCAAATACAGCCTCCTCTACACTAGCCATAACAACTAAAATTGTTTTACCTAATGATACCAATACTTTAGGTAATCTGTTTGGTGGGCAGCTGCTCGCTTGGATGGATGTTATTGCAAGTGTATCTGCGCACCGCCATTCTAAAAGAGTAGTTGTTACGGCTTCAGTGAATAACGTCTCGTTTCAGAAACCAATCAATCATGCATCAATCGTCACACTCGAAGCAAAAGTTTCGAGGGCTTTTAATTCTTCCATGGAAGTTTTTGTAGATGTTTTTGTGGAAGATGCAGTTACCGGTCAAAGAGAAAAATGCAACGAAGCCATCTATACTTTTGTTGCCGTTGATCAAAATGGAAATCCAATTCAAGTGCCAGCAATCATTGCTGAAACCGTAGAAGAGAAAGCGCGTTTTGACGGTGCACTCAGAAGAAAACAACTTGCGCTTATTTTAGCCGGCAAAATGAAGCCTTCGGAGGCCACTGAGCTCAAAAAATTATTTGAAGAACATTAATCTGATTTTAGGCTTTATTCAATTCAGTCGCAATTTGCTCTATATTTTGTTTGCGCATACAAGAGAAGTGCCCTTTGGGGCAAGCCTGATGGCCAATTTTAGAACACGGTCTACAAGCTAAATCTTGCACTTCATAATGAAAACAATTTTCTTGTTCTAGGCGGTACGGATACATGCCAAAATCACGGACAGTATTGCCCCAAATCAGATGAATAGGCATTTGAAAACAAGCTCCAATATGCATGAGTCCGGTGTCGTGGGTGAGCAATTGAGCTGCATTTTGCACAAGCCAAGCAGATTCATGGATGGAGCATTTACCTACCTGTGATTGGATAGATACATTTGGTAATGCCTTCAAGATTTTCTGAGCAACCTCAATGTCCTCCTTTCCACCCAATAATAGAATAGGCCCATTTATTTTTTGAAGTAAGGGAATCAATATTTCCGTTGGCATTCTTTTAGTTGCAAACTGTGCGCCAATTGCTACTGCTACATATTGACCAGGCTGAAAACCGGTTTTTTCGAGAATGTCAATTTGCGCGTCTTTTGGAACCTGATACGCGTTTTGAACGCCAATAAAATCTGCTTGGAAAGCTCTGCGAACTGGCTCGAGGTATCGATCAACGACGTGTTTTGAGTGCTTTGGTTTTATTTTGAAGGAAGTGAGCAACCACTTGCGCAGATTATCCTTTGGAAAACGATAAACCTTGCCCAAATGAAAAATGGTAAGAAGCCTGCTGCGTAGATTATGATGCAAGTCAATTACTGCATCGTAATGAGCAAAGGGAATTTCTTTTCGCAAATTGGAAAGCGATTGATCCAGAGCAAAAATGTGGTCAATTTCAGGACAGGCCTGGAGCAAACCAACAAATCCCTTTTTCGTGACGAAGTCAATCTTACAATTTGGGAAAGTTAACTTAAGCGCTTTCACTACTGGAAAAGTCAGGACGATATCTCCGATGGAGCTAAAGCGAATGATGAGTATTTTCTGGGGTGCCTTGACCGACATGACACGAAGTTAATAAAACTTACTTGGTGTGCTGAAACAATACGCGGTCGCGATCAATTTGTGCCTCTAAAGCTGCAAAAAACGAGGATTTTTGATCTTCTTGTAAGCAATCGAGTGGGAAAGTAAGTTGGAGTTCTTCGATATAATCGAAATAAATAGTTTGCTGACTCACACTGACTTTTCTGAGGCCATGCAAATAAATCAAGATGATTTCGCGGTCAGCGACAAGAATGGCTTTTGAGCTGAGCCCTACTCTGAAATATTTTTGATTGATCAAGACAAATAAAATCGAATCTAAAAATAAAATGCCGTAAACCAAGATTACAAAATAGGCTTGCGTAGTTAAGAACCAATGCGCTGCCAAAAAACTTAAGAAAAGTAAGGCTTCTAGGCTATTGTAAACAGATACACGTACTTTTCTTTCTTTGCTAATCGATTCATTCCAGACAAATTTCTCTTGCTGCTTTACCATAGAAACACCCATCCACCTTCTGATGGTTCTGCGCAATCCAATAATAAGAATGAGCAACCCAAGAATAAAATAAAGCTCTTGAATATACTGAAATTCTTGAGCGGTTAACTTCAAGAATTCTACGGGTAAGTCAAAGCCAATAAATACAGACACCAACAACGTTGGAATACTGATAACAAGCAACAAAAGATTGATGAAACTATTCATTTGGGATGAGTTTAAGCTTCGCTTTCAACGCTTTAATTTTATCTTCTGCAGCAGCAATTTTCTTTTGTACCTCTTGACGCAATTGATCGGCTCCTTTTGAACGCGCGAAGAACCCAAGGTTGTTTTCTAGGGTGAGCATTTCTTTTTGGAGGCCGTCTATTTGCTTGCGAATCTCATTGCGCTCTGACTGCAACAATCTTTGTTTGTCAGGGGAAGATAAATGGCCTTCTAACTTTGCTTCGAACAAGACACGTTCTTTTTCTTGGCCTTCAAGTTTCAGCGCCTTGTAATGTTGGTCCATCATGCCTTTGAATGCATCATAGGTGCGCTGACGATCTTTCATTGGAACATGGCCTACTTCATTAAATCTTTGCTGTAAAGATCTTAATGCAGACAACGCTTCTTGTTTGTCTGTTGGCATGACAAATGCTTCTAATTCTTTGATAAGGGCTTCTTTAGCTGCTAAATTGCTTGCATTGGCTGCATCTTGTTCTCCGAAGTGTGCCTGACGCGCATCGAAAAATACATTGCAAGCTGCACGAAACTCTTTCCAGAGCTTGTTTTCGTGTCTTGGCCCTGCCGAACCAATTTGTTGCCATTGACTTTGCAATTTCTTGAGTTGATCAGCAGTATTCTTCCAATCTTGAGAGTTGCATATTGCTTCCGCTTTTTCGATGAGTGCTTTTTTGCGCGCAACAATCTCATTACTTGCTGCCTCTTTGTCTTTATTGTAAGCTTTTTTTGCTGCAAAAAATGTATCGCACAGTGCTCTGAACTCGGCATACACCGCTTCGTTTTCTTTACGGCCACCTGAGCCAATTGTTTTCCATTTGGCTTGTAAATCCAAGATAAAATTGGTCTGTTGATCCCAATCTTTAAAGTTAGTCCAACTTTCGAGTTGTGTCATTTGTTCTTGAAGAGCAGCTATGAGTAGTTTCTTGGCTTCAATATTTGCTTTGAGCACTTGTCTTTGTGCTTCGTAGTGTTCGTTGATTTTATCGTAAACGCCTCTTACAGCCTCCCAGTAGGTAACTTTCATGGTTTCCCAGTCTTCGTTGAGAACCGGGCCAATTTCTTCCCACTCATCTTGGAAAGCGTGTAATTGTGCTTCCAAATCTCTTAATGGAGCTGAAGACACGCGCAACTGCTTCAGTTTGAAAATAAGGTCTTCTTTGAGTTGCTTATTGCGGCGGTAGTCGTTTTCCTTGAGCTCTTTATAAATCTTGATATTGTAAAAGAAGATTTCGAGTAAACGAGAATATTCTTTTTGAATGGCTTCTCTTTGCTCTCGTGGGATGACTCCAATTTTCTTCCAAGTCTCGTGGATATCTTTATAGGCTTGAAAAGCGGTACCGATTTTTTCTTCGTTGTCAATGACTTCTTTTAAGCGAACGATGAGGTCTTTTTTCAACTTTAGATTTTGATTTTCTAAAGTTTGTTGGAGTTGTTGTTGTGCTTTTCTTTTGGTACTGAACTCTTGGTAAACACTAAAAAACTTTTCTTTGAGCGGCTTGTAGTCTTGCTCTTCGTATGCCTCGCCTTTATCTTGTGCTTCTAACCTATTTACTTGTTCGATGCGTTCGAGTTCGATGAGTTGATCTTCAAAGTTCTGTTTGATTTGCCCAGCCTCGCGACCCAATTGGAGCAGGTCTTCGTGCTGAGTTAATGCTTCTAATTGTTCAATTAAGTGATTGAGTTCCATTGCGCTTAAAGTTCAAAAGTAGAAAGGGTCACAAACTCTTGCATTCTAGTTTGCAGATCTGAATGATTGATTTCTTTTAATCGGTCGGTGCCAAATTTTTCTACACAGAACGAAGCCAATGCAGAACCTGCAATAATTGCTTTTTTCATGGTAGCAAAATCGAGTTTTTCTGCAGCGGCTAAGTAACCCATAAAACCACCCGCAAAAGTATCGCCTGCACCCGTTGGATCAAAAACTTCTTCTAGTGGAAGAGCTGGGGCATAGAAGATATTTTCTTCGTGGAATAATAAGGCGCCGTGTTCTCCCTTCTTGATAATGAGAATGGAAGGACCCATTTGACGAATGATATTTGCCGCTTTACGCAAAGAGTAAACACCCGATAATTGTCTGGCTTCTTCATCGTTGATGATGAGTAAATCGATATGTTTGAGCGTTTCTTTTAAACTATCTAATGCGATGTCCATCCAAAAATTCATGGTGTCCATGGCAATAAGCTTAGGTCTTTGACTCATTTGTTTGATGACCGAAAGTTGTACGTCAGGGCTAAGGTTACCGAGCATTAAAAATGCCGCATTTTGGGCAGCAACAGGTACAACTGGTTTGAAATCGCCGAGTACATTTAGTTCGGTGATTAGGGTGTCGCGCGAGTTGAGGTCGTTGTGGTAGCGGCCTGACCAAAAGAAAGTTTTTTCTCCTTGCTTGATTTCTACCCCGCTTACATCTACCCCTTTACTTTCTAAATTGGTTAACACTTCTTGCGGAAAGTCTTCACCTACTACAGATATCAGACTTTGTTCTTTGACAAAAAACGAAGAGGCCAAAGCAATATATGTGCCTGCGCCACCAACAATTTTATCTGTCTTTCCGAATGGGGTTTCAATGGCATCGAAAGCCACGCTACCTACTGTTGCTAATTTCATATCTTAAATTGTCCGGCAAAGATAGGTAAATTCAGCGCTTTACACGTTAAATTAACGTGTTTTCACTGCTCGAGGATGTGCACTTGCATAAGCTTGCTTTAATTGCGCAAAAGAGTTGTGGGTATACACTTGTGTGGCCGATAAATTAGCATGTCCTAAAAGATCTTTGAGCGTTTCTAGTCCGGCGCCATTATTGAGCATATGAGTAGCAAAAGTATGTCGTAAAACATGCGGGCTCTGTTTCTCTACTGTGCTTATTGTACTTAAAAAAGTCGAGACCAAACGATAAACCAATTGCGGATACAGTGCTTGATTATTTGGCCTTACCAATAAATTTGGATGATCTAATTTCAGTAAATTCTTGGCCGCAATATATTTTTCAATGAGTTGTGCCAATTCAGCTGATATCGGAATAATCCGCTCCTTATTTCTTTTACCAAGCACTTTCACCGATTGGCTAGAGACGGCATTTTCTTTTAAATGGATGAGCTCAGAAAGTCGAATACCTGTTTGATAAAACAACTCAATAATCAATTGGTCTCTGGTTCCTTCAAAATCGGAAGCAAATAAACTTTGCGTTTTTTCTGGTTGCAACTCTTGCTCCTTGACAAATACCGGAAGTCTTTTTTCACTTTTGGGTCCTTGAACCCTACTCATTGGTGTTTGGTTAAGTAAGCCTTCTTTTTGCAACCACTTAAAAAAAGTTCTGAGTGTTGCTAATTTTCTATTGACACTCCGGTTGGAAACTCCTGAATCAATGAGATGAACCATCCAGGCCCGAATAGTAGCATGATTTTGCTCTTGCCAATCGTTGGTGCTTGAGCACTGATTGTAGCTTGCAAATTGATTTAAATCTCTAAGATAGGCTTCGCAAGTATGCGCTGCATACCGCTTTTCTTGCCTGAGATATATTTCAAATTTTTGGAGCATAAAAAAAGGAGCTAAAAGCTCCTTTCATATACTTTAAAACCTGAAAAAGGTTACGCTTGTTGGCTTTGCATTCTTTGCTTGTAAGCAGCGCGGATTACTTCCTGACGACGTGTAATTGAAGGCTTAATAAATTCCTTGCGGCCACGTAATTGTTTCATCACATTGGTTTTCTCGTACTTCTTTTTGTACTTCTTCAATGCTCTTTCGATGTTCTCGCCTTCTTTAATTGGAATGATCAACATATGCTTAGTTCTCTTTTTAAAAGTTTGGGTTGCAAATATATGACAGAAAATCTATTCTGCAAAGATTATTTTAAAATTTCTCTGGCAATTACAAGTTTTTGTATTTCAGAGGTTCCTTCACCGATTGTCATGAGTTTGGCATCTCTTAGGAATTTCTCAGTTGGATACTCTTTTGTATAGCCGTAGCCACCCATAATTTGCACGGCTTCATTACCGCATTTTACGGATACTTCTGAGGCAAAATACTTGGCGTACGCACCCTCTTTTGTAACGGGTTGCTTGGTGTCTTTTTTATAAGCCGCTTGGAAAGTTAATAGCTCTGCAGCTTCAATTTGAGTGGCCATATCGGCTAACTTGAATCCTATAGCTTGAAAATGTGCAATAGGTTGCCCAAATTGTTCTCGTTCTTTTGCGTATTTCACGCTGGCTTCAAACGCGCCTCTTGCAATTCCACAACTCAATGAAGCGATTGAAATACGGCCGCCATCTAATATTTGCATGGCTTGCTTGAATCCCTGACCTACTTCGCCAATTACATTTTCTTTCGGGATACGGACGTTGTCAAAAATAAGCTCTGCGGTTTCACTGGCTCTTACACCTAATTTATCTTTGATTTTAACCGCAGAAAAACCAGGTGTTCCTTTTTCAACGATAAAAGCGGTGATGCCATTGCTGTCTAGTAATTCGCCCGTTCTGATCAGCACCACTGCTACATCACCAGAAAGGCCATGTGTAATCCAGTTTTTAGTACCATTGAGCACCCAGAAATCGCCGTCTTGTACGGCAGTAGTTTTCATGCGCATGGCATCTGAACCCGTGTTGGCTTCAGTAAGACCCCACGCGCCAATCCATTCGCCAGAAGCTAATTTGGGCAAGTATTTTTTCTTTTGTTCTTCAGAACCATGGTAATAGATATGCCCAGTGCAAAGCGAGTTATGTGCGGCTACACTAAGCCCTACTCCGCCACAAACTTTGCCGAGTTCCATGAGCACGGTTGCGTATTCAGCATAAGATAAACCAGAGCCACCATATTGTTCAGGCACAAAAATTCCGAGTAAGCCAAGCTCGCCCATTTTTTTCATGACCTCCACGGGAAATTCTTCAAGTTCATCCCACTTTTTGTAATGAGGCTTGATTTCTTTTTCAGCGAAGTCGCGCACCATTTGCGTCAACAATTGCTGTTGTTCTGATAATTGAATACTCATGTTGATTGATGATTAGATTGATGATTTTTGATTTGTTGATTTGTTGATTTGTTGATTTGTTGATTTGTTGCAATTTAATAATGCACTAAAGAATAGGTTTCAGCATTAAATTTTTGCAACGCATTTTCTCCGTTTAAGAAATCTAGGCCAACTAAAAAGCTAAACCCTGCTACATTTCCGCCTGCTTGCTCAATTAATGTTGCTGCGGCTGCTGCCGAACCACCCGTTGCTAATAAATCGTCGTGGATAAGGACCTTTTGATTCGGTTGAACCGCATCGGCATGCATTTCGATAACTGCAGAACCATATTCTAGGTCATAGGCATGTTTGATTTTATCATAGGGTAATTTGCCTTCTTTGCGGATAAGGATAAACGGAACGCCCAGTTTCATGGCAAGTGGATAACCGAATAAAAAACCACGACTTTCAATACCTGCTACTGCTTCTATGCCTGCATTTTGATAATAATCTGCAAGATGTGCGAGGACCCCATTGGAAACTTCAGGGTTGAGCATAATGGTTGAAATATCTTTAAATAAAATTCCTGGCTTTGGAAAATCAGGGACGTCTCGAATGACTGCCTTTAGTTGTTCATGAATTGTCATGTTACAAAGATAAGTAAGGCTTTAGTTTTTCAAAAGTTTGGTTGTCAATTAATACAGATATTTTGATTTGATCGATCGAAGTAAACAATCCACGCTGTTGGCGCAACTTGATTATAGAATTTGCCTGGTTCCATGTGAGATACGGATGTTGTTTCAAGCGCTCTAAAGTAACCTCATTCAAGCGGATTCCTGTTAGTGGAGTTTGAACAGTAAGAAAAGGGCCTATTTTGCTTAAAAAATCTGGATACAAGCCCTTGACCTCGTTGAGTTGATCGATCGTCTGAACCCCCCCTAAACGCTCTCTATAAGAGATGATTTTCTGTGCAGAATAAGCACCGAGACCAGGCAAAGCGATGAGTTCTTCTAAAGTTGCTGTATTTAGATCCAATTGGCGCCTTGGCTGTGTTGAAGTATTTACTGTAGTTTTGGTAGTTACTTTTGAAGTGGGCGATGAATGCGATTTATTTGAATAAGGCTTGAATGAATGGGTTTTATTTGATTTGTAGCTTATGAATTGTTTTGACGGTCGTTTTCCGGAAGCTGGCTCAAAAACCAATGAATCTTTAATCCGTTCAAGTATTGCCTGATTTAGGACCCGTATTTGCCGCATTTGAGCCAAAGAATGAAAACCATATTTATCGCGGTAACGCAATAATGAAGCAGCTTGTTTTTTACTGAGTCCTAGTTCTTGCCATTCTAGTGCAGTGAGCATACTCGGGTTACAGCGCTTATTAAGTAACTTTTCTTTCTGCTGGAAACTTTTTTGTTTTAAGCCGATACTTTTGAGCTGCTCCGAAAAATTTTCAGGACCATACTGACATTCAGGCGGATTGAAAAGGATATAAACTCGAGGCGTAAAAATGATAAGGATACAAAGTATCATCCAGGCTAGATAGCCTCTTTCTATGCGCTTTGAAAATTTAAAGAATGGCTGCTTCATGAGCAGCTAAACGCAGTAAACCAGATTTACTGTCTAGCCAGACGTTGCTTTCTCGCCTCAATTAAGTAATAAACCGGAATACCTAAGCATACAATGAACAGCCCCAAACCAGCATTTCGAAAATCATAGATGAGTAAGTCAATGCAAATGGCCAAAGTAATCAGGATATACAATGCTGGAATAAAAGGATAACCCCATGCTTTGTAGGGTCTTTCCGTATCGGGCTCGAGTTTACGCAAACGAAAAATACCGTAAATCGTGAGGATGTAAAACAATAAACTAGCAAAAGTGCTGTAGGTGAGTAAATCCCCGTATTTACCTGAAAGACATAAAATACTGGCCCAAATACATTGAATCCAAAGGGCAATTCCGGGTACTTCTTTCTTATTAAGCTGACCCGCCTTTTTAAAGAATAAACCATCCTGAGACATTGCGTAAAACAAACGAGACCCGGCTAAGATGAGGCCATTGTTGCAGCCAAAAGTAGAAACCATGATAAGGCCTGCCATTAGTAAGATGCCTGCATTTCCGAATATTGCGTAAGCCGCCGATGCCCCTACCCTATCATTGTTTGCAAATAAAATTCCTTGATCAATTGGGTTACTGCCATCTGCTACCCCCTTAGGCAATAATGCTAAATAAGCCACATTGGCTAAGACATAGATTACTGTAACAATGAGGGTCCCGAAGAACAAACTCTTTGGTATATTCTTTTTAGGGTCTTTGATTTCGCCAGCAATAAAGGTAACGTTGTTCCAGGCATCTGCAGAAAACAATGAATTGATGATGGTGGCACCCAAAGCGCCCACAAGTGCCCAGCCCGTAAGTGGGATGATGAACACCTTGCCATCATTGGCTAATACTGTTTTAGACGCCGCCCATGCATTTTCAAAATTGAGTTCAAAAATGTTGGTTTGCAGTCCAAAGTACAAGCCTAAAACAATAAGTGCACCTAACGCCAGTAATTTGGCTGAAGTAAAAACAAACTGAATCAGCTTTCCGTTTTGTACTCCTTGCGCATTGGAATAAGTGAGCAAGACCACTGAAAAAATAGCCAACAGTTGTGCTTTTGAGATGACAAGAAAATTCAGGTCCAGCAATGTGTCATTTAAGACCGGGAAAAATACAGCCGCATATTTAGCAAAAGCAACGGCAACTGCCGCAATGACCCCCGTTTGAATGACGGTGAAAACCGTCCAGCCATATAGAAAAGAAGTCATCTTGCCGTAGGCGCGTTGGATGTAGACATATTGCCCGCCAGCATTTGGCATCATTCCCGCAAGCTCACCATAGCTAAGCGCTGCAAAAATAGTAATGAGACCCGTGAGGATCCACAAAACAAGCAACCATGCAGGCGAACCGATGTCTCGCAGCATGAGTGTGGAGACGATAAAAATCCCGGAACCAATCATGGACCCCGACACGAGTAGCGTCGAATCGAGTAGGCCTAACTTTTTGGGTTCTTGAGCAGACATTAATCTTCTTCTGACGCGTTGACTACGGCATCATGTCCTTTTAACGCATCTGCCAAAGCAACATCATTTAGATGACTGTGCTTTCTAGAATACAAGAAGTAGACAATTAAGCCCAAAGTAGACCAAACGATAAATGCTACCCAGGTATCAGGACGAACAAAGTACATTAAGCCAAAATTGAAAGCTGCACCAGCAATGGCAACAAACCAAACAGCAGGTGTTTTGAATGGTCTTTCGAGTTCAGGCTGACGTATGCGCATGATGAGTACTGCAATAGAGATCATGGCGAAAGCTAAGAGTGTACCCATAGAACACATCTCAGACACTTTATTGATCGGGGTTGTTGCCGCAACAATTGAAACAACGGCGCCAACTAGAATGGTACTTCTGAATGGCGTTTTATAAGTTTCGTGGATTTTTCCAAAGACATTGAAAGGCAATAAACCATCTTTGGCCATTCCTAAGAAAATGCGCGTTTGACCCAACATCATGACTAACATGACAGAAGTGAGCCCCGCGACAGCAGCAATGGTGATAAGCACAGTTGCCCAAGGCATCCCGACTCCTTCAAAAGCAGAAGCTACTGGTGCTTTGATATCTAATTGATTGTATGGCACCATTCCCGTAAGAACAAGTGAAACTACGATATAAAGAATGGTACAGATTACCAATGACATTATGATTGCAAAAGGCACATCTTTTTTTGGATTAATTGCTTCACCAGCCTGCGTTGAAACTGCATCAAAACCAATGTATGCAAAGAACACAATGGTAGCTGCAGTGACCACTCCAGACCAACCAAAAGAACTTGAACCGTCAGGGTTGATCACTTGTTTTGGAATGAAAGGTTGGTAATTATCTGTGTCGATAAAGAAGAATCCTACAAAAATCACAAATAATACCACTGCAACCTTCAGGATTACAATTAAATTATTGGTTTTTGCAGCTTCTTTGATTCCTTTTACAAGAATTCCCGTTACTACCCATGTGATTAAGAATGCTGGTAAATTAAAGGCAAATTCAGGGGCTGCTATACCTGCCTCTTTTGCCTTGGCAGCTGCAGTAACCATATCGTTCATGAGCCACATTGGCGGGTCAATATGGAATTGATGCAGTAATTTTTCAAAATAACCACTCCAGGCCACGGCTACAGTGGTGGCGCCCATCATGTATTCTAAGATAAGATTCCAACCGATAATCCAAGCAAAAAGCTCACCAATGGTTCCGTATGAATAAGCATAAGCTGAGCCTTCTACTGGAAGAATTGAGGAGAATTCTGCGTAGCACAATGACGCAAATAAACATCCAACACCCGCAATAACAAAAGACAATGCCAATGCCGGACCTGCATGATCATGGGCTGCAATTCCGGTGAGTGTAAAAATTCCACCACCAATGATGGCGCCGATTCCGAGTGAAGTTAAACCCCAGCGTCCGAGGACACGATTGAGGTCGTTTTTCTTCATATCTCTTTCAAAATGGCTTACAGGTTTCTTTCTCCAAACGCTCATAGTTGTTTATTTAAGTGTGATAAAGATAATTTTTTCTAGTTTAAAAGTGCAAATGTTTCTTCTAGGGTATGGGGCTTGTACTGAAGCTGTTCTGCCGCCTTGTCTAAAATAAATCCTGTTTTAGGGGGTCTTTTTGCTGCCTGATTTAATGTGTCGCTTTTCAAGCGTTGTACTTGGTCTGTTGGCAAATGATAATAGGAGGCCACTCGCATTACGATGTCAAATATTGAAAGGGTTTCTGGGCCTGAAATATGGAATATACCTTTTTGGTTCAGTTCACAGATGCGCAAACAAGCCCAGGCAAGATCTGCGGCCCAAGTTGGCGCCCTAAATTGGTCGTCGACAATATTTAGTGGCTTGCCTTCTTTGAGTGCTTCTTTAGCCCAAAGAATAATATTCGACCTAGAAAGTTGCTCACCTTCTCCATAGACAATAATGGTTCGGACTATAGAAAAATCAAGGTTTTCTTCTTGTAATACAATTTGCTCAGCCTCATATTTTGATCGGGCATAGACACTTAACGGATTTGGAACATCCGTCTCTTTATATGGGCCAGCTTCACCATCAAATACAAAATCGGTAGAAAGCAACTGAAAATGTGCACCCATTTTTTGGCTGGCTTTAGCCAACATATAGACTGCTTGTCTGTTGACCAAATCGCAAGCCTCTGGTTGAGCTTCACAGGCATCTACATTGGTCATGGCTGCCGTATGAATGATATGTGTTGGATTGTATTGAGCTAAAACGCGATCAATATTGGCTTCATCTGTAATATCGAGGGTTTGATAACGACTTTGAGGACATTTTGAATAGCGGTTTTCGCCACTAGAGGTAGCCAGAAATGCTATCGATTTTTCTAGACAAAGATCTACTAGCTTTTGTCCGAGTAAACCGTTGCTGCCTGTAATAAGTATTCTCATAGATCCCAAATTGAATGTTTTCGTTTTCTCTGCAATTTGAAGTAGTGTTTGTGCTCCAGAATCCAGGCCATGATTAGATAAAGCAAGACAGGTGATCCTAGGCCAATAAAACTGAAGTAAATGAATCCTAAACGCACTTTATTTGTGCGGATTCCTAATCTTCTTGCCCACCATTCGCAAACTCCGAAAGATTGTAATTCAAAGAAAAAAACAACTTTTTGTAGCAGCCTTCTCATGCGTCAAAAGAAAAGGCGTCTTGCGACGCCTTTAAATTAAAGTCTTGGTAATGGTTTGAATTTTGAATATTCCGGATTTGGCGCTGGCGCTGTTGCCGGATCAAAAGTAGTGCTGGTGATTTTAGCAGTGGTTCGGCGGTTGATGGTATGTAGCATCTCGAACTTGGCTTTGTCAGTAGTTTTAAACTGATTGATGTAATCTTCAGTGAGTACTACTGTTTGTCCGTTTTCGTCTGTCCAAGTAGCTGGCTCAGCTTCTCCACGACCAATAGGACGAATTCTTCTTGGGTCGATGCCACAGTTTTCAACTAAATGCTTGTAAACTGCTTTTGCACGGTTTTCAGACAACATTTGGTTGCGCACATCGCCACCACGAGAATCGGTGTGTGAGAAAAGGTCGATGGTGATGTTTGGATATTCTTTCAACATACTGTCAAGGAACTTAAGAGAGTCAAGAGACATACAAGTTGCGTCGTTGATAAATACCCACTGATCAAATACGTAGCGGATTTCAGGAGTGCGGATAACGCCAACAGGTAACAAAGGCATTTCTATGATGAAACTTTGGCTTTGTTCTAAACCTACAGTGCTCAGTTTGGCACCTTTTTTATCTTCGTAGTATCCTTCTTTTTCTGCTTTTAAGGTGTATTCTTTACCGGCAAGGATATAGCGGCCTTTTTTGTCAGCGCGGTCTTTCCAGATGATTTTACCTTTTGCATCAGTAACACCTTCCCATTGTGTTCCGTCGCTTACAGTAACATAAACCTTAGCTCCTTCGAGTTTTTTGGTTTTTTTACCTGATTCGTATACGGTTACACGAAGGTCAAATAAATTGGGAGGTGTATTGAAACTCCAAATTTCTGGAGCATACTCTTGGTTGCTTGTGGTTTTACGCTCAGAGGTAAAGAAGCCAGATTTACCATCGAAATCTGCCATAGCGTAATCATTGCCTTCAGAGTTAAATGGAAAGCCCATGTTTTTGATGCCTGTCCATTTGTTGGCACCTTCTTCTTTTTGCGCTACAAAAATGTCAAGACCGCCAATTCCTGGAAGACCGTCTGATGCAAAATAAAGCTGACCATTAGGGCCAATAGATGGAAATAGTTCGTTGCCCACTGTATTGAAGGCAGCACCCATATTGTGTGGAACAGAATCCCAGTTTTTGTTGCGTTTGTCATAGTTGACATACCAAAGGTCGCGGCCTCCGAAAGATTTTTCTCCTTTGCCGTTGTCTTTCATGTCTGAGGCAAAAATGAGCATTTGGTCGTCTGGAGACAAACAAGGATGCCCAACTGAAATGGTGTCTGATGTGGTTAAAACAATTTCTTTGGCGTCTTCGAAATCTTCACCGTTATAGGTAGCTGTCCAGATTTCACAACCTAAATCTTGTTTTTCTGCGTTAGGGCAACGTGTAAAGAAGATGGTTTTGCGCTTAGAATCGAAAGTAGCCGAACCTTCGTTTTGAGTGGTATTGACTACACCTTTGGTGTCTAAAGATTTTACGTTTGTTGGGTTGCCATTCACATCGTATTCTGCGATGTAGAGGTCCATGTATTTTTCACCAGAAATAGGATCTCTTTTAGTTCCGGTGCTTTCGTCACGTGAAGAACTAAACACGATAACTTTTCCTTTCTTATCTAAGAAAGAAGGAGCCATATCCATTTGTTTGGTGTTGATCTTTGTTTCTGATTTGACAACTAATTTAGAAGACTCGAAATCGTCAAAACCTTTGTATTTCTCACAAGCCATCATGACATCTGCCAATTCTTTAGCGCGAGAGTTAGGTGCAATTTTTTTGTATTCGCGGTAGCTTTTCAGGGCGTTATCGAAATCTTTCATCATGCGTTGCATGTCGCCTTTGTAGTAGTATACTTCAGGGACAACCGTGAAATATTTGAGTTCAATACAGGTACCGTACCACTCGTTTGCTTTATCGAACATTTCAAGTGAGCGGTAAGATTCAGCGATTTTAAATGCCATGTCGCCTTTTTGTCTGAGGGAACCTCTTACACCTAATTTTTTATAGGCGTCTTGACAAGCGTTGATGGCTTCAAAGTAGTTGCCAGAAATAAAGACTTCATTGGCTTTGCGCACAAATTTAGGATCTGGTTGAGTTTGAGAAAAACCTACCGATACAGAGAATAACGATAAAATTGCGACAATGAATAGTTGTTTCATAAAGCGTAGTTTTAGCTTGGTCATACCAAGGAAAGCAAAAATAGAGAAATTTTATTTAAAATCCGAACAATAGGTACGCCAGCGTTCTAACAAACGCTGAAACCCTTCTGGGAGCTCAGAATTAAACTCTAAATATTTCTTGGAAGAAGGCTGAATAAAGCCCAATGTCTTGGCATGAAGTGCTTGACCTGGTAAAAGACTAAAATTATTAGCCATAAATTTCTCGTAGGCTGCTGATTTTGTTCCTTTTAATATACGATCGCCACCATATTCTAGATCGTTAAATAAAGGGTGACCAATGGATTGCATATGCGCCCTAATCTGATGTGTGCGGCCTGTTTCAAGTTTGCATTCTATCAGTGTCACATACCCAAATCGTTCAATTACTTTGTAATGAGTAATGGCTGATTTCCCATATTCGCCATCCGGAAAAACGGTCATTACTTTTCGATTCTTCAGCGATCTGCCAATATGGCCAATTACGGTTCCGTCTTCTTGTACATCACCCCAAACCAGTGCGTGGTAGCGTCTTTCGGTAGTTCTTTCGTAAAATTGTTTGGCTAAATCGTTGAGTGCAATTTCGGTCTTGGCAACCACTAGCAAGCCTGTTGTATGCTTGTCTATGCGATGCACCAGACCAGGGCGGCCAAAGTAATCTTTGGGTAAGGTCGGCAGTTGATCAAAATGAAAAACCAATGCATTGACTAGTGTTCCGCTGTAATTGCCATAGCCCGGATGAACCACCATATTGGCAGGCTTGTTCACCACCAAAAGGTCCTCATCTTCGTAAACCACATCGATGGGGATGTCTTGGGCAATAAGTTCAATTTCTCTTACTGGGTAAGGTAAAACAATTGCGATGTCATCACCAGGCTTGACACGGTAGTTTTGCTTCACTGCCAGACCATTGACATGGATATTGCCATTTTTTGCCGCAATCTGAATTTTGTTTCGAGAGGTGTCGGCCATCCGATCCATCAAGAATTTATCAATTCTGACTACTTCTTGCCCGGGATCTGCTTTGAAGCGATGGTGCTCAAATAAATCGGCTTCCGCTTCTTCTAGATCAACTTCATTTTGTGGGTCGTCTATCATTTGATTACCAATTTAAGAGGCGCCAACGAAGTCTCTAGGCAATTTAAAAAATAAATGCCGCTAGGTAGATTTTGAACATCCATTTCCAATTCAGAGGTCATTTTGATTTGTTGTCCTTGCATATTGCTGAGCAAAATGGTTTTGCCTTTAAATTGATCTGGTAAGTTAAAATGCACCGTACTAGATGCCGGATTTGGGTAGCAATGCCAAGAAATTTGTTCTGGATGCGCAGCTTCAATGCCCAAACTTGCGTCAAGTGCGGTTGAAAAAATTGGTCTGAGCATAGCAGATCCTTCAAATGGCGAAGTGTACCAAGTAAAGCCACCATCTACGCTATATTGCACCTTGTCGGAGTGGTCTGTATTGCGGTCTAGGCCAAGATTTAAGCGATCTGGATCAAGTTGTCTCCAACCCACAAAGAATGTGGTTGGCACACTTACTTTTTGAGAATTTGGGAAGAAATAATTGACAAATACATTGCGATTATCTCCATATTCAGGCGATCTTGGGAAAAAGACGTCGTCTGCGTATATCACGGTGTCTGGGTGCCCATTTAAGCTACTCCAGATGGTGAGTAAAAATAATTTTGAACTGACGTCGTGCACCGATGGTAGAAAATGCATAGCAACACCCACCAAAGAATCTGCTTCATAGGCATTGAATTCTACTGCCAAACGCGCTTGTGTACCCGTTGGGCCAAAAGCAGCCTCGGCACTGCCGTCATCATAACTGTAGTAATTGGAAAATGACTGATAAAAACTTGTAGTGTCGTTGGACCCTAAATTCGGGAATTGGGCTGTAATTGACCCTTTTACATAAAAATCTTGTTCGTCTCCTGAATATCCATTGCTAAATGGAATGGACGTCATGTCGTGGAACGATGTGTAAGTAGTTTGCGGTGCATAATTGAGCTGGCCATTAGATAACGTTGATCCCAATAAACTTTCAGAACTTGCAACTACTCCGTTGTAGCTATATGTCAATGCACCCGCTGTACTGTTGTTTTCAGGATTTGGACTTCCGTTGTGAATGGTTACCGTCAGTGCGTCAGTCATCAAATTACTAGCAGCATGGGCCTTGTAGTGATCCCATGGAACTGAGGTGTAGTCTTTGAGTAAAGAGGTCATTGGATACACCCAAGCAAAATCTTTGAACATGGTGTCTGCGATGTCTGATTGCGCGCGCAAATGCACGTAATCAATATGAAAATGGTCCAGAGAACCTGAAAGCGCACCATAATTTCTGAAACGGAATTGGAATCCTTTCTTGAAAAATTGGGCATTAAGAACAGGTATATGTACAGCTTTAAATGGCTGAACGGTATCACCCGACATAGACCAAACCCACACCCATTGGTCTTGGTCTTTGGCGTAGAATTCTAAAATCAAAGAATCTGTGCTTTCTGGCTGATCACCAAAACCTTCTGGTTGGACTAAAAAAGAGAAATAGAGCGAATCTGCTGCGTTGTATGAACTGAGGTCAAGTGGCTTTGAATGAAAGTAATCAGCAGTATTGGTTAATGAACTTCCGATTGCATAAGGATAACCAAATTCATCGAGGCCATCAAAGGTAACTACACCAATGGATCTTGGATTTACGGCAAAACGACTATTTCGGTAGGCATGGGCGTCAAGCCACAATGCATTTGGATCGTTTAATGTGGTAAAAAAAATGGTGGTTTGTGTCTGTAAAAAACTCGGGTTCTGAACCCAAATTGTGTCTGGGGTATCTGGCACGCCAACTGTATCGTAAATATAAAACGGAGGATATAAATCTAGGGTCTGGTAAACAATTGGAAACGCAGTGAAATCACCCACTTTTACGGAGGTAGTGTTAAAAACGGAGTCCGTGTAGGAACTAGTTGTTACGTCATAGGTGCGGCGAAAGGTAGCTTGATCAGTAAAGGAGGTGCCGGCAGGAAATGCTTGAAGCGTCAGGGGGTCTAGTAATTGAAAAAAGACTTGTTGTGTGACACCTGGGGCATTGAAATCGGCGTTGTATTTTTGAAATTTATCGGTAGAAAACTCATCAAAAAAGGGCAAGTCTAAAGTATCTGGGGTGTAGAAAAAAGTACTATCAATAGTATTGAGCGTACTCTTGTAAGTCTGCTTTTGCTTATTGATTTGATAATTTCTCAGGATTGGCCCTGTTTCAATTCCTTGGGCAAATGATAAAGCGCCAAAGAATAAAAACAGCAGTAAAAATCTGAACTGCATATTTATTGATTTTGTCCGTCAGCTCCTTTTTGCATGGAGATGATGAATTGTGTGGATTTAAAAACGGTAGTTCCTTCAATATATTCTGGAGACTGTGAAAAAATCCGGGCAACCGAAGAGTCTTGTCCATTCAAACAATCTGGGCAGATGAAAGAAAAACTACTCACGCCTAATGTATCAAATATATATTGCGCTTCAGACATCGTGAGGCCCACCAAATTTGGCAATGGAATAGGTTCTCCTTCGTCATTTTGACCCACAATTAAAGTCACTACTGCTCCGATTGGCAAGCGCTCGCCTTCTTTTATTTTCCTGCCTTTGTAGCGCTGTTCTAAAACAGAACCATTTGCTTCAGAGGTAGGTTGATATTGAATAATAAAGCGCAAGCCGCGTTGCTCTAAGATACTTTGGGCAAATTGAACTTGTTTGTGGACCAAGCTCGGCATTTCGACCAATTGTGTTTTTTTAGAGAGTCGGAGTCCAATGATTCGGCCTGATTTTACATAGACCCAAGAAGTTGCAGTTGGCTCCACTAATTGCTCAATGACGGTGCCTTCTGGTAAATTTGGATCATAGATGCTATCTAGAATTTGAAAGGTGAGGTCGAGCTCCTCAATTTTCTTTTTTGCAGCCTCTCCTGACATGCCAACAAAATTAGGAACGCGTATTTTTTGACCGTGATTAGTGGCGAAATCTAGGTAAAGTATCGTGCCAAAAACGACTACTAAATAAAATAAGATGACCAAGCCCATTTGTTTCCAGAACAATTTTGTCTTTACAAAAGGGATGATTAATCTGAGTACGCTTTTAATCTTGTCTAACATTTGTGCGGCAATTAGAAATACAAAGATGCTTAGAAATTTGGAGAAAGTGCATGTGAACTAAAGAAGTCTTCAATGTGTTGCACTGCTTCGTCGATATCGTCAGTAATTTTAAATAACGCCAAATCTTGCGGCGAAATGTAGGCTTGGTCAAGCATTGTATTGCTCACCCAATCCATTAAACCTTTCCAGTATGAAACACCAAAAAGCACAACTGGGCGCTTTGCAATCTTTTTGGTTTGAATGAGCGTAATGGCTTCAAAGAACTCATCTAGCGTCCCAAAACCACCCGGCATGATGACAAATGCTTGAGAATATTTTACAAATATTACTTTTCGTACAAAGAAATAATCAAACTCAAGAAAATGATCGCGGTCAATGTACTTATTGTGGAATTGCTCAAAAGGCAGGTCGATATTGAGCCCAACAGAAACACCGCCTCCTTGTTTGGCACCTTTATTTCCGGCCTCCATAATTCCGGGGCCTCCACCAGTAATGATTCCATAACCAGTAGCTGCCAATCTTTCGCCAAGCTCTACCGCTTTTTGATAATACAGATGATTTTCTTTGGTGCGGGCAGAACCAAAAATTGCTACGCAAGGCCCCGCCTTGGCCATTTTGTCATAGGCTTCCACAAATTCGGCCATGATTTTAAAAATCGACCAGCTGTCGTTACTTTTTATCTCTGACCAATCTTTTCTGTATGCATCCATAAGCTTATTTTTGAATGGTTACTTCAAACAAGTTTGGCCAATATTTTCCGGTTAAGTAAAGTTTATGAGTCTTCGCATCGAGTGCAATGCCATTTAAAACTTCGCCATTTCCTTTGCCCTGATTCACAAAACTTGTTGCATCGATTAAAGCAATTACTCTTCCCAGTTTTGGCTCGATCACAACGATAAAGTTGGTGGTCCAGATGTTTGCATAAATATAGCCGTCAATGTACTCTAATTCATTAAGTTGAGGAACTGGCCCTTCGTTGGTATAGGCTTCAATGGTACGGGTGATTTCAAATGTTTTCGGGTCTCTAAATGTAATTCTTTCAGTGCCGTCTGACATGATCAGTTGTTCTCCATCGGTACACAAGCCCCAACCCTCGCCTACATAGCTGTGCTCTCTTTTGAGCTGCAAAGTGTTGGCATCATAGACAAAACACTGTTGATTTTTCCAGGTGAGTTGAAACACTTCGTTGTTGAGAATGGTAATGCCTTCACCAAACTTGCTGGCATCTAAATTGATTTTTTTCACTTTGCCTCCAACATTTATTGGCTCGCCAGTGGCTAAATTTATTTGAGCAACCATTGAGCTTCCGTCTTGATTTGGATCTCCGGTACTCTCGAAAAGCTGGCCATTATTGAAGACCAAGCCTTGTGTATAAGAAGTGGTGTTGTGTGGATACGACTTCACGCTTTGTACGGTCCAACGCTCGGGTTTCAAATCAGATAAAATGCGGAGATTGCGCTGTTCGTGGTAAACTTGACCAGATGGGTCTTTAGATTCTAAATCCATTACATAGGCTCCGGGCTTCCATTGCTTTGTGTTTAAGAAATAAATCTCTTTTTGCTTAGGCGTCTGAAATTCAGCAACTATTGAATCTTCAATGCGCAATAGGATGGAATGAGCCTCCGCTTGATTTTTAATTGGAATGGCTATGGTTTGACCATAGGTGGTGGCCAAGTTTTCTTTGAAACCAAAGGTAGCGGGGTTTTGAAGCTCAGTGGCATCTTCTTTCATAAAGATGGGTGCCAAGAAGCCCACTAATAAGCCCAAGACCAACAACCAAACGATTATTTTTTTCATGAAATTTTTAAAATTTGAAGTATTTCATCTGCAGCAATCATGCCATGACTTTCGGCATAAATTACTTCTTGATTTTTAATGACGATACATTGTGGTGATTCATGTTTTACCCTTGTTTCAGTAGCGATAAGGTCTGAAATTGCGCGGTATTCAATAAGGTCGAGGTACCAACAATTGAGTAAGTTTTTCTCGTAAAGTTCGGAATCTTCGAAACGACGCAGGGCCATGGCTGAAATCGAACAACGGGTGCTGTGTTTGAAAACCACTTGCGGAGTTTGTGCAGAGGCGTTCATGATTTCTTGCCATTGTGCTGCCGAAGTAAGCGGTTGCCAACTCATGAAATACCTGGTGTAAATTGTTTGAGAAAACGCAGGTCATTTTCTGAATAAAGACGGAGGTCAGTAACTCTATATTTGAGCTGCGCAATGCGTTCTACGCCCATACCGAACGCAAAACCGCTAAATTTATTGGAATCAATGCCGCAAGCATCTAGCACGTTCGGATCTACCATACCGCAGCCCATAATTTCTAGCCATCCGGTGTATTTACAAACGTTGCATCCTTTACCAGCGCAAAGGGAACACGACACATCTACTTCGGCGCTCGGTTCGGTAAATGGGAAATAAGATGGTCTTAATCTGATTTGCGTTTGTTCGCCGAACAACTCTTGAGCAAAAAACAATAAGGTTTGCTTAAGGTCGGCAAACGATACATTTTGATCGATGTACAAACCTTCTACCTGATGAAAAAAGCAGTGCGCTCTTGCAGAAATGGCTTCGTTGCGATACACTCTTCCTGGTGAAATGGTGCGGATCGGGGGCTGTTGTTGTTCCATTACCCTGACCTGAACACTACTTGTATGCGTTCTGAGCGCCCACTCTTGGGCTCCTTTTTCGATAAAAAAGGTGTCTTGCATGTCTCGGGCTGGATGCTCTGGCGGAAAATTTAAAGCGCTAAAGTTGTGCCAATCATCTTCAATTTCAGGTCCTTCTGAGACCACAAAGCCAATGCGATTAAAGATCTCGATGATTTCTCTGCGCACAAGAGATAAAGGATGGTGCGAACCTACATTGGTTTCGGCAGCTGGTTTAGTAAGGTCTTCTTTTTGTACTGTTGACGTTTGAACCTGTAGCGCCTCTTTAGCAGTTGCAAATTTGCTTTCTGCCATTTGTTTCAATTCATTCACTTTCTGACCGTAAGCGCGCTTCTCTTCGTTTGGGATATCTTTGAGCGCAGCATAAAGGTCTTTGAGTATATTTTTAGAACCTAAAAAACGAATGCGAAATTGTTCGAGTTCCGCTTCATTTTGAATAATTGCTTTGTTTAGCTCGTCTGAAAGTTGGTCGATATTCATTATTCTAGATCAAAATTGTAACCTTTTGGGGTCAAAACTTGTTTAAGTTATTGTTTATGGGACTAATGCAAATGTACAAGAAAACCAAGCTCTTTAGAGCGCGACAGATTGCTTTTCTAGCAATTTCTTCTCTATTGCTTGTTTTTACAGGTTGTAAAGAACCCAAACCCACCACCCTTGAAGTAAGTGTTATTACGGACGCAGGCGTGATTTTACCAAATGCAAAAGTTTGGCTAGAAGCAGAGCCTACAGACACGTCGCACAATGCCATTTCTGTAAATGACACAAGCACAACAGATGCTTCAGGAAAAGCCTATTTCGACCTGAGTTCCCACTATCAACCTGGGCAAATTGGCGTGATGATTATTAAAGTAAATGGCTTTTATTTTGGCCTCACTGGTTCAGCAATTGCTGAAATCAAAGAAGAAGAAAGAAATCAAGTTTTACTGACTTTGCAATAAAGCCTTGACTGTGAAGTTTTAAAATTTGAAAAATAACTGTAAATTTGGGACATTCGAAACCTATGAAAACGATTCTAACTAGCCTACTCGCCTGCTCACTCCTGTTCATTTTAGGAGGTTGTGAGCCCAAAGATCCTGCAGTCATCAAAGTATTTGTGCGCTCGTCGTCAAATCAACTCATGGACGGCGCCAAAGTCATCATTATCGGCGACCAACAATCAGAACCAGCAACACTTGAATGGGTAGACACCACCTACACAAACTCTTCAGGATTTACCACTTTTGATATGGACCCTTATTTTGCTATTTCTGGTGAAAACGGCAAAACCGGTTATTTCGACATCATTGTAAAATACAACAACAAGACTGCCTACGGTTACACAAGAGCCAAAGTACACACTACCGCTGTTGAAACCATCTATTTACCAAACTAAGCAACACCCATGAAAAAACTTCTTTTAATTTCTTTTGCTGCAATTACCGTAGTTTCTTTCACTTCATGTCATAAGAAACTCGATACAATCGCACACATTTACGTGAAAGATGAAACCAATGCAAGTGTTTCAAATGCAATGGTGGTATTGTACGGCACCAACACGCAAAGCACACCACAACAAGTTGCTGTTTTTGATACCGCCTATACCAACGCAAACGGTTTGGCTGTTTTTAACTACAATGAACTTTACCAATTAGGCCAAGCGGGTGTCGCAGTTCTTGACATCAAAGCTCAAAAAGGCAATAAAGTTGGGCAAGGAATCATCAAAATTGAAGCTGAAACCATCAACGAAGAGACGGTTTATATTCAGCCTTAATTAAGCCACGATTTTTTTCAAGAAATCTTTTTGATCCCCAATTAGTTCTTCGAAGTCTAGCCATACCTGAGCTTCTTCTGGAAAACTCATTTGGTATTCTGTCAAGAAACCAAACTCATAGCGGCACAAATATTCACTGGCCTCTAAGCCGGTTTCCTTTTGCCAAAGATTAATTACAGAATTGAGTCTAGACATCTTGATGACTAGTTTGGTATCGAAGTACAAAACGTCTTCAAGGATCTGCCCTGAAAGGGTTACGTTTGCGTCCTCGTTATTGAACCAAATGTGCTGAATTTTAAATTTTCTATTCATAGTGGGTGTGTTTGATGATACAAAGTTCACCCATATGTCCGTAAACGTTTTACGTTCTTCTTAAAACTATGCTATTGCTGAATTATTCATTAATTTTACAATATGTCTGAAGATCAGCCGATGTCCTTTCTTGACCACCTAGAAGAATTAAGGTGGCGATTACTCCGCGCAGCAATTGCTGTCATCATTTTTGCTTGTGTCATTTGGGTTTATCAAAGAGAAATCATGGAAGGTATCTTCCTCAATATGGTGGATCCCAATTTTGTGAGCTTTCGACTTCTATGTGAATATTTGGGGGTCTGTGTTGACAAAATCAGTATTGACTTCCAAAGTACAACCCTCTCCGGGCAATTTTCTTATGCGCTCATGATGAGTATTATGGGTGGGGTAGTACTTGCGTTTCCATATATTTTCTATCAGCTTTGGGCTTTTGTAAGGCCAGGGCTCAAGCTCAATGAAAAGAAAATGGCTCGTGGCATTGTATTCTACGTGAGCATTCTTTTCTTCTCAGGAATATTATTTGGGTATTATGTCGTTGCCCCATTAAGCGTTCAATTTTTTGGGGCGTTTCAAATTTCACCAGAAATCAAAACCGACGTCACAATTGCCTCCTACATGAGCACTGTGTTATCGACTGTTTTTTATACCGGTTTGTTTTTCTTGTTTCCGATCGTCACTTTTCTACTTGTGAAAATCGGTTTATTTACACCAGAATTTCTGATCAAATATCGCAAGCACGCCATCGTCATCATTCTTATACTTGCTGCGGTAATTACCCCTCCCGATGTCATTTCCCAAGTAATCGTTACCATCCCGATTTACTTACTTTTTGAGCTCAGTATCCTTGTAGCAAAACGCGTAGTAAAAAATGAAAAATAGAATATGATTCGGCTTATTCTAACGCTTTGTTTATTCTCTACCTTCTCGCTTCGTGCACAACAAACCGTGGTTTCAGGTCACATCACTGACCAAAAAGGAGATCCATTAGGTTTCGTACTTGTACAATATCAAGACAGCAAAATCTCTACTAAAACTGATTCTCTCGGATATTATCAGCTCAGCACTTACTACGCAACAGACACACTCATCTTTAAACTCATTGGGTTTCAGACCGTGAAGCGCTCGGTTCAAAAAGACCAAGGGCAAGAAATCAATGTCAAATTAAAAACGCAAGACAAAGAAGTTGCGGAAATCGTCATAAGAGCGCCAAAAGATACCCGAGGGGCATTGCTTCACAAACGCGTGATTCAATTTAAAGATGTCAATAACAAAGAAAAATTAGGCGCCTACGAATATCACCTTTATAATAAAATTCAGCTAGACATCAACAACCTCGATTCTAGTTTATTACAACGCGATGTGCTTGACAAAGTTGGGCTCATCAAAGGGTACATGGAAACCGATAGTATTCAAAAAGCACTTTTGCCAATTATCTTGTCAGAAAGTGTTTCGGACTATTATTATCGAAAAGATCCAAAAATTAAAAAAGAAACAGTTTCTGCAACCCGCATCACAGGCGTCGAAAACATGCAAATGACCCAATTTTTGGGCGATATGTATCTTGACCTAAATGTCTATGACAACATCTATGACCTCTTCAATAAGTCATTTATTAGTCCGTTGGCTACCTATGCACGCACTTATTATAATTTTTATCTGGACGATTCCACATTTATTGGGAGCGATTGGTGTTACAAACTAAGGTTTGTTCCGAAAAGAACCGGAGACCTCGTATTTGAAGGGCACATGTGGATCCACGATACCACCTATGCCGTCAAGCAAATTTCAGCACATATTGCTGCCGATGCCAACCTCAATTACATCGATCAATTTTATTTTGAGCACCGCTTCGAGCAAGTTCAAAAAGAAGTATGGATGCTAACCGAAGAACGCATGGTTATTTCCTTTAAAGCAACGGAGAAAACCAAACTCTTGGGTATGGTCGGTCGCAAATACAGCAAACGTTCAGACTTTGTCATCAATCAACCCTATGACGAATCATTTTATCGCTCAGACAACGCGGTTGAAGTCCTCGATAATGCCAAAGACAGAACGGAAGCAGAATGGGAAAAATTAAGGCCCACAGCACTAAGTGCAAAAGAAGAACGCATACAAGAAATGGTCGACTCTTTGGAAGCGCAACCCTTTTATCAAAATATGCGCAAACTGACCTATTTTGCAACTACAGGCTATTGGCCCATCCATAAAATTGAAATTGGATCAGCGGCTTCTTTATTGAGCGTAAATCCAGCAGAAAATTTTAGAGTGGCACTGGCGCTCCGAACTTCCAATGAATTTTCCAAAAGACTCGAACTTGGTGGCAGATTAGCCTATGGATTTGGCGACGAAAAGTTTAAATATAATGTCCGTATTCGCTATAACATTACACCCAAAAAACGCGGTATGCTGATCGGCTACTATAGCTACGACATTGAGCAAATTGGTCAATCACCTACCGCCGCTTCGATGGGTACTTCTTTTGCTACTTTCTTTAGTACAGCTCCATTTGATAAACTCACCTTCGTGCAAAAAGCTGGTCTAAGTTTAGAAAAAGACATCAAAAAAGACCTTATTGTCTATGGTGCTTTTGAATGGAAGAATTATACACCCCTCGGTTTAGCTACCTACCAAAGAAAAGTTGGCCTAGATACAATCAGCGTGTCGCAAATCACTACTGCAGAATGGACCACCAGAATCAGGTGGACCAAAGATGAAGAGTTTTTATCGGGCTCGTTTGACAGAACTGCTTTGCGTTCTCCTTACCCAATTCTGTCTTTTCAGAGTATCATCGGTATCAAAGATGTCTTTGGTAGCGCCTACAGTTATCAAAAATTTGAATTTCAATTTGAACACAACACCCAACTTGGTGTTTTAGGCCGCATGCGCTATGGTTTTACGACTGGTTATATCCATGGGCAAACAGCTTATCCGTTTTTAAAAGTCCATGAAGGAAATCAATCCTTATGGCTGTTGACCAGTACTTTTAACATGGTCAATTTTATTGAGTTCATTAGTGACCGCTATATAGTCGGCTTCGTAGAAAATCATTGGGAAGGTCTCTTTTTTGACCGCATACCACTACTCAAGAAAACCAAATTCCGTTTGGTTACCACCGAAAGATGCATGCTAGGTAGTTTGTCTCCTATCCATCAACAAGAGTTACTGATCCCTAGTTTCGTAAAACCCTTCAACGGAGTCCCGTATGTTGAACTTTCAGTTGGGGTAGAAAATATCTTAAAAGTTATTCGTGTCGATCTGGTTTATCGCGCCACACATCAAATACCAGGCACCAGTCCATTTGGAATTCGAGCCAGATACTCTTTGAATTTTTAGTACTTTCGTTGCTGTGAAACTATCCACCCAAGATATTTGCAAAACTTATAAAGGCCGCCAAGTAGTTGATGGCGTGAGTGTTGAAGTGAGTCAAGGAGAAATTGTTGGCTTACTCGGGCCAAACGGAGCTGGCAAAACTACCTCGTTTTACATGATGGTAGGGCTCGTTAGGCCAGACACCGGTTCTGTTTACCTAGACGACACCGACATCACCAAATATCCAATGTACAAAAGAGCCCAGATGGGTTTGGGTTATCTTCCACAAGAAGTTTCTGTTTTTAGGAAGTTAAGTGTTGAAGACAACATATTAGCCATTCTTGAAATGGGGCCGCTAAAACCCAAAGAAAGACTAGAAAAACTAGAACATCTCCTCGAAGAATTCAGTTTAACTCATGTGAGAAAAACACTTGGTAATCGACTCTCAGGAGGTGAAAAGCGCCGTACAGAAATTGCTAGAGCCCTTGCTACCGACCCAAAATTTGTATTGCTAGATGAGCCTTTTGCTGGGGTTGATCCAATTGCCGTCGAAGACATTCAAAGCATTGTATCCGAGCTCAAGAAAAAAAATATTGGCATACTAATTACCGATCATAACGTTCAAGAAACCCTTTCAATCACCGACAGAGCTTATCTACTTTTTGAAGGTAAAATTCTGAAGTCAGGCACAGCTGAAGAATTAGCGGCAGATGAACAAGTAAGAAAAGTTTATTTAGGGCAGAACTTTGTGTTGCGCAATGCTTCATCGAAGTAAATGAACTAAGCCTTCATATTGCCTCATGATTTCAGGTTCATGACACGGCTTAAATTTCAGCACATAATTGTATTGTCCATCTTGACATTTTAAACCTTTATAGGTTCCGTCCCAACCTTGCTCTTTTTGATCTGACTCAAAAACAAGTTCTCCCCAGCGGTTATAAATCTTCAAAGACCACTCAAAGACCACAAAATCAGTAACAACGTAAAAAATATCGTTGATTTGGTCTGCGTCGGGGATGAAAGTATTTGGGGCATATATACTAAATGGGGCTATATCTACCTGAGCATAAGCGGTATCGGTACAACCAAAAATATTGGTCACGACTTGCATTGGAAAATCGGTGCCCGCAGTATGGTAAGCATGAACAAAGTTTGCATCGGAATAGGTATAGCCCTTGTCTTCTACGTAATACAAATAGGTTTCTGCGGCAATGGCCTGACTCGTGAATGCAACCTGATTATTACAAACGTCTACTTCTTGCGGATTTACTGTAAAACCAGCTTGAGGAGACGGATGTACTGTTACCAAATCTTGCTTTGCCATAAATAGGGTGTCGAAACAACCTAATTGTTCTTGTAGGGTCAGTGTTACTGTATAATTTCCAGGAGTCAGGTAAATATGATTCGGATTGAACGCTTGGCTTGTTGTACCATCTCCAAAATTCCAGATAAATTGAGTTGGGGTGTCGGTCTGGCTTAGGTTGATAAATTGTGCAAGCGATGGTGCACATTGCAAAGCATCAACATACATGAAATCGATGCTGGGATGGCCAAAGACATGAACCAACTCAGTCAAGGTATCCACACACAAAGGATTTTGACCTATGAGTTGGACTTGCTGCCAACCATTTTGTTGAAATAATACCTGATTTCCGGTCAATTGAGTACTTGACTGAGGTGAGGCATTGACTCCAAAATCCCAGAAATATTGCGTGCCGGCAGGCCCACTTACTTGAGCATCAAAATTGAAGACATAATCGATGCATAATGAATCTGAATGCGTCATTGCCAAAACGATGGGCTCTTGAATCGGTACCTGCACTGAAACAGTATCTGCACATGTGCCTGAACTGGCTGCAACCAGATTGACCGTATAGAGTCCTGGTCCAGGAAAGGTGGTGGTAGGCGAAAACATAGCACTGGTTTGACCATTGCCGAAATCCCATAAATAGTTGAAAGTATTCTGAGAATTATTGCCAAAAGTGATGGTGTAACCTAGGCACTCAACCTGATTGGGTACTCCAATTTGAGCAAGAGGGTCGCCAAATAAAATGATCGAATCAATAAAAGTTGCCTGACAATAGGTTGTGCTGGCTTCTAGTTCTATTACTTGATAGCCGGATGCAGAAAAAGTAACATTACTTACTGTGGTTCCTTGCGCTTGTGTGAAGGAGGCAGTTGGTGGAAAAATCCAACTAAATGTAGCCGAAGGTATGGTAGCTTGGGCCGTGAAATTAACCAGCGCCTGACTTTGACACAAAGAATCTGGCGCCGACCACGAAGTACTTAATGTATCGTTGACAATGATATCAATATAGGCAGTATCTGTGCAATTATTTCCTGGGTTGACAATAAGTTGGGCAGTATAGGTGCCTGGTGCAGGATAAGTATAATTGGGTTCGAATAAATTACTCACGTCAGCATTGGTTCCTGAAACACCAAAATCCCAAGCATATGTGGTGCCGCCAAAAGAATTGTTTTCGAAACTCACGCTGAGCCCGTTGCAATAGCCATTGAAGGTGCTCAGTTGATCTTGAGTGGGTAAGATAGCCGCTAATTGAATGTTGCAATCAAAGACACGGAATAAAAAATCGCGGATGGTTTCTCCGATCAGTTGACCTGCTCTATATTCTTGAACCCGCACGCCTACCACAAAAAGCCCAAGTAAATTTGGGTTTACGGTTAAAATACCGGTGTTCGGATTGATGAGGGTTGACGAACCTGGGCCCAACGGAGCTGCAGCATTAAATGCGGCCTGCCAAGTGACGGGAAAGTAAGGTGGTGGAGGCATTTGAAACGGCTGTGGACTATTTGAATTTGCACCCGCATAAGGTGTCACTAAAGAGTAGACCAATTGGTCGCCATCGGGGTCGGTTGCTGAGTGATCAAAAATTAGTTGATCATTGTTGCACAACAAAACGGGCGGATAATTAGTAAACCTCGGGCTGCTATTGACCTGCGCCCCGGTGTCGGTACCGGGAACGTGCGCGGCTAAAGTAAGGCCGGTGTCATCTGGAAACTGCAAATTAGTAATGTTGGGGCCTCGGCAACAGCGTTGATACGAAACGGTGTATCCACCCGGAATGGGTGGTAAAGTGAGAACTGTTTGGTAAATGGCTCTTTCTACGCAAATGCCGCTGGGCTGTGTGGCGCACGGGTTATTGAAGTTGTTAGGCAAAATGACCGACCCTGGAAACGGAACCTGAACGGTTACAAAATGTACGTTTCCTTGTTTGAAAATAGACAAGTAAAGCGGGTCATCGTATGCAGCACCAGTTGAAGCGCAGTCTCGATAAAGCGTGATGAAAAATCGATATTGATTATTGCCAAGGTAGTCGTAGTAGATGTCTCCGCCGATGATATGCGAAGCCCTTGCTTGTTGTACAAACAAGCAAAAGAACAAAGACAAGAAGAAGCTGATTCTTAGCACAATATTAAGACGCAAAATTAAGGCTTTGGTTGTTCGTGTACAAACAGTAACTTTGTAAAAAAATTTTAAGAAAATGGATGCTTTTGATGTAGTAGTAATTGGTTCTGGACCCGGTGGATATGTTTCGGCGCTTCGTTGTGCTCAACTTGGTCTTAAAACTGCACTCGTAGAAAAATACAATACCCTTGGTGGAACTTGTTTAAACGTGGGTTGTATTCCGTCAAAAGCACTGCTAGATTCTTCAGAGCATTACCACAATGCACAACACAACTTCAAAGAACACGGCATTGAGATCAGTGGCCTAAAAGCCAATCTTAAGCAAATGATTTCTAGAAAAAATGACGTCGTTTCTCAAACATGTGCCGGGGTAAAGTACCTCATGGACAAAAACAAAATTGCAGTTTATCACGGTCTTGGTTCTTTTGTCAATGCAAATACCATCCAAATTGTTGGCGAACAAAGCAACCAAATAACCGGTAAAAATATCATTATTGCTACCGGAAGCAAGCCCAATTATTTTCCAGGAATGGAGCCTGATAAAAAACGCATCATTACTTCAACCGAAGCATTAAACATGACTGAAATTCCGAAGAAAATGCTGGTCATTGGCGGTGGAGTTATTGGACTTGAATTAGGTTCTGTTTATGCGCGTCTTGGGGCTTCTATTGAAGTAATTGAATTTGCACCAAGCATTTTACCAACCATGGATGCAGGTTTGGGTAAAGAATTTACCAAAATCCTCAAAAAAGAAGGATTCAAATTTCATCTCGAACACAAAGTTCTCGGCGTGACCAATAAAGGTAAGCATGTAGAATTGCAAGCCGAAAACAAAAAAGGTGAAGTCGTTACACTCGAAGCCGACTACTGTTTAGTAGCAGTTGGTCGCAAACCATTTACTGAAGGTCTCGGCCTAGAAAATGCAGGGCTTGCGGTCAACCAACGCGGTCAAATCGAGGTCAATGAAAACCTACAAACAAGCCAAACTCATATTTATGCAATTGGGGATGTAGTTCGTGGGGCAATGTTAGCCCACAAAGCAGAAGAAGAAGGTGTTTTTGTAGCCGAGTTAATTGCGGGCCAACATCCACACATCAACTATAATCTGATCCCAGGGGTAGTTTACACTTGGCCAGAAATTGCGGCGGTTGGCAAAACCGAAGAAGAATTGAAAGCAGCCGGAGTCAGTTATAAAACGGGGTCTTTCCCGATCAAAGCATTAGGTAGAGCGCGTGCAAGCATGGACACAAGTGGTTTCATTAAAATATTAGCAGACAGCCAAACCGATGAAGTGCTTGGGGTACATATGATTGCACCAAGAGCTGCCGATCTTATTATGGAAGCAGTAACCGCAATGGAATACAGAGCATCTGCCGAAGATATTGCACGCATTTGCCATGGGCACCCTACTTATTCGGAAGCCATGAAAGAAGCTGCACTTGCCGCTACCGCAGATAGAGCACTGCACGTATAGTTATATTCTAGGAGTAAACGCATTTTGGATGTGCTCTAGCTGGGTTTCTTGCTGGTTGTGCACAATAGAAACGATGTCGAACCTGACTTCATGGGGCCATTGAATAACTTTTGTAAAGTAATTGGCTACCCTGACAATTTGCTTTTGTTTAGTATAATTGACCGCTCGCCAGGGCTCGCCAAAACTGGCGGTATAGCGCGTCTTGACTTCTATCATGACCAATTGAAAATCTTTCTTCATGATGAGATCGATCTCCATGCGGTTAAAGCGATAATTTTTACTGACCAACTCGTAACCTGATTTTTCTAAAAAATCTTGAGCGTAGTCTTCTCCCCATTTTCCTAGAAGATCGTGTTTAAGCCATACTTCAGAATTCGACATAAGCGAAATTAAGCCGAAATTGCACTTATCTTTACCGTGAATTTACTTATGCGCAAACAATTTATCAAAAACATCAAAGGGCTGGTTCAAGTAGGTGAAAACCTACCACTTTTCAGAAGAGGCCAAGAAATGCAAACGCTGCCCATTCTAGAAAATGCTTATCTAGCGCTTGAAGACAACGTTGTTGTCGATTACGGCCTTATGTCTGATTGGCCCGGCATCACTGATTGGCGAGAAGTAGAAGTCATCGATGCAAGCAATTGTTATGTGCTTCCTGCTTTTATTGATTCGCATACGCATACCGTATTTGCCGCAAGTCGAGAAGAAGAATTTGTCGACAGAATCCACGGCCTCAGTTATGAAGAAATTGCTGCAAAAGGCGGTGGCATATTGAACTCAGCCAAAAAACTCGGTGCGCTATCCGAAGACGCATTATTTGAGTCGGCTAAAAAACGCATCGAACACATGATTGCAGCCGGAACAGGCGCAATAGAAATTAAGTCCGGATACGGACTCAGTTATGACGCTGAGCTCAAAATGCTGAGAGTGGTTGCAAAATTGAAGCAGCATTTTTCAATAGCTATCAAAGCAACATTTTTAGGTGCACATGCCATTCCACAAGAATTCAAAGAGCGCCGCGAGGCCTATATTCATCTTTTAACAGAAGAGCTCTTGCCCCAGATTGCTCAGGAAGGTTTGGCTGAATATATCGATGTATTTTGCGAACGCAATTATTTTACACTTGAAGAAATGGAACACATTTTGGAAGCAGGCGCCAACTATGGGCTCAAACCAAAAGTTCATGTGAATCAATTTTCTGTAATGGGTGGTGTAGGTGCGGCCATTAATAAAGGCGCGATTTCAGTGGACCATTTAGAAGAACTCGATGACCAAGACTTAGCTGCACTCGCCAATAGCCAAACGGTTGCTACCCTACTTCCAGGTTGTTCTCACTTTTTATCTATTCCTTTTGGAAACGCCAGAAAATTAATGGAGACTAACGCAATTGTCGCGCTTGCAAGCGATTTCAATCCAGGTTCTTCGCCTAGTTATCATCTAATGCACACCCTATCTTTGGCCTGTATCAAGATGAAAATGACTCCAGAACAAGCCATCAATGCTTTGACGATCAATGCGGCCGCTGCACTTGAATTGCAAGAAACACATGGCGTCATTGCATTAGGAAGAAAGAGTCCGTTGATTTTAACAAAGGAAGTGTCTTCGCTGGCCTATTTAGCCTACGCTTATACAGAAAACCATATTCAAAGGATTTTTATTTAAGCAAAACACTTCTAAGCGGAATTGCGTAACTTTGATATCATGCAGTTTCGAACCCTTTTTATCTTACTTTTCTTTGCATCAAGTATTTCTGCCCAGATTGTACTGCCAGAGAAAGAGCTTTTGTGGGAAATTAGTTCGCCCAAATCTAAGGTAAAATCATACATTTTTGGAACCCTGCATACCAATGAGCGCGCGCTTTTCGAATTATCCGACAGCGTCTATGTCACTTTTGATCAAGCGCAAATTATCATTTTAGAAACCGACATTTACCGCCTTTTCGAGCAAATGGATACCCGTAAAAAGCTGCCAGAAACACGCTTTGACGATCAAGGTAAATCTTATACAACCGCTGACATCAGCACCGAAACAATTTACGGTTCTGAAGATGGCATGCCACAATTTTTAGACGCATATTTCCAAGTACTTGGCCTTAAATTCAATAAAGAAATTATTGCCCTAGAAGCCCTAGAAGATCAATATGCCCTTACCAATGAGTTCAAACTCAGTGAACGCAATATCATTGACAACGGGATCAACGCATTTACGCAAGAAAAACTCACTGAGCTCTACCTCAAAGGAGATATAGAAGCGCTGCAGCGCTTTATGAAATCCAATTTGTCTGTTCAAGACAAGCTCTATGAAGAAGTAATTATCAAGCGAAACAAACTGATGCTCGAAAAATTACTCGAACAACTCAAAAGAAATCAATCCTTTTTCTGTGCGGTGGGTGCTGGGCATTTAGGGGGTGAAGACGGGCTCATTCAATTGCTAAGAACCAAAGGGTACCGCGTCAGACCCGTTACCTGGACCCTTTCTGAAAATGCCATTCCAGCAAAAGTTAAAATCAAAAAGCCATCCGAATATGTTTTTATGGATCCTCCATCTGGGCTCATTGCTAAGTTTCCAGGAAAACCCTACGAGCACCTAACCGAAGAAGGGTCCAAACAAATCATCTACCGCGAACTCGGCCAAGGCAACACCTATGAAGTCAATATACTAGCGCTTGACCCTAACCTGAGCCAAGAAGAGATTGCGAGTATTTACATTAACCCACCCACTGGCACCTTCATTACCAAACGTATCTTAGACAACGGTGCCATTGTTTTTCAGGGGCTCTCCGACACCTATCCTGAAGGGCTCAATTATGTTCAAATACAGTTTGGTTCAACTTATTTTGTAGTCATCAAATGCTATGGCGGAAATAAATTCATGCACTCCACCAGACCTGCCACCTTTTTTGAAAAAGTTTGGTTCGAATAAGCTAAGCGCATGAAAATCTTAGATCAGCTTGCTCTTGAAATACTGTCAAGACTCAAAAACCAAGAGTCTTTGCACATCATTTTACCTTCTGAAAGAGCAAAACGCTACTTACTCAATGCTTTATATACTTTAAATAAGGGGCCACTATTAGCACCTCCCATTCAGACCATCGATCAATGGATTGCAGAATTAGCCCCTAAAAAAATCATTCATCCCACACGAGTTTTACTCTTGCTTTTTGAAGTGTATCAAAAGCACTTTAAAGCAGACGCCCAACCTTTTGAAGACTTCCTGAGTTGGGCCCCAATGCTTTTGTCAGACTTCGATGAAGTAGACAGATATTTAGTTGATGAACAACAACTTTATAAAAATTTAGCGTCTATAAAAGCGCTCGAAAGCTGGCAGATAGACGAAGAACAATACTCTGCCTCGCAGAAAAAATTTATGGCTTTCTGGGAGCATATCGGCGATTTACGCAGTGGTTTAAGCTCTGTTTTAACTGAAAAAAAAACACTGACCAAAGCAATGGCTTATCGCTTTGTTGCCGAGCAACCCCTCATCGCCATTCAATCCGAAGCACATTTTATTTTTGCCGGATTCAATGCCTTGAGTGGCGCAGAACAATCTATTATCAATTATTTACTTCAGAAAAAACAAGCCTCGTTTTTTATCGATACCGATGCCTATTATTTTGATAACAAATTCCATGAAGCCGGCATTTTTCAAAGAAAAAACATAGCGCATTTTGGCATCAAAGAGCCTCAATTCATTCGCAAGCAATTAAGTACCGAGCCCTATCACGTCAAAGTAATCGAATGTGCCCAACACATCGGTCAGGTCAAAGTATTAGCTACTGAACTCATGGCAGACCCCAATCAAGATTGGAGTAAAGTTTTAGTATTGCTAGCCGATGAAACACTTGTACACGCAGCCATTAGGCATATCCCTAAAGTAGTCGGAAAGGCAAATATTACGCTGGGCTTACCGCTAGAACAAACCCCTATCAGAACTTGGGTTGACCTCTGCTTTCAGTTACAAGAAAACAAACTAAAATTTAAAACAAAGGCGCTTTATTACAAAGATTTTCAGCGCTTTTGTCATCATGCATTTACAAGCCTAGCGCTCGATCAGCGTGCCCAACAAGAGCTGAGTTCTGCTGAAAAACAGACCGTAAAATACAACCGTGTTTTCCAAAATGTTGCACAACTCCCACTCAATGGTGCCGCAAAGCAACTCTTAACGCTACTCGATACTTCTTGGGCTCAAGATTGGTTTTCTGCCTTGCAAAATATCAGGAAAATCAATGCACTTCTGATGGAACTCATCCCGACTTCCAATGACTTCGAACATACCGCGCTGCTCACTTTTGAACAAAGTTGTAGGCAATTTGAAGCAATCGTTGCCGACGGGCTGCCCCAAATGACACTCGGCAGTTTTAAAAAACTGTTCTATCAACACTGGACCAAAGCACATTTGGCCTATTTAGGTAATCCTACTGATGGGCTACAAATTACGGGTTTGCTCGAAACGCGTTTGCTCGATTTCGAAAAAGTGTATGTATTAGGCATGAATGAAGGCAAATTGCCACCGACCAATCCTATTCAGAGCATCATCCCTATGGATCTTAGGTCAGCTTTTGGGCTGCCCGGAAACCGAGACAAACAAGGCATTTTTGCGCAACACTTCTATCGTTTACTCCACGAAGCCAGACAACTCACCTTTACCTACACTTCGGCAAGTGAGGTGCTAGGGAGCAGTGAACGAAGCCGCTATTTATTGCAACTAGAAATGGAGTGGCTTCAACAAAATGAAAATATAAAATGGGAAGAATATAAATACCAAATTTCCTCAGAAAACGCAGAAAACACGCAAATTGAACTGGTCAAAACACCAGCAATAATTGAGCGCATCAAACAATACCTGAGTCAGTCTGTTTCGGCATCTGCACTCAAAAAATACCTCAATTGTCCATTAGACTACTATTACCGCTACATCGTAGAATTTGGCGAGGAGGATGAAGTCGAAGAGGACCTGGCTAATAATTCATTCGGATCCATTATTCATAGTTGCCTAGAAGAATTATTTACCCCTTACGCTCAAAGAGATAAAAATGGGCAAGCAGTAGTGCCAAAACCAGGGCCCGTAACTGAAAAAGCAATTGCCAAGATGCTCACAGCGTATCCAAATGAACTTCGCAAGCAATTTCTAATTTACTTCGACAACAACGAACAACTCTTCAGCAGAGGGAAAAACTTGCTTTCTTATGAAATGGCAATGGACCTCACCAAAGAACTCCTGCTCAAAGAACTCAATTTTATCAAATCGTTGTCTGAACCACTTTATATCATTCAATTAGAAGGTCGTTTTGAATTAAATTTAAACATGGAGCTTCCAACACAAAATGTACCCGTAAAATTTGTCGGTTTTATTGATAGAATTGATCGCATTGGTGAGCACACTTATAGAGTCATCGATTATAAATCAGGAAAGGTCGAGGCAAAAGATGTTAAAATTTCTCAAAAATTGAGTGCGCTAGAAAATATCGCAGGGGCTAAACACGCCTTACAACTTTGCCTTTATACGCTGTTCTTTAAAGAAGCCTTTGGTTTTTTACCCCAAGAAGCAAGAATTGAGTCTTTGATCAATCGAGAGCAAAATTTTGCTTTAAATATGGATCAAAGTACAGACCTTAGTTTTGTGCCCGATATTTTCAATGAGGGTACCACTAGCCTTCTTAATGAGCTGCTCGATGCGCACATCCCGTTCGAACATTTAACAGAGGCAAAATATTGCCAATTCTGTAATTAACAAAAAACCCTGGGGGCTTCCCAGGGTTTTTTCTGCAAGTTATTTAAAACCATGAACAAGGCTGTTCGAGTTAATGACGAATCAGCCTATAGTTTGGTTGCTTAGTAAAGCTCTAATTTGAGTGCTGAACGGTAATCTTTGATTTCTTCTCTATTGATTTTGTGTTCAGCATTTTTGAGAAGGTTCAATAAATACAAAAGATTCTCTTGATCTTCGATTTCAATTGGGTACTCATTGCCTTCTTCATCCTCTTCGTATTGCGCCTCAACATCAAAGCACTCATTTTCAGTGATAAACTCGTAGGTAAGGCGAAGTACTTTTACAACCAATGGATCTTGTTCAAGCAGCGCCATTTCACGCAATTCTTTGAGGTCTTCTATAAGTTTTGGAGCTTCTAGACCCTTTTTTTCTACGTTGGCAATAATTTGTTCAAGTTTTTGATTGGCGCGCAATGTTTTCATTTCGTATAAATTGAGTGACAAATTTAGTGGATTTCCCGAAATAAACATCGCAGTGTCCGTAACATTCAACCTTAAAAAGCAATTCAGTGGGTAGAAAAGTTAAATTTGTTACATGGATTTGATATTCCACGCTTTCTCTATAGGCCTCATCTTATCGATTATGCCCGGCCCTGTTTTTTTTGTGCTCATTGAAAATAGCATCACAAAAGGAATCAGGAGCGCTTTGGCGCTTGACCTCGGGGTTTTATTGAGCGATGTTGTGTATATACTACTTGCTGTGTTCTTTGTCGAGCAAATCAACGCGCTTTTAACCGGTGAAAACAAACAGCTTTTTGACATCATTGGTGGAGCTATTTTTATTGTCTATGGTGTACTAAACTGGTTTAAAAAAGCCAAAATCACCACCGGAAACGAAGAGTTAGCAGAAGTTTCAGAAAAATTTCACTTATCAGAAAGTAAAGACCCCAAGAAAAATTTAGGGCTGTCAATCGCAAAAGGATTTTTACTCAACTTTGCCAACCCACTAGTTATTTTTTATTGGTTAAGTGTGGCTTCGGTTGCCAAACGAGAAAGCACCGATGACAGCAATTCAATGCTTTTTCTTTTCCTCGGACTAATTTTGTTGACTTTCTTCAGTTTTGACGTTCTAAAAATTATTACGGCAAAAAGAATTAAAAACTTCGTTACAGAAAAACTACTGAATTTGCTCAATAAAGTAATCGGGGTCTTGTTTGTTGCCTTTGGATTATTTTTTATGTTCCGCTTTATGCTGCATTAAAAAAATGTCATGAAGAAACTTCTGCTCCTCTTTCTTTTCTTTTCTGGGTTACACGCCCAAGATGTTAAAATCTTAAAAGAAAATTTATCACCCAAGGTAAAGCTTTATTGGGATGCTCAAAAAAAGCATGTGCAAGGCACGGGCTCTTATTTTGTCGGTGTAGTGAAAAGCAACATCGACGAAAAACACGGCAAATGGCTGTTTTATACTTATGACGGAATTTTAGACGAAGAAGCCAATTATTATCGCAATAGGCTGCACGGAAAAAGGGTGTTTTATTATCCAAACAAACAAGTCAAACAAGAATCTTTCTTCAAATTCAACGTGCCTGATTCTACCTATAAAGAATTTGCTGAAAATGGAATGCTTACCACAAAGGGGCAATTTGATTTAGGGAGCCCGATTGGGCGTTGGGAATATTATTATTCAGATGGTAGCCCAAAATCGGTAGAATGGGTGAGTAACGATACCATCTATTTGATGGAATATTGGGAAGAACAAGCACCACACAAAAAAACTATTTCGAACGGAAATGGGAAGGTGCTTTCGTACTACATTGATGGTATGATCAAAGAATCCTACACTTTTCAAAATGGGCTCAAAACAGGGCCATTTGAAGAACGTACTGCCAATGGGGTGCTTTCAGTTTCGGGCGCTTTTGACAAAGGCAAGAAAAACGGGCTCTGGGAATTTTATAGCTTCGACGGTAAATTAGAAAAACGTGTGGGCTATCAACTCGATTCTCTTGACGGTATTTATCTGGTAATGAGTAATGAGAAAGATACGCTCACCTTTGGATATTTTGAAAAAGGACTCAAAACCGGACATTGGAAGTGGTACAATCCAAACTCTGTACTTGACATGGATGGTTATTTTGTTCAAGGCAAACAAGACAGTATTTGGCATTATTACTTTCCGAACGGGCAAATATCTTACATCGCACATTATCAAAAAGACCTCCGCGCCGGATCCTGGATTTATTATTATCCGAATGGTGCACTCTATAGAACAGGAGACTACCAAAACGACCTTCGCACAGGATTGTGGCAGACTTGGTACGAAGATTCAACAATGTTGATGAGTGGGAATTATCAAGAGGGAAAAGAGGAAGGCGAATGGAAGAACTACTGGGAAAATGGCCGTTTAAAAAATAAATCTACCTTCCACCAAGGGCAACTTGAAGGGGGTTGGGTTTCTTACACCCCCGAAGGCGTAGTGAGTGTAAAAGGAACCTATAAGTCCGGGTTAAAGGTTGGAGAATGGTTGCTCTATTATTCGAACGGGCGTTTAAAAGAAAAGCAACACTATAAAATCTTCCCGGAGCAGCACATTTCTGAAGAGCTCAATGTAATGGGTTACAAAGAAAACATTAGCGATTTCCACGGTTCATACGAGGCTTATTCACACATAGATTTTCAACTCAAAGAGATTGGCAAATACAAAAAGGGGCAAAAAAATGGTACCTGGACCAATTATTATCCGGGTGGTGTAGTCCCAACAATTGTTGCGCAGTATAAAAACGGACAACTAAATGGCGTCTTTAAGCAATATGACCGCTACGGACATTTGGTCTATGTGATCAACTATAAAAATGGCCTCAAACACGGCGAGTTCTTGGCCTACAACGAAAATGGAAAGCTGGTGAGTAGAAAAGTTTTTGTAAACGGCGAAGAAGTAAATAAAAAAGAGAAAGACGGATTTATCCCTTAATTTCTTCCGCTTGCCATTTTTCAATCAGACAAGTCAGTTCGATAAAGTCATCTACACTTAATTTTTCAGGACGCTGACTTTCAAATTTTTCTGGTAGAGGCCTGTCCTTTAATAGCACACGCAAAGAATTTCTGAGTGTTTTTCTTCTCTGATTGAAAGCCATTTTTACCACCTGAAAATAGAGTTTTTCATCGCAAGGCAATTCTGTTCTTTGATTGCGCTCACAACGAATGACACCACTTTTTACTTTTGGGGGTGGAATAAAAACATGTTCGTCTACCGTGAAGCAGTAATGAATGTCGTAAAAGGTTTGCAGCAAAACGCTGATAATACCGTATTCTTTCGACCCAGGGCCTTGCGCTACTCTTACTGCCACTTCTTTTTGAAACATCCCCATGATTTGTGGGACCTGATTTCTATATTCGAGGCATTTAAAAAGAATCTGAGACGAGATGTTATAAGGGAAGTTTCCTACCACAATAAATGGGTCCTCACCAAAAAGTTCTGAAGGTTTTAACCTTAAAAAATCGCCAAATAAAATGCGATCGGCCTGTGCTGGATAATGCGCTCTAAGGTAGTCAATGGACTCGATATCGACATCCATGAGCCAAAGGTCAATTTCAGGAATCTCCCAAAGATACTTAGACAAAGCACCCATTCCTGGGCCAATTTCTAGAACTTTTCGGGTGTCATTGGTCCAGATGACTTGTTTGGCAATTTTCTGACAGGTGCCGGCATCTTTTAAAAAATGCTGCCCCAGTTGTTTTTTAGGTTTTACGCTCATTTGCTGAATGCTTTAACCACAGAAAGGGTAGTTCTGAAAGCAGCAAAACGACCTTGGTAACGATCGAGGTGGTCTTTTTGCAACGCTGGTGCAAATTGCGCTTGATACGCATCTAAATGCTGCTGACTTGGGGCCAAGTAAAGAACGGCATAGGTTTTTCCGCCATCTTCTTCTCCATTTACTCTGGAAAGCTTGCATTCGTCAAAACATCCGGTTTGCATTACTGCCGGAATGTGTTCGTTTTGCATCCAATCTAGCCACTCGTTTTCAATGGCTGCATCGATACTTACCGTTACGTTGTATAATACCATTTGACAAAGGTACACAAAGCCCTCGAGGGATAAAAATTAAGGCGGTGTCCGTAAATTACCCAGGAAATCAGTTAATTTAGTGCTACTTTTATCAAGCAAAAAATCTAATCCTATGAAAAAACTCATCTTATTCTCATTATTTACAATTGCCTCATTTGCAGTAAGCGCACAGTCTTGCACACCTGGGGCTAACTTCGTAGACTCCACTTACGGAGTTTGGCCAGACACCACGCAAAATTTCCCGCCGGCTCTTCCCAACGTTTTCTATTCCACAGACCTCAACTTCAAAGTTCCAGATTCTGTAACCCCAGCTATTGATCCTAGCGGCGCTTTTGTAGGGTCGGTCATTCAACAATTTACCGTTTCAAACGTAATTGGCTTGCCTCCGGGTTATAACTATGCTTGTAATATCAGCAACTGTACTTATCTAGGTGGTGGCAATGGTTGTGCTAACATTTATGGTACTACAGACACAACTGGTGTATTTCCAATCTCTATCGAAGTAACTGCAACAGTGCTAATAGCACTTTTCCCAGGTCTTCCTCCTACCCCATTAACCCAAACTGTTTCTTTTGATGGTTATCAAATTCTTGTCGGGACAAACGGCACCATCGAAGCCGTTATTCAGCCATTGAGCATTGCCCCGAACCCAGCTTCAGCACAAATCAGTGTAAGTGGGTACCTCGCGTCTTCAAATAGCACCATTCAAATTCAAGATCTTTCCGGAAAAGTGCTCGCTACTAAAACCGCAGATCACAACGAAACTTCATTCGATTTATCAGAACTTAAAAACGGTACTTACCTCATCGTAGTCAAAGACCAATTCGGTTCAAAAACAGAAAAATTTGTAAAACTCTAATCGTTTTACACCAATTTCAAACAAAAGAGGGAGCTTAGGCTCCCTCTTTTGTTTTGTGATATAATCCACGATCCTCAATATACTTGAGTACTTTTTCAGTGAGTAAAAAACTACAATCTAGTTGTTTAGCCAGCATAGCCCTGATCATACTAGCGCTAATTCCTAATACAGGTACATCGGGCACCAAATGAATACTGGGGTGCTGTTGTAAACCCTTCGTCGGGGTAACTTCTTCTGTAGTTGTCAGATTTCTTGGGTAAACATAAATGTGGTGCTTATCCAGAATTTGTTCCCAATTGTACCACTTATGAAAACTTCTGAGGTTATCTTCGCCCATCAATAAACTAAATTGATGCTGCGGGTATTTTTCTACTAAGTGGGTAAGGGTAGAAATGGTATAATTAGGTTTTGGAAGATGAAATTCAATATCGCTGACAAAAAGCTTGGGGTGATCCAAAACGGCTTCTTTTGTCATGTCGAGTCTGATGTGGTCAGCTAGCAAGCTGTCTTTCTTTTTGTGCGGATTTTGTGGGGTAACAACCAACCAAATCTGATCAAAATCTTGCTGTTGGGCCATATGATTGGCAATAATCAAGTGCCCTACATGTATAGGGTTGAATGTGCCAAAATAGAGCCCGATTTTCATGACCTTAGGAAATTTTCAATTAGTTTTTCGACCTCTATAATTGCCGTTTGTAAATCGTCGTTGACAACAATTTGGTCAAATTCTTGAGCTCTGGAAATTTCTTCAGCTGCCTTTGCTAAACGGACTTTGATTTTCTCTGAAGAATCTGTTTGTCTTTTGGTTAATCTTTCTTCAAGCACCTCTATACTTGGTGGTTGAATAAAAATTGAAAGACAAGTATTACCGAGCAATTCTTTAATATGCAGCCCGCCAACGACGTCAACATCAAAAACAACAACTTGATTGGCAGACCAAATTCTTTCAAGTTCTGCATGAAGGGTGCCATAAAACATGCCCTCATAAACTTCTTCCCACTCAAAAAAAGCAGCATCTTGTATCTTTTGCTTAAAAGTTTCTGGAGTTAAAAAGTAATAATGGACCCCATCCTTCTCTTCTCCTCGAGGTGGACGAGAACAAGCAGAAATAGAAAAAGCCAACTTTGGGTTATGCTGAAGCAATGCTTTTACAATGGTGGATTTTCCTGCCCCAGAAGGCGCTGATATCACAATACTTTTGTTCATTCTTATAAAGCGTTGAGCACTTGTTCTTTGATTTTCTCTAGATGATCTTTCATGACCACTACCCTACGTTGGATTTCAGCATGATTGCATTTGCTGCCTAGTGTATTGATTTCGCGGCCAATTTCTTGCGCAATAAAACCAAGTTTTTTACCTGACGCGGCCTGTTTCATGGTGTCGGCAAAATAAATGAGGTGCTGCTGAAGTCTTTGCTTTTCTTCTGAAATATCTAGCTTTTCAACATAAAAGATCATTTCTTGCTCAAGTCTATTCACATCAATTCTTGCCTCATCAATATTAGCCAATCCTTTATGAATTCTTTCCTTGACCTGATTGACTCTTTCTTGCTCAAAAGGTTCGATTTCTTTAAGCTGTTCTCTGATGGCCTCAATATTTCCTAATAAATCAGTGGCAAGGGCCTGGCCTTCTTGGGCTCTAAATAATTGCAATTGGGTTGCAGCTTCCTCTACAAGTTGCAAAACAAATTTAGATTCGTCATCGGTTAATTCACCTTGTTGAACGGCAAGTACCTCCGGCATTTTCAAGACCAATGCCAAATAATCTTGGGTTTGTGTACCCCAGGCGTCATTGAGCGCCTTCAATGATTCGAAATATTGTGTTGCTAACTGTGCGTTGATCAGGTTAGAGGACTGTTGTTGCTGGCTTTCGATATAAATACCGAGATCCATTTTACCTCTCAACAATTGCTCCGAAACAAGGCGTCTAATTTCTGTGTCTAAATCTCGGTATGTCGATGGAAATTTAAGATTGAGGTCTAGTCCTTTTGAATTCAAAGAGCGGATCTCTACAGAGATTTTTTTATCTTGAAATTGACCATTGGCTTTGCCAAAACCAGTCATTGATTGCAGCAAAACTGCGGATTGTTCTTTATTCATCATCTAGTAATAAATCGGCATCAATGCCTTCATTTTGTTCTTTTACAAACCATGCAATTTCACTCATGATTTGCGCTTTTTGATCAGTTTGTGGTGCCTTTTCTTCAAGATATTCTTTGAGTAAAAGTTGAGCTTCGAGTAATTGAGATTCTTCAAATGGACCCGCCATATTTTCTAAAATAGTGAGGCAGTCGAGCGCTTCAAGATAATCGCCCTGAGAGGCCAACATGACAAAAAATGGCAAATGGACATCAAAAGATAATTTGGAATTCCAGATGGCAGACAATACCAATTTTCTGGCGTTAGCGTCCTTTTCATTTTCTAAGAAGTCAATGAAAGCATCTACAGCATCAATATCAGTGATGTCTGATAAAAAACCGATAATTAATTGTTGTTTAGGACGTTCAGCAGTCTTTAGGCTTTCAAAAACACTTGGCAAATATTGAATTTTACCTTTTTCTCTAAGAAAATTTAAAGCTTCAGTGTTGGCACTAAGCTCATTGGAGCTTAGTTTTTGTAACATCTCTAAACCTTTGCTATCGCTTTTTTTTGCTGCACTCATGTGGCAAAGTTACGGAATTCAGGGGCCATTTTTGGAAAACCTTTGTACCGAAGTGTTACTTTATGCAAAGTTCAGTGTTTATAAAATCAATAAAGAAGCATTTCTGCTGCCAGAATTCCATACATCTTTGTAAAAATGATACTACTCATGAAAAAAACGCTTGCCCTTTCTCTTCTTAGCAGCATTCTTTTAGTTGCCTGCGTACCATCCAAGAAATACAACGAATTGCTCGAACGCGAAAAAAGCTGTAGCGAAGAGCTCGCCAAATACAAAAAGAGTAGTTCTGACTACGAAGTGCTTTCAAAAGACTTGCAAACTAAGTATGATCTTGCAGCCAAAGAAGTGAGTCGTTTACGTGGAGACACCAACCAGTTGGGCAATCAGATTCGCTTGCTCAATAGAGAGCATTCCACACTCGAAGCGCAATACGAAACCTTAGAGAGCTCTTTTGACAAATTGAAAAATTTGAGCGCAAAAGAAACGGCTACCTTGCAAACAGAACTCGAAGCAAAAACAAGAGAGTTACAACGCAAAGAAGATGCCTTACTCAAATTAGACGAAGAACTTAAAGTAAAACAAGCTTTACTTGTCGAAAGAGAAAAAAGAGTGAACGAGCTAGAAGAAGCCATTCGTAAGAAAGATGCAAAAATTCAGTTGCTCAAAGCACGTGTTGCCAATGCACTCAGAAATTTTGAAAATCAAGGATTAACTGTTGTTCAGAAAAATGGTAAAATCTATGTGAGCCTTGAGGCAAAACTTTTGTTCAATTCAGGCTCTACAAAGGTGGAAGAAGATGGTAAAGCTGCTTTAGTTGAACTTGCTAAAGTACTCGAGACGGAAAGAGATCTAGAAATTGTTGTAGAAGGTCATACAGATACAGACAAACTCAATAGCAGTGTTTCGCCAAGAAATAACTGGGAGCTTTCTGTCCTGAGAGCAACGTCTGTTGTTGAATTGATGTTGGCTAATTCTAATATGGCTCCAGCTCAGATCATGGCTGCCGGACGCGGAGAATTCCATCCAGTGGATCCAAATGACAAAGCGAAGAACCGAAGAATTGAAATCATTATTTCGCCAAACCTCAACGAACTCTTCGAAATAATTTCGAACGATTAGTTAGCGTACAACATTAACATGCCCAGAAAGGTCTTCAAAAATGCCTTTCTCAATCTCATACACCAAGTACCAAGTATAGGTACCAACTTGAACAGGAACACCTTCATAGGTGCCATCCCAAGTGAAATTCAAGTGTTCTGAGCTAAATACTTCTTCACCCCAACGGTTGAAAATGTAAAAACGGCAACTCATGAGGCCAATAAAACGGCCATAAAAGTAGTCGTTTAAACCATCACCGTCTGGCGTAAAAGTATTGGGTAAATAAATGTAGCGTTCGGGTGCAATTGTAATCCACTTCGAAATACTATCTACACAGCCTTTTTGGTCTATTGCTATCAAAGTGATTTCATGTGAGCCAGGCTGAATATAAGTATGAGTTGGGTTTACCAAAAAAGAAGTTCCGCCGTCTCCAAACTCCCAAATATAGGTCCAAGCATTCTGGGATGCATTTTCTAATTGAACCGGTAAGCCTTGCATGGGGTGTTCAGTACTCACATAAAAATTAGCCTGAGGCTTTATAACTTGTATATAAGCTACAGCCGAAACAATGAAGGTCTGACATTCGTCACTTACCTGGACAAAATAAGCCGTCGAAGCGATTGGATTGACGGTTATTTGGGTGGTGGTTTCTTGATTTGACCACAAATAATAATAGTTGCCATAGCCTCCACTTGCTGAAACTTCTAATGTTACGCTGTCGCCTGGGCAAATCTGAAAAGGCCCGTTGGTTTGGACCACCAACGGCGGACTTAAAATAGTGTAGGTCATGGAATCTTGGATAGAAGATCCACATTGATCAGTAACCGTCACATGAAAAATAGTTGTGGAGCCTGGGTTGGCTAAAATCGAGTCTGAAAGCCCAATAAATGTATTGTTTGCAGTCCATAGGTAGTTATACGGACCCAAACCTCCAGAGGGTGTGACACCGATCATGGCTTCAATGTATGGGCAAATTTCAGTAATATCAGAGCTGATGTCAAGACTCAGGGGCTGAAGAACTGGCACAACAATGAAGATGGTGTCAAATGCGGGGCCGCTGCCACAGGCATCTGTAACTGAAACCCCAATCCATTCTGAATTGACAGGCACATAAGTAAAGGTTGAACTAGTTTGGCCATTGCTCCATAAATAGTTGAGCGGTTGTACCCCGCCTATTACTGCGCAATTAATGGTTACGGGGTCTCCGGGACACTGAATTAGGCTTGCACTCAAAGTAACCTCCATGGGTTGATTGTCTTGAATCCAGAGATCTAATACGAGAGGGGTGATATTCCCACATGGATCTGCAATTGGAAAAGTAAGGGTAAGCGATTCAAGTCCTTCAACTTGGCTGTCAATGGCCGTTTGAATGGTAAAACTTACTGTAGTTTGCCCCGGTAAAAAAGTTACGGTGGCCGGAATACCTGAATAGTCTTGGCCATTGGTAGCGGTACCGGAAAGCTGTACGGGAATGGTTAAGGTTTGGTTCAGGTTGGTGTGTCTTTCAAGGGTCACATCTGCGCTCACACAACCTTCTGCCATCCAGTCTGGATTGGTAAAAACTTGCTGAGAAAGCGTGTAGTTGATATCAATTGGTGTTAAAGTTGAAAGTGAATTGGCTTCAAGGAAGATACCTGAATCCCATTGGCCATCGCCAACATCTGCTATGGCAATAATGAGGTGATAGGTTTGGCCGCATTGCACTTTAGAAACCGCTTCCAATACTTTAGTAAAGCCGTCATACTGAATGTATTGGGGGCTCATGTTGTAGGGCGGCGTATTGCCATCTCCATTATTTACAAAGTAAAATGGATTGGTGATGGTATTGACGTTATTAATTGAAACTACTGCTCCGTTGGGTAATTTGGCCATGTTTTGAAAACCAGAAATACCAGGGCCCGAAATGAAAAAACCAAATACATCGTTGTAGGTAGTGGTATTTGGCGGGGCAAATTCTGGATATTCGTCAGAGCCAAATACATATTTGAAACGAACGGTATCTGCATACGGAATGAAATCAAATTCGAGTATAGCAGCATTATATGTCTGTGTACCACCAATGGCCTGAGAAAGTAAAGGAAAACCACCCATGTTGTTATCTACACCCGCACCTGTTTGATCATTTGGTCCCTGCGGACCATCTGTGTTTGGCAGCGTGGTTCCGGTGGTCATGACGATGCCGCTAGAAATGCCTAGGTTGGTATTGTTGGCTGTAAACTGACCAATGGCAACGGCACTTCCGTTATAGGTGACATTGGATACTGTTACCCCATTTCCGAGAAGTATATTTTGAACCAATCCTAGCGGATTCAGAGAATTATTGGTGATGAGTTGAGCAAAGGAGGTGCTGCTTAGGATCATAGCGCACAAGCATCCAAAAAATATTTTCTTACTCAACATCTTCTTTACTACGTAAATACTTACAATTCGTTGTGTTATTTGACACTTTTTTGCATAAAAAAAGGATGCCGAAGCATCCTTTTCAAGATTTATGCCAAAATTCAATTATTTTTTATCAAAAATTGGTTTGAGAACATACCAAGCTAGGAATGGAAAAAAGTGCATTGGCATTGCATATCCGTAAAAAATAAACTGGTGCAGCTCGCTCGAATTATCGGTAAATGTAAAACCCAGCACACCCACTAAACTTGCTGTAGATACTGCAGCAAAAAGTAAGGCGAAGATAAACTCACCAAAAGCAGGGATGAATTTAGTGAGCAACCAGTGGCCTAGGGTTGCTAAAATCGTTCCGATTAAACAAGAAATAAAAATGGCAGCTGTAGGAACAACATTTGAATAATCTTCTAGAAGTTGTTTTTCAAACATGTCACCATAGACATATGAAACTCCGCCAGCTAATAATCCTGAGGCAAGTGCCCAAATAACTTTTTTCATCATGACTTTTATTTTTTTATAACTGGTATGGTGGCTGTTATTTTAATGCTTTCGGCTACACCTGCATTTTTTTTCCCAACACCAAAATCAGTTCTGTTCACACTAAATTTAGCAATAAAAGTTCCTTTATTTCCTTTTTTTGAAAAAGTAAATGGAATATTTACTTCTTTACTTACCCCATGCATCTGAAGTTTGCCAGTAGCTTTATAGCCTTCTGAAGTCTTTTCGATGCGTGTGGAGTTGAATTCGATATAAGGGAATTTGTCGGCTTCGAACCACTCTTCACCACGTGCATGCTTGTTTTGCAAACCATTGCCCGTGTTTATAGAAGCAACTTTAATTTTAAAACTCAGCTTAGCACTAGCTAGATCCGCTTCGTTAAAGATTAAAGCACCGGAACTGAGCTCGTCAAATGTGCCACTTACATCCGGATTCGTGAAAGCAATTTTGTATCCTTCTGCGATTTTGAACTGTTGTCCAAAAGCACTTAAAGCACTAAGAAATAAACCAAATGAAAGAAGAAACTTCATTGTTTTTAGTTTTTAACAACTTCTAAATCTGCTTGTAATTTTACTTCGTCCGATAAACCTGGGCTTACTTGACCCATTCCAAATTCAGATCTTTTCACAACACCTGTAACTTGTAAACCTGCAACTTCAGCACCTTGGTAGTTTTTGCTGTTTCCTGTATGGGTTCCGTTGAAAATTACTTTTTTAGTAACGCCGTGCATAGTAAGGTCTCCTTCAACGATGTAGCTTCCTTTAGCTTTTGCTGCTTTTACAGAAGTACTTTTAAAGCTAATAGCTGGAAATTTTTCAGCGTCAAAACAATCTGCTGTGCGCAAGTGGTTGTCGCGGGCTTCGATACCCGTATTTACTGATCCAGCTTCGGCATTTAAAGTGATTGTAGCACCATTGAAATCTTCGTTTGGCGTAGTTACTTCCATTGTGAATTTTGTGAAATTACCGTGTACTTGAGTAATGCCATTGTGGGTTACGGTAAATCCAAGTCTTGAGTGTGCGCCGTCTAGTGACCAAATGCCTGCAGAAGTTGCAACAAAAGAAAAAAGTGCAAACGCACCAAGTAAACCAACAAATAAATTTTTCATGTTTTTAATTTTTAAGGTTATTGATAATACAATTTTGAAAGCACAAAGTTGCTTCAAAAGCAGATTTAAAATTGTTGATGTAGGTTAAGGATTTATCAAACGCCGTTTTGAAGCGCTTGTAATTTTTCAAATGCATCTTTGATATGCCTGATAGGTTCTATGACTAATCTGAGTTTGTCGTCTTTTTGAACCAAGCGATAACCTGCCTCTTTGGATAAAATGTTCTGCAGAATGAGTTGGAATTTTTCCGTCTCATAAAACGGAGATTGCGGGTTGCCAATAAAGTGCCCGACCATTTTTTCTGATTTTAAAACCAGGCGCTCTAGGCCCATAGATTCAGCCAGCCAGCGCAATTCAAAAGAGAATAATAATTCTTTGACCTCTTTTGGGAGCGGACCAAAACGATCTTTAAGTTGCTGACTAAACGCTTCGAGTTCTGCTTTATCCTTCAGATTATCCATCGCCTGATACAAGCTCAAGCGCTCGGCAACTTGGTTGACATATTGATCCGGAATGCGCACCTCCATGTCTGTTTCAAAAATGCAATCTTGCACAAAACCATTGAAAGTGTCACTGTTGCGCTCGTCAAAGAGTTCTTTGTATTCATGTTCTTTGAGCTCTTGCATGGCCTCGTTGAGGATTTTCTGATACATTTCAAAGCCAATTTCGGCAATAAAACCGCTTTGCTCTCCACCGAGCATGTTACCTGCACCTCTGATATCGAGGTCTTTCATGGCAATGTTGAACCCAGAACCTAGATCCGAGAATTGAACCAATGCTTCGAGGCGTTTGCGCGCTTCTGAGGTCATGATGCTAAACTTAGGTGCAATGAGGTAACAGAAACCTTTTTTGTTGCTGCGCCCTACTCTACCCCTGAGCTGATGCAGGTCGCTGAGTCCGAACTGGTGGGCATCATTGATGATGATCGTATTGGCATTTGAGATGTCAATTCCGGACTCAATTATAGTGGTAGCCAGTAAAACATCGTAGGCGCCATCGATGAAATCCATCATGACTTTTTCGAGCTGCTTACCGTCCATCTGACCATGTCCAATCCCGACCCGAACACCGGGGCAAAGCCTTTGCATCATTCCTGACAACTCTTTGATATTGGACAAGCGATTATTGACAAAGAATACCTGCCCACCTCTACCTAGTTCATAGGCAATGGCGTCGCGAATTTGTTCTTCGTTAAAGGAAATGATTTCCGTCAAGACCGGTTGGCGGTTTGGTGGTGGGGTATTAATGATACTGAGGTCTCGGGCGCCCATCAGTGAAAACTGTAAGGTTCTTGGGATTGGGGTGGCGGTGAGCGTTAAGGTATCAACCGTTGCCCTTAAAGTTTTGAGTTTATCTTTAACCGCTACACCAAATTTTTGCTCTTCGTCAATGATCATTAAACCCAAGTCTTTGAACTTGACGCGTTCTGCAACAAGTGCATGGGTGCCAATTAAAATGTCTATTTGCCCTGCCGCAAGTTTCTTCAGTGTTTCAGTGATTTCCTTGGCAGATTTAAAACGATTGATGTAGTCTATATTTACCGGGAAGCCTTGCAGCCTATTTTTAAAACTTCTGAAATGCTGCATCGACAAAATGGTGGTCGGGACCAAAACAGCCACTTGCTTTGAATCAGCTACCGCTTTAAATGCTGCTCTAATTGCCACTTCCGTTTTGCCGAAACCTACATCGCCACAAACTAAGCGGTCCATTGGTCGGGCAGCTTCCATATCGCGTTTGATGTCTTGGGTAGCCTTGAACTGGTCGGGGGTGTCTTCAAACATAAATGAGGCTTCCAATTCGTTTTGAAGATAGGTGTCTGGTGTAAATGCAAAACCGGGTTTGCTGCGTCTTTGCGCGTATAATTTGATCAAATCAAAGGCCAATTCTTTGATTTTCTTTTTGGTTTTGTTTTTTAAATTAGACCATGCTTGGGTTCCTAATTTATTGAGTGTCGGTGCGCTTCCTTCTTTACCGGTAAATTTCGAAATACGGTGCAAGGAGTGAATGCCCACATAAAGCACATCGCCATCTTTATAAACCAAGCGGATGGCTTCTTGAGGCTTGCCATTTACATCAATGGTTTCAAGGCCAGAAAATTGCCCGACGCCGTGGTCAATATGCGTGACATAATCTCCCTTTTGGAGCTGGTAAATTTCTTTTAAGGTAAGCGCTTGTTTGGCTTGTTTGAAACCTTCTTTAAGCCTAAAACGGTGGTAGCGCTCAAATAATTGATGATCAGTATAGCAAACTAAATGAGTGGTGGGGCAAATGAAGCCTTCATGGAGCGCAATGGGGATAGCGCTAAATTCTCCTTCGGCTCCGATGTCTGTAAAGATTTGATACAGCCTTTCAATTTGCTTGGGCTGATTCGAAAAAATGAGGTTTTGAAATCCTGCTTCTTTCCTCGCTTTCAAATCGGTGTGTAGTCGTTCAAAATCTTTATTGAAACTAGGTTGCGGATACGTATCAAAAAGTTCTTGGTGGCCTGCCGTAAAAGTAAATGTGGGGCCATATTCTATTACTCTAAAGTTGGGTAATTGTTCTTGCCATTCAAGATGCGATAAATAGCGTTCGTGCGGAAGCGCGTGCTTAACGGGTGAATCTAGTTTGGCATGAATTTCAACCGCTTTTTCGTATTCTTTTTTGATGATTTGTTGGGTTCGCTCTACATCTGAAAACCACAAGATGGCTTCAGTCCCAATAAAGCCTAAGATATTTTCTTGGATATCAATGCTCATGCCTGATTGAATATTCGGGATGACATTGAAGAATTGATGACTCGCTATTGACAACTGATTGGCCGCATCGAAGGTCCGGATACTTTCTACTTCGTCACCAAAGAATTCAATTCTGAATGGATATTCATTGGCATATGAAAAGACATCTAAAATACCTCCCCGGATAGAAAATTGACCAGGCTCATATACAAAATCAACTCTTTCAAATTGATACTCTTGGAGCAACTCATTTAAAAAATCGGTGCTGTATTGTTTGCCAACTTCTAGGCGCATCGTGTTTTTAACGAGATTCTTTTTGCTCGGTATTTTTTCAAACAAGGCTTCAGCGTAGGTAACAATCCAAGCATTTTTGTGCTCGCTGAGTCTTTCGAGTACCTCGGCACGCGTGACGACATTGGCGTTGTCTGTTTGTTCTAGTTGATAAGGAACACGGTAAGACGCTGGGTAAAAAAGCAAACGCTTATCTTCTGGAAAGATGCCTTCGAGGTCATTTAAAAAGTAAGCGGCTTCTTCTTTATCAGTTAGGATAAAAAGATGAACTCCAGGTGTTTGCTGAGCCACCATTGCACTCATGAGCGCTTTTGAGGACCCCACTAATCCTTTCCAATGCAATTTACTTGCAGGAGATTGTAGTTGTGCCGCACTGCGATCGATTGCAGGATGTTTGGCAAGCTCTTTGATGAAAGTGGCTAGTTCCATAGGGGGTTGCAAAATTACGGAAAGTATCTCCTGAGCTGCAAAAAATGTGACGTTTTCATCAAGCAAACGTTAGAAATAACAATTCAGTGTGGATATCTCCAAAAAAATGAAAGTTTGTGCCTACTGGGTTTACTTAATTTTATCGGACTAAAAAAGACAGCAATTATGAAGTTTTCAATGAAATTCACCTTAGCACTTACCTTATTAACAAGTACCAATCTACTTTTTGCGCAAGGTGCCGATACCACACAAGCCGCAGGATTCAAAACCGTAGAAGAAATTTCTGCCATCGACTTTTTAATGAAAGGTGGGGTCTTTTTGATTCCGATCATTTTGCTTTTGTTCTATACAACCTATGTTGCAGTTGAGCGCTTTTTGTACATCCGACGCATGACCAAACAAAATATGTTCTTGATGAGCGAACTTCAATCACAATTGAATAGTGGAAATATGTCAGGTGCGTTAGATGTAGTGAACCGCGATCAAACCGCATTTGGTTCTGTAGTAAAAGAAGGGGTTCAGTCTATTGGGCGCCCCATTCCACAAATCGAAGCCAACATGGAAAAAGTAGCCAATATCGAAATTGGTAAAATGGAAAGAAACATTAATCACCTGGGTCTAATTGCAGGTATTGCGCCCACACTCGGATTCATCGGAACCATTTCAGGGGTAATCAAAATTTTCTATAGCATCTCGATTTCTGAAAACGTATCTATCGGAAATATCTCAGGTGGTCTTTATGAAAAAATGATTTCATCAGGTTCTGGATTGGTTGTCGGTATTCTTGCTTTTACAGCTTATCACCTACTCAATGGTATTATTGATAACTATGCTTTAGCTATTCAGAAAATCAACCTAGAATTTGTAAAATTAATTCGTCCGAGCGATGCCAATAAAGCGTAACCGAAGATTCCATGCCGAGGTTGCTACGTCGGCATTGAGCGACATCATGTTCTTTTTGTTGCTTTTTTTCTTAATCATCTCTACCCTAGCCAACCCTAACGTTATCAAGGTTCCGCTACCAAAATCTGATGCCAACGAAAAAACACAAAAACAACACGTAACCCTTACCGTAAAGTTTGACGAAAACCAACAACGTCATTTTTATGTCGACAACGACGAAGTGGGCCTCGATAAACTAGAAGGGGTACTCGTTACTGAAACCAAAAAAATTGGTGACAACACCGTTATTATTCGTCTTCCTTTTGATGCACAAGTTCAAGAACTCGTTGACTTACTTAAAATTGGTATGCTCAATGACCTCAAGATGATTATTGCGACCAAAGAAGGATAAACCTAACAGATCATTAGCAAAATGGATCAATTACAACTCGATTATTTGGAGGCAAAAAAAGATGCGCGTAAATCTTTAGTTTACAGCACTATTTGGCTGTTGTTTTTGCTTTTGATATCCTTTATCATCAAATTCGATGCGCGTCAAGATGCATTGGTAGATACCCCGCCACTTCGTTCTGATGAAGTAATCGAAGAGTTTCAGATTGACAACGTTACCCTAGACGACGTTTCAGGAGGTAGCCGAGGTGGAGGCACGCCTGGTGCAGGTCCAATTGCACCTCCAGCCGAGCAAACCGAAAGAGTAGCTACTGCTGCCCAAAGTGATTTTTCGCATAACAGCGGAAATTCTAGCAATAACAATTCAGCCAATGGAACCAATGCCACTTCTACCACGACGCGCAGCACCAACTATTTTGGCTCTGGTGGTAGCGGCCGAGGCGATGGCCCAGGAAATGGCCCTTTTGGTGGCCCAGGAACTGGAATTGACGGTGATGGCACAGGCCCAGGACGCGGTTCGGGCAAAGGAAGAGTAAGGCTCAATAATGTGAGTCTACCTAACTACGAACTCGATTTCGAATGTCGTATTATGTTTAGATTGCAAATCGATCAGGACGGAAAAGTAGTGGGTGTCAGCACTGTAAAATCAGTAACAACTTGCGTGGAAGACCGCATTATCAATGACCTTAAAGAACGCATCAAGCGCGAAGTAAAATGCAATAAAGACCCAGGTTCTCCGATTGTCACGATGGATTACACCATTCGATTGACACCGAAGGGTTAATTCCCCATTGCTTTTTCAACCATCTTTTTAGAACCAATATAGAAGGCAACTCTTTGATGGAGTGCTGTGGGTTCGAGGTCTAGGATTCTTTGTTTGCCATCGGTTGCTAAACCACCCGCTTGTTCGGCAATAAATGCCAACGGATTGCATTCGTATAACAAACGTAAACGACCGTGTGGGGCAGATGGAACAGCCGGATAAATATAAATGCCCCCTTTGATCAGGTTGCGGTGAAAATCGGCAACTAATGAGCCGATGTAACGCCCAGAGTAAGGTTTGCCCGTTTGATTTTCATTAGACTGACAATAGGCTAGATATGCTTTGAGTTGTGGATCAAAATCGTTTAGATTTCCTTCGTTGACAGAATAGAGTCTGCCCTCTTCTGGCATTTGCATGTTTGGATGCGACAAAAAGAACTCACCAATGGATGGGTCTAGTGTAAAGCCATTGACACCCTTTCCGGTTGAATAAACCAGAATGGTAGAAGAGCCATACAATACATAACCTGCGGCTACCTGTTGGTGACCAGGTTGGAGCATGTCAGCCAAAGTTGCTGAAGTGCCTACTGAAGAAACGCGGCGATAGATTGAAAAAATAGTGCCGATAGAAACATTTACATCGATATTGGATGAACCGTCCAGCGGGTCAAAAAGCACGACATAGTTTCCGTTTTTGGCTGCTGTGGAGTCAAAAGCAACGAAATCGTCGTTTTCTTCTGAGGCTATGCCACAAACTTCGCCGCCATTTTGAAAGGCACGAATAAAAGCTTCATCGGCGACAACATCTAGTTTTTGTTGTTCTTCACCTTGAATGTTCTGACCACCTTGAGCACCAAGGATGTGTTCTACTAAACCCGCTTTGCGGACGTCGTTAGAAACAATTTTTGAAGCTAAGGCGATGTCGTTTAAAAGCCTTGAGAGTTCTCCGGTTGCAAAAGGGAAGTCTTGCTGACGAGAGAGTATAAATTCGTGAAGAGTTATCAGTTTTGACATGCTTACATAGAGAACATGTTGCTGTAATCTGTCCCGAGGTGAATTGGATTCACGATTAAAGTTGGGATAAGCGCATCGTTGGTAATGATGTATTGTTCGTGATTGCTAGTGAGTGCTGTGAAGAGGTTATTGCGATTCAAGTTCATGATGGCAATAAGATCTGCGTCTACACTAACCGCATATTTCACAACTTCTTTGTCAAAACCTGCACTCGGAACAACTGCAGAAGTCATTTCGATACCGCGATCTTTGAAAAAGCTCTCGGAGAAAGTAATATTTGAACGCACTTGATGACGAAGGAATTCATCGGATTCGTCTGGGGTAACAACGTGTACTTTAGAGTTAAAGTATTTTGCCAAATTGGCCACGACTGATAATTTTTGTTTGGTTTCTTTGTGAAGGTCCATCGGGACAACGATTGATTCGTAGCCTGAAGGTTTTACTGTTTTTTCTTGAACGATAATAAACGGCACTTGAGAACTAGTAACCACCTTAAGGGCACGGCTACCAGTGATGTGTTGCCATCCGTGGGCACCGTGGGTTCCCATGACGATCAGTTCGGCTTGATGCTCTGCAGCAAAAGCGCTGATATCTTCAAAAATGTTTCCGATGCGGACATTTGGGTGCATTTTCACACCTTCGTGTTCATAGTTCCCGATGATGTTTTCTAATTGAGCCAAGGCTTCAGGAATTTGTGTGTCTTTAGAAACCACATGAAGCAATTGGATTTCAGCGCCAAGCGGCTTAGCTGTTGCGATGGCGTGTTGTAAGGCGATATCTGCCACCGGAGTGAAGTCTTGAGGAACAATGAACGTTTTAGTCTGCATAGTCGTGTTTTTTACAAATTTAAAACAAAGTGCAGTAAGAACGCACTACTTTTCTCTTTATTTTTGTGTGAAGCCCAAACGCATTTAAAGCTACTCGGTTCATGCCTATCATCGGAAAATTAATTCAACGAAGTACCGCAATCAGTTTTAAACGAATTTCTCGTAAAAGCCCTGATTACAAGCAGCAACTAGAAGCTCTGCGCTCCAATATTGAAGTGTCGAAAAAAACTAAATTTGGTTTGGCGCATCATTTTTCAAGTTTACTCCAACGAACCGACTTCGTGTCTCGTTATCAGCAGCAAGTCCCGATTACCGACTACGACACTTTTTATAACGAATGGCTTCGAGCAAGTATTGATGGTGCCAAAGATCACATTTGGCCAGGGCGCATCAAATATTTTGCATTGTCTTCAGGCACCACTGGTGCTCCAAGTAAAAGAATTCCCGTTTCAACCGAAATGATTCGTTCTTTTCAACGCGTTTCTATTCGGCAATTTTCCATTTTACATGAACTCAATCTTGATGAGTCTTTTTATGGATCAAGAGTTTTAGCAGTGGGCGGTTCCACCAAACTCAAGAAAGTTGGTGAACATTTTGAAGGAGACCTCAGCGGTATTCTAAAAAAACACACTTCTATAATTGCGGCCCCTTTTGCCAAACCTAGCAAAAAAATTACCCACCTTAAAGACTGGAAGCAAAAACTCCCTTTAATGGTAGCAGAGGCACCCAAATGGAATATTGGCATTATGGCTGGTATTCCAAGTTGGTGTGTCTTGCTACTAGAAGAGATTGTAAAGCATTATCAGCTCGATAACATTCATCAAATTTGGCCAAACTTCAAAGTTTATGTGCACGGTGGCGTGTACATGGATCCTTTCAAAGAAAGACTCAGAAAAGTTTGCGGCGAACCCGTAGTTTTACTGGATACTTATTTGGCTAGCGAAGGTTATTTCGGGTATCAAATTAGCCCAAAGAGAAAAGGCATGAAATTATTGTTAAACAACAGTATTTTCTTTGAATTCATTCCTTTCAATGCCGAATATTTTACCGAATCTGGTGAACTCAAAAATAAATATCTTGCCTACACCATAAGCGAAGTGAAACCTGGCATAGACTACGCCATGGTCATCTCAACAAATGCCGGTTTATGGCGCTACATGCTTGGTGATCTAGTGCGGTTCTTAGATACTGATACGCAAGAAATCATTATTTCAGGACGCATTAAACAGTACTTGAGTATTTGTGGTGAGCACCTTTCACTAGACAACATCAACCAAGCCATGGTAGAGGTCAGCCTGAAGCACCAATTTTCATTTTCAGAATACACCATTTTTGCTGACGAAGAAACGCATCAGCATTGTTGGTTCATTGGTTGTGATGACGACACCGCTTCTGAAAACCTCATCGAAGAAATTGATGCAAAACTGCAAGAAATCAATGACGACTACGCTTATGTCCGCAAGCACAGCATGCCCCTCCCAAGCTTGAAACTTATCCCGACACAGGTGTTTTATGCTTACTTGGAAAGCATTAATAAGTTGGGGGCGCAAAATAAAATGCCTAGAGTGCTAAATAAGCAGCAAACGCAGCAATGGCTAGCGTTCCTTAGAACAAACGCCTACCTTTAAACATCGATTTCTTAACAAAGACATAACTCAGGTTTACTTCAACTGAGTGTCTGTATGCCGACGACAAACGTCCTAGATCGACGTCATAGGACATCCCTAAATCAAAAGCACCGAAGTCTATTCCAACATAAGGAGAAAGCGAAGCGCTTGACCTAAAATAAAGGCCAGCTGTTAAAAAACGGTTGCTTACTTCATTGGTGATCTGAGACGCCCCTCGCATTTGCAAGCGATAGAGTGTTCCAAAAATAGCTTCTTTATGGCTGCCTTGTTGATAAAAGGCAAGGTTAAAACCTAGGGTAGAAACGCTACTCAAGCCCAATTGAAAACGCGCAAATAACATCGCTTTTCTGTAAAGTCTATCTGAAGAAAGGGCGTTATATTGCAAAATGGGCTGGTTCACATGTTGCAAAGAAAATCCAGTGGAAAGTGCATATTGCCCTTCTTTCAATTCACCTCTAGTATTGGGCTCATAACGATAAGAAAGACCTAGTCCGGCATCTACAAATGCAAAGCTCACAAAATCATTTTCTTCACCAGATATTACACTTGGGTCCAAAGCAGTGCCATTCCATTGCGAATAATAGAGAAGTTTGCTGAAGTCTGCGCTGCGTTGTTGAATGGACGTTTGAAGGCCTGCGCTCAACCAATGGCCTTTAGAAAGCGGTAAATGACCACTTAAAGAAAGACCAAAAGCGCGCTGGGTCATGCGGGAGTCACCGCCAACATCGTTGCTAAATGAAGGTGCAATACCAACATATGCACTAGAGTTTGCCTGCGATCGGCCTGGCGTAAATTCAGCCATACCATAATTAGTCAAAAACTGTGTTCCGGTGCCAATCCACTGATTGCGATTGAGTACACTAAGGCGTTCAAAACCTTTGTAGGCACCAATAAAAGCAGGGTTTTGGTAGGGCAAACTGCGGTCAATTTGTGTAAGGTGAAAGTCTTGCGCAAAAATCTGAATTTGCACAAGGCAAAGCAACGCAATAACCGTACGATTGAAAAATGCTTGCATCATTATCTGATTAAAGTAATGTTACCAGTAAATTTCTTGGTAGCTCCGGTGTCAAAATTGACATCGCAGATATAGGCATAGACGCCGCTATTACATGGTTTTCCTTTATAGGTGCCATCCCACTTGAATTGCTTATTGCTCGATTCAAAGATCATGTTGCCCCAGCGGTCAAAGACTTTAAAGGTGAGGCTTGTGACGTCCTTACCTGCAATGATTTGATAGACCTCATTGAGGTTATTGCCTACCCCATTTGGAGAAAATGCAGTTGGGAAATAAACGCCAGTAGCACACTCAGGGCTGCTGCCATCTGGATCACACGGATCCAATGGATTACTGCCGTTGGTGACTTCGGTGCCGTCATTGATGCCGTCGCCGTCAGTGTCTGGATTGGTAGGGTTGGTGCCTAAAACGCCTTCTTGGGCATCGGTAAGCCCGTCAAAATCGGTGTCGATTTGGCAGCCCGGTAAGGTATCGTCTGGGTCACATGGGTTGAGTGGATCAGAGCCATTGGTTACTTCCTGGCCATCATTTTGCCCATCGCCATCTGTATCTGGGTTTGTCGGGTTAGTACCTGAGCCAGTTTCCTGAGAATTAGTAAGGCCGTCACCATCTTGGTCACACGGACCCGCACTTGGGTTAGGGATGCAAGGGTCTGTGTTGTTTGGATCGAGTTCGTCCATAACGCCATCACCATCCGTATCGACAATAGATGATTCAAGTGCATCGATAATGCCGTCTGCATCTGTATCTGTCGGAGAAGCAACATTGCCAATTTCAGCGCAATCGTTTTCACCATCTCCGTCAGTATCTGCAAGTGTAGGGTCAGTACCGGCAGCAATTTCATCGGCATTTAAACAGCCATCGGCATCGATATCTGGATTATCTGGAATGAACACCGCAACAATAGTCTCGGGGCCATTGACAGTAATAGAATTATTGGCAACTGTTGGCGGCAATGTTAGCGGGCCAGTGGTGACAGTCCAGTGGCTGAAAATATAGCCCGGCGCTGCTGTTGGAATGAGTAAGGTTTGTATGCCGCCAAAGTAATCTGAGGTCCAGGGATAGGTTGGCGGATTAATTGAATTGACTTGAAGGGTTCCGGCACCAGCTGGGCTGACGTCATAAGTTACAGCAAAAGGACCCGTTAGCTGATAACAGTCAATGAGGCCTTGCGTGAGTGCAACACAACGCGTATTGATGAAATTTTTAAGTGCCAAAACATTGGCTTGCCAAGCAGCCATTGATCCGCCCCATTTGGCGATTTGTCCGGGCATTTCGGGTTCAATTTCAGCCAACATCGAATCCAATAAAGGGATCATGAATGAACAATTCAGTTTGGTATTCATCAAATCGATGTATCGCGAGATATAGTATTGCTCTACAATTGGGTTCTCATTGATGAGTTTTTGTAAAATCGAGGTGTGGCCCTGACCACCCGGATTTGGTAAATTCTCCACATTACACGGATCGGCATTAGGTTGAGTACTAGGCACGCCTGTATAATTGATATAGTGTCCAAAAGTGGCGTCGAGGTCCCATAAAGCATAACCCCACTTTTTGTGGTCACCGGTTGTGTCTAAACCTCTCCACCATGCCGTATTCCAATTGAGCCAGTCGGTGGTAACGGTTACAGAATTGAGCACAAAATAGTCTACTAATGACTTCCAACTAAAAAGACTATCGACATAGGCAAAGTTGGTTGGGTTCCCCATGTTGTTGGTAGCCACATAGTTCTTTAAATTATTCCAAGCAGGTGTAGCATTTGGCGCTCCGTATTCTTGCCAAGTTCCACCCCATGTTTTGAGGTAATAAAGATTGAATTTATCTTGATCATAGTAATAATCCGTAAAATCAGCGTCGTCAGCTTTTTCGCGAATTTCATAGACCCCCCAGTAATTTCCGTTCAGATAAAGAACACAAGGTCTCCAAGTTCTTTCATCGAGTTTTAGATCTGCCCTGTCTGAAAGCGTATGAACATATGCATCTCGGATATGGGCTCCACCACTTGAAAAAGGATAATTGTCATTGGCGGCTGGCTTCAGGATGAGGCGCTGAAAAGCATCTCGTTGGCTCTCTGGAAATATCTGATGTTCGATATCGCCATTTTGACCATATTGGTCGCGGCAAACGTAATCGAAACCTCTTTGCTGATAAGCCCAAGAATCGTTTCCATGCTTATTGAAATCTCCTTCACTTTCATCGATAAAGGCACCGTTTTGTTCAAAAAGTTCAAAAGCACCAATTCTTTCAGGTGGATTCTGACTACCATTTGCGACCAAACTATACACCCCTTGCGAACACACTGAAACCACTGGTATGGAGTGATTCACGTTGATGAAATAGGTATTGGTTTCAGTAAAAGATGAGAGTGTTGAACCAAAAGCAGCCGCTCTTAAAACTTTTGTAGTTGGAATATTTATGGGCCCAGAATAAGCTGTAGAAGTGGTGGTAGGGTCAGAACCATCTAGGGTATAACGGATGGTGGCAGTAGGGTCCGCACAAGTGATGCTCACTGTTTGCGCACTTGCATAAAATCCGGGAGCTAAACTAAATACAGGTTTTGGTGGATAAAAATTTACCGCTCCGGCATTGTTTGCATTTGGTGTTGGAGTGGTAAATAATTTGAAATCATTGGCTCCATTGGTGGATCGGCCAACCGAATGATTTGATTTGGTAAGGTGAACGATTTTAAAAGAATCGACAACTAAAGCCGAAGGATTCGATAAGATGATCCAGTCACCCGATGTCTGCGTTAAATTGAAATTTGGGTGGTATTCGTTGCCATTGACTGTATTTCTTTTTGAGCAAAAAGCCATTTTAAAGCCATTGGCAGCTATGGAGCCACTAGGGATTTGCCACTTGGTAAGATTGGATGGATTGTCCGAAAGAAACCATCCGGTTAAATCAATGGCAGAACCTGTTGTATTGTAGAGTTCGATCCAGTCTTCCCTTTGCCCATAGGCATCTACAATTCCGGATACATTAGAACAAGAATATTCGTTAATGAGCACCTGTGAAAAGGCAGAGAAACTGGTAAAGAAGAGTATGGAGAGTAGTAAGTGTTTCATTCAAGCAGGGTTAGCGTGACCAATATTACTGAAATATCAATTTTATTCCAAACAAGCAGACGCAAGAATGTGTCAAAAGTTGTTTTTTTCTTAACATTGTCAAAAAAAAATCGAATGAAAAAATTTGGCTTTGTTGCAGTCCTATTGGCAATGTTCTTTTTACAAGCAGGTTGTAAAAAATATGAAGGTGTAGGTGGTAGAAGTACAATCACTGGAAAACTCACCATCAATGAAAAGCTTTATGTCAATGGTATCCTTTCGCAGACAGTAAGTTATCCGGGAGCTACAGAAGATATCTATATTGTATATGGCACGAAAGACAGTCTTTTCGATGACAAAATAGAGTGCAACTACGACGGTTCTTTTTCGATTAACAACTTATTTCCAGGCACCTATACTGTTTTTGCATACAATGAGGTATTTAATCCCGGGAATAATTTGAACAACAATGACGATGATTATTATACAAAAGTACCTGTTAAGTTCACTATTGAAATTGGCAAAAACGAAGTAAAAGATTTGGGTGAAATTACCGTAATTCGCTAATGAAAAAATTATTTGTTTTTCTTGTTATACTTCCTCAATTATTGCTTGCGCAAAATAGCACTGTTATGCAATCTTGGAATGAATTGGGCCTAGGTTTAAAATTTGACAAAAGACAAAGCGTTGGCCTCAACCTCACAACTCGATTTGACGTAACAGGTCTTCAAACGATTTTCCCTCAGGTTTCTTATAAATATAAAGTAAATAAATACTTCCGCCCCTCTCTGGACTACCGACTCATCGGCAACCGCAGCCAAGAAGGGAACTATATTTTGCAACATCGTTTGAACGCCAATTTGCAATTCAATCACCAAATTCAAAAATTTGACCTTGGGCTACGCGTTAGGTATCAGTTCTCATCTAGCCGTTTTGGCCAGAGTTATGAGCCTGAGTTCAACGATGCGTTTCGTTTCAAGCCTGAAATAGCCTATAACCTTCCCAACTCCATTTTGACACCTACTTGCGGGATGGAACTATTTTACAATCCAATGAATGGGCAAAACGGGTATCAACTCAACCGTATTCGATGGAATGTGGGTGTAAGTATTGACCTTGACAAAGCAGGTGAACTCGAAGTTGCTTACCTCTACGACCAAAGAATAAATGTTCCTGAAGCATTGAACAGAGCCATTCTCAACATTGGCTATAGCTATGCTTTGGATGCAAAAGATTTCAAGAAAAAATCAAAAGGAACAAAAAGCCGATGTTGGTTATAGCTATGCCTTAAATGCAGAAGATCTAAAGAAAAAAAACAAAAGGAAAGAATCCAAAAAGCCTTTGATTACTTTTCAGACGAAGCATTTTCATCGTACTGATTCAATGCCAGGCGATCAATCACACTTTGAAGATTAGCTGCTTTCTTCTTTTGCCTAGATTCTATGGCAGTTTGCGTAAAATACTGATGCTGATTCAAGAACTTCACCTGAATTTCGTCCCATTCTTTGCGTGAACCAATTTTACCCCTTTCGCTTAACTCTCTTCTGAGGCTTTCAGCTATTACTTCGAAGTCGTCGCGGCCTAAGTAATCGAGGTCGGCATCGCAGATGATTTCTTGCAATTTATTGATGGGTTTATGCGGGATTTCAGTTGCGTGTATGAGCTCTACAATGGTCTTGACGTGCTGTTCGGTATAGCCATATTTTGGCAAAATCTCTTGTGCCATGCGCGCGCCATTACTTTCATTCCTATCGTATTGTTCGATGAACCCCGCATCGTGAAAAATGGCTGCCGTTTTCAATAAGAATAAGCCTTCGTCGGTGACGCCCTCTAATAGTGCGATGCGCTCTACAGATTTAACCACATCTTTGGTGTGCTTTATCGAATGATAATACAAACCTTCAGGGAGCGATTTTTCAAGAATGTTCATGACATGATGCTCGGCCTTGTAGTATTTGATTGAGCTGTAGTGGTGGAGCTTCTTGATTTCTTCGAATCGAGAGTTCGGAATGAGGCCTTCGCCATTTACAGAAAGTTCAGGTTTGATGCGCTGCACCACATACATATCTACTTTTGTACGAGACTTGGTAAGTGCTTTGCCTTTGTAATCGCACTCAAAATAGGGCTCGATGTGCTGAAAAGTATTGCCAGTAATGGTTACCTTACCGGGTTCGCCAAGCATTTCCATGCGTTGAGCCAAATTCACCGATGATCCCCAAACATCGTATGCCAAACGGATATTGCCAATAATTCCGGCGATAACTGGCCCCGTATTGATCCCAAGTCTGATTTCCCAGTAATCTTCGTGATCGGCAATTGCTTCGTATTTGAGTTTGTCCATGAAGGCCTGAATCTGAAGAGCGGCACAACAAGAATCGATGGGGTTGGTCGAGTTTTCTACCGGCACTCCACCCGCACACATATAGGCATCACCGATGGTTTTGATTTTTTCGAGATTATTTGCTTGGATAATCTCATCAAATCGCTGAAAAAGCATGTCGAGTTTCGAAACGATCCGACTTGGCACCATCGTTTCTGAAATGCGCGTAAAGCCAACCACATCGGTAAACATAATGGAAACTTGCTTAAATGCCTGGGCCTTTACTTTTCCATTTCGTTTGAGTTCAATAACAACCTCTGAAGGCAGGGTATTTAATAACCATTGCTCAGTGCGGTCTTTTTCTTTTTGTAATAATGCTTGCTGTTCGAGCACCTTGTTGGTTTCTTCCTCAAGCAGGCGTTTTTGCTCTTCGATTTTTGTTTTCTGCAGCCTTATTTCTTTGGTTCTTTCGGCAATTTTAACTTCCAATCGAACCTGATTTCTTCGGTTAGACTCAATGCGTCTGCGTATAAATACCAAGACTAAAATAAGCAGGACAAAAACAAACAGCCCTGAAAGCCACCAAGATTTAAAAATAAAAAGAGCGATAAAAATGCTCAGCATCATATAGAAAATTACATGCTAAATTACATAGACCTCACGACATAAACTATATTAAAAACGATAAAACCAGCTCGCCATCGGGAGCGGAAAGGAAATATCTCCCGGAACAATTACGCCTGCTAAACTGATCTGAAAAGCTTTGTTTTCTGATCGTTGAAAACGCATACCGGGCATGATGATAAGTATGTTTTGTTTGTTGACAGGTGCTTTGGTCCATTCACCAATAACTACATCAGTGCTTGAATAATCAAACGTTTGACCTGCACTTTTGTTAGAAATTCTACCCATAATATACATGCAGTCATAGATTAAACTAGCTTTTTTGCCAACTTTAACTTGACCAGCAAGCCCCACTATTGGCGCTTTTGCTCTATAGCCATAAGTTACTTCCTCATAACCTGCTATTGGATAAGAGCCCCATGAAGAATAAGTACCAGGCACATATTTAATTTCTTGAGTAGTATACGAACGGCCATTATTCAAATAACCGTATCCAACAGAAAGCGTCACGTTGTTTCTGCGGTCGCCATAGGTGATCATTCCCCAATGTAGGCCCCCGAAACCTTTAGCACTATTGAAATAACCAGAAGTTCCCATTAGGGTGCCTACTCCATAATTGATTTTTGGATTAGACGTGCCGCGCGTATACTTTAAAGCCAACGCTACTGGTGAACCTATCCAGGTTGACATCACACCTACTGAAAAATCTTTATGGACCGCAAAGTGAACTTCTGGGCCGTAGAGATTGACCATGGCATAATTCTCCCCTTTTTTAATAGGGAAGCAATTGGTTGTAAACTGATAACGGGTGGTGAAAACCCCAGCACTGCTCACTTCTCCTTTTGCCATATCTTCGGAATAGTCTACAGGCCTCATCGATTTGATGTCGCTTTTAGGAATGTAAATTTTTCCGAGCGAGTTGGTTTGAATCAAAACTTCGCGTCCATCATCTGAAAGTATTAGCCCCACATATTCATTGCCATCATTTTTAACGACAATAAATTTTGTCGTGTCTGAACCTGAGGTTGTTGTGCTTGGAGTTTGTGCGAAAGTGCTCTGACTTCCAAGGAAGCAGAGCACCATCACCAAACACAACTTATGAAAAGCGTGTGAAAACATATTGTATTTTTTTAATTAATAATAACGAGATGGGCTAGTAGTTTTATTGATAGGTTGTTTACTTTTTTGAACATTGAAGCCCATATTGATCCCTACATATCCTCCGCCTTTTTGCGAACTGTAGAAAATATTTACTGGAATATTCAAGGCACCTGCTTGGAATGTTTTCCCGAAAGCCATTAAAAATGAAGTAGAAAGTGTTTTCGAACCTCTTTTGTCTAGGTTTTTTTCGAAAGAGTACGCTGCATTTGGAGCATCGATAATGCCGTTTGTTACAAGGTTATGATCAGTTGCATAATTATTCCAGTCTAATTCAGAAAAATATTGCTGATTCGTTGAGTATAAATTATTGTCATCGTAAAATCCATTTGACATTGAAGTGATGCCAAAGCGCGGGCCAAATGCAAATTCCCAGTTTCCTTTACCAAAACGAAAACCATTTAAGAGTGAAACAGATGGAACAAATTGCCCTTGCTCTAAACCAGATACATTGATGATCCCTTCTACAAGCGCAGAGAAGTTTTCGGTTCCTACATATTGACCTTCAATTTGATACCCAATCATTGAAGCAAAAGGCTGAATGCCAAGGCCACCTGTTTTCTCATCGCGAGTAGCAAATCTGTTGAGGTCACCAGTTAAATAAGCTACACCAATTCTTGGCCCAGAGTTGTTTACTTTACCCACATTGTTCGAGGTGATGATTTCATTTCTAAATGCCAAACGATCAGAAAGCACTTTGTCAACCGTTAAGCCATGCATTTCAGCCAACACAATTTCAATCATGCGCTGAATTTCAGCTTCTTGATTGTCAAACTCACGCACTGCAGATTTGTAAAGTGTTTGGTTTTTGACATCGATAATTTTGATGGTCACTACAATTTTATTGCCCAAACCATCAAGGCTACCTGACATCACGTAGTCCACTTTGAGCTCCTCACCTAATTTTGTAAGGCAAGATTGTCCGTAACATCCTGTTTTGTATTCATCTTTGGTTTTAATGATTTCATTCATGTCAAACTCATCGTAAACCTTGTAGCGATTCATTTTAATGAGTTCTAAGCGCATCATTTTTGCAGCAGCTTCTGGCCTGATGGTCAGGGTGTTGACATTTGGGTTAGATACTGCAATGGAAGGGTTGTTTTGAGCAAGCGCACTCAGGTTTAATCCAAAATTGATTGCGATTACTAATAATGCTGAAAGTAGATTTTTTGTTTTCATAACTTACAATTTGATAGTACAAAGGAACGTGAAGTGAAGTAAGTGAGAAAACTGATTTTCGGATATCTAAATTTTCGAGTTGCGGATTTCGCAACTAAGACAAAAAGTCAAGATCCGCTTCTATTTTTTTGCGAAACAAACCAATTGTTCTTTCAAACTCAGCAAAGTAATTCCTGCGCTCTTTTTCATTCACTACTGAAATCAAACTGGAATTGGCGAGTTGTTTGTCAATGACTTGCTTGGCATCGTGCACATATTGCTCGTCTGTAGTTTGCAAGTAGTTCATAATGTTATGACTCAAAAACAAACCCTGCTTTCCTTTGCTTTCGTAATAAAAAGCTGAATCGGCATTGATGGTTTCATTTAAATACATTTCAAACTGATTTCCTGAAGCAGGTATCTGTGTGCCGTAAATGAATTTTTTACCGTTATCGGCTTGCTCGCGGAGATGAGCAGAAAACATAAGCAAGCGGTCACACAAAAACAAAGCGTATTGCGGATCTTCGAACTGATTTGATTTGTAATAATAAAGTATCTGACGCAAAAACCCACGCATGAGTTCGGGGTCAAAAATCTCTACCGACGGAATGGTATTATAAGCTTGAAGAATTGATTTGCCTAATTCAAATGCACGATCTGTAGTTTTTTCGTGTTTGAATAATACTTCTTTGTAGTCTGGAATTTGCAGGTGAGTCTTGGCCCAAAAAAACAACTTGAAACGCACCAATTGAGGGAAATTAAGCAATTGAAAAAAGTGCGTATTGTTGATTGTCAACATGATTTTAGGGTCCTCGAGGTGTTTCAAGCGTTGAAAAGCTTCTAGAATACCTTCTAAATAGGATTCAAGTGAGAAATCGTAAGCATTGAGCGGTGTGTATCTAAAAATGACGTTACTCTTTTGCTGCTGAATGAGGGCATCAAACGAGATGTCAAAATGCTTGCATAGCCTTTTGATTTCGTCGATGGTCAAGGCAGTTTCATTGCGCATACGGCGATAGGCCGCATCCATACTGATGTGAAGGGTTTCACTTAATACATGACCCAATGCCTCGCCAGGAGATAACTTAGACTTGATTAATTGAAAGAGTTGATCCTGAGTGCTTTCCATCTTAAAATTTATAAAACCAACTAAGCATCGGTACCGGGAATGAATAGCGATTTACGGTTGTAGTTGTGCTGTTCTGAATAGTGCGCTTTCCGATAACACCTGCTAAAGTTACTTGGAAAGCCCGGTGCTGGTCTTTTTGAAAACGCATTCCGGGCATTAAAATGGTATTGGTTGACTTCACATTGACAAAAGGATCGCCGTACACTACATAACTTGGTTGTCCTGTATTTGGATCATAAAAATATTGCACATCCTGGTTATCAAACACCTTGCGGGTACTTCCTGTTATAATCATGCAGTCCCAGATGAAACTTGCCTTTTTTCCGACAGGTGTAATGCCTGCAAAACCAATAACCGGAGATTTAAAGTTTCCGACCTCGTTTTGATAAGATTGTAGTTCAGGCTGTGGAAATGAATAAATGCCGTTTTGAAGCACGGCAGCGTAAGTGCCTGGCGTGTAATAAGTATTGTTGGAGTTAAAGTTGAAGGCAGAATTGAAATAGGCGTATCCCAACGAAAACGTGGCGTTTGATCTACGCGTACCGTAAGTGGCCATTGCCCAATGCAAGCCGCCATAGCCTTTGCCTTGGTTGAAATATCCAGATGAGCCAAGTAATGTTCCGAAACCAAAATTCAGTTTTGGATTTTGGGTTGGGAGCGTATATTTAAAAGCAAGTGCAATCGGGCTGGCAATCCAGGTAGCCATGACCCCAACGCTAAAATTTTTAGCGACAGACAAATGCACCTCAGGGCCATAAAGGTTTACTAAAGCATAATTATCTCCTTTTTCAATAGGAAATGAATTGGTTGTAAATTGATATCGGGTAGTAAATATCCCTTGGCCTAAAAATTCTCCTGCTTTGAAATCGCTTACTGCATCTACTTTAGAAATACTTTTTACATCAGATTTCGGGATGTATATCTTTCCAAGCGTATGGGTTTCAAGCAAAATTTCACGACCGTCGTCTGAAAGAATAATGCCGACATATTCGATTCCGTTGTTTCGAACGATCAAAAATTTTGAGCTGTCTTGGCTGAATTGCGCATTTGAATTGGGTTCTTGAGCAAGTACTGAATAACCAATGCCGACAAAAAATATAAGGAGGAGTGCTTTCATTTTTTTATTTAAAAATACAAATTAATTATTGACATAAACGCGCTGAACGCGCGGCGCTATCCCGGTGAGTATTTCGTAAGGAATGGTTTGAGCTGCGTTGGCCAGAACGTTTAACATTTGATGACGACCGATAATTTCAACCTCATCGTTTAATTGGACTTGTGCAGAAATTTTTACCATGATCATGTCCATACATACCCTGCCTATGGTTGGGCAAAAACTTCCATTGATAAAAACCCCGCCCTTGCCTTCACCTAAATTTCTTTTGAAACCATCAGCATATCCAACCGGAATGATTGCAATGCGTAGTTCACCTTCTACCTTTTCGGTGCAACCATAACCCACGCAATCACCCGCCGCAATGGTCTTAATTTGCGAGATATGACTCTTCCATTCAAGTACAGGCTTTAATTTCTTTGCAAAGTCAGGATCATGATTGATGCCAAAAAGTCCTATTCCTAACCGAACCATATCATATTGAGCAGCCGCAAAATGAGCAGCACCTTCTGAATTGAGCAAATGCCTGAATATTGGATACGCAAAAGTTTCTTGAATCGACTTACTCATTTGCTCAAAGCGTGCAATTTGCTGCAAATTAAATGGATTGCTAGGTTGATCTGCACAAGCCATGTGGCTGTAAATACTTTTGATGGCAACTTCTGGCTGTGCAATGAGCGTCTCGATTAATTGCGGGATTTCTTTTTCAGCAAAGCCAAGACGGTGCATGCCGGTGTCTAGCTTGAGATGGATCGGATACGCTTCTCGACCAAAAGAAATGAGCTTTCGAATAAATGCATCCAAGTGTTCTAGGCTATAAATGGCAGGCTCTAACTCCGCCTCAATACAAGTTTGAAAAGCTTCGGGTTCGGCATTCATGACCAAAATTGGATGCGTAATGCCAAGTTTTCTGAGTTCAGCGCCTTCGTCGGCATAAGCTACGCCTAAATAATTGGCGCCACTTTGTACCAATTGCTGAATCCATTGCCCATTTCCGGCCCCATATGCTTGGGCTTTAACCATCACCAAAATTTTGGTTTCTGGGTTCAGCATTTTGCGGTATTCGAGCAAATTGTGTTGCAAGGCAGCAAGATCATAGCTTACTGTGGTGCTGTGTTTTTTAAGGCGCCAGTTGTCTAACAATTGCTCTGTAATGAGGTGGTCGTTTCCTTTGATCAGAATTACTTTATTTTCAATGGAAGGAAGCTCAGTTGGCATTTTTTCCCAGATGAAATATTGCTCGATTTGGTAGGCCTGAATGAGTGCTTCAATTGCTGATTTTTTATGCGCTTGGTCTGGCTTCAAGTAGCAACACACCATAGTGTCTTTTGCTTGAGCAAGTGATTTAAGATAGGCCAAAGAACCTTCAAATGAGATTAAATCAAGCGTATAAGCATCATTGATGAGTGTTGAACCAGCTTTTCCATCAAAAGTTTCGAGGCGCAAAGCGAGTCTGGGCAAGCTTTGAACAGACGCTTCGTTGCAAGCATTAAAACGCAAAGCACAAGCTAACGCCAGCGCTGCATTCTGAATACTTGCAGGATCTTTAAACGGTATTTGAGCTTGCAATGAAACCCAATTTGGATGTGCAGAAGTAAGTTGGTTTGCATCTATAACCCATTGGCAAGAACTGAAAAGTTGTTGGATTTCTGTCCGGAATTCATTGGTGTCTTTGAAATTACTGCCACGCAAAAACGTATTTGTAATTACCCCATAATTGGGTTGCAGCATTTGATAAAGTGCGGCCATTTCACCTGGCTGGGTGGCGGCAGCTTCAATAATTGCGAGGTCAGCGGTTGAAGGTAATTCTAAAAGAGAAAGGGCAACGCCTAATTGAGAATTATAACTTTTAGGGCTGCGTACAACTTGCAGATTTGGCGCCAATAAATGATGGATCCATTCTTTAACAGTTGTTTTACCAATTGCTCCGGTAACCACCAAAAGCGGATACTTTAAATGTTGACGTCTATCGGCAGCTAATTTTTGTAAAGCCAAAAGAGGTTCGTCGACTATTAAAAAAGTAGCATTGGGATAATCCTGCTTAGGAATTTCGGTGGTGACAAAATATCGAATGCCTTTTTGATGGGCTTCGTCAATAAAAGCAGACCCATTTTGTTTGGTGCCTTGCAAGGCAAAAAATACGACCCCTTCTGTCCTGATGATTTTTCGAGTATCGTAAATGACTTCGTTGATGAGCGTGTCGTTTTGCTCAATCGGAAGCACATTGGCACCAATAATCTTACTAAAAGCGGTGAGTTGGAGTGCTAATTTCATGCATTGCTCTTTTGATAACAAGCTCTGCAAAGCGGCTTGTACTTTTCTACAGCACCCACAAGTACTTGCTCCTTTTGACTCACGGTTCTGTGCGAGAAATGTGCTAAATTTCCGCAATCGACACAAACTGCATGGACTTTACTTACATATTCGGCAACCGACATAAGTTGCGGCATTGGGCCAAACGGCTGACCAAGGTAATCCATATCAAGGCCAGCGATAATGACTCGGGTGCCTTTGTTAGCCAAGTTATTACAAACGTGAATGATTTCTTGGTCAAAAAATTGGACTTCGTCTATTGCCACGATGTGTTGCCCTGTCCAAAACGTTAGAATCTCAGCAGCGTTTTGACAGCGTTGGGCTTCCCAACTTTGGCCCGCATGGCTTACCACTTCTTGACTCGCATATCTTTCATCAATGCTGGGTTTGACGAGCAAAATCGATTGATTGGCAAACTGTGCGCGCCTAAGTCTGCGCAATAGTTCTTCGGTCTTGCCCGAGAACATCGAACCACAGATGACTTCGATTGATCCAAGTTGCCCATTATCTTTACTAAATTGCTCTAAAAACATATTGTCTTTGAATCAGATTGTGAAATGTTTTCTAATTTTGGTTCAGGTTCTCATCGGTTCCCGATAGCACGAAATTAATAAGTTATAAGCAATGTCTGAAAAAAGTCCTTCTCTAATGATTAAAACTATCCTTGGACACCTCGAAGCAGGTATCTCAAAAATCGAATCTGGGCAACTCAGCCCTGAAGATATGGAGCTCTTAGTAGAAGATGCAAAAGAACTTTACGAGCGCATGGTCATTATGCGCTACAAAATCTATGAAACCAACGTACTTGGCGTTTCTGAACCCGTAGTTTCTGCAAGCATCAGACAACCAGAAATCGAAACTCCTATCGATTTATTTGGTGCCATTGACCTCACCGCTGAGCCTGAATTTGAAGTAACTTTCGCCAATGAGGACCCAATCATTGCTGAAGAAAAGGTGAGTTACCCAATCGAAGAGGAGCCAGAAGCGCAGTCTTTTGAGGAAGAAACAATAGAAGATTCTTTTGAAGCGGAAACTGAAGAAGAAACCGTATTCGAAAACACTTCCTTTGAAGAAGAAAAGGCTGCTGAATCTTTTGAAGAAGAAACGGAAACTCAATCTTTCGAAGAGGAAGCCGAAGAAGATTCTTTTGAAGCGGAAACTGAAGAAGAAACCGTATTCGAAAATACTTCTTTTGAAGAGGAAGCTGAATCGCATTACGAACCGCAATTTTCAGCAAATCAACCAATTTGGATGGCTGAAATGGAGGCAAATATCAGAGACAACCGCAGTGTTTTTCCTTTAGATACTTTGGCTGGCGCTTTCACACTCAACGAAAAACTTCAATTTATCAATGAATTATTCGATGGTTCTTCAGACGATTTTTCAAGTTCTGTAAAACAGCTCGATCAATTGGCCAATATGGATGCCGCACGCAATATGTTAGCTGAGCTTTCGACTACCTTTAATTGGGATACCGAATCTGAAATTGTCGAAGACTTCTTGTATAAAATTTGCCGACGTCATGCGGCTGGCAACTAGTCTTTTCATTCTTCTCTATTTTCAGCTTGGCTTTTGTCAAGAGTATCCTTATCGGGCCACCATACAAACATTGTGTGCTCCAGAAATGAGCGGTCGCGGCTACGTAAATGAAGGTAGCCAAATAGCGGCAGAATTCATTGCTGCAGAATTCCGAAAAATAGGCCTCATTGCTTTGCAAAAGGACTACTATCAACATTTTAAATTCCCCGTTCAAACTTTCCCTGGCGTCTGCGACTTTATTATTGGTACAGACACGCTTCAGCCCGGCATCGATTACCTAGTTGATCCTGCCTCTGCAGGCGTTCAATTTCCTCAGGCATATACTTTGGTCTATTGTAATGTAAAGTCGCTGTATCGCAATGTAAATGCTTTTAAACCTTGCCCCAAAGACCGTATGTTGGTGGTGAAAACTTCTGGTTATGGTGGCGATACCAACAAAGTGATGCAAGCCCGAGTAAAAGAATTGCAGCAATTTGCGGCCGTACTCGAGCTCACCACTAACAAACTAACTTGGTCTGTGAGTCAATCTGTTCTGCCCTACCCAGCTTTTATTGCCCAAGCTGAAACATTTCATACACAACCCAACACCGTCAATATTCAGTTGGAAAGTAAATTCTATCCTGCTTATAAAAGTTCGAATGTGCTGGGCTACCTACCCGCCCCAAAAAACACCAAAAACAAACCCTACATTGTACTCACCGCCCACTATGATCACCTTGGTCAAATGGGTGCTGACACCTATTTTCCTGGGGCCAACGACAACGCTTCTGGGGTAGGAATGCTACTTTATTTAGCTCAAAAGTTAGCTAAGGAGCGCAACCCTAACTTCAATTATGTTTTCATTGCATTTGCAGGTGAAGAAGCAGGCTTACTTGGCTCCAAATATTTTGTAGAGCATCCGCTTTTTCCGCTCAAGCAAATTCGATTTTTACTCAATACCGATATCATGGGAAGTGGTGAAGAAGGGATAACAGTGGTGAATGCCACGCTATTTAAAACAGAATTTGAGCGCTTGCAAGAACTCAATTTAGAAGGATCCTACTTAACTCAAGTAAAATCAAGAGGCCCAGCAGCCAATTCTGATCACTATTTCTTTACCGAAAGTGGTGTGCCCGCCTTTTTTGTTTATACGATGGGGCCTAACAAACATTACCACGACATTGAAGATAAGTCGGAGGAATTGACTTTTGCCGCATTTGAGCCACTTTCTAAGCTCTTATTGAGCTTTTTGCGCTCATTTTAATCTGCGCACTAAATAGCTGGTCTGGATAACCAGAATAGCCAAGGCGAGTGCCAACAAATAAAATACTGTTACGGTATCTTGGTTGGTGTAAATAAAAGCGAGCAGAATAGATAAATAGCCGAGCATTTGAACGGTTGTCAGTATTAAAAATCTGAACGTAAATGCCGCCTGATTGCCATTGTGTCGGAAAAAAAGGATGGCAACAGAAAGCAGCATTATAAGTGCTGATCCCAATTGAGAAGCGATTAATTGCTGTGTATTGAGCTGAAATAAATCAATAAAAGCCAAAATCAAAAAGGCCACATGAATGGCCAACATGCTCAAACTATAAGACGCGATGCTGAGTCTTTTTTTCAATTGTCTTCTTTTGAAATAAAAAGTACTTCTTTGATGATGAGGTATAAGCCAATGACGACACCGAACAAACTCAGGAGGACAGTCCATAAAGAACCATCTGGATTGAATTTGCTGTCTAGGTAGGTTCCCAACCAAGCAAATCCACCAATTACTGCGCTCATTTGTAGCGCTGCAGAAGTGAGTCTGAGATAAGCGTTGTTAGCTGCCAAATTATTCTTCGAAAGCTGGCTCTGCATCGAGTTTAGGTGCGCTCATGCCTGCACGCATGACACAAGCACCTTCAAAGAATGCGCCTTCTTCGATATGCAATTTCATGGTTTGGATGTCACCTTTGATGCGAGCTGTTGAACGCAAAACAAGTAGGTTTTCAACCAAAAGTTGGCCTTCCATTGCGCCTTCGATCTCGGCGTTTACGCAAACTAAGTTGCCATTGATTTTGCCTGAACTTCCAATAACTACTCTTCCCGCGCAGGATACGTTACCGTTTACTTCACCTTCTAGATGAATGTTTGAATCAGAGGTGAGGTCACCGTTGATTTCTGTTCCGGCTACAATTTTGTTGAGTTTATCAGTGTTGTCTGACTGATGAGAACCCCCGAAAATGTCTTTTCTTAGCATAATAGCTTAGTAATTATCGATGAAAAATCCTTTATAATCATCAAATTTCGAGCTTTCTATTAACTTTTTCAAATTTTCTTGACTGATAATGTAAATTTTATTGTTTTGATAGTCATCGAGATATTCAAAACCAGCCTTATATGCATTGAGATAATCCCATGCAATCTTGCTTGACGGGAAATCAGCAACGAGGACGAAATTATTTTCGGCTACCGTTGTTTTGACGGTAACTTTTACTTTGGAAGTCTTGAACCCTTTGGCTGAAAAATTAGCCACCGCGTTTCTTAAATCTTCGGCCTCATCTTCTTCGTCTAAAAGCACAATGACATACTGTGTTCCGCCGATTTCAGGTGAAAAAATAGAAGCCTCCTTCTTTTGAGTAAGTTCAAATTTAGAATAACCATTTTTGATGGTTTCTAGCATTTCTTTGGCGCGTTGAGCTTGATCAGATTTTGGTTTTTCATCGATGATTTTTTGTAATCTTGGCACCAACAACTGTTTGTCATTATTAAGTTGGCCAAAGGCTAAAGCATTGAGCAATAAATATTCGGCACGATACGCATTGGAAAGATCGGTATCTACAATTGGTTGTGTAGCACTGAGTACCTGAGCGTAATAACCTTGCTCATACTTTTCAAGTAAGGCAAGAAAAGCAGCTTGATCTTTTTGAGCGCTCAGTTTTTGTTTGACATAGAAATCTGGGTCTCTGAAGAAATTGGCCGCGTCTGAACTTGGGTATTTCTTAAGGATGTAGTTTTTGTATTTTTCTGCTTCAGGGCCATTTTCATAGATTTTATATAACTGAAAAGCGGCAGAAAGGTCAGTTGGATGGTTTAAGTTTTTTTCTGTGATGGCTAAAAACTGTGCGGCAGCTAATTCTGATTCATTGAGGACTTCCTTATACAATACACCAGATGTATATAGCGCTTCAAGTAAATTTTCTTGCGATAATTTTAAGGCCTCTGGGGTGAGTGGAATATTGGCAAGCAAAGATTCTACACTTAAACTATCTTGCTTTTTAGGGTCAGTACTGACAATTTGTGCGGAGTCTTGTGCTTGTGGGTCGTTGTTGGTATTTAGAATAATGCGTTCGCTGCGGCGCCAGTCATCGGTGTTTTCACGGAGACCCCAATTTTTACGGAAATCGTTGTAGCCTTCTTCTCTAAGTTTTGGGTTATTGAATACAAACTTATTGGTGTTGGCATTGGTATTGGTGGTTTGACTTTGTTGCAGGGCTAATAATTTAGCCGCTTCGAGTTCTTTTCGGCGTTGTTCTTCGCGCTTGATTTGCTTGAGTGTTTCTTTTAAGAAGTCTTCACGGTCTTTTTCAGAAAGTGCGGCAATGCGTTGTACAGAATCTTCGAACTGAGCGGTTTCGATGGCTTTGACTAAATCAGCTAATTTGCTTGCCTTGCTTTTGATTTGCTCGCCATTTGGGTAATCATCGGTAATGAAACGCGAGCTTGAATCGTAATATTTTTGGGCGTTAACGTAGTTTTTGTCTTGGAATGCGAGGTCTCCGAGTTTTTCGTAGGATTGCGCGCGTTGTCTTTTGTTATTATTAGAGAAAAACGCAGAAGAAGTGAGGTAAGATTTGGCAACCTCTTTATTCCCTTTATTGAGCTCTAACTGAGCCATGGCGTAGTAAATCTGATCTTTAAAAGTGGCGTTTTTGGCATCTGCAAGCATCTTTTGAAGATCCTTGATGAGCCTAGCGTCACCACTCACTACTGCACGATTGAGTCGGGCATTAAACGCAATTTCAGGTGAAGCTGCAGCTTTGTATGCTTTTCCATAACTGCTAGCTGCCTCAGGCAAAAGGTTTTGGCGCTCATAGAGCTGCCCTAAAATATAGCTCAGTCTTGCTTTTTCTTTTTGCGTTGGGCATTTTGCAATGGCAAGTTTTAAGCTTTCGATTGCGACGTCGTATTCATAACGGCGCACGGCTAAGTCTGCATGGGCGCGGTGAATTTCAAACTGCAACTTTCTAGACATCTGCGGACCCGCTTCAGGGTTTTTTTCCTTAAGAAAAGGAATATATTCTTTGAGGCTTTTGTCTTTTTGGATTTCAGCACGCTCGTTTAATGCATCTAGAATGAGTTTTGCATCGGCGTATTTGCGCTGTTCGATGTAGATTCTTGCAATCCAAAGGCTTGCTGCGTAGGTGCTTGGGTCTTTTTCAAAAAAGCGCTTGACAAACTCGAAATTATCGAGCGCCTTGGCGTAATCGCGGCGGTAAAATAATGCTTCTCCAACGGTAAGCCAGTTTTCGTCAATCCATTTGTTGTATTCTACTGTTTTGTAATACATGTTTTCTGCCGTAGGCATGCTGTGGTTCAGGATCACTTTCGAACACTTAACTACAGCAGTATCAATGGCTGGCAGCATGCCTTTTACTTCTTTTTCGGAAGGCACCGGGTAAACGGGTAGAATAGAATAAAAATCTTCTTTTCGACTGTCGTGGTAGGTTTTCAAAGACACACGCAAAAGTTCTTTGGCATTAAAATGCCCGTTGTATTTTGCGGTGGTTTGGTGATAAAACCGATTAAGAGGGGTGTTGTTTTCGGTAGAACAAGCCCAGGTCAGCGTAAGCAGAACAGTTAAAAAAAAGACGTTTAAGCTTGAGCGCATAGGGCTAAAAGAGGGTTATAACGCAAAAACTGCGTTTTTAGTATGCAATTAGGCAATATTGGTAAACACCTGCTGAATATCGTCGTCGTCTTCGATTTTATCAAGCATTTTTTCGATGTCTACTAATTGCTCTTCAGTGAATTCAACCGGGCTAGTTGGGATGCGTTTAAGACTTGATTTTTGCACCTCAATTTGCATGTCTTCGAGTGCTTTAGCGATCGTACCGAAGGAAGTGTAGTCACCGTAAACGACAATATTTTCTTCTTCTACTTCGATTTCTTCACAACCTGCATCGATGAGTTCGAGCTCGAGCATTTCGGGGTCCATTTCTGGTGTTTTTGCGATTTCAAAAACACTCTTGCGTGCAAACATGAATTCCATAGAACCATTTGGCACTACTGCGCCACCTGCTTTGTTGAAATATGATTTTACGTTGGCTACTGTGCGTGTAGGGTTGTCAGTAGCACATTCTACATAAACCAACACGCCATGAGGGCCTTTTCCTTCGTAATTGACTTCAGTGAAAGAAGCGATATCTTTTTGGGCTGCACGCTTAATTGCCGATTCGATGTTGTCTTTCGGCATATTTTCAGACTTGGCATTTTGAATAGCGGTACGCAACTTGGCATTGGTTGCGGGGTCCATTCCGCCTTCTTTGGCTGCCATGGTGATGGCCTTCCCAAGTTTTGGAAACATTTTGGACATTTTGTCCCAACGCTTTTCTTTAGCTGCTCTGCGGTATTCAAACGCTCTTCCCATAATCTTTTACTTTTTGGGCAAAAATAAGGAATTCAGAAGGAAAATTCAAGCCAGTTATTAGGCTAAAATTTGCTCTATATAGTTCAGGATAGGTTCTTTTCCGAATCCTGATTCACTTGACGTAGTGAAAACAGGTGGGAGTTCTTCCCAATATTTGAGCATTTCTTTTTTGTATTTGGCCAAATTCTTTTGCAACGAAGTGCTCGATAATTTGTCAATTTTAGTGAAAACCATAGAGAATGGCAGGCCTTTTTCGCCGCACCAGTTCATGAATTCGATGTCAATTTTTTGAGGTTCTAGTCTGGAATCGAGCAAAACAAAAATATTTTGAAGACTTTCTCTTTTGGTGAGGTAATCAGAAATAAATTTCTCAAAAGAGTGGCGTTTGGAACGACTCACTTTTGCATAGCCATAACCTGGTAAATCGACGATGTACCATAGCTCATTGATCAAAAAATGATTGATGAGTTGGGTTTTTCCTGGGGTGCCGGAAGTTTTAGCTAAGCCCTTTTTGGAGGTCAGCATATTGATCAAGGAAGACTTCCCGACATTTGAACGGCCGATAAAAGCAAATTCTGGTTTGCCATCGGTTGGGCACTTGGAAACTTCGGTGTTGGAAATGGTAAATTCGGCGCTTTTGATTTGCATCTTGCAAAGTTACCTTAAACTTTTATTTTTGCGCATACTGAACAAACTTTAATTAGGCTTGTTTTGCAATAACTCAGAGAGTCATGGCAGAATACAAAATAAAAGATATTGAGGTACTTACCGGTATCAAAGCGCACACCATAAGAATATGGGAGAAGCGTTATGGCATGCTGATTCCAGAAAGAACCGACACGCTCATCAGAACCTATTCTGATGCCGATCTATCCTTTCTATTAAATGTCAGTTTGCTCAATAAAAATGGGGTTAAAATTTCAAAAATTGCCACCATGGAAACCAGCGCTATTCATGCCCTGGTATCAGAAATTAAACTGAGCCCTGCCATTGATAACGCCGAAGAAAAGTTGATTTTAGCACTCCTAGAACTTGACGAACAACTTTTCAGGAATACGCTCAATGACCTCATCCATCAAAAAGGTTTAACGCTTACTTTTTCTGAGCACCTCATCCCATTTTTAGACAGAATTGGGGTCATGTGGTTGGTGAACAGCATTACTGCCGCCCAAGAACATTTTATCTCAAATCTCATACGCCAGAAAGTCATTACTGAAATTGATAAATTAGGCATACCTGATAAAAACGCGTTCTCTGCCCTACTCTATTTACCAGAACACGACTGGCACGAAATCGGATTGCTGTTTTATCAATACCTATTGAGAAGCAAAGGCTACTACACTTATTATTTAGGTCAGAGCTTGCCCTACGATTCTCTGGTTGATTGCATTGAGCGTTTGCAGCCAAAAGTTGTACTGAGTAGTTGGCTCACTGCTGTAGACGAAAGTTTTATAACGAACTATTTCAAGCAACTAAAAGCCGATGCGCCAGGTATCGAACTGATGGCGGGCGGTGCACAAATCCATGTGCATTCAGAAGCACTAAAGGGCCTCATTACCGAAGTGAAAAATGCAAATAGTTTATTGGCGCTTTTTGACTAAAGCACCATATTGACAATCTTACCCGGAACAATAATTACCTTCTTAGGCGTCTTGCCTTCTAACCATTTCTGAGTATCTGGTAGAGCCATTACTGCAGCTTCAATTTCTGCTGGGCTCAAACCTAGTGGTAGCTCCACTTTCATGCGCATTTTACCATTAAAAGATACCGGATATGTAAAGCTAGACTCTACCAAGAAAGCTTCATTGAATGCTGGGTATTGCTCGTTAAAAATCGTTTCTGATTGTGGTCTGAGTGTGGCCCAAATTTCTTCGCATATATGTGGTGCATATGGCGCCATTAGGATGGTCAACTGCTCGAGAACATGGCGGTTATTACATTTTTGTTCTGTGAGTTCATTGACACAAATCATAAAGCTAGAAACGCCTGTATTGAAAGAAAAACGCTCGAGGTCGTCATGGAGTTTCTTGATGGTTTTGTGTAGGGTTTTAAGCGCAGCTGGTGTAGGCTCTGAATCAGAAACTTCAAAGGTTCCATTTTGGTGAAATAAACGCCAATACTTTTTGAGGAAGCCGTGTACACCCGTGATTCCTTTGGTGTCCCATGGTTTACTTTGCTCAAGTGGACCTAAAAACATTTCATACATGCGCAAAGTGTCTGCGCCATAACGCTCGCACAAATCGTCTGGCGTAACTACGTTGTACCATCGTTTTGACATTTTGTCCACCTCGCGTTTTACGATTACTTTGCCAGCGGCATTTTTCACAAACTCAAGGTTTGCATATTGGGGCTGCCATTGTTGCAATGCTTCTAGTTGGATGCTTTCGTCGTCATTGATCAGATCAATGAGAATACGAACTTCTCTAAAGCCTTCCGCTTCTTCTGGTAGACAGTCAAATGAATACATCTTTTGATCGGGGCCTATGTAAGCTATAGCTGATTTTCCAAGAATCATTCCTTGGTTGATCAACTTGGCAAACGGTTCATCGAATGGCAAATAACCTTGGTCAAACAAGAATTTGGTCCAAAAACGGGAATAAAGTAAATGGCCAGTTGCGTGCTCAGATCCTCCAATGTATAAATCTACATTTTGCCAATAGGCCACTTTTTCTTGGCTGACAAACGCCTGCTCATTTGAAGGGTCCATGTAGCGCAAGAAATACCAGCTGCTGCCAGCCCAACCCGGCATGGTGTTGTATTCCATGTGCTCGCCTAGTTGGCAAGACCACGCTTCTTTGGTAGCGCGAGCCAATGGTGGCTCACCGTCTTCAGTAGGTAAATATTTATCAACTTCTGGCAGGGTAACCGGAAGTTGTTCGTCTGGGACTAAATTTGGAAGGCCGTCCTGGTAATAAACAGGGAAAGGTTCTCCCCAGTAGCGTTGTCTGGAAAAAACTGCGTCTCGCAAACGGAAATTGGTTTTTCCATAACCGATTCCTTTTTCTTCAATGGCTTGAATGGCTGCTTTCATTGCTGTTTTGGCTTCCAATCCATTCAAAAAATCAGAGTTGGCAATTATTGCATCTTTTTCGGTATAGGCTGCCTCAGAAATATCTTGTCCTTCAAAAATGTTATGAATAGGTAAGTCAAAATGTTTTGCGAAATCGTAGTCGCGTTGATCGCCGCAAGGAACCGCCATTACAGCACCCGTTCCGTAGGAAGCCAAGACGTAGTCTCCGATCCAAATTGGGATGTCTTGCCCGGTAAATGGATGGACCGCAAAAGCACCCGTAAACTGACCTGTAATGTTTTTCACATCAGCCTGGCGATCGCGCTCAGTTTTGAGTGCTGCTTCTTGTTGGTATTTTTGAACCGCTTCGAGCTGATCAGGGGTGGAAATTGCATTTACCAATGGATGCTCTGGTGCCAAAACCATAAAACTAACCCCATAAATGGTGTCGGGTCTGGTGGTGAAAACTTCGATTTGAGCATCTGTATTTTTAACCTGAAATTGCACGCTTGCCCCTTGCGATTTTCCTATCCAGTTGCGTTGTTGTTCTTTAAGAGCGTCAGTCCAATCGATACGGTCTAGGCCTTCTAGTAAACGATTTGCGTAGGCCTTGATGCGCATTGACCATTGCATCATGCGTTTTTGCTCTACCGGGTGGCCGCCTCTTTCAGAAACGCCATTTACAATTTCGTCATTGGCCAAAACGGTTCCTAAAGCAGGGCACCAATTGACCCAACTTTCTGCTAAATAGGCCAAGCGATATTGTTGCAGAATGGCTTCTTTTTCTTGGGTAGACATTTGGTTCCAGGCACTGGCATCGAATTGCTCGGTGCAATCGTTTACTGCATTGCAATTTTGATTGCCGCTTTTTTCAAACTCAGTTACCAACTTTGCGATGCGCTCGGCTTTGTTACTTTTTGTATCGTAATAGCAATCAAATAACTGCTTAAAAATCCATTGAGTCCATTTGTAATAACTAGGTTCTGAGGTTCTGACCTCTCTAGACCAATCAAAACAAAAGCCCATTAGGTCAAGTTGTTGACGATAACGCGCAATATTTTCTTTGGTGGTGATGGCAGGATGTTGACCTGTTTGAATGGCGTATTGTTCTGCTGGAAGTCCAAAAGAGTCGTAGCCCATAGGATGCAGAACATTGAAGCCTTGCAAGCGCTTATAGCGCGCATAAATATCAGAAGCGATATAGCCTAATGGGTGCCCGACGTGTAGGCCCGCCCCCGATGGATACGGAAACATGTCTAAGACATAATACTTCGGCTTCGAGCTGTCTTCGGTAATTTTATTGGTTTGACGCTCTTGCCAAATTTGGCGCCACTTGGCTTCGATCTGATTAAATTGGTAGTCCATGCTATCTTATAGAAAGCACAAAGATACAAAGCTTGCGCTTAACGGAGTAATAAGTAGAGCCCCAAGAATAGAAGCAGGCTGTCATAGCTGCGTTTAGGGAGTTTTAGCTCTCTTCTTAGCACCAACAAACCAATCATGATCCAAATCCAAGGCAAACCCAATAAGTAAGCGCTTAACGCCAACAAAAAGTCCACGACATAGGCCGCATTTTTTTCTCCGATCCAACTAATTATAGTCCTGATGCGCGGCTGATCTTCTTGCACATCCTCTAAATCTGCTTGTAGGGTGAGCGCAAGCAGCAAAAAGAAATAACCCGGTTGGAGAAACAGGGCTGCACCCTTGAGGATCGGCAAGAAAAAGATAAAAGAGTACCATAAGGTTGCGAGCAGAACAGATTTGACAACCGGAAACCTTCGCCAATTTATACCACGGTCATAATGCCATACAAGTAGACCCATAAGGATGGAAAGTATCCAAAAAGCAAGCAAATGCATTTGCCCAATATAGATCGGCAAACCCAAAACAAGGGCTAAAAGAAAGGCAAGCAAATACCAAACGGAACCTTTGCTTTTATGCATCCATTGATAAATGACTCCAATTGTTAGGCCTTGATGCAGTGTAAATAACCAAACGCGCTCAAAAGAATCCGATTGGTGCCAGGTTCCCAAGCAAAAAATAAAGACATAAAGGGCCAATAAGCCATTTCTTAGTAAACTAGTGCGCAACTGCATCGGCAATTTGTTCGGGTGCTAGTGTCTGCACGTCGGTGAGCGCCAAAGAATGCTTGCCTAATGCGGCCCAACGCCCGGGATGAATGGGTCTGATGGTTGCAAATAAACCAATGGCTTGAATTTGACACAGGCCAGCAACATGATACGGGCCAGTTGAACAAGCAATCAGGGCTTTTGATTGTGAAATGACTGCGATAAATTCAGCTAATGTCCATTTGCCCGTGGCATTATGTATGGCTGGGTGCTTCGGGATTTGGGCAGCAACTTGCTCCCCTTCTTTCTGAGTTCCGGTAAAGTAGATTTCATAGCCCTGATCAGCCAAGAGCAAAGCTAATGCAGCATATTTTTCCATAGGATATTCAATACCGCTCCCGTTAGATTTCGGATGAATTAATATCCTTTTTTGATTTTCTTCGCTTTTTAAGTCAGTAGGCAGACTTCCCTGCACATTAAATTTAATTTGAGCTTGTAATGCTTCCCAACTAGGAATATTGGTTAAACCAATGGCTTTGCCAAGGTAAAAATTCAGTTGTGCCTCGTGGAGGTCAGACCGTTTTCTTGAAAACCACGGCAAAAGATTGCAGGTCCACCAGTGATAAATGCGATGTGCGGTGCCAACACGCAATGGAATGCGAGCCTCTTTGCACCAATTGGCAACTGCTTTGTTTGGGAACAAGTGTAAAACCGCATCAAATGAGCCTAAAAGATTTTTCCGTTCATTTGAAGATAATTTTTCTAGATCTTCAAAAATCAACACTTGATCTATTGGTTTGAAACAGTCTATGACGTCTTTAGTATAGTTTCTACACAAGTAAACCAACTGTGCGTCCGGAAACTGCATTTGCAGCGCGGTACACAACGGAAGCGTAAGGCAGACATCACCAATTGCATCGGTGCGCGAAATGAGAATTTTTTGGAGACTAGGCCGCGGCATCTTTCCACATTTTTCTGAGTAAACTATATTTTTGAAAGGTTGCAAAAGCACTTCGGGTTGCTATTAGCCATCCTGCCTTGCCATCTAAAATACCTAGTTTGATGAAATAATTCTTAATGAATTGTGCTATAACCTTCAGGATCAGTTTCAATAGGCTACACTTCTTTTTTTGCGTAAATAGCTCTTTGGCAGCGATCTTGGAAAAATAGTCTATTTGTTTATAATGATCTGCTTTGGTGTAGTAAGAATAATGCAGTAAATCGCCTTTTAGTTTTTGCGCTTTGCGGTCTTGTAGGGGTAATAATTGATCATGCGGATTCACGCCGCCCCATTTAGCCAAGGACTTATAGACCAACCTGACCTTTGTGTCCGGATACCAACCACTGTGTTTGATCCAGGTGCCACAATAATTAGTGAGCCTGTTCATCTCATAAATACCTGGTATCGGATTAGTGGCCTTGAGTTGAAGTATATGAGATTTCAATTCAGCGGTTAATGCCTCATCAGCATCTAAAGACAATACCCACGGATGGCTGGCTCTCGCTAAGGCCTCATTTTTTTGTTGGATATGGCCTTCAAAAGGATTTTGCTCGAAACGCACTTCGAATTCCTTGCAAATGGCCTCGGTTTCATCGGTAGAAAATGAATCGAGCACCAGAATTTCATCGCAGACCCCTTGTAAGGATTCCAGACAACGCCGAATGTTTCGGGCTTCATTAAAAGTGATGATGACTCCGGATAGTTTCATCGGAAACTATTTGATTCTTAATCTTTGGCCTACAGAAATACTGTTGATTTTCACGCCTGGATTGAGGCGTTGCAACTGAGACTGTGTGAGGTTGTGTTTTTGGGCTACTTTGCCAAAGGTGTCTCCGGAGCGAACAGTATAGTACTTTTTAACTGGTGCTGGCGCAGGGGTTGGCGTTGGGGCCTGGGTAACAGGCGCAGCGGTTTGATTGGTATAAATGGTCAGTTTCTGGCCCACATAAATATTGGTGGTTCTCAAGGCATTCCATTCCATGACTTGCTCAATGCTTACGTTGTAGCGCAAGGCGATTTGGCGCATGTTTTCACCCGTTTTTACTTTGTGATACAGTAAATTGGTGGTGCCAGGATTTCGGGCGGCAAGGGTGTCTGAAGGAGTGCTTGCAATGATTGAGCTGTCGCGGGGGGTGGTGTTGAGGGAGTCTTGGGGGGTGGTGGGTGGGGGAACGACAACCGGTTTAGGTGCATAAATGGACTCTTCGAGTACATATAAAGAATCTTCAAAACTCACGAGCAAGCCGATTTTTTCCAAGGGGCCGGTAACGCAACGAGCCGGAGTCATTTTAGGGATATAGGTGGTTTTGTAAACAGGGTTTAAAGATTGAATCTCGGTGAGCTCCCAATCGGTAAGTTTGGCGATAGTTTGCATATGAACGCCGCTTTTCAGACACATGGTGTCGAGTTGGGCGTTGTGAATCTTGGCCTCCATCGGAATGATATTGTACTCAGCATGGTAGGTCATCATGTAGGCGGCCGCAATAAAATTCGGGACGTAGCCTTGTGTTTCTTTTGGCAAAAATGGACGTACTTCCCAATAAGTTGTTTTTCCGCCTGATCTGCGAATTGCTGTGTTTACATTTCCTGGGCCTGCATTGTATGCCGCCAACGCTAAATTCCAGTCGCCGTAAATGCCGTAAAGTTGTTTGAGGTAGCGACAAGCTGCATCTGTGGCTTTTTCAGGGTCCATGCGCTCATCGATATATGAATTTTCATCGAGGCCAAAGTACAAACCGGTTTTGTACATAAATTGCCAAAGGCCCAAAGCCCCTGCCCTTGATTTGACCTGCGGGCGTAAACCACTTTCAATCACCGACAAAAAGCGCAATTCTAAAGGAAGGCCATATTCGGTTAGTTTTTCTTCAAATAGGTCGAAGTACAGGGCAGATCGACCCAAAGCAACTCTGATAAAACCCCTGCGTTGAGCCGCAAAGAATTTAATGGTTGAGAGTGTTGCCGCATTGCAATCTAACTGAAATGGGGTCAGTTCATTCATGCGGGAAAGGCGCTCGCATATAACCGAATCTGAAAAAGTTGGGATCTGACCTGGCGCATAATTCAATGCCGAAATGATCGAATCGTATTTTTGAGAATTGGCGTATTCCGCATAAAATAAATTCAGGCTTTGCTGAACCGTGTTGACAAACGGATCGGGGTCAAGCGTATCGGCCGGACGCACCAAATGGGCAGGCTTTTGCGAGAATGCCGAATGAGCAAGTATCAAGAGTAGGGAAATAATTACCCTTTTGATCATAAGCTTTCATGAATTAAGGTTGCTGCATGATACAGCATGTCTTCTTGAAAATCGTTGGCCATTAGTTGTAGACCAAATGGTAAACCATTAGAATGTACTCCAAAAGGAATACTGATTGCCGGATTGCCGGTAAGATTGGCATGTACTGTAAAGATGTCTTGTAGGTACATTTGAATCGGGTCTTTGACTGCATTCATTTCAAATGCAGTTGAAGGTGTTGTTGGAGACAAAAGGATATCGCAGTTGGAAAGCAATTCTAAGGTGCGGTTCTTTAATACTCTTCTCACTTGTTGCCCTTTTGTATAGAAGGCGTCGTAGTAACCGTGAGACAGCACAAAAGTTCCGGTCATGATCCTGCGCTTTACTTCTGGGCCAAAACCTTCGGTTCTGGATTGAACGTAGGTTGCTTCAACTCCTTTTGCATCGGCACTTCTGTAACCGTAGTGTACGCCATCGAAACGCGCCAAATTGGACGAAGCTTCGGCAGTTGTTAAAACATAATAAGTAGGAACCATGTATTCCAAGAATGGGAAACTCACTTCGGTCAGTTCATGGCCCGCTGCTTTGAGTGCAGCCACACATTGGTCTAATTTTGCTTTAACTTCAGCATCGAGACCTGGATGATTGAAACACTCTTTAATGACACCTATTTTAAGCTTATTAGGAAGCGCTGCGCGGAGCTCATAGGGTTTGCTAGAGGTAGTGGCATCCATTGGGTCTTGACCTGCTGTGATTTCCATGAGTAACTTTGTATCTGCTAACTCATTGGTGAAGAATCCGATTTGATCAAATGATGACGCATAGGCAATTAATCCGTAGCGGCTTAAGCGGCCATAGGTTGGTTTGATGCCGTAGGTGCCGGTCCAAGACGCCGGTTGGCGAATGGATCCACCTGTATCAGACCCTAGTGAAACCGTACATAAGTTTGCTGAAACAGCTACAGCACTTCCTCCCGAAGAACCTCCAGGAACATAGTTATGCTTTAAGTTGTTGTGCACTGGGCCAAAAGCAGAGTTTTCGTTGGAACTGCCCATAGCGAATTCATCGCAGTTGAGACGGCCGATCACGATTGCATCTTGGTCTAGTAATTTTTGAAGTACGGTTGAAGTGTAAATAGATTGGAATCCTGCTAAGATTTTTGAGGAGGCCGATACCTTATGATCTTTGTAGCAAATGTTGTCTTTGATACCGACAATTACCCCTGCAAGTTTTCCGGCGTTTCCGGCTTTGATTTTTGCATCTACTACTTGTGCTTGTGCACGTGCAGAATCTGAAAAAACTTCAAGAAATGCATTGAGGTTTTGGTGTTGCTCAATCAGTGAGAGGTGTTCCTCGACGAGGTCCAAAGCTGTCTTGCCAGAAAGCAAGGCCTTCTGAATGTCACCAATGCTACGATACATGAGGCTTATTTTTCTTCTTTAGTGATTTCTGTAGAAGTAGAATTGTCTTCTCCTTTAGAAGCATCTTTGAATTCTTTGACGCCTTTTCCGAGCCCACGCATGAGTTCTGGAATTTTTTTGCCACCAAAGAATAGCAAGATGATGATCAGTACTAAGAGGATTTCAGTTGGTCCAAATTTGCCCATAATTTCTTTATTTGTGTATTACAAAACTACAATTTTCTTGCCACTTCTACTTCTTCGTAGGCTTCAATAATATCTCCGATTTGGATGTTATCAAACTTGTCGATATTCAGACCACATTCGTAGTTGTTCTTCACTTCTCTGACGTCGTCTTTGAAGCGTTTGAGTGAGCCAAGAGTACCAGAGTGTACAACGATTCCATCGCGGATCAGGCGGATTTTTGAACTGCGTTTGATGATTCCATCAAGTACATAACATCCGGCAATTGTACCCACTTTGGTAATATTGAAGGTCTCGCGAACCTCTGCAGAACCAATAACTTTTTCTTCGATATCTGGTGACAACATGCCTTCCATCGCCGCCTTGATTTCTTCAATGGCTTTGTAGATGACAGAGTACATACGGATATCAATTTGTTCTGTTTCTGCAAGCTTACGCGCAGACAACGTAGGTCGAACTTGGAAACCAACGATTATTGCATCTGATGCAGAAGCAAGGTTGACATCAGCTTCGGTGATGGCACCTACTCCTTTAAGGACGATATTAACTTGGATTTCTTCAGTAGATAGATTCAATAAGGAATCAGAAAGCGCTTCGATAGATCCATCCACATCACCTTTAACGATGATGTTAAGCTCTTTGAAGTCACCGATTGCCAAACGACGTCCAATTTCGTCGAGTGTAATGTGTTTGGTTGTACGCAAACCTTGCTCTCTGTAAAGTTGTTCGCGTTTTTGAGCAATTGATTTTGCTTCTTTTTCGTCGTCGAGGATATTGAATTTATCACCTGCGCTAGGTGCGCCGTTGATACCGAGAACAGACACTGGTTGTGCTGGGCCCGCTTCTTTTAGTGCAACACCGTGTTCGTCATGCATGGCGCGTACGCGGCCATAATAACGACCCACAAGCACTACATCTCCTACACGCATGGTTCCTGCTTCAACGAGCATGTTGGTCACGTAACCTTTCCCTTTGTCTAGAGAAGATTCAATAACGGTACCTACAGCGTTTTTGGCTGGATTTGCCTTAAGGTCGAGCAACTCAGCTTCTAACAATACTTTGTCTAGGAGCGCGTCGATATTTAGATTTTGCTTGGCAGAAATTTCTTGAACTTGGTATTTTCCACCCCAATCTTCTACTAAGATATTCATAGCAGAAAGTTGTTCGCGAATGCGGTCAGGATTGGCTCCTGGTTTGTCAATTTTGTTGATTGCAAAAATCATTGGCACATTTGCCGCTTGCGCGTGAGAAATGGCTTCTTTGGTTTGTGGCATGACGTCGTCGTCTGCCGCTACAATGATAATTGCGACGTCGGTAACTTGTGCTCCACGCGCACGCATGGCGGTAAAGGCTTCGTGACCTGGTGTATCGAGGAAAGTCATTTTGCGACCATCTTTGAGCGTAACTGAATAGGCTCCGATGTGCTGGGTGATCCCTCCGGCTTCTCCTTCAGTTACATTTGCATTACGAATGCGGTCAAGTAAGGAAGTTTTACCGTGGTCGACGTGACCCATCACCGTAATAATTGGTGGTCTTGGGATCAAATCTTCTGGCTGATCTTCTACGACAGTAATTGCATCTTGTAATTCTGCACTGATGAATTCGGTCTCGAATCCGAACTCGTCGGCAACAATTTGAATGGTTTCAGCGTCCAAACGTTGGTTGATTGACGCAAAAATTCCGAGAGACATACAAACCGAGATCACCTGAGTCGGTTGCACGTTCATCATGGAAGCAAGCTCAGAAACAGTTACAAACTCAGTAAGTTTAAGCGTTTTTTCTTCGAGCTCAGCCATTGCCATTTCTTCTTGGCGACGCTGTGCATAGTTATCGCGTTTTTGACGACGATTTTTTGAAGCCTTAGACTTCCCTCCTTGGTTAGAAAGGCGTGCTAGGGTTTCTTTGATTTCTTTTTGGATATCTTGTTCAGATATTTCAGCTTTTTCGGTTTTAGGACGCGCCGCATTGTTTCCACCAGCGTTATTGTTGGAAGGCACTTCTTTTTTGATGCGCTTGCGTTTGCGCTTAGAATTGGCGTCGTCTGAAGAAGATGCAACTGGCGTGCGCGGACGCTCTACAGGCAACTCAATTTTACCTAATACGGTTGGGCCAGTAAGTGTCTGACGCGCAACGCGAATAGTTTCGATTTCTGCAGGGGCTTCAGCCTTTGGAGCTTCGGCTTTTGGAGCTTCTTCTTTTGCAGCAGGCTCAGGGACAACCTCTGGCGCCTTTTCAGCAACAGGAGCAGGCTTCACCTCTTCTACTGCAGGAGCAGCTTCTTTCTTTTTGTCTGGTCTGGTGCGTTGATTGATCGAGTCGAGGTCAATTTTTCCAATAACGTGAACCTTAGACTCTGCTTTTTCTGCGGCAGGTTCTGGTTCTACGATTGCTGGCTCCTCAATTACAGGAGCTGGTGTTGTTGGAATATTTTCATTGAGAACCTGACGTTTGATTTCTTCGAGGTTGATGTCACCTTCGTCTTCATCTTCTTGAACTGGTTCTTCTTTGATCTCTTCTTGCGGCTTGTCTTTGATAGACAAAGACTCGCGCTTTTCGCGTCTTAAAGCAGCTTTAGACTGCTCTTTCATGTTTTGGTCTGCAGCAAACTCTTGGCATAGAATGTCAAAATGTTCTTGCTCTAATCTTGCTGTTGGACTAGAGTCAATAGCAATGCCTTTTGAACCTAAGAATTCGACAATTGTCGGAATTCCTACATTCAATTCTCCTGCTGCTTTTCCTAAACGAATCGGTTTTCCCGCCATAATCTATTATTGCGCTCCTAATTGGTATTAAAGTTATTCAAATTCTGCTTGTAAAATGCGGAACACCTCTTCGATTGTCTCTTTTTCGAGGTCTGTACGCGATACAAGATCGTCTTTGCTGATTTCAAGAACTGACTTCGCGGTATCGCAGCCAATTGCTTTCAATTCATCGATAATCCAGCTATCGATTTCATCTGCAAATTCTTCTAAGTCAACGTCTTCGATGTCAACTTCCCCATCGCGATAGACGTCGATTTCAAAGCCACAAAGTTTTCCGGCTAACTTGATATTGTTTCCTCCTTTACCGATAGCCAATGATACTTGGTCTGGTTTGAGGTAAACTTTCACGCGACGCTCGTCTTCTAAAACTTCCATAGAGGTAATTTTAGCTGGCGACAAAGCGCGTTGAATGAGTAATTGTTGATTGCTTGTGTAGTTGATTACATCGATGTTTTCGTTGCGCAACTCACGTACAATTCCGTGGATTCTTGAACCTTTCATACCGACACAAGCCCCAACTGGGTCAATGCGGTCGTCATAAGATTCTACGGCTACTTTAGCACGCTCTCCTGGTTCGCGAACAATTTTCTTAATGGTGATTAAACCATCGAATACTTCAGGTACTTCGAGTTCGAACAAACGCTCTAAGAATTCAGGGGCAGTACGAGACAAGATAATTACTGGAGTGCTATTGCGCATATCTACTTTGGCAACTACCGCACGTACAGATTCTCCTTTTTTGAAGAAATCAGACGGAATTTGCTCAGATTTTGGCAAAATAAGTTCGTTGTTGTCGTCATCCATGATGAGGATTTCTTTTTTCCAAACCTGGTAAACTTCTCCGGTAACGATTTCGCCGATACGCTCTTTGTATTTGTTGTAAAGCTGATCTTTTTCAAGCTCCATGATACGAGAAATGAGGTTTTGGCGTAATGCCAATACATTTCTACGACCAAAATCGGCAAACTTGAATTCTTCAGTTACCTCTTCACCGATTTCGAAATCTGGCTCAATTTTAATTGCGTCAGAGTAAGCGATTTCTGTGTTTTGGTCTTCGACTTCACCATCTCCTACAATTTCTTTGTTAAGGAAGATTTGAACGTCACCTTTGTCAATATTGACAACGATATCAATGTGCTCATCGGTGTTGAATTTCTTCTTAAGCATAGCACGGAAAACATCTTCCAATACGTGCTGCATTGTTTGTTTGTCAATGTTCTTAAGTTCTTTAAACTCCGAAAATGAGTCAACAAGTTCCAAACTGTTCATGGGGCTTATTTAAAGGATATTACAATTTTTGCTTCTTTTATTTGCTCATAGGGTAGTTCAATAATTTCTTCTACCCAAACTTTTTTCTTTTTTTCTTCGTCGCGCTTTTGAATGCGTTGCTTGAAAACTAAAGTGGTGTCTGCCATTTTCATGAGTTCCGCTTCAAATTTTTCACCATCGAGCGGTTGAACTTTAAAGCTGCGGCCCACGTTTTTAGCAAATTGGTTGATATGACGAATCGGTTGATCTAGACCAGCTGACGACACATGAAGTTCAAAATCTTGAACCTCTCTATCGAGGTTGTGTTCGATATTTCGAGACACAGCCATGCAATCGCTTACACTTACGCCACCTTTAAGCTTATCTAGCTCAACATTGATGATGTTATTGTTTGAAATGCGAAGGTCGACAACGTATAAACCGTTGTCGAGTTCGGCAATGCGCTCTGCGATTAATGACTCTATTTGTTTGCGATCTAACATTTATTTTCGTTTGTGGAAAAAAAGAGGGGACTTTCGTCCCCTCGTTCCTTATCTTTCAAATGTGATGCAAATATATGCATTTATCTCTTATCCACCAAATCCTTACCGTATCTTTGCATTATGTTAATCGAAATCAAAGATAAAATCATCTCCACTCAAATTTTTGAAAGACAATTTGTTTGCGATTTGAACGCTTGCAAGGGCGCTTGTTGTATTGAAGGTGATGGCGGCGCACCGGTAACCGAAGAAGAGGTCAAAATCATTGAAAACTATCTTCCCGAAATCAAACCCTTCATGCGGCCCGAAGGCATTGAGGCCATTGAAAAAAATGGCATTGTTTATCTCGATGACGATTTTGAGCCAGCCACTACACTAGTCAATGGTCAAGAATGTGCATTTGTATATTTTGATGAGAGCAATACCGCTAAGTGTGCTATAGAAAAAGCCCAGCGCCTTGGTAAAATTGATTTTATCAAGCCCATCTCTTGTCATCTTTACCCAATTAGAACTAAACAATTCAGTGAATATATGGCGCTGAATTACGAGAAATGGGATATCTGTGAGCCCGCTTGCGCTTGCGGTGAAAAACTTGAGGTGCCCGTTTTCAAATTTTTGAAAGAACCTCTGGTAAGAGCTTTTGGAAATGAGTTTTTCGAAGAGTTAGAAAAAGTTGCCAAAGAGTTAGAAAACGAAAAAGGCCCGAATTAATCGGGCCTTTTTTGTAGTATGTTTATAGCGAACTATTAATGTTCCTCTTCACCTGCTTCTAAAGGTGTCGTTTGAGGAATAAAGTCTGTGCTTGCGCCTGGCTTAGAGTAGTCATATGGCCAACGGTGAACGGTAGGAAGTTCTCCTGGCCAGTTTCCGTGAATTCTTTCGACCGGAGTAGTCCATTCAAGCGTATTCGATTTCCAAGGGTTTTGCGGAGCCGCAGGGCCACGGAAAATACTATAGAAGAAATTGAATAAGAACAACACTTGACCAAGTGCAGCAATAATTGCAAAAATGGTGATGATTTGATTGAGGTCCATCATTAAGGCGCCAGAATTGCTATCGAACTCAGAATAAACTGAGTAGTCATAGTAACGACGCGGAGCCCCAGCAAGACCAACAAAGTGCATTGGGAAGAATACACCGTAGGCACCAATAATGGTTACCCAGAAGTGTGCATAACCCAAACGCGTATTCATCATGCGACCAAACATTTTAGGGAACCAGTGGTAAACCCCACCAAACATTCCGAATACGGCAGACATACCCATTACGATGTGGAAGTGCGCTACTACAAAATAGGTGTCATGCATCATGATATCGAGAGCGGAGTCAGCAAGGATGATACCGGTTACACCACCTGTGATGAACGTAGAAACCAAACCAATTGCAAAAAGCATAGCTGGTGTTAAGATCAAGGATCCTTTCCAAAGTGTAGTTAAGTAGTTAAATACTTTTACGGCAGATGGAATTGCAATCAAAAGGGTTGTAAATACGAATACACTTCCTAAGAATGGGTTCATACCTGTTACGAACATATGGTGACCCCAAACAATAAAGGACAAGAAACCGATTGCTAAGATTGAACCAATCATCGCTTTGTAACCAAAGATAGGTTTGCGTGCGTTCGTTGCAATAATTTCTGAGGAAAGACCAAGTGCTGGAAGCAATACGATGTATACTTCAGGGTGACCCAAGAACCAGAACAAGTGTTGGTAAAGAATTGGTGAACCACCGTGGTTAGTCAACATTTCACCACCAACGATGATGTCTGATAAGTAGAATGAAGTACCCATTAAACGGTCCATGATCAGAAGCAATGCAGCTGATAATAATACCGGGAACGAAAGCACACCTAAGATTGCAGTTACAAAGAACGCCCAAATGGTCAAAGGCATACGTGTCATGGTCATGCCTTGAGTACGCAAGTTAATGATGGTAACGATGTAGTTCAAAGAACCAAGTAAAGAAGAGGCAATGAAGATGGCCATGGAAAACAACCAAAGTGTCATTCCTAAACCTGAACCTGATACAGCTTGTGGCAAGGCAGAAAGTGGTGGGTAGATGGTCCAACCCGCCATTGCTGGCCCAGACTCAACAAACAAGGAAACCAACATCAGGATAGAAGACAAAGCAAATAGCCAATAAGACAACATGTTCATGAAGCCCGAAGCCATATCTCTTGCTCCTAACTGAAGTGGAATAAGGATGTTAGAGAAGGTACCTGATAAACCACCTGTTAATAGGAAGAATACCATGATGGTTCCGTGAATGGTAACCAAACCAAGATACATGTCTTCTTTTAAGACTCCGTTTGGTGCCCATTTCTCACCTAAAAAGAAAGACAAGAAATCTGAACTTTCACCTGGCCAAGCCAATTGAATTCTGAATAGAATCGATAACATCATTGCAACAATTCCCATGAAGACAGCAGTCATGAGGAACTGCTTACCAATCATTTTATGGTCTTGCGAAAAGATGTATTTCGATACAAAATGCTCCTCATGGTGATGGTGATCCTCATGATGTCCGTGTGCGTGTGCGTCGTGTGAAGCCATTTCTTATTTATTTTTCGTTGCTAAAAATTAATTCATTACTGCAGTTGTATCTGCTGGAGCCGGAGCTGTTTCAGATTTTACTGGAAAATATTGATTCTTGAAAGTTTGTGCTTTCTTACCATTCATCCACTTTGTGTAAGCAGGTTTGTCAAGAACTACCACAATCATTTTCATTTTGTAGTGTGCGCCTCCACAAATTTTATTACACATCAAAACGTAGTTGAAGGCTTGATCATTTTTGATCTCACGCATTTCAGCAGTTGTTTTGTTTGGTGTAAATTTCATTCTAGTAGCCATACCTGGAACCGCATTCATTTGCGCGCGGAAGTGTGGGAAATAAGCAGAGTGAATCACGTCTTTTGCGCGAAGTGCAATTTCGTATTCTTGACCTTTACACAAATAAAGGGTGTCTTTTTGAATGATGTCATCCCAGGCAGAAGCATCTAACTTAGGGTTGTGGTTTTGCTTCATTTGGGTTAAAAAACGATACATGCGCTCTTTGCGAGCGAGGTCTGTACGCAATACGTTTACAGTAGAATCGCTAAGTACGGTATCGCGGTTATTCAATAATTGTTGAAGAGATTGAATACCTGTTGCACCTTTTAACATATTGTGCAAAGCTGAATCAATGGTGTTTGATGTCAAGAGCGCCAACTCATTGTTGTCAAGTGTAAGTTTGTAGTCATAAAGACCAAGTGTGTTGTCTGCACCAGAATAGCGTGCTGTCCAGTCAAATTGTTTTGAGAACAATTCGATTTTCTCTGCCTCTGGTTTAGATGGGCCTGATAAATTACCCCACGTTTGCAAACCTAGAATGATGATTACTGCCAATACAATTGCCGGAACAACTGTCCAAAGCATTTCTAATTTGTTGTTGTGTGGGTAATAAAAAGCAGGAACACCTGGCTTTCTTACAAATCTCCAAGTGAAGAAGAACAACAAGAAATTGGTGAAAAAGAACACCGCAATGATAATTACAAAATTGAGGTTTAATAACCAGTCCATTTCTAAACCTTCGTCAGAAGCTGCAACTCCACGGCCTGTCCAGCCATAAGTACTCATTAGGTAAATGAAGAAACCGAACAACAAAAACATGAAACCAAACATCATGCGGGCATTCAGGTTGTTGTCTCGGCTAGAAATTTCATGCTCTTGGTTCTTTCTTAGCTTTGAAGAAATTTCATAGACGCGCACAAGTTGTGCGATGGCAATGGCGCCTAATACTATGACAAGTAAAACGATTAATTTATTTTCCATGACTTATAAGTAATGTCCGTTTAGATTAAATTTCGTGGTGATTTGATTCATCCAAGAATGGGTGATTGATTGGTGTAAGCGGAGCTTTAGACAAGTTTCGCAATACAACGAAAATGAAAGTACCTGCCATTAACAAAGCCATTCCTATTTCGAGTGCACCAATTTTTGCATTTTGACCCATTGAACCAGCTGATACCATGATGTAAACATCTAACCAGTGACCAATAAGGATGATTAAACCAACTGCGGTAAGGATACCCGCATTTCTTTTTGCATCGCGAGACATTAAAATCAACATTGGGAAAGCAAAGTTGATTATGAACATACCGAAATATAAAAATTTGAAGTGGAAAATGCGCGTTTGGAAATAAATGACTTCTTCACCGATGTTAGCATACCAAATCAACATAAATTGTGAGAACCACAAGTAAGACCACAAGAATGAAGTAGCAAATGTCCATTTTCCGAGGTCATGGATGTGAGAATCGTTTACATTTTCTAGGTAACCTAATTTTTTCAAATAAAGGGTAGTTAAAACTAATACGACCATAGTTGAACACCACATTCCTGCAAAGGTATACCAGCCAAATAAAGTTGAGAACCAATGCACATCAATTGACATGATCCAGTCCCAAGCAGAAGTTGAACTAAATACAGCAAAGAATACCAAGAAGAGTGCACCTCTTTTGTAGTTTTTGAAGTGAAGTTCTGTACCACCCACTTTATCTTCTTCTAATGAGCGTTTTTTGAAACCTCTCCAGAAAAGGAAATAAGTAATGAAGTAAGCCAGCGTACGAATCCAGAAAAATACTGGGTTTAAGTAGGCTGCTTTGTGGCGAACCACTTCGTCATGCGCTTTCACTTCTGGATCCATCCAAGAGTATATATGAGCACCATCAGCAATAGTGATCACTAATAAAACTACTCCTAAAATGATGATTCCGACTGGTAAAAAACCAGCAACCGCTTCAATAACGCGTTTAACGGCAGCATACCATCCGGTTTCTGTAGCATATTTAAGTGCTAAGAAAAAGAGGGCTCCTAAACCGAGCGCAAAGAAGAAGAATCCGCTAATAAGGGCAGAAGCCATGAAGCGGGTAAGAAAATGATGTTCACCTGCAGAAATGGCAGCACCAATTATAGTTAGCAACAATCCAACTCCCATGAGTCCGAATGCTACGTTTTTCGCTTTTTTGGTTATTTGAAATTCCATTGCTCTGTTGATTATTTCGCGTTTGTAGTGTCTGATACGGTTGCAGCTACAGCAGCGCCAGAAGCGTCAAATTTACCGTAGTTAGCATCTTGTAAACGGTGGATGTAATGAATGATCGTCCAGATTTCTTTTTTGTTTAAGATAGAACCGTGCGCACCCATCATTCCTTTACCATAATAAATTGAGTAGAACATTTGACCTTCTGTAGCAGCAATACCTACATAATTAGGTACGCCAGAATAAGCTCCACTTGCTACCATTGGTCCGTTACCGTCACCTTTTTCACCATGACAATGCTGACACATTGCAGTAAAGAGCTCTTTACCTTTTGTGATTACAGTTTCAGCGTTTGTAGCGTTCAATAAGATCGGGTTTCTATCTGCAACTGCGAGTGTATATTCATCAGCAGTAGAGTAATCCCAACCGTAAAGACCGTGGGTTTCGCGGAAAGCAACATTTGGCTTGCGGAAATAAGGCAACATTAATTTCACTTCAGATGAATCTGTTCCGTAGAAAGGAATAGTGTTGCGCGGAGGAGTCATGGCGGACAATCTTCCTTTCCATTTGTTGTTAATTCTTCCTCTTACTTCACCGTAATCTACATAGGTTTCGATACCTGGAGTACGATACATATCTGGTGCGTATTCTAAACCTGGGCTGTCGGAATTAGACACACAGGAGTTCAAAAGCAATGACATTGTCAAGGCTGCTCCACTAAATACTGTGTAAACGATTTTTTTCATGTGGCCCCCTACTTATTTAATTTCTTTTTTATCGAGTTCTAAATAACCTGTCTCTTGCAACATGCTATCTAAATCTGACTCGGTAATATTGTGATTTTCACTCAAACGAATCTCCATTACGAATTTATCGTCGGTTGTGCGTGGGTCTGGATTTTGAGCTGGCATACCTGGCAATGTTTTATTGCGAAGTAGGTAAGTAATTGCCATTCCGTGAGCAGCACACATAACGGTAAACTCAAAACTAATTGGCACAAATGCCAACATGTTTTCTAAGTAAGAGAAGTTTGGTTTACCACCAATATTCATTGGCCAATCGACTACCATGAAAAAACGCATACCGATAGTTGCCAAAGTAAGACCAATTAAACCATAAAGGAAGGCCATGATACCTAGGCGCGTGTTTTTCACACCGATGATTGGATCGATTCCGTGAATTGGAAACGGCGAAAATACTTCTGAGATTTTAACACCCTTTGAGACGAGATTTTTAGCACTGTGCTTGAGTGCTTCATCGTCATCGTACATTACGTATAAAACTTTATCTGACATAGCGTTTGCTTAATGATGTTTGTGATAATCTGGAGATTCTTTGTAAGATTGACCTGACCCTTTGAGGATAGTCTTTACTTCGTTGAGTGCGAGTACTGGGAAGTAACGGGCAAACAATAAGAAGAAAACGAAGAATAAACCAATAGTTCCGAGATATACTGCGATATCGATATGGCTTGGGAAGTGCATACTCCAGGCAGCCGGAATGTAATCGCGGTGAATTGAGGTAACGATAATTACATAACGCTCGAACCACATACCGATGTTTACTACAATCGAAATGAAGAAAGTAAACAACAAGCTACGACGCAACGGACGGAACCACATCAACTGTGGAGAGATCACGTTACAAGTCATCATTGACCAATATGCCCACCAGTAAGGACCAGTTGCACGGTTGATGAACGCATAAGATTCGTATTCTACTCCTGAGTACCATGAAATAAAGAGTTCAGTGATGTAGGCAGTACCTACAATTGAACCTGTTACCATGATTACGATATTCATGTATTCTACGTGTTTTGTGTGGATGTAAGCTTCAAGACCCATTGCCTTTCGCATGATCAATAGAAGCGTTTGTACCATTGCAAAACCAGAGAATACCGCTCCTGCTACGAAGTATGGAGGGAAAATAGTGGTGTGCCATCCTGGAATAACAGAAGTGGCGAAGTCAAAAGATACGATTGAGTGAACCGAGAATACAAGTGGCGTAGCCAAACCTGCTAAAACCAAAGAAACCAATTCAAAACGATTCCAGTGTTTTGCACGACCTGACCAACCAAATGACAAAATGCTGTACATTTTTTTAGCCAATGGTTTCTTAGCGCGGTCACGGATAGTGGCGAAGTCAGGGATAAGACCGATATACCAGAACACTAATGAAACTGATAAATATGTAGAAATCGCGAATACGTCCCAAAGAAGTGGTGAGTTAAAGTTAACCCACAAAGAACCAAATTGGTTAGGAATAGGCATTACCCAGTAACCTACCCACAAACGCCCCATGTGAATTAATGGGAAAGTTCCTGCCATGAATACGGCAAAGATGGTCATGGCTTCCGCAGAGCGGTTGATGGCCATACGCCATTTTTGACGGAACAAGAGTAATACGGCTGAGATAAGCGTACCGGCGTGACCAATACCTACCCACCACACGAAGTTGGTGATATCCCAAGCCCAACCAATGGTTTTGTTGAGACCCCAAACTCCGATACCGGTGCCTAATAAATACATGATGCTTCCGACACCATAAAGGCCAATAACTAGTGCTATACCAAATAAGATATACCACATTTTTGGTGCTTTGTCCTCAATTGGACGACAAACATCTTCTGTTACATCATGATAGGTCTTGTGACCTAAGATGAGGGGCTCTCTGATTGCTGCTTCCTTTTGCATTGCAGTAGTTTAATTGAATGATTAATGATGAGCTTCTGCTACTTGAATTTTATCTAACAAAGTGTTTTCTTCGTTGCGAACTTTAACTTGGTACCAAACATTTGGTTTAACACCAACTTCTTCAAGCGCTTGGTAAGCACGAACACCTTCTGATTTCTCGCGGATCATGGATTTAAGATCATTCCAGTCTCCGACAACGATTGCGTTAGTAGGACAAGAATCTGAACAAGCTGTTGCAAATTCGCCGTCTGCGATAACGCGCGCTTCTTTCTTAGCAACGAGCTTAGTAGCTTGGATGCGTTGTACACAAAGTGAACATTTTTCCATGACACCACGAGTACGAACTGTAACATCTGGGTTAAGCACCATACGACCGAGGTCATCTTGTGCTGGGTTCACTTCTGTAAATTTCTTGTAAGATGGGTAGTTGAACCAGTTGAAACGACGCACTTTGTATGGGCAGTTGTTAGCGCAGTAACGCGTACCGATACAACGGTTGTAGGCCATTTGGTTCAGACCTTCGTTGGAGTGAGTGGTTGCTGCAACCGGGCAAACTGTTTCACATGGAGCGTGATTACAGTGGTGACACATGAGCGGCATGTGAACCACAGTTGGGTTCAATGCAGCGATTTCTGCGTCGTCGTAGCTAAATGTTTCTTTATCTTTCTTGGTACCAACTGCTGCCTCTTCGTCAGATGCGAAGTAGCGGTCAATGCGTAACCAATGCATTTCGCGTCCGCGGCGTACTTCGTCTTTACCGACAACAGGAACGTTGTTTTCTGACTGACAAGCGATCAAACATGAACCACAACCTATACAAGAAGAAAGGTCAATGGAGATACCCCATCTGTGACCAATTTTTTCAACTGGATGTGCTGCCCAAAGGTCAAATTCAGAAATAGGTGCTTCTACGTGATCGCCGTGTTTGTCAAGCTTCTGAAGTTTGTGCCCTTCGTTGAAAGCATCTTTTTCACGGTTTTGAAAGATAGAAAGCGTGGTTTCGCGAACGATAGAATCACGACCCATTACGGTGTGATGAATTTGTGTAGCTGCAATTGGGTAAGTTCCGTCAACTGGGCTGATAGCAGCGCTAGCTGAATAAGAAACGGTTGCACCTGCGCTTAATAAAGCAAATGCATTGGCCCCAATTGGAGTAAGTTGACCATTTTCTTGCAAGGCATGGCCACCATATTCTTTTGTTTGATAAGCTGCTTTACCGATTTTCTCACCGTTGGCTCCACGACCATAACCAAGGGCAATACCGATGGTTCCTGGTGTTTGACCCGGAAGTGGATAAACTGGTAAAGTAACTGATTTACCATTGATGGTAACTTTTGCCATATTCAAACCATGTTCTTGATCGTAGGTAGTAGCATACTTACCTTTCATCTCGACAGGGTTCATTGTGATGTAGTTATCCCAAGTTACTTTAGTAATTGGGTCTGGCATCTCTTGTAACCAAGGGTTGTTGGCGTGTTGACCATTTCCGATAGCAGATTTTTGGTAGAAAACTACCTCTGTTCCGTTTGCTGAAGGAAGGTCTTTAACAGGAGCCGCTGTATAAACAGCTGCACTTGGAGTTGTAGCTAAGCTCACACAGCTGTTGTGTGTAAGGAAATTGAAATCGCCAGTTGGGTTAATTGCAGCAAATGTTGCTTTGATATAATCATAAGCAACTGCTGAATCTTGACCTCCACGAGCTGCAGCACCATTCCAAACGAGTAATGACTCAAGCGCACTTGCAGTGTTGTTTAACGGACGAATGGTTGGTTGCGCAACAGCGTATTCGTTAGATTTAGCACGGAAATCTGCCCAATCTTCTAATTGGTGGTGTGCCGGGCAAATGTAAGTACAAAGACTTGCGGTTTCATCGGCATGGCTAGCAATAGCAACTGAGGTTTTGATAGACTTGAGGCCTTTCGCAAACGCAGCGCCATTAGGCATGCTGTATACTGGATTTACACCCATCATGATCAATACATCTGGGCCTTTGCCTGCAGCAACGTTTGCTGCAAATTGAAGCGCCTTAGCATCTTGTGATTGGTGTAATTCAATAGTTGTAGATAAATCGATGGTTGTACCGTAGTTACCAAGAAGGTTATTTAATTGGTTAGCCAATTGCTGAACCCCAACATGGTTTGAACCTGAAACAACGATCGACTCTTTTTTAGACTTGGTTAGTGCAGCAACTGCTTTGTCTGCGGCTGCTTTCCAAGAACCTGCGTTTGCAGCAAATCCAGGATTTCCACCCAAAGCTTTGATCATGTAGGCCAAAACTGCTGCTTCTTCAGAAGGCTTGATCATGCCGCGAACATCTGCATTTGAACCCGATACGGTTAATACAGATTCGAATTGGAAGTGCTTAGACATCCATTCGCCTTCAGGATTGCGACGTGTTCCGTATTGAACTGCAAATTCTGTTGGGAGTAACCATGTGCTCAAGAAATCAGCTCCTACACTTACGATTGTTTTAGCTTTAGAAAAATCATAGCTAGGGATGATTCTTGCACCAAAGTTTAATAGATTGGCTTCGCGCATTCCTGCATAAGAAATGGCGTCGTATTGAATGTGCTCAAATTTCGAACCTGCTTCACCATTTAATTTAACAGCCATTTCAGAAATAGCGCGCTGAACAGATGGAGAAATCACAGTGTTAGAAAGCAAAGTGACTTTTTTAGCACCTGCAATGGCTTTGGTAATTGCTGTATCTACTGCTGACCAAGAAGAAGTGCTGCCATTTGCTTGAGGCGCAGTGAGTCTTTCTGAGTCGTAAAGACCAAGTACTGATGCAATAATTTGTGGATTGGTTCCGCCTTGGGTAAAGCCGAAATCTTTGTTTCCTTTAATAAAGATCGGACGACCCTCACGAGTTTTCACCATGATACTTGCGTAAGACGCACCATCGTAATAAGTGCTGGCATACCATGTTGGCATACCTGGCGTTACGTTTTCAGGTTTAACAGCGTAAGGTACTACTTTAGTTACAGGAGCTTCACAAGCTGCTAGCGTAGCCGCAGCAACAGAGAATCCTAAGAACTTCAAGAAGTCGCGACGCGCAGTTGAAGACTCAGCTAAGTTTTCGTCAGCTAAGAAATCTTCAACAGTTTGCTGATTTGGAAATTCTTGCTCTTTGTGCTTGATAAACTCAGGTGTTTGTTTGAGTTCGTCAATACCTTTCCAATATTTTTTAGTCATTTCCATAGTCTATATTTCGACAAGAACGTTAAATACTTAATTAATAGTGACACTTAGCACATTCCCAACCTCCTAGTTCATTGACAGTGATTTTACCGTCGTTGTTGAGGTATTGAGCATAAAGCTTAGGATCTTTTTTAAGGCGACGATGAATTTCATCGTAGTAAGCGTTTTTACCATTTCCGATAGCCACATCTTTTTTGCTGTGACATTCAATACACCAACCCATTGTAAGTGTTTTACGAGTTAGTTTGATGTTGCCTTCGATTTTGTTGAGTTCTTCAACAGGTTGAACCATTGCAGTTTCATTCATTTGGGTCATGTCACCGTGACATTGCTTACAATCAACACCACCAACCACAACGTGTTGTGAGTGATTGAAGTAAACGTGCTCAGGGAGAACGTGTACTTTGTTCCAAACAATAGGGTTGGTTTTACCAGTGTATTTCATGCCTGTTTTGTCCCAACCAGCAGCAGCGTAGATTTTCTTGATTTGACCTTCAAATGGTTTGCCTGCACCGTCAATTTGTTTGTGACAGTTCATACAAACGTTTACTGAAGGAATACTTGCAGATTTTGATTTGGTAACGGTGTTGTGGCAGTATTTACAATCGATACCGTTGATACCGGCATGGCGGTCATGCGGGAATGCAATTGGTTGTGAAGGTTGGTAACCTTCCATTACGTTGATTGAATAAAGCGATTGGAAAAGCGCAACAATGATTGAAATAACCACTACAAGTGATACTAAACCAACTTGTAAACGATATTTCCAGGCAAGTGCGCGAAGTTCTTCGCCGTAGGTCATGGCTTCGGCTTCTTCTTCGTTATCTGAAGTAGCAATTTTTAATTGACGACGCACGCCACCTACTGCCATAATAACAACAACAAAGATGACGCCCATGATGAGCCAAATCCAGGTGTTGTTTTCTTCTTCTAATGGCTCAGTAGCGGTTGCAGCGCCTTCAGCACCCGCAGCAGCGTCTGCACCAGCACCAGCAGTAGCTGGATCTGGAGAGGCATCAACCCAATCCATGATAGCATCGATGTCTTCTTTCTTTAAATCTGGGAAAGCAGACATAGCTGTTGGAGACCATTTTGAAACCTCAGCAGCATAAGGATCGTTGGCTGCAGCAGTTTGCCAGTTATTTACCCACTGATAAATGCTTCCTTCTTTAGCGCCGCCAGAAGACCATTTGTCTCGGACACCTGCCAATTTTGGACCAGTTGAGTTTTTGTGAGGCATGTGGCAGGTAGCACATTTTGCTTTAAAAAGTGCTTCACCTTGCGCAACAGCAAAGTTTGAGAACGCTACAAATCCGAGCGTAAATGCAGCAAAAGCAATTGATTTAATTCGCTTAAGCGTCTGAATGTTAGATATTTCCATGTAAAAAATTACTAATTCACTCTAAAAATTGGTGCGGACAAACCGCATTTTATCGGGAGCAAAATTAAAGGAATCAAGGTATTTAATGACATTTTCGTGACAAAAATTAGTTTGCGCTTGTTAATTTAAAATGAATCTAAATAAGCATTTTGTGAACCTAAGATTTCTTCTTTATTTTGTGTCATGAAAAATCAGATCCTTTTTGGTATTTTGCTTGCTTGCATCACAAAGAGTTATGCGCAAGTACAAATCATTGTAGATCCAAGAGTTGACCAACGGGTTGCGGCAAAAAATAGCAAGCAAATGCCGGGCTACCGAGTGCAGATTTGTTTTGATTCTGATAAAGACCTGATAGACCATACGCGTAAAACTTTTGTAGAGGAATTCCCAAAAATTGACACCTATGTGCGTTTTGAGGCGCCCAATTTCAATCTAATGGTGGGTGATTTCAGAACACAGGCTGAAGCCGAAGCCTTGGTGAATCGAATTAG
>JBDLPT010000019.1:0-53444 GCA_039800945.1 Bacteroidota bacterium | reverse complement strand
GGTTCCCGGGCTATGCTGTTGACCTCGAATCAGGTGCACGTCTTTACATGGCCTTCGGAGAAAACTCTTTCTTAGGTGGTGAAAACGGAGCTGACATGATCTGGAACCCTACCGACCGCTTAGTGAGCAATGTTGGTACGCCATTAATGGGTGGTATGCATCCAATCTATGTATTCAGTTACAACCAAGCAAGTACAAATGGCTTTGGTCAAGGATTCAACTTCCCGGCTTATGTTCCGTCAGAAGCAACCAACATTAACACCAACTTTGTTTACAACAAGTATCTTGAAGTAGAAGGTGGAAGCTCATCTGCTAAACGCGAACTATATGGTTCATTGGCTTGGGTAGCTTATCCGATGTTGCGCCCTGACCAACAACTTTTGGCTACAGATGTAACCATGCGTTTGCGCGTCAACAAAGAATACAAAAACTTTGTAGGCACTGGTGAAAACGCAGGCAAACCAATGTATGGTTGGTCTATGGAAGACATCGCTACCAAAGTGGCATCTCAAGACATGCTCAAAGAAGCACTCGACATGATCAATGTAGTGCCGAACCCTTACTATGCATTCTCTGAATACGAGCGCACACGTTTGGACACTAAAGTTAAAATTGTGAACTTACCAGAAGTTTGTACAGTAAGAATTTATACTGCAAATGGTAAATTGGTGCGCACTTTCAAAAAAGATAGTCCTCAAACATATATTGATTGGGATTTAACAAATCACAAGGCAATTCCTGTAGCAGGTGGCATTTACTTAATTCATGTAGATGTACCAGGTGTAGGTGAGCGTGTATTGAAGTTCTTTGGCGGCATGCGTCAGGCAGATTTACAAGGTATTTAATCATTGAATTTTTCAAAGTAATGAAAATGACTTTCAAACATATCGTTCTAAGTGCAGGATTACTTGCTTCACTTCAGACATTAGCAGGTAACGAAGACCGTGTAGGTTCTGCAGGTGCTTCTCAATTGTTAGTTAATCCATGGGCACGATCTTCTGCTGTTGGAGATGCGTCTTACGCAAATAGCAATGGTCTTGAAGCAACATTCATGAATATTGCTGGTTTAGCATTCACTGACAAAACCCAGATGAAATTCAATTATTCAAATTGGATGGGTTCTGCGGGCATCTCTTTAAATGGTGCCGGAATTGCTCAAAGAATTTCTGACTCAGAAGTTTTTTCGGTTAGTGTTCAATCCATGAACTTTGGTGACATTCCAATCACCACTGTAGCTAACCCAGAAGGAAACATTGGTTTCTTTTCACCACGCATGAATATTTTCAGTGTAGGTTATGCCAAAGAATTTTCTTCTTCTATTTATGGTGGGATAAACTTCAAGGTAGTTTCTGAAAGTATTGCAAACATGAAAGCGAGCGGTATCGCGATCGACGCTGGTATCCGCTATGTATCTGGTGAGCAAGACCAATTAAAATTTGGAATTACGCTTAAAAATGTTGGCCCTGTTATGCGTTACAAAGGCGATGGTTTGGCACAACAAGTTACTTATGTTAGTACGGGTTATATCGCTTCATTAGAGCAACGTTCTGCTACTTTTGAATTACCTTCTTTATTAGGTATTGGCGGTTCTTATGATTTCATTTTCAACGAGAGCAATAAATTGAACCTTGCCTTAGGATTTACCGCGAACTCCTTCATGAAAGATCAATTCAGAGCCGGACTCGACTACGGAATTTCTAAAGACAACATGGCTTTTAACTTAAGAGCTGGTTTTGTTTATGAAAAAGGTATGTTCAACGAAGAGACGCGTTCAAGTGCTTTTAGTGGCCCATCGGCCGGATTCTCTATCGACGCACTCGTTGGTGAAAAGAAAAATGCATTAGGTATCGAATACGCAACAAGATTTGCAGGTGTGTTTGGTATAATTCATACTATCGGAGCTACAATTAGCTTAAAATAATTTTCTAACTTTGTTAGGTGCAAGAGAGCTCTTATAGGGCTCTCTTGTTTGTTTCAATAAACTTAGCATTATGTCAACCATCAATTATTACACAGCAGAAGGTCTTCAAAAATTAAAAGATGAATTATATCATCTTAAAACCGTACAGCGCCCTTCAATTTCCGAACAAATTGCTGAGGCTCGAGACAAAGGAGATCTTTCAGAAAATGCTGAATACGATGCGGCTAAAGAAGCACAAGGAATTTTAGAAATGAAGATTTCTAAATTAGAGGCCATTATCTCCAATGCGCGTCTAATTGATGAAACGCATATGGATAATAGCAAGGTTTATATCCTTTCGAAAGTATTGATCAAGAATCAAACTAACGGTATGGAAATCGAATACACTTTGGTTGCGGAAAATGAAGCGGATATCAAAGTACGTAAGATTTCTATTGAATCGCCAATTGGAAAAGGCCTACTTGGTAAAAAAGTAGGAGACATCGCTGAAATTCATACCCCAGGTGGTGTCATGAATTTTGAAATCATTTCAATTTCAAGATAATGTCAAGCATTTTTTCAAGAATTGTCAATGGCGAAATACCGTGTCATAAAATTGCTGAGACAGCAGATTTTTTAGCATTTCTTGACGTTCAACCTTTAGCAATTGGGCACACCTTAGTGATACCTAAAAAGGAGGTCGATTATATTTTTGATCTTGACGATGCTACATTTTTAGGATTACATGCCTTTGCAAAAGAAGTAGCCATTTTATTGAAATCAAAAATTGAATGTAAAAGAATTGGTCTAAGTGTCATTGGGCTAGAAGTACCGCATGCCCATATTCATCTTATCCCGTTGCAGTCTATAGACGATATCAATTTCAGTAAAAAGAAGTTGAGCCCTACCCAAGAAGAATTAGCTGCTGTTGCAGCTTTGTTCCAATAAATAACAAAGTCCTATGAAATACCTGAGTACGCTCTTTGGTTTTTTCTTTTGTTTTGCGAGCTTTGCTCAGCCCACACGCGTACTTTTTATTGGCAATAGCTATACGCATTACAACAATATGCCCAAAATGCTGCAAGATATGGCAGATAGCAAAGGCTTGGCACTTGATGTGCATATGGATGCGAAATCTAACCATACATTTGAAATGCATGCCAAACGCCCGGAATTGTATCAATCTATCAAAAAGTATAAATGGGATTATGTAGTTGTGCAAGGTTTTAGCCGTGAATTTGCGCAAGATACTGCTGTTATAAATTCTGCAAGCATTCCATATTTAAAGCAAATATTGGATTCTGTTTATGCCAATAATCGATGCACCAATGTCTTGCTTTACCAGACTTGGGGTTACCAGAATGGTTATATCGATGATTCGCTGGGGATTAACTGGGACTACCAAACGATGTCTGACCGAATTCATTATGGGTATAATTATGTAGCTGAAAAGTTTAATTTATCCATTGTTCCGGTAGGTAAAGTTTGGGAAACGGTTAAAACCAATTATCCAGAGGTTGAATTGTATCAAGATGACAAGCAGCACCCAACACAAACGGGCTCATATTTAGTTGCTAATTGCTTTTATACTGCACTTTTTAGGATAGCGCCTAAATTAAGTTTTTATGCCAATACAGAGCAAAAGAACGCTATTATCATTCAAGATATAGCCGGTTCGGTTATATTGACAAATAAATACCGTTACGACCTCACTAAAAACACGATTGATCTAGAAGTAAAATTGAACGACGCCCAGAAAAAAGTGGTTCATTATTCATCCAATTTCCCCAATGCTTCAAGTGTTGTGTGGGAGTTTGGCGACGGATTTAGCGCAAACACAGCCAAAGCCAGACATATTTACGCAAAACCAGGCACCTACGAAGTAAAGATTAAAATTCAAGACAGCTGCGGACAGCGCGTCATCAAAAGAAAAGTAAAGGTCTAGTTTTGTAGGCCTATTGCTGAAGAGGATCTTTTACGGTTATTCCAAATAGCTTACTGCTATATTTTTTCATGGGCCATAAAATAAAATGCAGTTTGGCCTTAATGCTGTCTATGTAATAAACGTAAATAATGAAAATCAACCAGAAGCCGAGTGTATACGGGATGACTTCCCAAGGCCCAAGCTTGTGGTGCAGAAAATCATTAATGCCTATCTTGATGACACTTCCGTACAAAATCATCATGTGAATAATGTAAATGCTTAAGGTGTTTTGGCCGATTTTAAGAAATAGATTTTCTTTTTGAATATGAAGCACATAGGTTTCAAGCCCTAATAAGGTGGCCAGCACAACAATTACAATCCCTAATTTTTCGAGCAGCCAATCCATTCTGTAAAATTTAATTTGCTCGAGACCCGGAATAGATTGCAGAGAAACTAAAATGGGTTTAATACCAAAATAAATTCCAAAACCAATGATCATGGCAGATAAAATCACGGGCCATGACTTCACTTGATCTTTGTGTTTATAGATTAATACACCCACGGCAGCACCAAACATAGTGTAGCCCATATGAGGGGTTATCGGAAAGAGTGAATGTGGGCCGTGAAAGATATTTTGAATAAATGCGGGTGCATTTTGCGGCCAAAAGGTTTCATCTAGTTGCCCAAAAAACAAATAGGAAAAGAAAAGCCCAAGACCTGCTAGGCAATAAAGTACCGCTAACGGAATAAATTTGAGGGTTCTAGATAAGCCATAAATAAGGATAATGCATAAAATACCGATGGCTATGCATTGAAGAACATGAAAGGCATAGTATTGAAGCAGGTAGCCCCAAAATAACAATTCAACAACACGTTTGAGTCCTTTTTTAATGCGGATGTTCTGAAAAAAGGAGACTTTGTCATTGCCTAACATGAGGTAAGTAAAGACAAGACCGGTAACCGTTAGAAAGGTTGGTGATGTAAACCCACGGATAAATTTCCAGGTCACAAATGCTGGATATTTTTCATCGGCCCATTCTAGGGCCAGAGAATCGTGAATGAAATGCCCCTCTAGCATAAAGAGAATGGCAATGGTACGGGCCATATCAATGAAATAAAGCCTGCTTTTAACGCGTGTAGTAAGGGGTGTGCTTTCCATATGGGGCTTAACGGGGCGCAAGTTACGATTAATTTTTAGCAGCTTGAGACCTCAGTTCAATAATCTCAATCCTTCTTTCTCTAGATGCGGCGGTTGAGAAAACCGAATTTCTTTGGTCGTAGAAGTTGTCGCTGACACTCTTATTTGCTTTGTATTCTCCCATCGGAACTTCAACAAAAACTAGGCGCTGTTGCCCTTCTTGCATATAGGCTGCAAATTTCCCGCCGTCGACCTCTTCGAAATAGTTTTTTATTGAATCAATACGGCGCTTTGTAAGGTGCACGTTGTAGTCGGATTTGGCTAAGGGGCTTGCAAAACCCTGTACCATAATGCTAACCTGATTGCCTTTTGCCAATTCATTCCAGACTTGCGCTCGAAAAATAGCAAGATCTTGCATGCCTTTTTCAACTTCCTGATCAAAAAATAGCTGCAAATCATCTTTTAGTTTTTTAGCTTCAATACTATCTCGATTTTGCTGTACACCATTAAGGTAGTTAGGGAATTGTTTTTTGTACTGCACAAAAGTTTCTTCGTAGTTTAAGTTGGTTTGTTCAGCCTTTGATTTTGGGTCTGGGCAGTCATTTTCAAAATATAAAGCAACTGGCAGTTTGACTATTAGAACAGAATCGGTGGTTTGTTTCTTCACTTTTTCATTCGGACGGTCAAAATAATGGTAAAATACATCGCTGCAACAAGTCGGGTGTGAGGCATATAAACTCCCCTCTCTATTAGAACTTAGATAAGCGGTGTCGGCTACACAAAAGAAATAGTTGTCGTTGGCGGGGCTATTGAAAGGTTTGCCAAGATTGATTGGCGGGCCAAACTGGCCATTTTCTTGCAGCTGACTATAGAAAATATCAAAGCCGCCAAACCCTATATGCCAAGTGGAAGAAAAATAAAGTCGTTTGGTTTGAGGGTCAAACCAAGGGCTAATTTCGTTTTCAGTACTGTTGATGATTTGAATGTTCTGTGGTGCTGCAAAAGCTCCATTTTCTTGGAGTTCGGCCTGATAAATATCTAAACCTCCTTTTCCGTTCGGGCTATTTGCACAGAAAAACAGAAGCGTTTTCTCGTTGAGTTGTGTGAGGTTAGGCATGCTGATATAAGATGAACCAGAAGCAGCCATAATTTCAGTTTGTGAATCTAGCATCCAAGTTTGGTCAGCCTGTTTGCTGACCCATTTTAGTTGGCAGCTATTTTGTGTGGAGCCTTCCTGACAAACACTGCATAAAAAAGCGGTCTGCTCATTGTTAAAACTGATATTCCCTACGGTGGCATTTACGGGCAAACCAGAGATATTTAATTCTTGCGATAAATCCTTTTGGTTGTGCTTAGCAGCATATAAACGAAGCTTGTAGGTCTTGGCAAAAATTTCATTTCTATCGTCGGCAACTGAATCCGCTTTCAAAGATGAAAAGTAGATGGTATCGTTCAAAAGAGCGTGACCAAATTCAGCATCAATTGTATTAATAGAGTGGGGTTGAAGTGCTGCTTTTTCGTCTTGGGTTTGTTCTTTGAGTTGTTTTAAAACCCATGAGCAGGCACTTACTTCCTGAGTCGCTTTTTTATACTGAATTTGAGTTTTGTCTTCGCTGAAAAATTGCTTTACTTCTTTGAATTGAGCCAAAGCTTCTTTGTATAAACCTTGTTGTTTGAGCATCAATGCATAATTCAATTGCGCTTCGTTATATACTTCCTGATTTGGGTCGAGTTCATAGGTTTTTAAAAAATAGTAGGCAGCATTTTTGTAATCTTTTGCAGCTTGTTGAGCCTGAGCCATTTTCCAAAGTAGATGAACCGAGGTTGGAGCCATCTGAAGTGCTTGCTGATAATAGTCAATGGCCTCGATGTAGTCTTGCTGCAGAACTTGTTGATCGGCGTGTTCTACAATTTTAGCAAGTTGTTTTTGTCCCCACAGCGCTTGGCAACAGATCAGGAAAATGACTAAATATAATCTGGACATATTCGATGTAACTTTTGAGGAGGTTTGAACTTGGTCAGGACATATTTAAAACTCAATTCAAAGGCACCACGCCCTCTACTGGCTGGAACCAATGAGCTATAATTGAAATCATAAGAAACTCCAGTATAAAGTGGGCCGTGTTGATACCCAAAATTGAGGCAAAAGGCATCTTTAGTGCGCCACCAAATTCCGCCGCTTAGTATGAGCTGCTTGGATCTGGAAAAAACGTAATCGGTCATGGCGCCAATTTGCAACATGCGATACGGACCTTGTAAATTAACTTGAAGGCTTGGTCTCAAATAAAGATCTAGAGAATATTGGTAGGTTGCGCTTGCAAAATAATTGAAGCGCAGGTCTCTTTTCGTGTTATCTAGAAAAAAACTCTGGTTGGGTCTGGTCAGGTTATACACACCAAGCCCTTGTTCGAGGCTCCATGAATGATTGATTTTATACTGATGAATCAAACCAAGCCCGAGCATGGGTCTGAGCATTGAGGCGCTCTGAAAAACTTCATTGGTTGGCGCATTAGGATCAAAAATATAACCGTTGTATTGACTATCAAAGTAAAACGCGGCGCTGTTGAGCTGCCTATAGTTGAAGCCAAATTGTAGCGCAGCTCTGATTTGGTGCTTGGCATTGAGTTCGATTCCTTTGGCTATGCTTGCCTGGAGTTCTGTCGTCTGAAATTTGCCGTCGCCAACTTGATCATGAAAAAAATTAAGGCCGACTCCAAAGCTTTTGAATTTGGTGTCTGCAGCTATGGCAGTAGTTTGAAACGGAATGCTCACGCTGCGCCATTGAGTACGGTAATTGGCGGTAAATCGAATATCTTCTTTAAAGTTGCCGGCATGTGCCGCATTGAGGTATATTGGATTGTCGTTGAACTGGGTCCAATGAATGTCTTGCGCTTCGAGTGAAACGGAAAACAAAAAGATGAGTACGATACAAATAAACCGCAGCATGTAACGAAGTTACAAAAAGCGAGGCACTTCTGCGTTAAGGATTAGTGCTAGAAACCGGAATGATCTTGCCATTGAGCTGTTGACCACTGTGCAGCGCGAAATTCATGATAAAGGCTGCCATTTGTTCGGGGCTAGTTGGCGCCACATATCCGGGGAAGGCTTTGGCCAACATTTCGGTCTGAACCGCACCTAAACACAGGCAATTCATGTGGATGCCAGATGCTTTATATTCTTCGGCAAACATTTCGGTAAAGGAACACAAAGCAGCTTTGGATGTAGAGTAGGCAGCAAGGCCCGGAAATTTAAGGCTGCCTTGAAAACCTCCCATGGAGCTAATATTGACCACATGACTTCCTTTTTTAAGTTTTGGCAGCAAGGCTTGAGTGGCTTCCATAATGCCGATAACATTGACCTGATAGCTTCGCTGAAAATCTTGGTGGGTGATTGTGGCAAAAGGTTTATTAATGAGCAAACCAGCATTGTGGATTAAGATATCAATGTGTGCTGGCAGGGCAAGATTTTCAATTTGTTGGTGAACAGACTCAGATAAATCAAGCGGTAGTACATGCACGTTATCTTGTGTGAATGTGGCCTGCATTTTGTCGAGTTGTCGGGCTAAGGCAAAGACCTGGCAATTGGGTAGTGCGGCAAATTGCTCGACCACAGCGGCTCCGATGCCTTGACTGGCACCAATAACAACAATATTCTTACTCATCAAAGCTTACAATTAGTTGCTCACTCGTTGGTTGTGCTTGACACGTTAAAATGTATCCGGCCGCTACTTCAGCATCAGTGAGTGCATGATTCATGCGCATTTTAGCACTTCCTTTTAGCACTTTGGCCTTACATGATGAACACACCCCACCACGGCAAGAAAACGGAGCATCGAGCCCTGCTTTTTCGGCTTGTTCTAGTAGGCTTTTGTCACCGGAAGTATCAAATTCAACGATGTCACCATCGAGCATCATTTTTACATGACTTTTCCCGGAAAATGAAGCCTCTTCTGTTTTTGTAGCTTCAGCTGTAGCAAAAAAGAGCTCTTTGTGTATTTTTTGAGTAGACACCCCAAAGAAGCTCAGGGTAGCTTCGGCCATTTTTACCATCTCTTGAGGTCCGCATAGGAAATATGCATCTGCTTGCAATAGGGATAGATCAGCCTTGATCAGTGATTTTAAGCTTTCTTCATCAATGCGACCTTCATGGGCGTCTGTGACTTTTTCTTGCGAATAGAAGGCAATTAAATCAGTATTAGACAATGCGCAAATCTCATCAAGAAACATGGCGTTTTTAGGGCTTTTGTTGCCATAAAGCAGTTGAAAAGCAACACCTGGTTTTGCTGCTTTGAGCATACTCATGATTGGCGTAATTCCGGAACCCGCCGCTATGGCAACTACTTTTTTATAGTCGGATTGTAGAACAAACGAACCTTCGGGTTCAAAAACAGTAATTTTTTGCCCCTGAGTTGCATTTTGCAAAGCACTTGATACCTTTCCGCCGTCTAATTTTTTAACGCCTATTGCGAGTGGCTCATTGGGACCAGCACAAATTGAGTAAGAGCGGCGTTCTTTTTTGCCATTGATTTCTAGTTCAACCGCAATATATTGACCTGCTTTAAATTGAAATGCTGCGCTTAAGTTTTCAGGAATCTCAAAACTAATTTGAACTGAATCAGCGGTCAGTTTTTGTACAGCTGAGATCATCAGTTCGTGCGCTCCTTTAGGTAGCGGTTTTTGTTGATTTGATTTAAAAATGTCAAAAATTCCCATGGTTAGTCGTCAAATGAAATAAGTACTTCCGTGCTTTTTGGATGTGCCTGACAGGTGAGCACGTAGCCTTGTTCTACTTCTTCAGGCGTAAGGGCATAGTTGATATCCATGGAAACCTCTCCTTTCAGGACTTTTGCTTTGCAAGTACAGCAAACACCACCTTTACATGCAAACGGAGCATCGGCTCCTGCTTTGTAGGCGGCATCTAGAATAGTGGGCCCTTGTGAAGAAAGATAAAAATCAGTGACTTCGCCATCCATAATCAATTCGATATGAGAATCAAAAGCTGCAACATTGGTCTTGGTTTCTTCTTTTACTTGAATAGGTTCTGCATGGAACAATTCAAAATGGATATTTGTACTTGCCATTCCAAATTTTTCGAGCTGATCTTTTGCAGATAAAATCATTTGTTGCGGCCCACATAAATAAGCAGCATCTATTTGCTGACCTTTAGCAAAAGCCTCGAGAAGTTTTTCTGTACGCTCCGCATCGATGCGCCCCTTTAAAAGTGCGACGCCTAAGTTTTCACGCGAGAAAACATGAATGAGATTGAGTCTGTTGAGGTATTTATTTTTAATCGCCTCTAATTCTTCTCTGAAAATTACTTCTGCCTGCCCTTTGTTGCCATAAAACAGGGTAACCATACTTTGAGGTTCTTGGGTTAATATGGTTTTAAGAATAGAGAAAATTGGCGTGATGCCGCTACCTGCAGCAAAAAGCACATAGTTCTTTTTTGCACTTGGGTTTGGGCTAAATTTAAAATTGCCCATTGGGGCAAGCACATCAAGTGTATCGCCTATTTTTAGTTCATGATTGGCATAACTTGAGAACACACCATCAGGAATTTGTTTGATGGCAACGCGCCATTCGTTTTCATCAGGAGCACTACACAAAGAATAAGACCTTCTTATTTCTTCATTGTTGTGTTGTTTTTTGAAAGTGAGGTATTGTCCGGATTCGAAATTAAAACTTGCTTTTAGTTCAGCAGGAATTTCGAAAGAAACTGAAACACAGCTAGGTGTTTCGTGTCTGATGTCGGATACTTGTAATGAATAGAACTTGTTAGACATACATTTAATTTATTCAGCTCCAAAAGTAAACAATAAAGTCCAAGGCCCTGCAAACATTTCTCATTGAACAAACTGACGAGAATCATGTTTTGAAGGCGTGGTAATTTCCTATATTTGTTTCATTCTAATAGAAGCTTATGACTCTTTCTGAACAAGAAAAACGATTTCAAGAGAAAATTGACAAAGAAATTAAGATCGAACCCAATGATTGGATGCCAGATGCCTATCGCCAGACCTTAATTAGACAAATTTCTCAACACGCACATTCTGAAGTAGTTGGAATGCTGCCAGAAGGCAATTGGATCACAAGAGCCCCTAATTTGCGTCGCAAAGCGGTTTTACTTGCCAAAGTACAAGACGAAGCTGGGCACGGTTTGTATCTCTATTCTGCAACTGAAACTTTAGGTGCAGACCGCGAGCAAACCATAGACGACCTCCACAGTGGAAAAGCAAAATACTCCTCCATATTTAATTACCCTGCACTTACTTGGGCAGACATCGGTGCAATTGGTTGGTTGGTAGATGGTGCAGCCATCATGAACCAAGTTGCTTTGTGCCGAACTTCTTATGGCCCTTATGCCAGAGCAATGGTTAAGATTTGCAAAGAAGAATCTTTTCATCAGCGCCAGGGTTATGAATCGTTAATGGCGCTTTGCAACGGAACACCCGCTCAAAAAGCTTTGGCTCAAGATGCCATGAATCGTTTTTGGTGGCCTGCACTCATGATGTTTGGCCCTAGTGATGCAGAGTCTACGCACTCAGAACAATCCATCAAATGGAAAATCAAGCGTTTTACAAATGACGAATTGCGTCAGAATTTTGTCGATGCAACCGTGCCGCAAGCAGAAATTTTGGGCCTTACTATTCCTGATCCAAACCTAAAATGGAACGAAGAACGCGGGCACTACGATTTTTCTGAAATAAACTGGGAGGAATTTTGGCAAGTTGTAAAAGGTAACGGCCCTTGCAATAAAGAAAGACTCGAAGCCAGAGTCAAAGCCAAAGAAAATGGCCTTTGGGTCCGAGAAGCCGCCAATGCTTTTGCAAAAAAGCGTGCCATGAAAAAATCAGCCTAATTCACCAACTTATTTTTTAAAACTATGTCAACAACAGAATGGCCTCTTTGGGAAGTCTTTATCAGAAGCAAACAAGGACTCAATCACAAACACGTCGGGAGTTTAAGAGCGGCAGATGCCACTTTGGCGCTTGAAAATGCACGCGATGTTTACACCCGTAGATCAGAAGGAATCAGTATCTGGGTAGTAGAATCAGCTAATATTCACGCTACCGATATCGATGAAGCCGATGCATTTTTTGAGCCTTCGGACACAAAAATTTATAGACACCCTACTTTTTACGAAGTGCCTGATGGCGTCAAACACATGTAATAATGGAGCAGAAAGCACTTTTTGAATATGTCCTTCGAATGGCTGACGACAGCCTTATTCTTGGCCAGCGCCTAGGCGAGTGGTGTGGTCATGGCCCAATCTTAGAAGAAGATATTGCCATGACAAACATTTCTCTCGACCTTATTGGCCAAGCCATCAGCTTATACGATTTCGCGGCAGAACTTGAAGGGCAAGGAAAAACACACGATGACCTCGCTTTTCTTCGTTTCGAAAATCAATATAAAAATGCCTTATTGCTAGAGCAACCCAACGGCGATTTTGCCATGACCATGCTCAGACAATTTTTCTTTGATGCGTTTCGCAAGCCACTTTTTGAAGCACTGACCAAAAGCCCAGTAGCCCAATTAGCTGCCATTGCCGAAAAATCACTCAAAGAAACCCGCTATCATTTGAAGCATTCATCAGAGTGGGTCATCAGACTTGGCGATGGTACAGAAGAATCTCATCGCAGAGCCCAAGATGCAATTGATCATTTATGGCGCTATGCCCATGAGTTATTTTTTGAAGATGAGGTGGATACAGCTCTTCATGCAAAGTCTCAGGTGCCAATGCTCAAAGAAATTCAGACAGCCTGGTTGGAAAATGTGAAAGAGATCTTGCAAGAAGCTACTCTAGAAATCCCGACCAATAACTGGAAATTTGAAGGGGGTCGTTTGGGGCGTCATTCTGAACACATGGGCTATATTTTGGCAGATTTGCAATATATGCAACGCGCCTATCCGAACATGCAATGGTAACTCCTGAGCTACTTCGGTCTTATTTACAAGAAGTCAGTGACCCAGAAATTCCGGTCCTGACTATTATTGACCTTGGAGTTGTTCAGCAAATTTATTTAGAAGATACGCATTGGATCATTGAACTCACGCCAACCTATAGTGGCTGCCCAGCCATGCAACAAATTGAGGCCGATATCTTAGCCAAATTGCAAGAAAAAGGTGTTGCCAATGCAAAAGTAAAGCATGTTTTAAGCCCGGCCTGGACAACCGACTGGATCAGTGAAGAAGGCAGGCAAAAACTCAGACTTTATGGCATAGCTCCACCGGTAGATGAACCCGATAAATCGGTTTTATTCGGGGACGCACCGAAGGTGTCTTGTCCAAAATGCAATAGTCAAGATACTAAAATGATTAGTTTATTTGGCAGCACTGCCTGTAAAGCGCATTATCAATGTACAGCCTGTAAGGAACCATTTGACTACTTCAAGTGTTTGAAATAGAGAGAAATAAATAATTTTTAAGGCGAATTTATTTTCGCCTTTTTTATTTTTATAGTACTATGTATAGCATAATACAAAATAAAACATATAACTTTGTATAAAAATTAAGTGATGAATGTAGAAAATACGCAGTCTCAAATGCGCAAAGGTATTCTAGAGTTTTGCATACTCGGAATCTTGAATAAAAAGGAGGCGTATCCGTCTGAAATTCTTGAGCAACTTCGAGCTGCACAAATGGTAGTGGTCGAAGGCACGGTTTATCCATTGCTGACGCGCTTGAAAAATCTAGAATTGTTGTCTTATCGCTGGGAAGAATCTAATTCAGGACCACCCCGAAAATATTATTCAATTACGCCAAAAGGCAAACAGTTTTTTCTCGAACTAGACCGCACTTGGCAAGAACTACAGCAAGCAGTTACTCAACTCACAAAATCTTAACCTCATGAACAAGACCATTTCTATCCATATCCAAGGTTTTCCATTCATTTTGGAAGAGCAAGCTTATGATTTACTCCAAAATTACCTGCAAGATCTTGCACAAGTGCTCCATAAAGAGGAAGGTAAAGACGAGATATTACAAGATATCGAATTAAGAATAGTAGAATTATTTCAGCAGCAAGTAAATGCGCAACTGGTCATTCAGTTGGATCAGGTCAAGCAAATTATTGCTGTGCTCGGAAGCCCATCTTCCTTTGAAGAAGATTCAACTGATAGTCAGTCACAAACTGATTCTTTTGTGCAAGAACCCCAGCAGGCTCACAAACGCTTTTTTAGAGATCCTGAATCTGCGGTCATTGGCGGCGTAGCGAGTGGCGTTGCTGCTTATTTTACGATTGATGTCGTTTTTGTCAGGGTCTTTTTTGTCTTGTTTACCATGGCTTTTGGCTCCGGAATCCCGATTTATATCCTTTTATGGATCGTTACGCCTAAAGCAAAAACCGCCAGTGAAAAATTGCAAATGAAAGGGAGGGCTGTGAATGTTGAAAGTATAAAGTCGGAATTCAAAGAAGCTGCCGAGCGAGTAGAAAACAACGCTAAAAAATGGAGTCAACAAATGCGTTCGGGTTCAGAATTGAGTAGTTTGGTTAGAAGATTTATAGATTTCTTGAAAAAAGCTACTGGAATATTCTTGATTTTGTTTGGCTTAAGTGTCTTGGTCGGAATTGGCATTTTTGTCTTTATAGACCCACAAATGATTCCCGCTCAAATTAACGGTGAATTCACTTCTTTGGGTGAGCTCAGTGGACTTTTTTTTGAAACTGGTTTTTACACTAGTCTCATTTATTTAGGGGCTTCCTTAATCGGTGGGGCATGGGGGTCTTCAAGTTTACTGACCGGATTTAGACTGCTTTTTAGCTTTGATTCACGTTGGCTAAAAGCGGGTTATTTTTCTTTTGGCTTGGTGTTTTTAGCAGGTATTTTCATGCTCACTTATGCGGGGGTAAGCACCGCCAAGGATTTTGCTATTGAAGGTGAAATGAGCAAAGAAATGAGCACCTATGCGGGCGATTCTTTAAATCTAGTTGTCTCAAATGAAATGCATCTGCAGGCCTTCACTGAGAAAAAATTAAACCTCAGTGCCAATGGTTTTGAAATGAACAGAAACCCTGATGAGAATTTCATCTTGGCAGAAAATGGTCGTTTGTATGTCAGTGGGATATCAATCAAATACGAAGCATCATTAGACAGCTTGTATCATGTGAAAGTGCTGAAAAGAGCAAATGGATCTTCTTACTTGAAAGCCAATATTAGAGCCGCACAAATTAAATTTCCTTGCACGCTTAATAACCGAAATTTAGAAATCGCAAGTGGTTTTTCTTACCCAGCCAGTGACCGCATGCGTGATCAAGAAGTAGAGTTGGTTATTGCTGTGCCTAGAGGAAAAACAGTTTTATGGAAAGATCAAGTTGTTTATCCATACGTAACTGAATTTTCAACTGATGAATCGTCTAACCGCGCCTATGTGCACGGTGATGGCCATTACTCAGCGTGGTAAGACTTTTTTATTCTTGCTGAGTTGTTGTGCATCTAGCCAATAGATCAATTTCATTGAGAAACTGTTGAGTGCACCAGTCTGTAGCAAGTTTGATAAATCTTGCCAATAGGGTGTGGTAACCGCATCGTTTCCGGCAAAAACAGAATTCTTCCAAACCAAATTGAGTTCACTGCCTGGCATAAAAACCCAACGGTACACGAAGTCAATGGTAAAGGCGTTGTAATTGATGTTATAGGCAGACTTGCCATCTGTTGTGAGACCATTATAGTTCGGTAAACTCAATAGGTCCCCGGTTGTTTGCAACAAATAATAAGAATGGTATTGCAATGCAGAACGGTAGTGTCTAAGGCGTAGGCTTAGCGCCATGCGATTGGTCAAGATGTAATCGGCAGAAACGTATTGAGTGGTGGTGTTTCGGGTTCTTGAACCGAACACAATGCCGTCGATGTCTTGGGCAGGTGCGGCGAAAGGAATGGAGTAACCCAAGTTGTTGATTTGCAGTTCTTTTTCGAAACTGTAGGTCAAAAACAAGGCATCTGCCACTCTGAAGCGCGGAGAAAAATTATAAGCATATTGTCGCCAAGGGCTATTCTGATAAATGACAATGCTGGTTCCGGCATCAAAGGCAATGGGTTTTTGGTAATTGGAAGAAATCCAGGCGTTTAAAAATCCAAATTTTGGAATATTAAATACTTCTCCCCAGGTTCTAGGTTCAAAGAAGTCTCGGGTGGCGTTTGGTGTAACTCCAAAGTTGATTCCTGATGCGTTGAACTTCTTGGTAACCGTGAAAAGGTTAAGTGTGGCCATATTACTTGAAAAAGCCTGCGGATTATAAAGATAGGTTTGAGAAAAATTTCCACTCACCACCCATTTCATGAGTTTTTGCCATTTTGGTGTAAATTCTCTGTAGGCACCACTGATTTCGAAAATCCGGCGGTTATTGTTGTAATTAAAGCCAAGGTCATTTGGATTGTAAGTATCGGATTCTTCTAGGTAACCAATGCCGCCAATTAAAGCGCCCCGCTGTTTCTGAAGGTTTAAATTCAGGTTATGACCAAAAGTATTACTTGCGTCGAGTTGGGATGAAACAATACCCTTTCCGTTGAAATTGTATTCGTTGTTATTTGAATTCAGGTTGAAATTAAAGGCAGAAACATTTGCATCATAGAATGAGCCCGCTCGCCATACATTTGTATTCGTAAAGGTTACTGATGAATTGTTTTTTAAATTCTGATCAAAAACTAACACATTGTAATTGGTAAGTGGAGAAACCAAAACTTCTCTGCTCGAACCATCTGTGGTGGAAACAGCAGTGGCATATTGTTCTGCATTGACCGCATTGAAAACACCCACACCAAGACCATTGCCCATGCGCCCAGATATTTTTGAAGCATTGTAGAGTTGAGAAGATCCGGGGACATTCTCCAGGTATTCGTCTGGTTTGAGCAAGGTTTGGGAGACTTGATATGGGGCTTGGATTCCGATGCGTCGGCTGTAAAATATTCCTGCTTTATTGAAAAGCTCCATCCCTTCTGTAAAAAACTGTCGGTTTTCATTGAATTGAACTTCAAAAGGCGACAAATTCAAAACTTGCTGATCAAAAACAACTTGTCCAAAATCGGGAACTAGGGTGACATCTAGTGTAAATGCCTCATTGACTCCATATTTGATGTCCATTCCTCCATTGAAGGATTTGAGTAGCCCTTTTTCATTGTTGTCTTTAAATGCTTGATTTGCATAGGCCGAAACATAGGGCATGAGCGCCAAGCGGAGTGGCGGCTTGATGTTTTTAACGTTGGTGACATCGCCACTTTCAAGGAGCATGTTTTCTAAATCAGGATTGACCGGAACCCATGCTGATTCTTCACGCGTTCTGGAAATTTGGCGTCCAAAATTGATGCCCCAGTTTTGCACCTCAATTTGCGGAAAGCGAATGGCAGAATAAGGTATTCTGATTTCAGCAAACCAACCTTCTTCAGAAATACTGACCGCACTGTGCCAAACTAAATTAAGTTTATCGTTGTAGTCGTTTGTAAAAATCTTGGCATCGAGTTGCACACCTCTACTGGTGAGCCCGAAATAAAAACCGTTCTGATTGTCGTTGTAGGTGTCTAGAAAAATCCCGATGATGTCACAATTGGGGTTGTAGTCGTCGCGTAGCGATAAAACTTTTGAAATTGAATCAGGGAAATCTTGACAAAAGAAACCAAAATAGAGCGCGTCGTCGTCATAGCATAGCTGCACGCTTGTGGCCATTGCGGAGGCCTGCCCCGGATTAGGCTTGATTTGAGTAAACTTTTCTAGCGGATCATTTTTGTCCCAGACAGATTCAGAAAGATGTCCATCGATGGTGATTTTTTCATTGATTTTTTTAGCAACAAGTTGCTGCTGACCAAATAAGGAAGATGAGAAAAGCAGAAAGAGCAGGAGCGCGCGCATGTGCAAAATTACAACTAAAGCCCTTTTCTAGCTACAACATGCAAACATTCTTCGTTTGCTTCATAGGTTACCCAAATTTTGACATCTTGTTTGAAACGCAATAGTATTTTTGAAATAGTGCTTTGTAGGTATTGTAGTTCAATTGCATTGAGTGGTGCAGCATTGAGAAATCTTGAATAAGAAAAATCGAAACTGTTTCCGTTCAGGTGCGGACTTCTACGCACAGCAGTTTTGTTGGTCCTGACAAGCTTTGAAACTGTGTATTTAGTGCGGGTCATGGAGGTAACAATGAGCTCAGTGTTGGCTAAATGTGTTTGCGCAATGGAATCTTTAAATGCCGCACCGATTTCAGCTAAAATTTTAGCCGCATAGGGCGTCAGAAACGCATAAGAATACTGGAAAGTATCGAGTACATAACCTCTATTTTCTTGAACGAGCACTAATTTTTTTGCTTTGAAGGCTTTTCTGAGCCCATCGGTATTGGCAACGGGCTGAATCCCTTGTTTTACCGAACGATCCATGTATTGCGACAAGTAGTTATTGAGTTGCTTGGTATAAATTTCAGGCGAAATGAAGGGCAATGAATCGTATTTAGTGTGGAGTGCCTTTGCCGTTTGAACTTGCGTATTGGCATCTGTGGGCCAACTTGCAAAAGCGAGAAGCACAAAGCATAGAAGGGTAAAGCCAATAGTTTTCAGGTACATGGTAAACAAATATAAAAATTGATCGCATTCGTACAACGCAAGTTCGTAATTTTGTGTCATGGGAAATTTTGACAGCCTTAAAGTTCAGCTCGAGCAACAAGAATGGCCGAGTTTATATCTATTTAAGTTTATCGTCCCTAACGACAACCAGCATTTGGCTCAAGTAAGTGCACTTTTTGATATCAATAGCGAGGTTGTATTTCATGAATCGCAAACCGGTAAGTACGTGAGCGTGAGTGCAAAAGAAGTCATGCTTTCAGCACAAGCTGTTATTGATGTTTATGAGCGCGCTGCAGTAATTCCCGGAATAATCTCTCTTTAATGGAAGCAATTGTAAAATTTTTATTTGTTAGTTTTTTAATCTTAATAACGGTCATAGCCTACAAACGCTTGCTCAAAAGATTTCAAAAAGGTCAAGTTGTTCATAAAGATTACTGCGAGTTATATAACCTAGACCACGACCCAGCTTCCGGAGAGCTAGCTTTTTATTTTGTTTGCCCTGAAAACATGCAGGTTAAATTTGGCATTTGGCAAAATCAAACGTGTCTTTTAGAATTAGCTAATCAGACCTATGAAAAAGGCGGACACATCATTCGTTTTGATTCTACTCAATTAAGCAATGGAGTGTATTACTACGGTATTGAAACCGCAGATCAGCACACGACCAAAAGAATGCAGGTCCAGAACTAAGATTCGTCTCCTGACTTCTCGATTCTGATGCGAGATGGTTTTCTTGGAATTTTGTATTTCGACTTATGAAAGTCGCTTTTGTAGCCGTCGGTTTTTTCGATGCGGTAGACAACTCCCAAACTATATTGGCTGTATGAAGAAGCGCCTAAGATGTCGACTAATCCAAATTTGTACATCGCTTGTGCTTGTAAACCAATTTGTTTAGACATCCAAAAAGTACAACCTGCTGATAAATTAAGCGTTGGTGTCAGGCCCGGAGCACTTTGTCTTGGATCATTGTTTCTTACGGTGAAACCCGCGCCCGCACCCAAATAAGGGTCAAGTGCGCCTCGGCCAAGTTGCTTGTAAAACGAATATTTGAGAGCGGCATCAAAATAGCCAATAAAGCCATTTACCCCAAGCGAATCATTGACCAACTTAGTGGAGTCGTATTGTTGTCCACCAAGAATTCCTTCTACACTCCATCCGTTATAAATATAGCGATCCACATATAGTCTTGAAGGAATAATAGCGCCATGCAATTGATCAGAAGGCATTGGGTTGAGTTCCATACCGTCGTCGTCTGTTGCGGTCCAGGCAAGGCCAAATTGCCAAAAATAGTTATCGCGGTTTTCGATCATTTTATCGGGCTGAGCAAATAGGTTTTGCGATACAACCATTAAAAAGAATAGAAGAGTAGGGAAGTGCTTGTTGTTCATATAGTAATTTCTAAATCAAAAGTACTTATTAATCTTCCTGTAAAAACCAACTGAAATAAAATGAATTGACAACAGATTGTTGATGTCGTGTTGAATGATAATGAGTAAATTTGACACTATGGGAAAAGTCAAAAAATACGAACTGACCTTCGAAGAAGAGCAGCCTTTCGAAATTTTTGGTATTTCCTCAGCCTTTGCTGACTATCGGCTCACCTGGGAACTCAATCAGGTACTCGGAATTCATCTCGAAAAAGCAGAGCAATCTTTCGAGGTTTATTTGCCAAAAACAAAAAATTATCAGCAATTTCGCTACTTCTTCTTTGAAGATCAAGAATTACTTACAAAGTTCTATCTGGTGAAAAACAAGCAAGAGCAGCAGCTACTTGTTTCTGATCGCCCAATGATTGACTACTTCTTGGTCCTTAAAGAAAACTATTCTCATCCATCGGCAGAATTACCATCCAAATTACGCAGTAGTAATGGGGTAGTAGCTGTGTTTGAATTTGATTATCAAGAATTTGATCTATTCGATTACCTAATAAGTTAACATGAAAAGAACCAAGATTGTCGCAACAATGGGCCCAGCCTCCCTTAAAAAGGAAAACCTCAGAGAAATGATGTTGTCAGGCCTCAATGTATGCCGCCTCAATTTTTCACATGGCTCTCATCAAGACCACGCCGGCGCAGTAGCCCTTATCCGCGAGCTCAACGATGAATTAGGCCTCAATGTAGCTATTCTTGCCGATCTTCAAGGCCCAAAAATCAGGACCCATGAAATGGAAAACAACGGTGTGCTGATCGAAGTTGGGCAACAAATTGATGTCGTGGTCGATAAAGTCATTGGTAATAACCAACGTTTTTCGATCAATTACAACTTACTCCCACGCGATGTCAATCCGGGTGAGCGCATCTTGCTAGACGATGGCAAATTAGTGTTGGAAGTGAAAGAAACAGACAAAAAATCAAAAATCCGCTGCGAGGTCATTCAAGGAGGTTTGCTCTGTTCAAAGAAGGGCGTCAATTTCCCTAATACCAAAATCTCGATGCCTTCCCTTACTGAAAAAGACATTGAAGATTTAGATTACGCCCTCAAATTAGGCGTTGATTGGATTGGTCTTTCTTTTGTCCGCACTAAAAAATGCATCACCGACCTCAAAGCAAGAATTGCCAAAAAACGCAGCATTGCTAAGGTTGTAGCCAAAATCGAAAAACCAGAGGCCCTAGAAAACATTGATGCCATTATCGAGGCCTCAGATGCATTAATGGTAGCGCGTGGAGATTTGGGTGTTGAAATCCCTTATCAAAATGTACCCCTCATTCAAAAAATGATCATCAGCAAGTCGATTTCAAAGGCAAAACCTGTTATTGTGGCTACCCAAATGATGGAATCCATGCTCAATAGCCTGACGCCAAGTCGTGCTGAGGTCAACGATGTGGCCAATGCAGTACTAGACGGTGCCGATGCCGTGATGTTATCTGGTGAAACTTCAGTGGGACAATACCCTGTTCAGGTAGTTCAAACAATGGCCAATATCATCAAAGAAATGGAGGGGCACCCTAGTTTGTATCACAAAGAAGAATTGCCACCAAAAGGCAATCCTCGCTTCATTTCAGATTCTATTTGTTTCAATGCCTGCCGCTTGGCACAACGCGTAGAAGCCAATGCCATTATCACCATGACTTATTCGGGTTATACAGCCTATAAAATTGCTTCACAACGCCCAGAGTCTCCTATTTTTATATTTACCAGTAATCGAAAAATACTTACCCAACTCAATTTGGTTTGGGGAGTCAAAGCGTTTTTCTACAACAAGAGAATTTCCACAGACCACACTATTGCCGATATCAAGTACATCATGAAAGAAGAGGGGTATTTGAAAACTGGCGATGTTGTCATCAACGTTGCCTCTATTCCGCTAGAAGATCTAGGTGGCACCAATATGTTGAAGCTCAGTTACGTAGAATAACGTAACCTAAAGACCAAGCAGCGCTTACTTTTGTTTCATGAAATCAAACTGGCAACTCTTACCTTCAGCGCCGGCTGAAACCCTACACACTTTTGCAGCCTCGCTCAAAGTGCCCATTTTTATTGCCCAATTATTACATCAACGACACATCACCTCGCGGGATCAAGCCGTTTCTTTCTTTACACCTCAACTGAAAGCTTTGCACGATCCATTCCAGATGCAAAATATGGATCTTGCTGTGCGACGCTTACAAAAAGCAATACAGCACCAAGAAAAAGTGCTTTTGTACGGAGACTACGATGTCGACGGAACCACTTCTGTGGCGCTCATGCACGAGCAATTGGCAAAGCTAGGCTTAGCAGTACAATATTACATCCCAGATCGCTACAAAGAAGGATACGGCGTAAGCGCACAAGGAATTGATTTTACGATAGAACAAAAGTTTGATCTGCTGATTACCCTCGATTGTGGTATTAAAGCGCACGAACAGCTAACAAGAGCTCAAAAAGCAGGCATTGAAGTCATTGTTTGTGACCACCACCAACCTGACGCGCTCCTTCCGCCAGGAATTATCCTAAACCCCAAACAACACGACTGCAATTATCCCTATAAAGAATTGTGCGGTTGTGGCGTTGCTTTTAAGCTTCTAGAAGGGCTATATGAGCACCTAGCCAATGAGAAAACCGAACTTTTTGAGAGTTTAGATTTAGTTGCCTTAGCAATTGGTGCTGATATCGTCGAAATTCTTGGTGAAAACAGAATTTTATGTGCTTTTGGTCTGCAACAACTCAATCAAAAACCAAGGCGTGCTTTTCAAGTTTTACTTGAACTTGCCACAAAATCATTTCCGTTGAGCCTCAGAGATTTAGTTTTTGTCATTGCCCCACGCATCAATGCTGCAGGCCGAATCGCTTCAGGAGCAAGAGCAGTTGAATGGATGCTCAGTACTGACGAAACCGAATTGCTTGCCCTGGCCAAAGAAATCGATCAAGACAATGCCTACAGACGCACCCTAGATCAAGACATGACCCAAGAAGCACTGGCGCAATTAGCTGCAGACCCTGAGCATCCTGAAGCTTTTGCAAATATTGTTTTTGATCCGAGTTGGCACAAAGGAGTAGTGGGCATTGTTGCTTCCAGAGTCATTGAAACCCATTATAAGCCCACCATTGTTTTAACAGAATCTAATGGTGTACTCACGGGTTCTGCACGTTGCATGCCGCCCTTGAATCTCTACAATTTGTTGCAAAGCGCTTCAGTACACCTTATTCAATATGGCGGACATCAATTTGCGGCAGGCCTCAGCATGCTTCCGACCGAACTCAATGGTTTCAAGCAAACATTTAATACACTCATCAAAAAAGCGCTTGATGGTCAGCATTTAGAAAGACAACTTCAAATCGATGCAATGCTCAATTTTGAAGATTTAGGAAGCAATCCAAATGTGCATTTTACAAGAATACTTCAGATATTAAATGCATTTGAGCCTTGTGGCCCGGGTAATTTGCATGGTACTTTCTTAGTCAAAAATTGTTTGGTACTTGAGCATCGTCTTCTTAAAGATGCACATCTTAAACTCAAACTCACTCAAGATAATTACCCTACCAATATTGATGCAATTGGCTTCAATATGCCTGAACTCAATGAAGAACTCATGCCAGGAGTTTACATCGACCTCGTTTGTCAGATAACGGCCAATACCTATCAGAACCGAACCACCTTACAATTGTTAATCAAAGACCTATCATTGGCTTAGTCCGAGCAGATTAGTTAATTTTACCTTATGTTTACAGGAATCATAGAAAACATCGGCACTGTTTCCGAAATAAAAAAAGAAGCTGGCAATATTCACTTTACCATTACTTCTGCTCTATCCGCGGGCTTTAAAATTGACCAGAGTGTTGCACACAATGGCTGCTGCCTAACGGTTGTTGCTCAAGACAAAGAAAAACACGTTGTAACCGCCATACACGAAACCCTTCTTAAAACCAATTTAGGCGAATGGAAAGAAGGAACCAAAGTAAATCTGGAGCGTTGTATGCAACTTGGCGGCCGTTTAGACGGGCACATGGTGCAGGGTCATGTAGATTGCATTGGTATTTGTACTGAAGTACTCGATGAAAATGGCTCATGGCGCTTCACTTTTGAGCATCCGTCAGAATTTGTAACCGTAGAAAAAGGATCCATTACTGTCAATGGAACCAGCCTAACAGTAGTAGACTCTCAAAAAGGTCGTTTCTCGGTTTGCATCATTCCCTACACATTTGAACACACCAATTTTCACGAACTTCAGATAGGCAACCAAGTAAATTTGGAATTTGATATTATTGGCAAATATGTAGCTCGCTATCTGAGTTTACAACAATAATTCTAAATAGATCACAATAAAAAAGGCGGCTGTAAAGCCGCCTTTTTTATTGGAATAAGTTGAGTTGCCTCAAATCCTAGTTTCTAGGCGTTGTTGCTGGCGTCCCTGGTTTAGGAGCTGCTACTGGAGCAGGATCTTTGATGCCAAGTGCTTTTTTCGCAACGGCGTCAGTTGGCTCTACTTTCAAAATTTCTTCAAAATAGAATTTTGCTTTAGCAAGATCTTTTTTATCAGATTTTGAGTAGTAGTCGGCTACGTAACGCAAAGATTCAAGTACAAAAGTCTTTTTTGTAGTTTGTTGGCGATCTTCTGGTTTTACAATCTCAATAACTTTCATGTAATAAGGTAGGGCCATCCATTTTTCGTTGTTGGTGTCCATTTTGTAGTTACTGCGTGCTCTAAAGATGTAAGCCGGCACATAGGTAGAGTCGTTTTTAATGACAATCTGGAAGATACTGTCTGCAGACTTGTAGTCATTTCTTCCGAAATAATAAGCCTTACCTAAATCGTATTCTTCTGCAGCTTGAAGTTTACCGTTGAGTTTACGACGCGCTTCATAAGCAACAATTGTTTTCTCGTAGAGTTTGTTCTTGTTGTAGAGTTTGATCAATTCACCAGATAATTCTTTGGCTGCTTTCTCATTGATTTGAGAAGCTTTTTCAAATTCAACAATTGCTAATGTGTCTTGGCCTTTCTTTTGTAGAATGTCACCTCTTAATTTATAATCTTGGTAGTTGATTTTGTCTTTAGGTACCATTGCGAAGAAACGATCTGAAGCAGCAAGTGCTTTGCTTAATGCTAATGAATCAGAAGTGTTGTCTGCGTAGCTAAATGCATACATACGTTCAGTGTAGAAATTTGACAGCCCATTTGCAGCTAAGAAGTCAAGTTGTGGCAAAAGTGTTGAATAGGCTTTAGCTCCGAAGAGTGCGTTGGCATAGCGGTATCTGGACTCAAGGTTATTGTTGAGTTCAAGATATTTTTGCCAGTTTTCAATGGCTTTGTCATTTTTGCCAAACATCATGAAAAGCTCAGCATTTAAGCGGTAAGCAGGCGCATAGGTAGGGTCAATAGCTTTTGCTTCGTTGTACATTTTATTGGCCTCCACTTCGTTTTTTGCACGCTGATAAATAAGCGCTTTTCTAACGATACCTCTTGGAGATTTCGGATTAATGGTAAGCACTTGGTTGTAAGCTTTAAGCGCTTCTGATGCATCAGAAGAGTTGCGAGCGTAAAGAGCATCTCCTTTTAAAAGGTAGTTATCTTCGTTTTTAGGATCTTTGATGATGGCTTCTTCGAGTAAAACCAAAGCTTCGTCTAGGTTCTTTATTGGCGCTTCAATATAAATCTCAGCGATGCCACGAATTACTTCAGCTTTTTTAAGTTTGTCTTTTTTAGCAAGCAAAAGCGCTTTTGTAAATTCAGCTTTTGCTTCAGTCGTTTTTCCTTCTAACCAAAGAACTCTGCCGATACCTACTAAAGGCAAGGCGCGCACTTTGTCTACTTCAAAGCCTTTTTTCCACATCATTTTTGCAGAATCAAGCTCTTCCATTTCGAAGTAGCAATCGCCGTAGTAGAAATAGTTTTCTCCGTTGATTGGATCTGCGGCAATTAACTTTTTAAATTCGTTGATAGCGTCGCGGTAACGCTCATTTTCAGCTTTGTTGTTTGCTGATTGTAAACTTTGAGCATAGCTGAGTCCTGTAACGAGTAGGGTGCTTAAGAGCAAGATGCGTTTCATGGTTTCTAATTTTAAATCTTTCAATTTGCGGCCAAAAATAACCTAGTTTTTTGGGAAACAAAAATTGTGCCCAACATTCTTTTATTAATTTATTGCAATACGAGTCTGATCGGGGTAAGTGCAGGCACTAATTCAGACTTCTGAATGATCAATTGCCCTTTGTCATCTTTCTTCATAAAGAGAACAAAACCGGTGTTGAGCCCAGAGCGTTTTCCTTTATTGATCATCCAAATATCTCGGATAAGCGGATACTCTTTTGTGTAGATATAACCCGCATAAGGTTTACAAGCAGTTTCGGGATCTGTCATGTAGACATCGGCAATGCGCAAGCCGTCTAGAAAATTGAGCGCTTCGGGATCGTCTTGATCAGAAACCCAGTTGAGTCCAATGACGCCAATCGAATTGGGATGTGTTTTTACGTAGTTGATCACTTCTTCATTGGAATTGACGGCAGAAACACGATTGGCCAATTTCGAAATTTGCAACATGTTGGTGAGGTAATTGAAATTGGCAGATCCTTTTTGGTCAAATACAATATTACTTACTTCTTTTTGCGAAGGCAATTTGGCGTTGTCATTTGAAAGCAAGGCCTTGATTTGTGCTACGCTTAAAACTGTGTCTGTCATGCTTGGGTGCATGATAATTGTGATGGCATCAGAGGCGATTTTATCGCTGCGATAAGAAACATTTTTACTTTTTAGGTAGGCTTTTTCTTGATCGTTGAAATCGCGTGAGATGACAATGGTTTTGGTTTTGTTATTATAGAAATCAGCAATCATTTTGTCTTCGGGGCCATAGACACCTTTGATTTTAGCCTTTGGAAACTGACTCATAAAGGTTTCAATGCAGGTTGTAAAGAGTGGCTTGAACGATTCTTCGATATGAATGGTTGTTTTTCCTCTACCATGTGCATCTTTTTGATATACAAATGGATTATTGTTGTTATCGCAAGAAAACAACACGAAGAACAGGCCAAAAAGTGCGATTTTAGTTTTCATGGTTTGATTTGTTTTTCTCTTTTTTAATGCCGTCATAAATTCGGTAGGTGCGATATGCACTGTAGCATAAAAGCACTGTTAAAAGTACATTTTTACGCCAATTTTCCATTGGAAATAGTTCGGTGTTGTAGATGAGGTAAGCAAAGCCAAGGCTCAGGACCACGACTAAAATTCCTAAAAAATGTTGAATGTATTTCATAATGTTTGGAGAAAAAAAATCCCCATCGAAATGGGGATTTAGTATAGTTAAACTTGGATCTATTGTGTATCGAAGATAATTGGAATACGAACCCAAAGTCTTACGGGTCTACCGGCGTTTTTAGCAGGCACCCATTTTGGCATTTTGTTTACAACGTTAACCGCTTCTTTATTACAGGCTGGACATTCTGCGATAGGGCGTTCAACGGTTGCATTGGAAATAGTTCCGTCTTTTTCGACAACGAAGCGTACGGTGACTCTTCCTTTTACACCAATTTCGATGGCTTCATCTGGGTAAACCAATTTGGTTCCGATAAACTCAGCGAGTTTGTCGTAGCCACCAGGGAATTCTGCATCTTCTTCGGCAACGTCTACTACTGCTTCTACTTCAGGTTGAGTATCGGTAAGGGCAGGGCCGTCTTCTTGAGTATTAGGAACACCCCAACTTTCGTCACCTTCGTTGGTCTCAGTAGAGATAGCAATGTTTTCGAGCTGTTGCTGTGTTGGCATTTCATCTTCTACCGGATCATCTTCTGCAACCGGCGCAATAAATGCTTGGGTTTGCGTCATGGGTGGCGGTGGAGTTGCGGGTGGCGGTGGTGGCGGTGGCACATCTTCTTTAGGAGCCGTAATAGTGAAGTTTTTCTCACTAATTTTTGGCTTCTGAATTTCTTCTTTTGGAAGATTTTTGATGATGAGGTTAGCCACAAAACCAAGTGCAGCAAGTGCAACCAAACCAGCCATGATTAAGCTCATGCGCTTGTTGTAGCCGGAGCGCAAAACATAGGCGCCGTATTCGCGGTTGCGGTGTGCAAAAACTGCCTCATTACGATTTACAGAGGTAATAGCTTCCCAGTTGCGATTAACATAGTAATCAAAGAGGGAGAATCCTGTAACTAGAGCGACGATGATATAAATGACTGTCATGATCTTAGTTTTTAGTTGCTTTTAACAAATCTTTCTCTGCAGGTGATAGGTCGGTTGGTGCGATGACACCTACGTTTGCTATCTTGAGTTCGTCAACTAAGTCAATGAAGCTTTTACATAGCGCTTTGTCGTCTGTTTTGATCAGAACTTTTACTGCTTCTTTATCTACAGTAAGTTCGTCTACTAAACGCGTAAAGGTGCTGTCTGCAATTTGCTTTTTGTCGAGCTTTTGTTGAAGAATCGCCTTATTTCTAATAACGTATTCATTCCAAGAAGCTAACAATTTTCTGACACTTTTTTCTCCGGAACCAAAATTTGCCTCTTCAAGAACGGTTGGTCCTTCTGGTCCTGGCTTAGTTTTAGGGTAAAATTCACCACGGTAGTAGTAAACTTTGTCGTCAGCTAAGATAAATGTAGCTGCGTTGTTGACTTTAGGTGCTTTGACCGATTTAGGGTCTTTCACTTTTGCGGGGTAATTCAGGGGCATGACCTTAGGCTTACTAAAAGTCGAGGTCAAGACAAAGAATGTAAGAAGAAGGAAGGCAAGGTCAACCATTGGCGTCATGTCGACACGTGTGGAACCTTTTTTTGCTCTTTTCTTACCTTTGCCGTGGCCGCCGCCGCCGCTTTCTGCGATTTCTGCCATGTGTTGTTAATTAACCGGAATTGCTTCCGCAGAGGTTACAAAATTTAAGTTATTCAAATTCAATTCTCTGAATACGTCAATAACTGTTGCAGCATCTTTGTAGAGCGTTTTAGAGTCTACGCGAAGAATGAATTTAGGCTTGAAATCTTCCATTTTAGGCTCTCCACCTTTGAGTTTTGCTTCTTCATAAGCAGTTTTCCCGGTGTTGGCTGCAGCACCTGCTGCAAAAGAAATCCAGTCTAATAGTTCGTTACGTGTAGAGTCTGTAGGAATTCCTTTAGTTTGGAAATCCGGACGTCTAGCTGCTTCAGTGTTGAGGTATGCAGGAAGTTCTTGCATAGTACAACCAAAAGTTGACATGATTGAAAACTCTTCAACTTGCTCGTCATTCAAAGAAACTTTGTATTTGGTGAGCATGTTGCCAAGCATTTCTTTTCTTGCTTCTGGATCCGACAAGTTAAAGAACACGCGTCCGTCTCTATCTAGGGTTACCATGATGACATTTTCAGGGATGATTTTGTCACTGATACTTGAAGGAGTTTCTACGGTTACGGGCTCAGCTGTGCGGAAAGAAGCCGTCAACATAAAGAAGGTCACAAGCAAGAACGCCAAGTCCACCATAGGCGTCATGTCTATGGAAGGAGATCCTTTCGGCATTTTAATTTTTGGCATTGCTTGAGTTTTTTACTGTTCAGTAAATAATTAATTGTTGGCTGCGAAGTCTTGTACGATAGTGAAGCTAGCTTCATCAAGACTGTAGGTCATGGCGTCGATCTTCGTAGAGAAGAAGTTGAACATGATGATGGCGATGGTAGAACCAGTAATACCAAATGCAGTGTTGATAAGGGCCTCAGAGATACCAGTAGAAAGCTCTGCTGTATCTGGCGCACCTTGTGACATCGCGGCAAATGAACGGATCATACCAAGTACGGTACCGATAAGACCAATTAAGGTTGCAATTGATGCTGTAGTAGAAAGAACTGGTAAGTTTTTAGAAAGCATTGGCAACTCAAGAGCTGTAGCTTCTTCAAGTTCTTTTTTCAAAGACTCTAATTTTTGCTCTTTGTTCATTTCGCCGTCTTTTGCCATCAATTGGTATTTTACCAAACCAGCACGAACTACGTTAGCTAATGAACCGCGTTGTGTGTCACAAGCTTCGATTGCACCTGCATAGTCTTTTGCGCCCATCAATTCTTTGATGTTTTCAATGAATTTGTTGGCATTTCCTTTACCGTTAGCAAGCATTAATGTAACCAAACGCTCGATAGAGAAAATCAAGATGATGATGTTGATTGCTACCAATCCTGGTACGATAAAACCACCTTTAAAGATTACACCTAATAAATTACCTTCTACAGGCTCATTTTCTGGGTTGCGGTCAACGAAGTTTCCTGGGTCACCGAAAATGTACTTGTAAATCATAATACCGGCGATCAATGAAAGTGCAATAGCCAGGAAAGCAATGATCGCTGAAAAACCTCCGGCTGTTTTTTGTTTTTTGTCCATAATGATAGTTTTTAATTTTTCATTTTTACAATTGAACGCCAAATATAAAAAAAGTTTGTGCCCTTGCCAAAACGAAAAAGGCTTCATTTCGCTTCTGTAACGAATAATTATTGTCAAACTAACACAAAGCACTAAAAATAAAGGAAATATTGCCTGTGCAAGCGAGGTTTTGCTTGGAAAATTAATATAGCGTTAACATTGATTCGAGAGGGTACTTACTAGTTTATGGTCTTATTTATGGTACTATAATGGTACAATAAAAAACAAAACCCCTGATTCCATAAGGGATTCAGGGGTTTTTGAGAGGTCTCAAGCAGATTCGAACTGCTGTAGACGGTTTTGCAGACCGGTGCCTAACCGCTCGGCCATGAGACCATCTGGGTGGCAAAGATAGGAAAATTTAAACTTTCCTAAAAGCAGATATTACATCTTGATTATTTTTTTTGCCAGAAATTTACCGTTCAAACGAGCTGAAACGTAATAAACTCCCTTTGAAAGGTTGTTCCAAATAGGATTTTGAGCGTCTAAATGAATTTGAGCAGCCCCGGTATCAAAAGCAATTTTATCGACCAACACACCATAAGCATCATATAAATAGATGAGGTCGTGGTTACTTAGACTTGCAGGAAATTCAAGTGTAATTTGGTCCGAAAAAGGATTCGGATACGCCAGAATTGTACTTTGATCTGGGGCAAGTAGCTCTTGAACCGATGCGGAAGATAATACTTCAAGGTCATAGGTCTCATCGCCAGGCAAATAAGGTAAATAGTGGAAATAGGTCAAGAACATTTCATCAGTGGTATTGAAACCACTGTAAACCGTTTGAGGAGGGTTGTTTGGATTGTTAGGGTTGTTGACCGTGTTGTCATAGGTGCCTTCACTTTTAAGTTTGTAGCCAGCAGGCACTTTTTGTAAATGCTTGAAAAAGTAGAAGTCTTGCCACATAAAATTCCATTTGGGCACATTTACAAACTTCACGGTATCTTGCCCTGCCTTGTAGGCGTATGCCTTGATGTTAGTGCCTAACAAATGCATGTGTGGAAAAACAGATAATACCGAATATGCACTCGGCAAAGTAGCACCACCCGCGCCCGGGAAAAAGGCGTTGAGTTGCGTCACCTGATTGGCAGGCAAGCTAAAGTTGTAATCGGCGAGTAAAGGAGCGGCGCTAATTTGTCTGACATTAGTTGTGCCGACAGGGTAGAAGTGCAAGATCACTTTCGTTGAATCGAATTGCCCAAAAGAGCCCATCGGATAATGCATCGCAAAGTAGATGGAAGAGCCTGGGCCGATGTCAATGCCTAATTTCAAAGGATCTTGAGAAGGTAAAATCATGGGGGTTGCCCCTGGTGTGTAGCCCATTACAAGTTTTGTGGTTCCATTGTTGGGGCTGGCGCAATTTCCGCCAATGGTATCGGTGGCTTCGGCGCTATTTGGGTCTAGGTAAATCAGGCAGTGATGAACAATTTCTCGGTTACCGGGCACTACTTCTACTGCTTTGATGACACGATTTTGGGTAAGGTTGGTTGGAATGCTGAAGCAAACGTAGTCATCATGAGTAGTTGCTTTTGACATATAGGTAGGGATTTGAACTTGTAAATCACCATTTCCTAAAAATGTTGTGGAAGAGTATACTGGAGGCGGGGGAGTTTGGTTAGCGTTGCCTTCCGGAGCACCATTGTTTAGCCAACTTAGAACAGTAGTTTTTTCTGCACTAGAGAGTGCACGGTTGTGCTGATATTGTTGGTAATTGTTGTCGGGTGGCCATGGTGGCATTTCACCGGTATTGACACACTGATAAATAGCTGCAGCCAGAGGGCTCACTTCAGCGTGCGTTATAAAGGACGTTGGTGCAGCTCCTCCAGGGTGATGGCAAGCGGTACATTTATTATAGAAAATTTGAGCAACTTCTCCGCTCCAAGTTTGGGCTTGGCTTTTGAAAAAGAACAAAGCGGAAAGAAAGGTCAGCAAGAGAATTTTTCTTTTCATGAGGTGGGTTTGAAGTAAAATTAAAGAATTCCGAGTATTTGTTCTTAATTTTCGAATTATTAATGATTTAAGATTTAAGATTTAAGATTTAAGATTTAAGATTTAAGAAAATGAAAACTATTATCCCAATTTCTTTCCTATTTACCTTTCAGATCTTATTTGCACAAGACTTACCCGCTTATCAAATTTATAACGCAAAAGGAAAACCAGTGACTTTTGAAAAAATGACAAGCACTGCCAATGCCTCTGATCTGGTTCTGTTTGGAGAATTTCACGACAACCCTATTTCGCATTGGTTGCAATTGGAATTGACACAACGCATGTATGCCGCACATCAGGAGAACTTGCAACTAGGATTTGAAATGTTTGAGCAGGATCAACAAGGGCTATTGGCTGCGTATTTAAAAGGCCAACTCAATGATGAGCAATTCAAAGACACGATGAGACTCTGGCCAAATTACAGTACGGATTATCAGCCTCTCATTTTGTTTGCCAAAGAAAAGCAATTGAGTTGTGTGGCCAGTAATATTCAGCGTAAATATGCCAGTTTGTTATTCAAGAAAGGCCGTCAAGCTTTAGATACTTTACCTGAGTCAATAAAAAATCAAATGGCGCCTTTAAATTTTGCATTTGATACCACCCTGAGTCAGTATCAAGACATGAAGCAGATGGGGGCTCATATGGGGCCAGGTGCGGGGTGGCGCATGGTAGAATCGCAGGCCATCAAAGATGCAACCATGGCGCATTTTATTTTACATAATCCGTGGCGCACATCAAAAACGGTGCATTTGCATTTCAATGGTGCGTATCATTCTGATTTTTATCAGGGAATCATGTGGTATGTATTGCAAGAAAATCCGCAGCAAAGTGTCGTCACCATTTCGACAGTTTCTCAGGCAGACATCAGGAAATTAGACAAAGCGCATCTCGGCAGGGCAGATTTCATTATTTGTGTCCCTGAGAACATGACCTCAACCCACTAAGATATTTTTGAAATAATAATTTCGTCGGCAGTTTGGGTTTGTAATACTTGGCCGGCTTGAATTTCTTCTACATTTTTGAGCAATTTTCCGTCGATGGTACTGATGGTATACCCTCGTTTTAAAACTCGAATAGGGTCTAGCAAGCTGATTTTTTGTTCGAGATGATTGAGCTGGGTTTCTTTTTGTCTGAAAAATTGAGTTTGCACCCATGCCAAGTTTTGAATCAGTTGATTGATTTTTGCATTATTTTTTTCGAGCGCAATTTTTGCATTCTGAACTAGTGAATGACTGAGCTTGTCTAGTTTCAAATCAAAAGATCTAAATTGGGCAATAAGCATTTCTGCTAACTGGGTTGGCGTAATCGCAGAGGCGTGCGCAATCATTTCGGCAACGGTCAGATTTGTAGAGTGCCCGATACCTGTAATAATAGGGAGTGAAAACGTGGCAATGGCTTTACAAAGTTCATAGTTGTTGTAGCAAGTAAGCCCCACCTCAGCGCCTCCACCTCGCACAATCACCACGACATCGTAACGCTCCTTTACCTTAGAAATTTCCTCTAACGCTCTGATGATCGACTCAATGGCGACATCACCTTGCACGTAGGCTTCAAATAATTCAGTATGAAAAGTATAGCCAAATGCATTTTGATCCAATACTTGGTAAAAATCAGAAAGACCCTTGCTAGATGCTGCTGAAATAATGGCAATTCTTTTGGCAATTAATGGATAGGGAAGTAACTGGTTGGTTTGTAAAAGCCCTTCTTTTTTTAAGCGCAGGAGGGTTTTGTCTTTTTCTTGTTGCAATTGACCAAGTGTAAAAGCAGGGTCGATGTCTTGAATTTGCAGGCTTAAACCAAAAGTTGCGTTGAATTGAACTTTTACCAACATCAGTACTTGAATGCCGTCTTTAAGCGGTTCTTGCACTTGGTCGATAAAGAGTTTTTCTATGCGTTGTAGGTTTTGTTTCCAGATATTTCCATTGAGTTGAGCGACAATTTTGCCGTCTTCTTTCTCCACAAGTTCTGGAAAGGCATGCCCACTAGGGTAGCGGTTCAGCTTATGTATTTCGGCTTTTACCCAATACAAATTTTGGTAGCGGCTGGCTATTGTTTTCTCAATAGAAAGGGCTACTTGCTTTAGACTGAAAATTTGCTGATTTTCTGTCATTTGAGTGGGATTCCTCTGGAGCTTACAGGCCCGCCAGCTTTACTTTTTTCTAAAGAAAAAGTGAAGGTCGTGCCGACGCCAATCTTGCTACTGACTTGAATTTGTTGGCCATGTGACTCAATGATGTGCTTCACAATTGCCAATCCTAAGCCTGAGCCACCTTCATTGCGGTTGCGACTTTTTTCTACTCTGTAAAATCTTTCGAAGAGGCGCGGTAAATGCTTGGGCTCAATGCCAGGGCCGTTGTCTTTTATTTGAATATTGTAGGTGTTTTCAATTTCTACGACGCTAATAATCAAAGTGCCATTTTCATTGCCGTAGTCAATTGCGTTTCTGATCAGGTTGAGTAAAACTTGCGCCAATTTATTGCGGTCTGCCATCACATAACAAAATGGATCTGAATGCTCTGTACGCAACTGAAAACCTTTTTCTTTTGCCATTAATTCAAGGCTATCAAAGGTTTCGCGGATGAGGTCAAGGAAATCAAAACTTCTGATGTCGAGCGGTATTCTTTCGAGTTCAAGTTTCGTAAGCTGATCGAGATCATCTAGAATATGGGTCATGCGCTCAGTAGATTTGGAGGCGCGTTCTAGAAACGTTTTTAAAATAGCAGGATCTTCCATTCCGCCATCTAACAGCGAATCAATATAACCTTGGATGGAAAAAACGGGTGTTTTGAGTTCATGCGCAAGATTTCCTAAAAATTCTTTTCGGAAAGCAGCTTGTTCTTGCAATTTTTCAATGGCTTGATTTTGATTTTGCTTCCATTCGGCCACATCTTTTTCTCCTTGTGCAACTAAATCATCTATGGTTACTTGCTTAGCTTCTGAACGTTCGGTGTTCTGAATACTGCGGTAAATCAAACTCATGCGGTACTGCAAAAAGCGTTTGATGATATAGTAAAAGATGGTGTAGGCAAAAATCCCGGAAACCAGCGGGATCAAAAAGAGGAGGACGAGGTTGAGATGTACAATTTGTAGATGTACAAAAAATGTAAAAAGGAAGCTCAGTACAAAAAATAACAGGCTCCCTCTTAATATTAAAAAACTTGGTCTTGTTTTACTCACTTATCGTTAAAGGTATATCCGACTCCTTTGATAGTACGAATATACGCATCTCCGAGCTTTTCGCGTAATTTTCTGATATGAACATCTATGGTGCGTTCACCGACAATGGTGTCGTTGCCCCAAACTACGGCGAGTATTTGATCGCGGTTGAATACTTTCCCGGGTCTGGATGCCAGGAGTTCTAGTAATTCAAATTCTTTTTTAGGAAGTTGCAATTCCTTACCATCTACTTCGACTACATAGCGATCACGGTCAATTGTAATTTTTTCTGAACCTTCTTGTGCGCCTTTATTTTTAGTTCTTCGCAGCAGCGATTCAATTTTGCTGATTAACAATCTTGGCCTGATCGGTTTGTTGATGTAGTCATCTGCACCTGCTTCAAAACCGGCGATTTGGGCATAATCTTCTGTTCGGGCAGTTAGAAAAGCGATGATGGGCTGAACCATGTTGAGGTCCTTGCGGATGACCTGGCAGGTTTCAATGCCATCCATTTTGGGCATCATCACATCCAACAAAATAAGTGAGGGATTGATTTGTTGCACCAATCTAAGTGCCTCCATTCCGTTACTTGCCGTAAAGACTTTATAGCCTTCTTTGCGCACATTGTACGATAAAAACTCTAAGATATCTGGTTCGTCGTCTACGATCAGTATGGTGTGTCCTTTTGTGTTTTCCATCGTCCTATTTTTTGTTTTAAAAAGAGGGGGCCGAAACCCCCTCTTCAAAAGCAATTAATTATTTGCGGATCATTAGACGTTTAATGCCTACTTGATTTTCGCTGATGACTTGTACGGTATAGCTTCCTGAAGCAAGTTCGTTTACGTTTACCGATACAGCTTGTGCACCAGCTCCTGTAACTACTTCATTCATTACAACACGGCCCATTGCATCTAGAATATTGATGCTGCTTTCCGTTTGGTTTTCGAAAGCAATGATGATTTGAGCGTTTGCAGGGTTCGGATACACTTCGAAAGTCAAGCTGCTATTTTCAGCAACACCTACTTCGATAGCGATTTCAAATGCAACGGTATCAGTACAGTTTCCATTGATTGCAGTCAAGACTACAGTATAGGCACCGTTTGCTGCAAATGCGTGTGTTGGAGCTGCTGCTGAGGAGTTGGTGAAGTCACCGAAATCCCAAGAGTATGCGGTTGCGTCTGAAGAACTATTTGTGAAAGTAACTACGTTGCCAGCTGTTGTAAATGTTCCAGCTGCCGTTGGAGCAGTAGTAAAGGCAATGTTTGTTGTAGCCGATTGGCCCACACCATTACATGCGTTGGCATTAGTAACCGTAACTGAAATTGCAGCAGTGTTGGTTACTTCAATAGTTTGTGTGGTTTCACCAGTAGACCACAAGTAAGAATCAGCCGCAGATGAAGTAACCGTTACTACATCACCAGAACACGCTTGTGTGCTAGATGCGCTGATAGTTGGAGCTGGAGCGTTAGAAACGTTCACAGAAATAGGAGCAGAGGTACTTGAACAACCGTTTGCGTCAGTTACAGTAACTGTATAGTTTCCAGTTGTTGAAACCGTAATTGCATTTGTGGTAGCATTGTTTGACCAAACGTTTCCAGAAGTTGCACTTGAAGAAAGGTCTACTGAACCACCAGTACAGAATGAAGTGGAACCACTAGCTGTAATGACTGGTGTTGCAGGAAGTGCGTTAACGGTTACGGTTACCATTGTGCGTGGGCCTTCGTAACCAGCAGCATTCATCTGAGCAACATAATAGTTAGTAACACCAGCTGTTGTGGTAGATGGCACTGGTGCCGTAATCGGAGATCCGCCCGTTGCTGTTGTATACCATTTGATAGTACAGTCTAAATTTCCGGTTGCGGTTAAAGCAGTTGCCGTTGCACCTTGACAGTAAGTTATTGCAGCTGTTGTTGTAGGTGCAGCAATGATGTAAGGGTTGATGCTTGCGTCAATAAAAGACATGTTAGACAAGGCTACCGAAGCTGCCATTGGTCGGTAATCAGGATTTAAGTAAGTATTGTTTACTCCATAAGGAAGTGTTAAAATATTTGCAGAACTTACAATTGAATCATTACCATTTGCACCAAACCATGCTGAAATCCCGAAGGTTGAGCCAGTATTGCGTTCTACAGAATAGTTAGTTTGGTATCCTGCAACTACATTGTTTTTATATTTCAATACACCGTTTGTTGCATTTGCTTCACAAGCAGTACCATCGATATGAATTCCGCGAAGACCATCCATGAAAATACTATTGTAAATTTTTAATCCAGAATTTCTACGGATGCGCGCACCTCTTCGGAAACCGGCAGCCACTGTTGCAGCTGTATTACCACGTAATGGGCCTATCCAGGTTACATTTGAAAAAGTGGCAGATGTTTGAGGTGTTGCTGCAGATCCTGTTGGGTCGTTGTCTGATTCAAAACCTTCTGAGGTTGAAACGGTTGGGTTATCTGCAATTTGTGGGTCGCGAACAGCTACACAATATTGAACAAAACCAGAGTAGCCGTTGTCTGTATCGAAATCGTCGTCTAGATTTCTGTATGATACTAGGTGACGGCAATTTACGGTTCCTCCGAACCATTCAAAAGCGTCGTCATTTGAGAAAGATACCTGAACGTAGTCAATGGTGGTTCCACGACCAACAGCCCCTAATGTAAGACCGTTGATTTCTTTGTTTGGTTGATAAACATAACCCGGGAATTCAATACGAACATAACGCAAGATACCAGAATTATCGTCTGGGTTAGGGTTAGTTCCACCACCAAACTGCGTGTCGTTTGTTGGAGCTAAACCTTCAACATTAGCGATACCACCTGCGTTGTTATTTGGTCCTTGACCCATAATGATCAAACCACCCCAGTCTCCAAGACCGCGCTGACCAGCAGCTTGATTAGAAGTAAATACAATTGGGTTGGAAGCCGTTCCGTCAGCAATAATCATCGAACCTTGACAAATGAATAGTCCTGAACCAGCTGTATTTTTGTCACCCATGATAACTGTACCAGGCTGGATAGTTAGGGTAGCACCATTTTTTACATAAATCTGACCTTGTAAAAGATAGATGTTATTTGATGTCCAGGTAGTGTTTGTAGTAATTGAAGTTGAAATGTTCACGTTTGGTGTTCCGTAAACAGTGTTTTGTGGATTCCAGTTCGTCCAGTTGTCTGTCCATTGCGCTTCAGGAGCAGGAGCGAAGGCACCTCTGTAACTCGTTGGCTGGAAAAAGCTCTGGCCAAAGAGTGCTGCATTTGCCATAAGGGCTAAAGCGAATAATGTAAATTTTTTCATCTTTTTATTTTTTTTGTTTAGGCAAAGTTCCGTTGTTATCCTTGCTATAGTGTTAGTGAAATCCTATGTTTACGATAAGGAATTGTTACCAATGTATAAACCAAGTGTTAGAATTTGTAGGTCAACACGAAGCTAAATACCCTTCCAAAGTTGGTATCCCAAACCAAATCATCTTTAGAGACATCAAAACGGTTTTCACCACTTGCTTCACCAGTAAATAAGTAATTTCCTGCTTTGCGAATTGCATTTGGTGTAGCTGGATCAAAATAGTTGTTTTGATAGAAAATCAAATGTTGAGCAAGTAAGTTTTGGCAGTTGATTTTTACATCTAGTTTCTTGTCTAAGAAAGAACGAGCCACTTGCAGATCTAAGAAAGTGCGTCCTTTTTCCCAAATATCTGGCTGTAGTACACTTCCTAAGATATAAATGCGTGAACCCACACGATTCACATTCATGCTTACAGAAAAAGTTTCTTTTTGATAAGTTGCGCCTAAGTTGAAAACATAAGGAGACTGACCTTGCAGTGGTCTGAATTGGTAAGGAGTTCCGATATTTTGAGAAACATCGACAACAGAATGAATAAATCCAAGGTTCGAGAAGAATTGAATTTGATTCAGGAAGTTGGTGCTATCGACCTTAAAGAGTTTTCCGACATTTGATTTAACCTCAAGTTCGATTCCGACGTTATTGGCAACGCCAACATTTTTGTAAGAAATCTCATTTAGTACATCGGGTCTAGCGATTTGTTCTATTGGGTTTTGGAAGTTTTTATAGAATGTACTTACAGAAACAAGCGCTCCTTTTGAAGGATACCACTCATATCGAAGGTCTAAATTTGTGATTTTTGCGCGTTTAAGTGAATCATTTCCAGAAAGCACAAATTGTGTATTGAAATCATAAAATGCAAAAGGTGCTAGCTCTCTATATTCTGGTCTATTTACTGTTTGCGAAGCTGAAAAACGAAGGAACTGATCGTGTTTCATGTCTAATATATAGTTAATTGACGGCAAGATATCTACATTGTGCATCTCAACGTTTAATGGTGTTTTGTCAGCCTTAAGAGCGCTTAAGCTTTGCTGAAAATCTTCAATGCGCACGCCATAGATAAATTTGTGCTTGTGTATTTTGTTATACATTGAAACATATCCGGCTTTTAAGTGAGTACTGGCTGTATAAGAATCAGATGCCTTGGTTCCTTCAGTAAGTTTGAAACCACCGACGCCCGGAGCAATTAAACCCATATTCTGAGACGAGAAGATTTGATCTTCTGGTAAATAAAGTAAGTTGTAGTCAAAAGAGATACTTCCTCCAACAGCGCCATATTTTGTGTATCCGAACTGACGTGCGGTAAAATCTCTTTGGCGTTCTTGTATAAAGAATCCTGCTTTTAATTCTGCATTAGAATTTTTCTTCTTCTTTGCGAATTCATAAGTAAGGTTGGCTTTAGCAGAAGCAATCCATTCTTTATTTTCTGAAAAGAACATATTTCCACCGTAGTCAGGCCCACAATTTGATTGTGAAATGTTGGCAATCCAAGTTGTGTCATATGGGTTGGGGTCGTTAGGGTCATTGAAGTGCTGCAGTCTAGAGTAAATGGATCTACGCATATTTGGGATGGTTCTTTTAATAGAGCTCATACCAAGGGTCCAATCTGCTTTGAGTACACTTTTCTTGATCACATGCTGACCTCCTAGCTGACTTGCAAAGATTTGGTTGGTGGTGAGCCAGTTGGCGTTAGAGCGAATCAATGTTGGATTTGGATCAAGTGGATTGACCTCCCCTGTGCGCTGAATAATGCGCAAATCACTGTTGATTGAATAAAGGTTTTTTAAAGTGAAGAGATGATTTTCATTCCATTTCAGACCAAGATTTAACATGGCACCTGAAAGAGTAGAAGTAGCATTAACTTGATCGATATAGGCACTTTCAATTTGGGAAGCGCCGCTACCACCACCTGCGTTGTCTGTGTAAGAGTTGCGTTTGGTCTGATTTAAATTATTGGTGCGGTTGTAGGAGATAGATGCAGTGTAGCCAAACTCGCGATTTTCGGTTTTTAGTTTTTTCTTAAATCCTGTGGCATATTGCAAACTAAAGTTTGGTATTACCATTTTTTGATCCAGCCCCCACGTGGTTGTAAATGTTTTTGCCAAGTCAGCTTGAGCACTAATTGAAGTTGGGTAATTCACATTTGCAGGAATGCTGCTCGGAATGGCTCTTGTCCCATCATCAAGACCTAGCCAATCTAGTTTGCCTCCTGGTGCACTTAAACCTTTTTTGAAGCTTGTGATGGTGTTATAACCGCCACCAATGCTCAAACTATTGAAATTTTCTAACGGAACATCTTTTGTTTTGACTAGAATAATACCACCTGCAAACTCGCCTGGTAGATCAGCTGAAGCCGTTTTTACAATGGCTAAATTTTCTAACATATTTACTGGGAATATGTCAAAAGAAAAGGCCTTTCTGTCTGACTCTGAACTTGGAAGTGGCGCGTCGTTTAAATAAGCTGCGTTGTAACGGTCATTTAACCCACGGATCACGGCAAATTTATTGTCTTGGATACTGGCTCCACTCACTTTTGAAAGCGCATCACTTGCAGTTCTTGCAGGTGATCTAGTAATGACTTCGGCAGGCACTACATCGAGTAAAACAGGGCTTTTGCGCTGCATGAGTACAGCACCTTCTTGGGTATCTTTTTTAATGTATTTGGTTACCGTTACACCTTGTGTTGTTTGGGAACGCATTTCGAGTTCCACGTCAAGGGTAAGTTGTTCATTCTCTTTGATGGCAAACTCAGTAAGTTGTTTGGTTTTGTACTCAGTAGATTTAAATTCAATGGTATAAACCCCTGCTGGGATTTTTGAAAGCAAGTAAGCGCCGTTGAAATCGGTCAGGGTAAAAATGGCTTTGCCGACCACACTTACTTTAACACCATTACAAGGTGATCCGTTAGACGCATCGGTTACTTTTCCACTTACAGTGGCCGTTTGCGCAAAAGAGCTTGTCTGCAAACCAAGAAAAATAAAACTTACTAAAAAAGAGGTAAATAGCTTCATTGCTGTACATTAATATTTGTACTGCAAAGGTCTGTTAGTATCTTGATGAGTAGATTAATTCAAGATTAACAAAGCGTTAATTACAACTGACGAAAGCTTAACATAGGGTTAACAAACAAAGAGGGCGGCCATCGGCCGCCCTCTTCAAGTATTTTATTTTGAGTGCTTACTCAAAAACAACTTTCATTTCAACGCGTCTGTTTTTCTGACGTCCTTCAGGAGTGTCGTTAGTCGCAATTGGTTTTGTTTCGCCAAAGTAAAGCGTAATCAAACGGTTTGGGTCAATGCCTTGTGAAACTAAATATGCTTTTAGGGCTTCAGCTCGTTTTTTGGAAAGCACCATGTTGAGGTTGTCGTCACCAACATTGTCGGTGTGCCCTGAAATTTGAAGTTTCCAGGTTGGTTTTTTCTTGAGTACTTCTGCCAATTCATTAAGGGAAGGCTTAGAAGATTCAAAAATGATGTCTTTGCTTGTTTCAAACTCTAAATTGTCAAAAGCAGTTTTCAATACTTCAATTACGGCTTGTTCAATGACTGGGCAACCTTTGTTGGTTTTCGGACCCGGTGTGTTCGGACAATCATCGTCTTTGTCGAGCAAACCATCTTTATCAGAATCTTTGTAAGGGCAACCTTTGTTGGCTTTAGGGCCAGCAAGCGTAGGACATTCGTCGTCTTTATCGAGCAAGCCATCGGCATCGGTATCTGGCCATGGGCAACCCTGATTTTCTTTAGGGCCTGCAACTTCAGGGCATTGGTCAATGAAGTCAAATAAACCATCGGCATCTTTATCTGGGCAACCTTGATTTTCTTTAGGGCCTGCGTTGTCAGGACAAACATCTTCAGCATCAGTGACGCCATCACCATCTTTGTCCGGACAGCCTTTAAGTGCTGCAATACCCGCAATTGTCGGGCAGGCATCTTCGGAGTCAATGATTTTGTCGCCGTCTGTGTCTGGACATCCTTTGAATTCTTTGAGACCTGCAACTGTTGGGCAAGCATCTTCGGAATCAATGATTTTGTCTCCGTCGGTGTCTGGGCAGCCTTTGAATTCTTTGAGGCCCTTGACATCTACACATTCGTCTTCAGAATCTGCAATGCCGTCACCGTCGGTGTCTGGGCAGCCTAAGAAAGCCCAAGTGCCGGGTACATTTTTACATTCGTCCATGCGGTCAGAGACTTTGTCTTTGTCTTTGTCTTTGACGCGGTGGTAAATTATTGGAAGGCGCAAACCTGCATAGAAGTCGAGGCCGCTAATATTGTTTTTGGCACGTATCAGGTTCATGTCGTTGAGTCCGAGGATAAGTGGGCCAATTCTTGTAGCCAAACCAAATTTATAACCGCTATATGGGTTGTATACAAATGGAACATAAAGGCCGAAGTAAGGGCTGTCAAAGCTAGGGGTGAGGCTCAGTTGTGTGGCAGTATGCACTTTGGTATCCTTATTTTTAGGAATCATGTTGAGCATGGCAGTGGCGTTCACGTAGAAGTATTTCCAGACATGATAATCTGCTTGTAAACTCAAGGCTGTTGGCGTACGCATTCTGTAGGTCTGGGAAGGCGCTTGAAGGGCAGTCCAATCTGTAGTGCCGTTGGCTGTTGATGCAGTAATTAATGAGTCAATGATGCCATCAAAAGAGTTAAGGTCAGTGGCAGTTTCAAAAGTGTGGAGATTGAATAAGTTGCTTGTATTTACTACAAAGTTCCGGCTCAGACCACCTTTGGTGAATTTCATTCCACCCATATCTAGAATAGATAAACCAACTCTTGCTTTGTATTTGGTTTCGTTGCGCATCCAGAGATCGGTTTTGCCATTCATGTCGTATTTGAATTTGGCATATTGTGGGCGCCATTCGTAAATTGCCCCGATATCTAGACCAAATCCTTTAGAACCTGGTTTGAGATAGTCCATTGAATTTGAACTATTGATTAAGCCATTCATGCCGTCTGTAATAAAGTTTCCAACTTCTTTAGAATAACCGTAATCAAAAGTTCCGGATAGTAATTGTGAGGTATCTTCATTGACTAAATTATAAGTGAAGTCTGATGAATGCACATAAGCACTTGCAAAACCAAGCAAAAGTTTTGGTGTGATACCGATTTTTAGGAAGTGGTTTTTGTTGTCAATGAGCACTTGGCTGTAGTTGAAACCGACTTCTGCCCAGGTCATGTGATTGATATTGATCAGCTCTTCGTCAATCACCTGATTCCAGAGTGAAGGGTAGATCAATCCTTCTTCAGAAAGCACAGCCAATTTTGGGTTCATGTTGTCTACGTTGGTGATCGAACGAAAACGCGCATTGACCCCAATGGCTCTTTTCTCTCCAAGATGAAAAGCCATATTGAAAAGATCGAGATTCAGGTTGATATTTGCACCAAGTGTACCCGTACTTTGTGCGTTGTAATTGTGCACAATAAAACGATCAATAAAAGTCGAAGATGGGTAGACCCAGCTATTGAGCACCGCTGTATCGAGGAATGATTTTTTCCACCAATAGCCACCGTTGCCTTGCTCTGCACGCATGGCGTTGGCATCAAAATACCCAAAATTTTGGTAGGTGAAAAAGTTAACTGCCGGCAAGGTGAGGTCAAATTTAACGCGGCCATCTACAAAACTTGCTGGGTTGAGTTGATTGCCTATTGCCCCGGCATAGTTACTGGTAATATTGCCAAGATAAGACTGTGCTTGAACGAGAACAGAACTAATTAAAAAGAGGGAAAAAAAGTACTTTTTCATTGTTTATTATATTGAATAAGGTAGTTACCTAAGAAGGTCGTGATTGAAAAGGCGCTAGTACCAAAGCTAGTCATTTGAATTTGTGTTTCACCATGTCGATCTTGACGGTCTAGGTCTCTCCCTAAGTCGTCGAGAAGGACAATATGGTTGCCTACTGCATCGAGAAATGCCAAACAACTTTTTGCACTTGGGTGCTGATAGATTTCGCAGGAGCTAATTTCATTAACAGGAAGTGTTTTCTCCCAAGACTTGTTGCCATTTTGATCATAGGCAAATAACGCCGTGTTTCTTTTGAAAATGAACATTTGGTTTTGTGCTTGTGAATAGCAAGCGAGAATTTGAACGCCATTTGAAACTTGGAATTGTTTCTTTGAACCTGCTTGTAAGATAATAGCCTGGTTCCTGTTCACTTGAACTGCAGCTGCAAAACGCTCATTACTAATCAATTGAAAAGTACTGTCAGCTGTTTGTTTGGCAATAACTTTTCTTTTTGTTAAATCAACTGTTGTGAAGCTCTTGTCCGATAAAATACTGACAAACGCCTTTCCGTTTTGTCGGTAAATGGCGTAGTCTAGCAATTTACCATTGCAAGGAAATTGTTTGATAATTGACCCGCTTTCATTGTTGAGTTGTAAGTTATTGCTGCCATTGCTCGTCAGGAATTCTCGTTTCCCGTTGGCTTCATAGGCAGCCACAGGTAGGTCAGATTCATGGGTTAGGCGATAAACGATTCTGCCCGATTTATCAAAAAACTGAACTTCATGAACAGACTGAACCACCACCAATTGAGGCAAGAGGTTTAGGCTATAAATATCTTTTATTTCGCCACGAAGGTCTTTTTCCCATTTGCGAAGGCCATTTATATAGCCGATTAATTTTTGATTTTCAGTCTGTACGAGTACATTCCCTCTTTCTGCAAAGCTGCCAAAGTCGAGGACCCTAAAACCCGGATTCATGACAAAATAATCGCGAATTTTATCTTGCTCGAGTTGCTGTGTTTCCGAAAGTCTTTGATAGCTCGTTTCTACGATATCTGGCCCCAGCAGTGTAAGGGTTTTCTTTTGTTGCGCATCGACCCAACGCGCCGTGACTTTTTTAGGCATTAAGTCGTAGAAGCGTTTGATTTTTAAGGAATCTTGAGCGATGGTCTGATTTAATTTGGCGGCGGCTAAAGCTTGGTCAAATAAGTCTTGGTCTGGGCTGGCAAAGGCAAAATTTCCGATGGTGCCAAGGTGCCAAGTAGTTTTTTCAGCGCTAATTAATGTTGAAAATCGTTGACGCTCATAGGTTTGTGTTTCTTCGTTGAGTTCTTCTTTGCCTAGCGCCTCGTTTAAAACCAGAATGGGATTTGCATTTTCTTGAAAATCAAAGATTACAAGGCTTGAGCTGTCTTTTTGTAGATGAACAAAACCTGTTTTCACACATTTGTTCCAGGGGCTACTTTCAAAAGATTTATCGAGTTGTGCGGCATAATTTTTTTCGTAGAAATAATAGGAAGAGAAAAAATCAGGGATGGCTTCGGCAAAAACGGCGTAGTCATCAATTTTTTTAAGATTGGCGTGTTGATTCTTGTACTTTTCGTAGCGATAGCGCAGTTGAGGTTTTACGTAGGTATCAGTGATGTGTGGGTTTCCGTTTTCCCAAGTGATCCAGGTATAGCTTGACTTCGAATTCAATGCAAACGATTGTGTTTGTGGTTCATTGAGTTCGCCTTCAAAAATTAATAGCTGATTTTTGTTGTATTTACCGTGTAGTTTGCCAAATTCAAAAGTTTTCAGTTTGCCAATTTGAAGTGGGAACAAGCCATTTTCAAACAAAGCCTCTACTTCTTTTTTACTCCAGTTGCCTTTCTTTTCAACTAAGAATAGGGTTCTTTTGGCACTAAAAAAGATAGTTACGGGCGTTTGGGTTGCGCGGGTAACGGAATAAAATAGGTTCTGATTGAGCTCAGTGGTTTGAACGCCTTCTTTGTCCCATTCAAATTCTTTGTGCTCGCGAATGATCCAAACCTTTTCGTCTTTTGCATTGAAATAGCTTCTGAAATCGGTCAGGGTCTCGTTGGATAGGAGATCATAGGACGCGAACAAAATCCAAATAAAAGCAATAGTACTTAAAACCAGAAGAATGACTCTTTGACGCATGGATACAATTTTATCCAAAGTTAAGTGAGCTAAAGGCTACTATTTGTGCGCTGCAAGAATCTAATCAACAATACTTTGTTTAATCAAATAAAGCCAGTTGGTCTGTTCGGGCTAAGAGTTGAAAAGTGAGTCTGTGGTAGGGCGAAACCCCATGTTCGGCAATTCCTTTTCTGTGGTCAAGAGTCGGATAACCTTTGTTTTTATGCCAATTATAAACAGGGAATTCTTCATGTAGTTGGCTCATGATTTCATCGCGTTTTTCTTTTGCTAAAATACTTGCTGCCGCTATTGACATAAACCGGGCATCACCTTTGATCATGCACGCATAAGGAGTGTCTTTGTATGGTTTGAACCGATTGCCATCGACCAAAATATAGGCTGGATTGCTTTGAAGTTGTTCTAAGGCCCTGTGCATAGCAAGAAAACTGGCGTTTAAAATATTGATCTGATCAATTTCGACATGATCTACAATGCCAATTCCGAATGCAAGTGCTTTTTCGAGGATTTCATGTCTGAGCACCTCCCTTTTTTTAGCACTCAGCTGCTTTGAATCGTTTAAACCTGCAATGGGTTTTTCAGGATCGAGGATAACTGCAGCCGCTACAACAGGCCCGGCAAGGCAACCTCTACCTGCTTCGTCACAGCCAGCTTCAGGTAATAATGATTGGTATTGAAGTATTAAATCAGACACGTTGGCAATTTATTGAATTATTTTGTAGTTTTATGCTAAACTAATCTTTGTACTATGAAAAAAGTAACACTTCTCGTTTTGGCGCTTGGGTTGAACTTACTCGTTTTTGGACAAAAAACACTTAGTGCTTCAGCAAAAAATATTGCAGATCTCAAAGGCGGTGTAGCTAGTGGACACATCCAGCTGACTATGCCAACCGAAGTAACAAAAGAAAATGTTGAAATGTATGCAAAATACTACACCAACATGTTTACTGTAGAGTTTGACGATAAATCTCATCAAGCCACTTTTCATATGATTACCAATGATGCGTTTTCACGCAGAGTCATCATCCGCTTTTTATCTGCCAATCAAATTGCTACTGTTCTAGTGGACAACAAGAGCTATGATCTCGGAACCTTTTTTGATAATTACTTACAATAATTAATCTGATAGTTTTTCTATTTAATACCTTATGAAACGATTATTCTTTACCCTGACAACCGCTTCTTTAACGCTTGTTTCTTGCAACCAGTCCAAATTGGCCTACAAAGCCTATGGCCCTGTTGCTGTAGACACCACTCAAGCGCTTACGCTCGATGAAATGGTCATGCAGTTTAAAGCAAATCCTTCAGATAAAGCTTACACCTTCAAGGCACCATTGGTTGCCGTGTGTCAGAGTGCAGGTTGCTGGGTAAATGTGAAGCCTACCAACGGAGACCTCATTCGTGTTCGTTTCAAAGATCATTTCTTGATCCCACCAGCAACTGAGGCTGGGTCAATGGCCTATTTCCACGGCACTCCTTATCTAGACACCATTTCTGTTGCCATGCAAAAGCACTTTTTAGAAGATGCAAAAGCACCACAAGCGGCAATTGATAAAATTACTTCGCCTAAAATTGAATGGAATATCGAGGCTGATGGTGTAGTGGTTAAGAAGTCTTCTTCTTCAAAACCAAAAAAGTAAAGAGCGCAGAGCCTCCTAAAACAAGGCCTTTCAGCCACCACAAGTAGTTTGGCACTAAAAAAAGCACCACCATATTTATTGGAATCAATAGAATGGCCAATAAATGGAATTTACCCTGGTTATTACTTTCTGAAATCATAGATTCCTCCTGGCGTAAAACAAAAATGAAGCGGAATATCGTATTCGCTTACGTCGTCGATCTCGACAAATTCGTCAAATAAATGCAGGCCAATAAATTGGCAATCTGGTTTACATTGCTTAAGTAAACGATCATAAAATCCTTTGCCATAACCAACGCGCTGCCCGCTCGAATCAATTGCAAGTAGCGGTACAAATACGTAATCTAGTTTAGATGGAAGGAGTGTGCGGCCAAATTTAGGCTCTGGAATTCCAAATTTAGAAACCTCAAGTTGTTGTGGATGCTCATAATGGAAGAGCTGCAGACTGTGGTCTTTGAAATTCGATTTAGAGAGAATGGGGTGTCCGCCTTTTAATAAAATGTCTTCGAGTAAGCCGTAGGTTGAAATTTCTTTTTGACTTTCTATAGGAAGAAAAAGACTGACGAACTTTGAAGGGAAGGTAAAAGAATCCAGCACAAGTGCTTGTACTTGTGCTGAGATTCTTGAGAGTTCAAAAGGGGTGAGCTTCGCTCGCTTGGCTTTGTAAAGCTCGCGAATTTCGGCTTTGGTCATGTTTGCTTATAAACGCACGCCTAATTCTGAAAGCTTACGGTTGTCTACAACTGCTGCCTTTTTGCGAAGACCGCCCATTGCTTGACCTTCTACCTGACCCATGTAGCCTTGAAGAAGTTGGTCGCGTTCAGCTTTGAAATTTCTGGTTGCAGGAGCTTTAGTCACACGTTTGATTTGAATAACGTAAACTCCGCTTTCACCTTTTAAAGGAAGTGTGCGCTCACCTTTTTTAATGGCTCCGGAGAACAAGTTTCCTACAATTGAAGGTTCGTATCCTGCATTAGAAATTTGTGGGTTACCGAAAGTGATCTCAGCATCGATAACTGGCGTATTGAATTTTTTAGAAATGACTTGGAGTGATTTTCCAGCCATTTGATTCATGAATCTTTTGGCTTTTTTCTCTTGGATCAGTTCTCTTTCCATTTGGGCGCGAACATTTTCAAATAAAGGTTCACCTTCAGGTCGAATGGCGCTGATCATGGCGATGACGTATTTGTCTTTGTCGCGGATTGGCGAAAGCGTCATGCTACCCACAACGGCATCTTTTGAGTAAGCCATTTCAAGAATGCGATCGCGAGCCATTGTGGTTGTAAAACCGTAAACTTTTGGAGCGTTGTCTTCAATTTGAATAACGCGTGGAGCGTAGTCTGCGCGAGTTACGATGGTGTCAAATAAGGCAGCTTTTTTGAATGGATCTTCTTCTTTAGAAATTTTGCGATCAAGTTTCAAAAGGATACCATTTACTTCGCTTTCCATGTTGGCAACAGTTTCTTCAGATGGTTTGAAGGTAAGGTTGATAGAAGCCAATAATGGGAATTTGCTCGCCGAACGATCCAAAACTTCGATTATGTGGTAACCGAAGTCTGTTTTTACAACACCAACTTTACCGATAGGAGCGGTAGCACAGTAGAAACCAAATTCTTTAACCATGTCGCCTTCAAGGAAGTCTTCGTATACACCACCTTTGTCTTTAGATCCTGGATCTTCAGAATATTTAGCGGCAATGGCATCCCAGTTGGTTTTGTTTAAGACCTTCACTAAGCTGTCTGCTGTTTTCTTTTTAGCAGCAAGGATTTTAGCGTCAGTGGTGTTTTGAGTAGAAATAAGGATATGACGTGCTTTCAAGCTTGCAGGCGTAAAGCCGATTACTTTAGAAAGCACCATTTTTTCTTTAGATACATAAGGCCCAACTAATTGACCTAATGCTGCTGTTTTGAAAATGGTGTCTAAGCTTCTAGGATAAACTTGGTAGCGATCTGCTTTCGGGTGGCCTTCAGGAACCGCTGTTGCGCGTTTGTCGCTGAAATAAACTGGGGTCTCGCTGTTTTTAACGATGAATGCCGAGTCATTGGTGCTTGCAGTGAAGCCAGCGCGCAATTGGTTGATTTTACCGTAGAATACTGTAGAGTCAGCTTTTGACGGACGAATGTTTACGTCAAACATTTTGATGTCGCGGCTAGGGTTGCGCACCAAATATTTTTTGTCTGATTTGTGCTCGTCGTAGTAAGCTTTTACTTCAGCTTCAGTGACTTTGATATCGGCATCAGAAATTTCGGTGTAACGACGAACTACGAATGAAATAGTTTTTTTGTCGTTGTTAGCGTAGTACTGATCTTGTGCCTCGAGGTCTGTTACGAAAACTCCTTGCTTAACAAGACCAAAGTATTTTTCAGTTTTGCGGCGGTCTGTGTGATATGCTTTAAAGCCAGTCCATTGCTCAACACTTTGAGCGTCTTTAGATGTTTTGAGTTTGTTGAGTGTTGCTGAAAGTTTAGCGCGTCCACTTTCAATAGATTGTGGAGTTTGAACACCAGTTAATGAGTCAGTAAAGAACTGGCTTAGGTCTTGAAGAACGTTGAATCCGTCTTTTGCCATCCAGTAAGCATCAAGTTCGCGGTCAGATACGCTGATACCAAGTTTTTCATATTCTTTGCTAAGAATAGTGGAGTCAACCATGAAGTTCCAAGCTTTGTCAGCAGATGCTTCCATGTCAGTTTCTGTGAATTCTTTGCCATTTTGCATAGCTTGATTTCTTTCTTGCTCTTGAAATTTAGAGCTTGCGATGCTGTAAGAAGCGACGTCAACTTTGTCTCCGTATACTAAACCAATTCCGTAGTCTCCTTCACCGATTCCGAATAAACTTTGGTAGTCATTGAGAATAAATGCAAGTAGAGCGAGTCCGATCATTGCAACGAGAAGGCCAGATTTGGCGCGAATTTTACCGATAATTGCCATGTGTATTCAATTTTAAGATTGCGAATATATGAAGATTTGAGCAGAGACCCAAGTAATTGAGCACAAAAAAGGAGGTCTAGCGACCTCCTCCTTTTTCTGTTCGATTTTCTTTGTTTCCTGGTACTGGAGTTACAGGGGGTGTAGGCGCAGGAGTAGGCTTTTTAACCGGTGTTGTTAGCGTCGGTTTTGTAGGATTAGTTTTGGTTGTAGTACTTGGTTTTTTCTGAAGGCCTTCAGAACCATCGTTTACATACGTCACATTGTAGGTGTTAGAAAATGTTCCGCAGTCATTGGTAACGGTAATAGTAATTTGATTGGCACCTTCAATGAGTCCAAGTTCTGCAGCAAGACTACCATTGACATTGCTATAACCACTAAGTACGGTTCCGTTGATAGAAAGCACAATATTAGAGTTCACCGTATAATTTACCACAGTAGCATAATAAGTGAAAACTGGATTGTTGACCGTGCCTCCGCTAGGGATCATATTGTAAATCACTTGAGGTGGATCGCAAGGCTCATAACGAATTTCTCTTTCAGCCTCGGCTTGTCCGCAAGCATTTTCTGCTTTTACTTTGATGGTATTGATGCCCGAGTTGAGTTGCAGAGCTGCGTTTAAATTGGTCCCGTTTAGTGTGAAATTACTTTGCAACTGACCATTCAAGCGTACACTCACTCCATTAGTACTTGGCATGTTGCTTACAATCGCAGAAATTTGCACGGCTGGATTACTTACTCCAAATAGTCCTGCTGCCGGATTGGTAATATTAACACTTGGAGCTACACACGGAGGAGGTGTCGGAGCAGGAGTGTAAGTAAGGCTGAGCGTTTGGCTAGTGCGGTCGCAATCGTTTTTACCTTGAATTAAAATGGTATTTAAGCCAGGTCGAAGGTTTAGGGCAGCACTCACCAAATTATTTTGGAGGGTGAAAGGCTGACCAATGACACCGTTCAGGCTAATGCTCACTTGATTCTGATTCAAGAATGTAGTTTGAGCGCTAAAATTAAAGGCTGCCTGATTTACTATTGTTCCGTTGGCAGGAGCGTTAATGATGGCAATAGTTGGCTTTTTACAAGCTTCATAAGTAAGCGTAAAAGTCTCGATATCTGAACCACAATCGTTTGCAGCTGTAATTGTAAAATTATTGCTGCCTTCATTGAGTTGCCCATTGAATTCTAATAAGCCAGTTGTGCTATTAAAAGTAAAGCTTGTTTGTTCGATGCCATTCAAGACAACTTTTACTAAAGCGATATTACTTACATGAAGTAGGTTTGCGCGTAGCCTTAGTGCTGCATTTTGAACGGTTGAGTTCATTGTTGGCGACAACACGCTAATGACCGGAGCCACACAATTTTGAAAATTGATGCTGGTGCTTTCTTGGTCTGTCCCACAATTGTTAGTGAATTTGACAAGAATAGTGTTGTTGCCTGGAACGAGCGGAATGCTAGCCAAGATCAAATTGCCACTGATTTGAGGTGTCGGTAAAAGTTGATTGTTCAAATACAATTGTGCTTGCCCACCTGTAATGGTACCTGAAATTTTAGCTTTAAATGCAAGCGTACCTTGATTTGTAGTGGAGCCACTTGCACTTGGGTTGAGGATTGTCAATTGCGGAAGCTCACAATTATTAAAGTTGATATTGAGTTGTTCGTTGGCGTTTCCACAATTTGAGTTGGCTTCTATGCGGATCTGGTTGAGGCCAGGAGCAAAATTCAGTTGTCTTTGAAGTTGTCCGGTTGCTGGATTATAGTTAAACCCATTGACTGCCATACCGTTTTGAAGAAGTTGGATATTGGCAGCGTTTAATTGTCCGGAAATGGTGGCAACCAGGTTGTAACTGGCTTGGTTCACTGAATTATTCACGGTGTTGTTCTGGATCTGAATAGTCGGGGTCTGACAATTTTCGCGAACGACCTGAACCGTTTGTTGATCCGTTCCACAATTAGTAGTGGCCACCAAAGTAAAGTTATTGATGCCTGGAACCAAATTGACAATTGCTTCTACACGTGCAGAATAGGAATTGTAGTTAAATGGCAACAATTGATTTTGTCCGTTATAGAGTTTGATGTCTTGTGAGGAATTGATAAAATGCACCACAAACTCAAGTTTTTGAGTAGTGCTTTGCACGGTTCCTTGCGGCGGGAAAAATGCACTCACCTCTGGTTTCGGGCAATTCTGGACCGGATTGGGTGTGGGTGTGGGTGTGGGATTCGGCACCGGTGTTGG
>JBDLPT010000018.1:0-37889 GCA_039800945.1 Bacteroidota bacterium | reverse complement strand
TTCGAACAGAGAAGTTAAGCCTGCTTGCGCTGATGGTACTGCGGTTTTGATCGTGGGAGAGTAAGTCGATGCCGATTTTAAAGCCTCACAGAAATGTGAGGCTTTTTTTTTGCTTAAATTTTCCTTCCTCATTTACTATTCATAGTGTAATAGTCATGTTTTAATCTTTGAGTTGCGATTGTATTGCGAAATAGCCTAATTCTTATTATTCAATCTAATAATAAATTTCAATTTTAGTTGGATGATTCTTGAATTGAAAATAGGTCTAATTAAAATTAGATAAAAAAAGAGCGGCTGAAAAGTCGCTCTTTTAGTTTTAGACGATAAGTACTCTTTTCTACAATGAGAAATAGATATATACTGAAATGGTTCAATAAATTATTGACCTTTACCAATGATGAATATAGCCGGGATTTTCGATAAATCGTAGGCTTTTTCTCGCCAGTCAATAACAGCTAGTGTTCTGATAGATTGTGTAGGCAAGGTTAAATTGGAGGCAATGCAAAGTTGAGTGAGGTCACCCAATTCGTTTAATAAGTCTTCTAAAACATTCATGTTTCTAAATGGAGTATCCATAAACATGTGGGTATGTCCATTACGTTTGGTATCCATTTCAAAATCGCGCAATTTTTTGACGCGTTCTTTGCGTTCTTTTGGCAAATAGCCATGGAAAGTAAATTGTTGTCCATTGAAACCACTACCCATTAAAGCTAATAGAATTGAAGATGGACCTACCAAAGGTTTGATGTTGATAGATTGGGTGTGTGCTAAATGTACAAGTGCAGCTCCAGGATCGGCTACTCCAGGGCATCCGGCCTCGGAAATTACCCCGATGTCAATCCCTTTGATAAGAAACATCAGTAAATCCATTAACTCAGATTCTTTGGTGTTTTTGTTGACGATTCTAAATGTGCAGTCGTCAATAGGGAAATTGCGATCCATCTTACGCAGTAATCTGCGCGCACTTTTGATTTCTTCCACTGCAAATACCCTGAGATTGGTTGCAATTTGCATCACTTCCTGAGGTAATATGTCTTGGGTGCTTTCGCCTCCTAAAGTATTAGGAATTAAATAGATGGAGCCTTTGTTTATTTTTGAAGACATATTTTTTTAGTTTGATTGTGTAAGATGGCGAAGTACTGAATCAGTTGCTCTGTCTAATAGATCATAGACAAATTGAAAATCTGCCATAGTACCGTAATAGGGATCTGGAACTTCAGACAGTTCTTCAGATGGTAAGTAATCTAGGATGAGTTTTACCTTATCTAAATACTTGGAGTCGGGTGCAAGTTGGCAAACATTACGATAATTAGACTCATCCATCACTAAGATATAGTCAAAATCGTAGAAGTCTTGTGCTATAAACTGACGCGCACGTAAAAAATCTATGGGGGTGCCATTTTTTGTGGCTGTCTGAACCATACGTGAGTCAGGTGCAGCTCCAACATGATAATTAGCTGTGCCTGCAGAATCTACTTCAATAGAAAGATTTTGTTGTTTTACTTTTTGTCTGAGTAAACCGTCGGCCATTGGTGAACGACAAATATTACCAAGACAAACCATTAATACCTTAATAGCCAAGGCTTATTGGATTGTAAGTTTTTTCTCTAGTTCTTCAAGATAGTGTCTGAACTGCTTATCGGTTTCAGATAAGTTGACAACCGTACGACACGCGTGTAGAACTGTAGCGTGGTCTTTGCCTCCACAATGTGCTCCAATGCTGGCCAAAGAAGATTTGGTCATCTTTTTTGAGAAATACATTGAGATTTGACGCGCTTGAACAACTTCTCGCTTGCGTGTTTTAGACTTGAGCATCTCGATTGGTAAATCAAAATAGTCACAAACTACTTTCTGGATGTATTCAATAGAGACTTCTCTTGCAGTGCTTCTTACAAACTTGTCTACCATTTGCTTGGCGAGTTCGAGTGTAATTGCTTTTTTGTTTAGAGAAGCTTGTGCTAACAAGGTGTTGAGTGCGCCTTCGATTTCTCTGACGTTGGTATTGATAGAATACGCTAGGTATTCTACGACTTCGCGAGGAAGTTCGATACCACTGCCGTACATTTTCTTTTCGAGAATGGCAATGCGGGTTTCGAGATCTGGCGTACCAAGGTCTGCAGAAAGGCCCCATTTGAAACGAGACAATAAGCGTTGCTCCATGCCTTGCATTTCTACAGGCGCTTTGTCAGAGGTAAGGACAATTTGTTTGCCATTTTGATGTAAGTGATTGAAGATACTGAAGAATACATCTTGAGTTCTTTCTTTACCGGCAAAAAACTGAACGTCGTCTATGATCAAGACATCAATCATTTGATAGAAATGAATGAAGTCATTGGTAGTTTGATTTTTAATGGCATCGATGAACTGATGCGCAAATTTTTCGGACTGAACGTAAAGCACAGTTTTGTTCGGGAAATTTTCTTTGATAGAAATACCGATTGAATGTGCTAAGTGTGTTTTTCCGAGACCAACTCCGCCATAAAGCAAAAGTGGATTGAAAGCGGTTCCGCCTGGTTTATTTGCAACTGCAAAACCTGAGGCACGCGCCAAACGATTGCATTCTCCTTCAACGAAATTTTCAAAAGTGAAATTAGGTATAAGGTTAGACTCAATATTTACTTTCTTGAGGCCAGGAATGACAAATGGGTTTCTGATTTGCTTTTCGTTAACATTGATAGGCATGTTAACAGGAGCATTTTTTAAACTACTAGCGTTGCTCGTAGGAAGTTTTACAGTGTATGGATTACGCGATTGAGTATTGTTTTCCATTACAATGCTGTATTCAAGGGTTCCTTCTTGACCAAGTTCTTTCTTGATCACTTTGCGAAGAAGTGTGATATAATGTTGTTCAAGCCATTCATAGAAAAAATGCGATGGTACTTGAATGGTTAACACATATCCCTCTAATTTGACAGGGACAATAGGCTCAAACCATGTTTTAAAAGCCTGCAAAGAGATGTTGTCTTTGATGACTTTTAAGCAGGATTCCCATGCACTTTCGTGACTTGTATTCATAGTAGTTGTAGTTGTTCTCGTTAGTTTGTTTTGTTTTCGCAAAGCGCGAAAAAAGGGGTGAAATAATGAGAGAACAAATATTTACATAAAAAAGTTAAAAAAAAAGTCTAATAGGTATTGATTATTAAAAAAAAAAGACTTGTCAATAATATTCTTTTAATATTGGCTGAGTTGCCTGATACCTTGGTAAATTTACGATAGCTATAGGGATTCTACAAATTTAAAGGCACCTAATTGGTAATAAATATAAAGTCATGAGTTTAGAGAGTTTGAAGTTTTCAACAAAAATAAGAGTGCGGTATTCCGAAACCGACCAAATGGGGTATTGTTATTACGGAAATTATGCAGCCTTTTTCGAAGTGGCCCGCGTCGAGGCATTAAGAGAAAAAGGAATTTCTTACAAAGCATTAGAAGAAAGCGGTATCCTATTGCCAGTCACACATTTTGAAATCCGCTATTTTCAAGCTGCTAAATACGATGAGCTTTTGGAAATCAAAACTCAAATCACACTGCTTAAAGGGGTTCGGATTGCATTTGCGTACCAAACTTATAATGAACAAGGAACTTTACTCAATGAAGCGACCACAGAATTGGTTTTTGTACAGGCGGCAACGCAAAAACCAATGGCAATTCCTACTTTTATCAGCGAGCAACTTCAATAATTAAAAACAAGAACCAATGAGCGCATTTGAATTTATTCCTTTTGATGGCACCACGAAGAAACTCACTTTTTTAACTAGGCAAGGTGAAACGCGTGTAGGAAATGTACTGCAACAAGCCTCACTTCAAAAAGCAAAGTACATTCTCATAGGAATAGAAGAAAATGCAGGTCCTCAAGCAAATTTAGGACGTCCAGGGAGTGAAAATGCTTTTAGTGCGTTCATGCGTTTGTTTTTGAATAGTCAAGTACACGCGCAATTTCCGGCTGAAAACATAGCTTATTTAGGCAAAATTAAACAGCTCAAAGCACCTATTGATCAACAAGAAGCATCTTGTTTTGTCGAAGAACTCGATGCGTTGTTATTTCAGATACTCCAAGATCATGTCGCCGCTGATCAAGTTCCAATTGTAGTAGGAGGCGGACACAATAATGCGCTTTCTTTGATGAAATGGGCGTCATTAAAAAACCCAATTGGGGTTGTAAATATTGATGCACACGCTGATTTGCGCACTACTGAAAAACGACACAGTGGCAATTCCTTTTCAACTGCAATAGAAAAAGGTTGGTTGGCAAAATATGGTGTTTTTGGTTTACATGAAGCATATAATAATCAGTTCATTCGTGAGAAGCTCCAAGATAACACGATTACTTATCGATATTTTGAACAATATCTACAAGGTCCCTTTCAACTTGCTGAAGACGTTATGAACTTTATTGCGCATCAACAAACGTCAATAGGTATTGAAATTGATATGGATGCCATTGCCAACATGCCTAGTTCTGCACAAAGCCCATCTGGTTGGCGCCTAGATGATATTCGTGCATTGTTATATAAAATTGGCCATTTGAAAACAAAGATTGCCTATCTCAACCTCACTGAAGCTGCCCCTCAGACTGAACAAGAAGATTTATTGGTTGGAAAAGCCCTCACTTACCTAGTTCGGGATTTCATTCAGGCGAATGCATAAAAAAAAGAGAGACCCGAAGACCTCTCTTTAAAATTAACCTGTAGCTAAGTTAATTGGATAGCTGCTTCTACGACGTTTATTTCCTAAGGTTACGTACAATTAACACTTGACCCTTGAAAAAGATCCTAAGTCCATCTTTTTAGCTTGGCTTGCAAGTCTATTTTTGTGCAAGATGGATCAACAAACCACCATTCAAGCACTTGTCCGATTAATGGACGACCCTGACGAACACATTTTTCAGCAGGTAAGAAATGAACTCATGAAAATGGGCACTGAGGTGATTCCACATTTAGAAAGTTCATGGGAGCAAGATTACTATGGTTTATTGTTCCAAGATCGCATAGAAAACCTCATCCATGACCTCCAATTTGAAGAGGTAAAAAACCAATTGAAAAATTGGCTCGATTCTGCCGATAAAGACTTGTTTAAAGGGGCGATGATTATTGCAAAATTCCAATATCCGGGTCTTGATGAACAACTTCTTCAAAATCAAATACAAACGATTCGTAGAGACATTTGGTTAGAGCTTAATGACCATCAAACGGCGTTTGAACAAGTAAAAATCTTTAACCGCATCTTTTTTGGCATGCATGAGTTCAGAGGTTCGAGCCACCAGCTGCCGTCTCCGAGCCATTCATTGATCAATGTGGTTCTTGAAAACAAGAAAGGAAACCCGTTGAGCTTGTGTTTGCTTTATAGTGTCATTGCTCAATCTTTAGACTTGCCCATTTACGGCGTCAATTTGCCAAACCATTTTATTTTGGCCTACATGGACAGCAAACATTCTACGCTCGGAATGGAAAATGAAGATACTTATGGGGTCTTGTTTTATATAAATGCTTTTTCAAAAGGAAGTATTTTTGACGCCAATGAAATCAAAGCATTTCTGAAAGGAATTCATCTGACACCAGAAAGAGACTATTTTGAACCCTGTTCAAACTCTGCGATATTGAAAAGAATGCTTTCCAATTTGATCTTTGCTTTTCAGCAAGCTGGGGCCGCACAAAAAGTTAGCGAACTGCAAGAATTGCGCGCCCTGATACCCTAAATTCTTAGACTTTTCTTTGTATTTTTGAACAAAACAAAGCATGTCTCAAAAATACGCAGTTGCCGATCGCTTTATGCACTATGTGCAAATCGATACCACCGCAGACCCAAATTCAACCAGTTTTCCTTCTAGTGCCAAACAGCGAAACCTCGCTCAAAAATTGCATGACGAATTAGTCGCACTTGGCCTTCAAGATGTATTATTAGATGAGTGGTCCTATGTTTTTGCAACCATCCCGAGCAATGTTGAACATGCTTTGCCTACCATTTGTTTTTGTTCTCATATGGACACCGCACCAGATTGCAGCGGCACAAACGTAAAACCTATTTTACACCGCAATTATACAGGTGCACCCATCGTTTTGCCAGATGATACTACTCAGGTTTTAACCACAGAGCAACATCCATATTTGCTTCAAAAAATCGGAGACGACCTCATCACTGCAAGTGGCCTTACCCTATTAGGTGCTGACGATAAAGCCGGTGTGGCTATTATCATGGAATTAGCAGCTTATTTGATGGCGCATCCTGAAATTCCGCACGGCCCCATCCGCATTCTATTTACTCCAGACGAAGAAGTGGGTAGGGGTGTAGAGCAACTCGACATGAAAAAACTAAATGCAGATTTTGGTTACACCTTAGATGGTGGTCCGCTTGGAGACATCGAAGACGAAACCTTTTCTGCAGATGCTGCTCACCTGACCTTTCATGGTGTGAGCGCACATCCTGGCTATGCAAGAGGCAAAATGATCAACGCCATCAAGTTGGCTGCTGATTTTGTCAATGCCTTGCCAAAAGATAGTTGGTCACCAGAAACTACCGCAGCACGCCAGGGTTTTGTTCATCCTACCTCTATAGAAGGCGGCCTAGAGAAAGCCACCGTACAACTTATTGTCAGAGACCACGATACCACGTTGCTTCAAAATTATGCACAAAGACTCCAAGACATTGCCAATCAAATCATTTTGGCTCATCCAGGAAGTAGTTTTGAAATGCAAATTCACGAGCAATACCGCAACATGAAAGAGGTATTGGTCAATTATCCTTTTGTCACTGACTATGCCGAAGAAGCGATGAAACGCGCTGGCCTTCAGCCAAAAAGAAGCATTATCCGTGGGGGAACCGATGGTTCAAGACTTTCTTTTATGGGCTTGCCTTGCCCAAATATTTTTACAGGCGAGATGGCCATTCATTCCAAACTAGAGTACGTCAGTGTTCAAGACATGGAAAAGGCCATAGACACTTTAGTAGAATTGGTTCAAATCTGGGAAAAACACGAATGGAACCAAGCTTAATTCTTAAAGAAATCCAACAGAAGCAATTCAAGCCCTTGTATTTTTTACACGGTGAAGAATCTTATTATATCGACATGCTCTGCGATGAAATTCAAAAGCAGGCACTCGAAGCACACGAAAAAGATTTCAATCAAACCATTCTGTACGGTAAAGATGCCGATTTACTAGCGCTTATTAGCGAGTTGAAGTCCTACCCCATGATGGCCGAACGAAGGTTGGTGATCCTCAAAGAAGCACAAGATTTTAAAAAAATCGAGGAGCTAGAAGCCTATGCGTCAGCACCAACCCCTACTACTGTTTTTGTCATTTGTTATAAAAACAAGGCTTTTGATGCCCGCAAAAAACTCATCAAACCCTTTGCGAAGTTGGGTCATGTTTTCAAGTCCGATAAAATTCGAGACTACCAACTCCCTGACTGGATTTCTAAATATGCCAAAACCAAAGGCATGCAACTCAATGCAAAAGCAACCATGTTGCTAGCAGAATATTTAGGCGCCGATTTAGGAAGAATTGTCAATGAACTAGATAAACTACAAATTGTGGTGGGCACAAACAAAGCCATTACTGAAGTAGACATCGAAAAAAATATTGGCATCTCCAAAGACTACAACGTTTTTGAGTTGGTCAATGCCATTTCAACGCGCCAAGCCGACAAAGCATTTAAAATTGTCCAGTATTTTGAATACAACCCAAAAGCAGCCGACATCAACGTTATTGTACCCGCGCTTTTTAAATTGTTTTCTCAACTTATGCGCATCCACTTTTTACCCAATAAAAGTCGAGATGCAATTGCAAGCAGCATAGGCGTACATCCTTTTGTAGCCGGTGAACTACTCAATGCGCGCCAAAACTACGACCCAAGAAAAATTGCATCGATTATTGCCATTCTTCACGAATATGACCTGAAAGGAAAAGGCGTAGGCAATAGCAGCATGGACCAAGGTGAATTGCTCAAAGAAATGATATTTCAAATCTTGTATTCATGAGTGTATTTTTTGCCCCAGAATTAAGCAAAGGTCAGCAACATTTTCAGCTCAATGAAGATGAATCCAAGCACTGTATCAAAGTGCTCAGAATGCAAGTTGGAGCCGAGATTCGCCTGATCAATGGCAAAGGTCTAGAAGCCATTTGTCAGATCCAAGATGCGCAACCTAAGCGTGTTGTGCTTTCAATTCTAGAAAGCATCGAACATCCTCAAACGCATGAATTGCACATCGCAATGGCGCCAACCAAAAACATGGACCGTATCGAGTGGTTTTTAGAAAAAGCCACCGAAATGGGGTTGTCAAAGCTTACGTTCTTACAATGTGAGCACAACGAAAGGAAAGCAGTCAATATGGAGCGCCTTCAAAAAATTGCGGTCGCTGCCATGAAACAATCCAAGCGTTATTATTTACCAGAACTGGAAAATTTGATGGGTTTTCAAGACTTTATATCTGCGCATCCAAACGGATATTTTGGTCATTGCAATGCGGGTGAAAAAATCAAACTCAGTGCAATTGAAAATTCGGCTGTGTTTTTAATTGGCCCTGAAGGAGATTTCTCTTACAAAGAAATACAACTGGCAGATAAAAGTGGCTATAAAGCCGTTGACATGAGTGCATTTAGGCTCAGAACCGAGACGGCAGCTTTATTAGCGGTGGCCAATTTTGCCCGCATTAATCTATAGAAAATCAGAGAAGATTGTACTGGTAAACCTGAAAAGCGGCGTCGTGTTTTTCGTCAGGTGCTTGCTCAAATAAGCGCTTTTTTTGAAACTTCGTTTCATCGAATTCCGGGAAGAAAGTATCGGCACCGTAAGCTTTTTCTATATGAGTCAGGAACATTTCTGTGACAAAACCAGAGGCCAGCGCTAGTTTATAAATCTGAGCCCCTCCAATAATAAACACCTTTTGATCTGGCGCCACCTCGATTGCACGCAGACAATTTTCAAGAGAATCAAAAACCAAGCAATCAGGTGCACTGAAATCGATGGTTTTGCTGAGTACTATATTGGTTCTGCCGGCAAGGGGTCTGTATTTTTCTGGGATGGAATCGTAGTTTTTTCTTCCCATAATGACAATATGCCCTTTTGTAGTTTCCTTGAAAAAGCGCATGTCTGCGGGTAAATTCCACATGAGGTCATTGTTCTTGCCAATGCCATTTTCTGAATCTAGGGCTGCAATTAAAGAAAGTTGCTGGATCATATGGCTACAGCAGCTTTAATGTGTGGGTGCGGATCGTAGTTGAGCAGTTCAAAATCTTCAAATTTAAAATCGAATAGATTTTGAATATCCGGATTCATCTTCATGGTTGGCAAGGCCCTGAAATCTCGGGTGAGCTGTAGTTGTGCTTGCTCGATATGATTGCTGTAAAGATGTGCATCACCTAGGGTGTGGACAAACTCACCGGGTTGGAGCCCGCAAACTTGTGCCATCATCATGGTGAGTAGGGCGTAAGAGGCAATGTTAAAAGGAACGCCTAGAAAAGTATCGGCACTTCTTTGGTAGAGCTGACAACTCAATTTGCCGTTGGCCACATAAAATTGAAAAAAGGCGTGGCAAGGTGGCAAAGCCATTTGATCCACCAAACCTACATTCCAAGCTGACACAATCATGCGTCTGGAATCTGGGGTGTTTTTAATTTGTTCGATGACCTGAGTAATTTGATCGATATGACGACCGTCTGGAGCAGGCCAACTGCGCCATTGCGAACCATAAACAGGCCCGAGTTCACCATTTTCATCGGCCCATTCGTCCCAGATGCTAACACCGTTTTCTTTCAGGTATGCGATATTGGTTTCTCCTTTTAAAAACCAAAGCAACTCATGAATAATGGATCTGAGGTGTAGTTTTTTGGTGGTGATGCACGGGAAACCTTCGGAAAGATCAAAGCGCATTTGGTAACCAAAAACAGAAATAGTACCCGTTCCGGTGCGGTCTTCTTTTTTGACGCCGTTGTCTAGAATATGCTGTAGGAGGTCGTGGTATTGCTTCATGATTTGGATAAATTCGAACTGACTACGAAAATAGTAATTATTTTAGCCCTGATAAACAATTTTTTGAGATGATTCGCTTCCTTAGCCTCTGTCTAGTTTTAAGTTCATTTTTCCTTGCCTCGGCCCAATCTTCAACAATGAAGCGCAAATATCGAGGAATCTATTCTGGGAGTATTGGCACTTACCAAGCCATCATTGGCAACAAAGAGGTGTCTGTCATGAAACAAGAACTACAGGTCGAGCTTTCTAAAGACAGTTTGGTCATGGAAGTGGGTAAGTATCGATATGCAAATACTTATTTAGTAGTAAAAACGGCAGTAGGTTATGAGTTACATTTTGAAAGACCCGACTCCGGAATTGAAGAGGTTTTACTACTAGACCCAAAGCTAAAAACCATGTTGCGCAAAGGGCTTTTTCCGCAGCCAGACGCACTGCTTACAAAGCAAAAGAAAAAATAGAAACTTAGTTTTTAGGCAACCAAATGCTAAAGGTGGTTCCTTTATCCGGAATACTGCGTAGGTCAATTTTTCCGCGATGCGCTTCTACAATCAGTTTGACATAATACAGTCCTAAGCCAAAACCTTTTACATCGTGGATATTGCCGGTTGGCACTCTATAGAATTTGTCAAAAATTAAAGGCTGATCTTCTTTTTTGATGCCGATTCCGTTGTCTTGAATTTCTATGCGGTACCCATTTTTTTCTGTCTGGATCGAAAGTAAAATGTGCGGGTTTTGTTTACAGTATTTTACTGCGTTGTCAACGAGGTTGAACAGCACATTGGTAAGGTGAACAGGGTCGGCAACAAGGAGGGCTTTTTGGTCCTGCAATGAAAGTTCAATTTGACCTCCGCCTTCCGCCTGGTTAAAGTTGAAATTTTCTTTTACTTCTTCTAGAATCGCAACAAGATCAATTTCTTCAGTATTGAGAATGACTTTGTCTTTGTCGAGCTTAGCAATGTTTAAAACGCGTTCCACTTGTTTCTCGAGGCGCTTGTTCTCTTTGTAGATGATGCTGGCGTACTTCCTTAATTTTTCTTCGTCTTGCGGCAGCTCAAGTCTCAATAACAACTCACTAGATAAACTAATGGTTGAAATTGGTGTTTTGAGCTCATGGGTCATGTTATTGATGAAGTCATTTTTGACCTCAGAAAGTCGTTTTTGCCTAATAATAATACCAAGGCTAAAACCAAAGAACACGACCACAAAAATGATCACGATAATCAGGTAGAGTAGAGGAGAAAAACTCGAGGCTGCTTCAATTTTATCGAGTTTCAGATTCGGAAAATAAACGGTAAAATAATGTCCGTCTTTGGTCAGGTTTAAGCTTTCTGGGGTAATGCCTTTAAGGGGTTGTGCTTGTTTGGCATAGATAGAATCTTTGTCAAAGGTGTTGAGCCCTGAAAGTTCAATAGAATCTAGAAAACAGTCATAGATTCCGTAGACAAAATCTTGTTGGATATCTTGAGAATAGAACTCTTTTTTCAAGAGTGTTTCTAAATAAAAAGGCTGAATCTCGTCGTTGACATCGACGGTGTAGTGTCTATAATTGACCTGTTTGATTGCGCCGTAATAATTATTCGGGTCTTCGTTCTGATTGAGTTGCGTCAGGACATTACGCAACGCAGCACGGGCTTGTTGGGCAAACTCGCGGAGGTTTAATGAATCTTCGCGCTGCTGAATATCGATGTATTCTTGCTGGAGCTGACGCGTGTTGTGAATCCAGACAAATTGAACGGTCAGGATGCTGATAATAGAGAAAATCCCTAAAATGGCAACTGCATTGACCGTTCTATTTTTCATGTTTTTAGAATCCGTTTACACCATTTACTGTGGTGTACTTGAGTACATTTTTCTTTTCTGGATGAATGCGTGCAAAAGCAGATTGAACAGCCAAGGTGCCTTCGTGGAAACCACAAAGAATGAGTTTCAATTTGTTTTCATACGTATTGACATCACCAATGGCGTAAATACCAGGGATATTGGTTGAATAGTCTAGTGTATTTACCTTGATGGCGCTTTTTTCAATTTCTAGGCCCCAATCGGCAATGGGTCCTAGGCTTGGTTTCAGACCAAATAATGGAATAAAATGATCTGCGGCAATGCGTTTTTCACCTTCTTTTTGATGGGTAACAATCACCTCTTGTAGTGTGTCATTTCCTGCCAAACCAGTTACTTCTGCTTCGGTAACTAAATCAATTGCTCCGGACTCTGCCATGTCGATGACACGTTGTACAGAATCGAGATGTCCACGGAATGAACTGCTGCGGTGCACCAATACTACGCGTTTTGCAATTTTTCTTTCTGCCAAATAGATAGACCAATCGAGTGCGGAATCTCCTCCGCCTGCAATTACGCAAACTTTATCTTGGTACATCTCAGGATTTCTGATGATGTATTCTACACCTTTGTCTTCAAAATCAGCGATGTTATCAATAGGTGGTTTGCGCGGTTCAAATACGCCTAAACCTCCGGCAATCATTACGATAGGAGCTTTATGCTGTGTGCCTTTTACGGTTGTTACAATGAAAGCACCGTCTGCATCTTTATCAATGGAAAGTGCCGCTTCGCCAAGTGTAAAACCGGGTTTGAAAGGGGCAGCTTGTTCCATGAGGTTGTCGATGAGCTCGCCCGCTAAAACGGATGGAAAACCAGGAATGTCGTAAATGGGTTTTTTAGGATAAATCTCCGAACATTGCCCTCCAGGTTGTGGTAGAGAATCAATGAGGTGACAACGCAATTTAAGTAAGCCCGCCTCAAATACTGTAAAAAGACCTACTGGCCCGGCTCCGATAATGATAATGTCAGTCTGAATCATAATATTGGTTTGACGTTACAAAGCTACTGATTCTTCAGCAAAGCTTCGGTAACTTTAGTGTTGTGTTAGTGTGCTGGAAAAACAGGTGTATTATTTAAAATGCTTTCAATTTTTTGCATTACTTCTTCTGTTAGCAAAGCTTGTGCATCTAATGCCTTTAAGTTTTCTTGAAGTTGTGTTACTTTACTTGCGCCTAAAATAACTGTTGATACATTTGGATTTTTAAGGCACCAAGCTAAACTCATGACAGGCAAACTTAGGCCTAGATCTTTTGCAAGAGCAGTTAATTCAAGCACTGCTTTGATGCGTTCTGGTGTTAAGTTTCTTTCCTTGAGCCACTCCAAGCCATCCATGCCAAGGCGTGTTCCGTCAGGAAATTCTGAGTTGTATTTTCCGCTTAAGATGCCACTTGCCAACGGAGACCATGTAGTAGTACCGAGACCAACGGTTTTGTAAATCTGAGAAAACTCAACTTCTACTTTTTCGCGGACAAACATGTTGTATTCTGGTTGTTCAACGATGGGGCCAATGAGGTGATTTTGCTTGGCAAACATATGGGCTTCCATGATTTCTTGTGCTGACCATTCTGAAGTTCCCCAGTATAGAATTTTCCCTTGCATAATTAATTGATGCATGGTCCAGACGGTTTCTTCGATAGGTGTTTTTTTGTCAGGTCTGTGGCAGTAATAAAGGTCAAGGTAATCGAGGCCAAAGCGTTGCAACGCTGCCTCACAAGCTTCTACCAAGTGTTTTCTGCTGAGGCCTTTTTGGGTTGGCAACTCTCCTCCAATTCCAAAAAATGCTTTGCTACTTACAATATAAGAATCGCGTGCCCAACCTTTTTTCTTGAGAATTGAACCCATTACTTCTTCGCTTTTTCCGCGCGCGTATATTTCGGCGTTATCAAAGAAGTTGATCCCGTTGTCGTAAGCCAATTGCATTAAATCGGCAGCGGTGTCGTCGCTGATTTGTTTGCCAAAAGTAAGCCATGAGCCCAAAGACAAGCGGCTTACTTGAAGGCCACTCTTACCTAGATTAGTATATTGCATTTCCATTTTTTGTATTTGCTTTTAATTTCTGTTGGTGTTTAATGATGCCATTGGCGAGCACTACAAGAATAATGAGTGCTGCACCCCAATAAAACGAAGTATTGAGTAATTTGTGCTCTTTGAGCAAGAAAATTGCTAAAATAATAGTGTAAATGGGCTCAAGGTTGATACTCAGAGAAACCGTAAATGCACCGAGTTTTTTTACGATGTCAATAGTTGCCAGAAAGGCGAAAGAAGTACAAAGAATCCCTAAAAAGAGCAACCAATAAAAGTCAGTAGTCCGCATTGTGAAAAGTTCAGAAAGGCTCCATTTTTCTTGAAATACAAAGAATCCGGACAACGCGATGAATCCGGTAGAAAGTTCAATGAAACTCAAGGAAGCTGTGTCGTTTTGTTGTGCTAATTTTCCGTTTGAAACAGAAAAAATCCCTGCACACAAAGCTGAAAAAAGGCCAATCATTAATGCCGTTCTTTCATGACCTTTAAAATCATGCGCCACGAAATAAATTCCGCCAATTACTAATAAACCCATCAAGCCTTCAACCCATGAAAATTTACGTTTCATGATCAGTGGCTCTAACCAAGTAACGTGAAGTGTTGTGGTAGACAGGCATAAAATTCCTAGAGAAGCTGTAGACAACTGAATAGAGGTGTAAAAAGTGAGCCAGTGTATGGCAACCACCAAACCTACTATGATGGTCCATATAAGTTGTTTTCCTTTTGGAAGAGACCAACGTTTTTTGATCAAAATATAAAGGCCTAGAAAAAGCGCAGCAATCCAAAGGCGATGCCAAACGATTAATAAAGCATCGAGCTTGATCAGTTTACCAAGAATTCCGGTAAAACCCCACATGAAAATGATGAGGTGTAATAAAAAATGACTGCGGTATTCTTTGAGCAAACCTACTTATTGAACAGCATTAACGTTTTTTAGACCACTCTTCTATGGATTTTTGATTGGAAACAACATAGGCATTGTCTCCGTCTGCTTTTGCAGCTTCCATAGAAATTTTTGCAGTTTCAATGGCACCTTTGAAGTCTCCGTTTGCCGCCTGAAGTTGCGCTTTAAGGCGCGTCATCCAATATGCAGAAGGACCACGCATTTCAACCGCTTTTGTCGACCATTCAAGTGCTTTTTTGAGGTCTAAATTTTCATTGAAATAATAAGTTGCTGCCGCATGATAATCATTGGCGCTTGGGCCAGCCATGGTTTTATCAATGCTCGCTAATACTTTTGTTTGGGTATTGAGGGCAAAAGGCAAAACTACTTTGGTGCGTTCCCAAGAGAAGGTGATTTGACCACCATTGTTGGTTAATGCATCGAGGCCGATTTCAAAGTTTTCTTGGAAATCTTGCGTGTTTTTCGCTGCTGCACTCACTTCGAGCGCCACATTGTTGTTGTCCCAGTTATCTGGCAAGCCCCAATTTGAAAAATCTCGGTAGAAATAAAGTTGCCATTTTTCTTTACCTGGTTTTGCAAATAGGGCATAGGTCCCGGCTTTAAGCGTGTCTTTTCCAAAAATGAGGGCTTCTGAGCAGGTTATTTTGGTGTTTTCATTTGCTCCGAGTCTCCAGATTTGCTCATAAGGGATAAGGTCTCCGAATATAACTCTTCCTTTAGCACCGGGTCTTGAATACTCGATTTGAATATCAGCGAGCCCTACTTTCTGTTGCAATTTTGCACTTGGGCTTGCTTTTGGAGTCACTACTTGCCCAATAGCGAGGAGCGGAAAAAGTAAAAGCGTGTAGAGAATAATTTTCTTCATGACTAATTTTTAGGATTTAACAAGTTGTGGAGGGAGTTGTTCAGTTCAACTTCGACGTCCCAGTTGGCTTTGATTTTTACCTTTTCTGGATAAATATAAATGGCTTCTGCGCGCAATTTTTGCTGAGGTCTAATTGCATCCCATTTTTGATTATCATTTAGGTCTTCATATACATGAATGGAATAAAGTCCTGGCTTGAGTTGTTCAATTTTTGTAAGGCTAGATGTGATAAGGATATTCTTAGCCAGCTGCTCATTTTGGTATAAAGAAATCCATGAGTTTTCTGAAAATTGTGGCCAATTGATTAAAAGGGTTCCGAATGCTGTAGTTTGAAGACTATCAGTTGTAACGGATGGCGTATGGGTTGCAACAGAATCTGACTGCGGTTTTGAAAGCAAAAATGCCAGGGTATCGTTTTGAATGGCTTGCAAATCAAAGCTTGAATAAAATTCATCTTGTAATTCTTGCGCACCACAAGCTCCATCTAGATTTTCGTCAACATAGGCTTTGAAATAATAGCCACCTTCTTTGAGGCCTTTCAAATTTAAAATGCCATTTTCTGCAAATTGCCCAACGTAACGAGCGGTTTTGCTGCTATCGGTTTCAAAAATACCAAGGAAAACTTTTTGAGGTTTAGCAACCGGGATACAATAATGTGCTGTAGCGTTTATTTGCATTGAATCGAGCAACTTGCCTGTTGAGAATGTCCAGGTCATTAAAGAATCATTGCCTTCGGTGAGGTCTTTGATGCCACCATTACTAGTGAGGGTATAGGTGGTTTCTGCCTTTAATCCGTCAAGGAATTCAATATGAACGGTTTTACCTTTTAAAGTATATTGCAACCTTGAATCATTGGGCATAAGTGTGATGAGTTTCTGAGGCTCATTTAATTTGATAAATTCGTCAAAGATCAGTGTTTGCACTTCCGATTTCACCAAAACTTGTTGGTCTTGGATTGTTGCGCTTAAAACTTTTGGGGCCGTTGTATCGGTATCCCCACCCGAAATGCTGCCCACTTGGGCACAAGCAGAGAGGAAAAGGATCAGGATAAACGCGTAACGAACCATTCGCAAATTTTTTCTAGATGAATTTGATCTTGTTGGTCAAAGGTACTGAGTTCTGAGCTATCTATGTCTAGCACTCCAATTACTTCACCATTACGCAACAACGGAACCACAATTTCACTCTTGGATAAAGCACTGCAGGCAATATGCCCAGGAAATTCTTCCACATTCGGAACCAAAATGGTAGTTGCATTTTGCCATGCCGTTCCGCATACGCCTTTGCCCTTTTGGATTCGGGTACAAGCAATGGGGCCTTGAAAGGGGCCAAGTACCAATTGGTCATTTTTTACTAAATAAAATCCGACCCAAAACCAATCAAACGTTTCTTTGAGTGCGGCACAAAAATTAGCCATGTTTGCCGTGGCATCGGGCTCAGCTTCGATGAGTGCTTTGAGCTGAACAAACAGCTCTTCGTAGCGCTCAGATTTATTCGTACTTGTGAAAATTAATGTCTCGGCCATATCAATTGCTGCAAATTTCACGTTTTTAGGTGTATTCTCAAGCTATAACTTTGTAATTTTCCGATATGTTAGATAGAATTCCCTTAGACAAGATCCTTTTTTTAGACATTGAAACCGTACCACAAGTCTATCAGTTTCAAGAACTCGATGAAAAATCTAAGCAACTTTTTGAGCAAAAAAACCGCTTTCAAGTCAGTCCGGAAAAAGGCATCGATCTTGTTTTCAATGACCGCGGCGGCATTCAGGCCGAATTTGGAAAAATCGTTTGCATTTCAGTCGGTATGGTACATGAAACCAGCCAGGGCAAAGCAATTAGACTCAAATCTTTCTATCACGACGACGAAGAAACCTTACTCAAGCAATTCAAGCGCTTGTTAGAGGATCATTACAACACCCCGTATCATGTACTTTGCGGCCACAACGCTAAGGAATTTGATATTCCGTATTTATGCCGACGCATGCTCATCAATGGCCTAACCCTTCCTTCAATACTGCAAATTGCAGGCAAAAAACCTTGGGAAATCAATCATATCGACACATTAGAATTATGGAAATTTGGGGATTACAAATCCTTTACTTCTCTTTCTTTGTTGTGTCATGTATTCAATATCCCAACGCCAAAAGATGACATTTCAGGTGCTGATGTAGCTCGGGTCTATTACGAAGAAAAAAATCTAGAACGCATCATGATTTATTGCGAAAAAGATGTGGTAGCACTAATACAGTTGTTCTTGCGCTTAAAAGGCGATGCATTAATTGCTGAAAGTCAAATTAAAAGCACACAAATTTGAAAAAATAGGGCATAAAAAAACCGGCCAAAACCGGTTCTTTGTGAGTGATACTGGATTCGAACCAGTGACCCCTACCCTGTCAAGGTAGTGCTCTAAACCAACTGAGCTAATCACCCGAGGACTGCAAAGATAGTAGTTTTTTTAAGCATGCAAAGTCAATAGTGAGTAGATTTACAGCACAATGAGTCAAGATAAAATCATTTTAGGGATTGACCCCGGAACCACAGTAATGGGTTATGGATTGATACATGTACAGAAAAATCAGCTCAAGTTGCTCAATTTCGGCGTGATTCAATTGCATAAATTACCTACGCATCCCGATAAATTGAAAAGAATCTTAGAAAGATTAAACGGTATCATTGCCGAATACAAGCCCGATGAAATGGCCATTGAAGCACCATTTTTTGGCAAAAATGTGCAATCCATGCTCAAACTAGGCCGAGCGCAAGGGGTGGCCATTGCCGCAAGCCTTAATCACAATATCCCGTTTGAAGAATATTCTCCACGACGCATTAAGCAGTCCATTACGGGCAGCGGGAGCGCATCTAAAGAACAAGTAGCCGCAATGCTTCAAAAAATGTTGTCTTTTCCTGAAATGCCTAAATACCTAGATGCAACCGATGGGCTTGCCGTTGCAGTATGCCATCATTTTTCAAAAGGTATAGGGGAGCACAACAAAACCAAAGGCGATTCCTGGACAGCCTTTTTATCACAAAACCCAGATCGATTAAAAAAATAATATGCAATTCGATACAAGGGTAGATCATTTTATTGAGCAAGCTGAGGTTTTTGCCAAACCAATTTTAGAAGAACTGCGCAAAATAATTCGAGGAAGTGATCCAAATTTGGTTGAGACTATCAAATGGAATTTCCCTTGTTATACCTACAACGGCAAACTAATTTGTTCATTTAGCGCATTCAAAAAGCACTGCTCTTTTGGTTTTTGGCAAGCACATTTGCTAGCCGACAGTAAAGGAATTCTTGAGACCGCACAACGAACAGGGATGGGAAACTTAGGTAAACTCACGCAGCTAGACGACCTGCCCGCCCCAGAAGTTATAAAGGCTTATATTCATGAAGCAATAGAAATCTCTCAGTTACCCAGCCCCAAGAAACCAAAAGCAAAAAGCAGTTTTACCCTAAAAGGGAAAGATTTCCCGTTGTATTTTCTGGAGCAAAGCAGTTCAGATGCGTTTGATCTCCTTTCTGCTTCTCAACGCAAGGACTACATTTGCTGGATAGAAGAGGCCAAAACAGAATTTACAAAAAACCGTAGAATAACTATAATGTTAGATAATCTCAAGGAAGGAAAATCCTTAAATTGGAAATACGAAAAATGAGTCAAGAGAAAATATTAGTATTTACGGATGGATCTTCTAGAGGTAATCCGGGTCCGGGTGGTTTTGGCATCATTATGACGTTCGGAAAAAAAAGAATCGAACTCAAGCAGGGTTTTCGCAGAACAACCAACAACCGCATGGAGCTTTTGGCAGTTATTGTGGCTTTGGAACACATCAAAAACAGAAAGTATACGGTTGTTATTCATTCTGATTCAAAATATGTTTTGGATTCCATCACCAAAGGTTGGGTCTTTTCATGGGCTAAGAAAGGATTCAAGGATAAAAAAAATCCTGACCTATGGCAGCGGTATTTGAAACTGCATCCACATTTTAATTTAGAATTTGTTTGGGTAAAAGGGCATGCTGGCCACCCAGAAAACGAACGCTGCGATGAGCTTGCCGTTGAAGCGGCAACAAAAGCACCCCACGAAATTGATGCGTGGTTTGAAGCCAACCCAAGCTAGTGCAAAATTGAACTATACCAGCGCTCAATGTCTTGAAGTGCTTGACCTTTTCGCTTGGCAATATCTTGCAGCTGTTCTTCGGTTATTTTTCCGAGTCCAAAATATTTGGCATCTGGATGTGCAAAATACCAGCCACTTACCGCCGCAGTTGGATACATAGCTAAAGATTCAGTGAGCTGAACTCCAATTTTATCACTTGCATTTAACAATTTGAATATGCCAATTTTTTCTTGGTGGTCAGGGCATGCAGGATAGCCCGGCGCAGGTCTGATCCCGCGGTATTTTTCAGCAATTAAATCAGGGTTTGAAAGATCTTCTTTTGGCGCATAGGCCCAAATGGTTGTTCGAATTTGTTCGTGCAAGTATTCGGCAAAAGCCTCTGCTAATCTATCAGCAAGTGCTTTGAGCATAATTGCGTCGTAGTCATTGTGTTCGGCTTCAAATTTTTGCAATTGCGCCTCGATGTCAAACCCACTGCAAACTACAAAGGCCCCAATGTAATCTTGTAGGCCACTTTCTAGCGGTGCAATAAAATCAGATAAAGCCAAATTGGCTTGTCCTTGTGTTTTTTTAGTTTGCTGTCTGAGGGTACGCTGGATATACAGCAGTTCATGACTAGTTGCATCGAAAATATGAATGTCGTCGCCTACAGAATTTGCTTTAAAAATCTGACTCAATCCTTTGCATTTGATCCACTTCCCGGCTACCATCTGCTCCAGCATTTTTTGAGCGTCGTCATAGACCTTTTGAGCGGTAGACCCCACCACTTCATCTGTTAAAATATTTGGAAATTTACCGTGAAGATCCCAAGTCTGAAAAAAGGGTGTCCAGTCGATGTAGGGGAGGAGTTGTGCTATACTGGGTTCGTGTAACTGCAGGTCAAGTGTTTTTGGCGTAGCGATCGTGTCGGAATTAAATTGAAGTTGCAATTTGTTCTGACGCGCTTCTGCAAGTGTAAGTAGTTCTTTTGCTGCTCTGTGTTTTTGATGATGCGCTCTTAATTTTTCGTAGTCGGCCTGAATTTCTTTGAGGAAATCTTGTTTTTTGGCACCGAGCAATTTTTCGACAACGGTTACCGATCGCGAAGCATCTAGCACATGTAAAACAGCTCCTGACGGATAATGCGCTTCAATTTTAACAGCGGTATGTACCTTTGAAGTGGTTGCTCCGCCAATCAATAATGGAATGCTCAAACCTGCCTTTTCCATTTCTTTGGCAACATGAACCATTTCATCAAGTGAAGGCGTAATTAATCCGCTAAGGCCAATTGCGTCTACATTTTCTTCGATGGCTTTTTCAATGATTTGATGTGCCGGAATCATGACTCCGAGGTCAATGATTTCATAGTTATTACAAGCCAAGACCACCCCGACAATATTTTTCCCGATGTCGTGAACATCTCCTTTCACAGTTGCCAATAAAATTTTACCGGCTGCTTGTTGTTTTCCGTCTTTCTCGGCTTCGATGAAAGGCAGTAGATAGGCCACCGCTTTTTTCATGACTCGGGCCGATTTTACTACTTGCGGCAAGAACATTTTGCCTGCACCAAATAGATCGCCAACTTCGTTCATCCCATCCATTAGCGGACCTTCAATGACTTGGATAGGCCTGTCGTATTGATGTCTGGCTTCTTCGACATCTTGGTCGATGAATTCTACGATGCCTTTTACCAAGGCATAGGAAAGCCTTTTCTGGACACTGGTTTCTCTCCATGAAAGGTCAGCAGTTTGATGTTTTACATCGCCTTTTACGGTTTGGGCAAAAGTCAAAAGCCTTTCAGTGGCATCTGCTCTTCGGTTGAGCAATACGTCTTCAACGCGCTCGCGCAATTCTGGCTCAATTTCACTATAAACCTCTAACATTGATGGATTTACAATACCCATATCCATGCCGTTTGCGGTTGCATGATAGAGAAATGCGGCGTGCATAGCTTCTCTGACTTTGTTGTTTCCTCTAAAGGAGAAAGAAACATTTGAAACACCCCCACTAACATGAGCACCAGGGAGATTTTCACGGATCCATTTTGTGGCCCTAAAAAAGTCGAGTGCATTGTTGGCATGTTCTTCCATACCGGTTGCTACCGGAAAAATATTAGGGTCAAAAATGATGTCTTCTGCAGGGAAACCTACTTGTTGAGTTAATATTTGGTAAGATCGAGCGCAAATTTCAATGCGTCGTTCATAAGAGTCGGCTTGTCCGTTTTCATCAAAAGCCATAACGATTACTGCGGCACCAAATCTTTTGACTTCTTTGGCCTGAGCTATAAAATTGGCTTCACCTTCTTTTAAAGAAATAGAATTGACCACACCCTTTCCTTGGATGCAACGCAAGCCGGCTTGAATGATTTCCCATTTCGAGGAATCAATCATGATGGGGATGCGGGCAATATCTGGTTCGGCGGCAATAAGATTTAAAAAACGCACCATGGCTGCTTTGCCGTCGATCATGCCTTCGTCCATGTTGACATCAATGATTTGGGCGCCTCCTTCAACTTGCTCGCGGGCTACTGCAATGGCGGCTTCAAAATCACCTTCTTGTATGAGGCGTAAAAATGCGCGTGAGCCAGTTACGTTGGTTCTTTCACCGATATTGACAAAGTTGCTTTGTTCAGTAATAATCAGGGGTTCGAGACCGGATAATTTTAGCATATCAGGGATTCCATTTTCTCGGTGAATATTTAGCAGCAACCTTTGCAATTGCCGCAATGTGTGCAGGTGTGGTTCCACAACAACCGCCAATTACATTGACCAAGCCTTCCTTAAGGTATTCTTCGATTTGTGCGGCCATAGCTTCTGGGCTTTCGTCGTATTGACCAAACTCGTTGGGCAACCCTGCGTTGGGATGTGCGCTTACAGCAAAGCTTGATTTTTCGTTCAAAACTTGCAGATATGGGCGCATCATGGAGGCACCAAGTGCACAATTGAGGCCAATACTGAGCAAGGGCATGTGTGACAACGAAATTAAAAATGCTTCAGTGGTTTGCCCAGTTAGTGTTCGGCCCGATTGATCTGTAATGGTGCCTGACACCATAATGGGAAGTTTACATTTTCTTTGCTCAAAAACGCGGTCACAGGCATAAAGCGCAGCTTTGGCATTGAGTGTGTCAAAAACGGTTTCAATCAATAATAAATCTACCCCACCATCGATAAGTGCTTCAATTTGTTCTTGATAAGCTTGTGCCAATTCATCAAATGTAATTGCCCGAAATCCGGGGTCATTGACGTCTGGCGATATGGAAGCCGTGCGGTTGGTTGGGCCAATGGAGCCTGCAACAAAACGAGGTCGATCAGTGAATTCTGCGGCGACCTTTTTGGCAATTTTTGCACCTTGAAAATTGATTTGATAAACGGCATCTTCTAAGTGGTAATCGGCTTGAGCGATGGTAGTGCCTGAAAATGTGTTGGTTTCGATGATGTCGGCACCCGCGTTTAAATAGGCGCGATGAATTTCTTTGATGATTTGAGGTCTGGTAATAGAAAGCAAATCATTGTTTCCTTTTAAAGAGGAAGAATGGTTTTCAAAAGCCCCTTCTCGAAAGTCAAATTCTTCCAATGGGTAGCGTTGAATCATGGTGCCCATAGCGCCATCGAGTACTAAAATGCGTTGTTGGAGTGCATTATAGAGAACACTGTCTATCATAGTTTAATTGTCGAAAGGGAGAAGCAGTGCGTCTCAACTTATCTTTTCCAATGCTGGAGCGGATTTGGCACCTTTACTTAGGAAGTGAGGTTGCCAAGGTTTCATAGGGCCTGTCCCTCCACCTTTCTTTATAAGTTTATTTAAATGAACTGCTACAAAATTACGCAGTAAATCAACAAAACGAAAGCAAAATGCGTAAAAAAGGACCTGTTTCAGATCAAAATCGCACATTTTTTAGTTAAATGGAATTTTGTACTGATTGGCACCTATGTGTTGAATGATATTTTCAAGTTCAAGTTCAAAAACCAGACTGCTGACTTGTGCTACGGGCAGTTGGGTTTGGATTGCAATTGTATCAATGGAGCAAATGGTTTGTTGTTTGATTAATTTATAAATCGTTTCTTTTTCAGGGCTTAAAAGTTTACTGATGTTGGACTTCTCAGTAGGTGCGGCATCCCAGTTGAGTATTTTCATGAGGTCTTCGGGGTTGTTGATGAGGTGTGCTTTTTGGTTTTGGATAAGGTTATTGCAACCTTCTGATTTAGAGTAGTGTACAGCGCCTGGAAAGGCGCAAACTTCACGGTTGTAATCATTGGCTAACTCTGCAGTTATGAGCGAGCCTCCATTCTTTTTGCTTTCTATGACCACAACCGCATCTGACATACCTGCAATGATTCGGTTGCGCATTGGGAAGTGCATGCGTTCGGCTCCGGTACCTACTAAAAACTCGGAAAGCAAACCTCCATTTTGAGTCATGGCAAGAGCAAGATCGCGGTGTTTGGCCGGATAAATTTTGTCGAGGCCATGCCCGAGCACACCAATGGTTTGCAAACCATTTAACAAAGCTTGTTCGTGGACATCTGCGTCAACTCCTTGCGCAAGGCCACTGATGATAAGAATGTCTTTGGGCAGCGTTGCCAAAAGCTCTTTAACGAGCTGTTTGCCATATGGGCTTTGATCTCGGGTGCCTACTATAGCAAGCGTTCGGGCTTGATTCCAAGTAGGAGTAGTTCCTCTGTAAAAAAGCCCAATTGGCGCATCTGGGCATTCTTTAAGTTGAGTTGGAAATGCGGCATCAGAAGTAAAAAAGTAGGAGACTTGTCCATTTTCTATATAGGGTTGTTGGGTTTGCGCAATGAGTAAGGCAGCCTCTCGATTAGCGAGCTCTAGCTGTTTCATGGAAATGCTGGTAAGTTGCTGTACTTTTTTTAAAGGCAGTTGAAAAAAGTCGGTGGGGTCGGGGAGTAGATTCAGGAGTCTTTGTGCTCTAACTGGGCCAATGCCGTAGAGTTGCGTAAATGCAATTTGATAGATATATGGAGGATGCTTCATTTTTTCTTAGATTCGGGTAAAATTAGCCCGAACAAACTGCATTGCACTCAGTAGATTTACTGCACTTTTATCTTTTTGTTTTGGCTAATTTCGCAACAAACCTACCGAATGAAAAAGCGCTACTTTCTTCCTTTTTTGCTCTTTGTACTCAACACAGCTTGGGCACAAGTCCCGAATAATTTAGATACAGACACCCTTAAAGTCCAAGACCAAAAAACTATTGTAGTTTCCGCTTCAAAGCGCAGACAACGCATTGAAGAAGTGCCTGTGTCTATGGAAGTACTGCGTCCTCAATTGATCAATAACAAAGGCATCACCGATTTAGAACAGGCGGTGGACCAAACCCCTGGTGTTTACACAATGGATGGTCAGGTGAGTATTCGCGGTGGCTCAGGCTTTGCTTACGGCACAGGTAGCAGGGTGCTATTACTCTGGAATGGAATGCCGTTGTTGTCTGGTTATGCTGGTGATACCCAATGGAATGCGATTCCAATGGAGCAAGCTGATCATGTTGAAATTCTAAAAGGTGCATCTTCTGTTTTGTACGGAAGCGGTGCATTAAACGGCGTAATTGCATTAGCCGAAAGAGAACCTGGTTTAGAGCCCCAAACTCAAGTAAAAATCCAAAATGGAATTTATGGTTCGCCACGTCGGGCTTCTTTAAAATGGTGGTCTGCCCCGCCAATGAATCAACAGTTCGAGGTATATCATAGCGCACTCAAAAAGAAGATTGGCTATACCATTTCCACCACTGGTTATCGCAACGATAGTTATCGAATTGGGGAATCAGAGTCGAGAGCAAGGGTTTCGGGCACCCTCTTTTTGAAGCCACTCTATCAAAATCGCTTGAAACTTTCGTTAGGATATAACTATCAAATTCAAAAAACCGGAAGCTTTTTAATCTGGGAAAGCGATTCCTTAGCCTATACGCCAAGTGGATATTCTGACACCACAGCCGGTGCCTCCACTTTAAGTTACAATTTTGGTCAGCGTCTTTTTATAGATCCTAGCGTCAAATACATTGACCAAAAAAAGAATGTACACCAACTCAAAACCAGACTCTATTGGGTAAGCAATAAAAACCTCTCTAATATCAATCAAAGCAATGCAGCGTCAGTGTCATACCTGGACTATACTTATCAGGCTAAAATCAATAAAAATGCAACCCTCAGTTCAGGTTTTTCAGGTATCTATAATTCAGTGAACTCGTTACTTTTTGGCAATCACACCTCGAAAAATGTGGCAGCTTATTCTCAGCTAGATATTCAGCACAAAAAGCTAGATATAACGGCAGGAGTAAGGTTAGAGTACTTTCAGATGGACCAACTTGCCGCCGATTCAAAATGCATGATTCGCAGCGCTGATTCGCTCACTGTTCCGGTTTATCCTGTGTTTAGAACAGGCGTGCATTACGAACTGCGGCCCTATACACATTTAAGAGCAAGCATTGGTCAAGGCATTCGCTATCCGTCTGTTGCCGAGCGTTTTACCCAGACCTCCGTTGGGGTATTAAATATTTTCCCTAATCCAACATTACGCCCAGAAAAAGGGTGGGCTGCAGAAATTGGTTTCAAGCAAGGTGTAAAAATTGGCAATTGGAAAGGCATGTTTGATGTTGCTTTATTCGTGAATCAGTACAGCAACATGATGGAATTTTCTTTCGTTTATTACAACCCCATTAGCCAAAAACCACTCAACCCTTTAAATCCGAGCCCAGAAGACATCGAGTTTTTAACAAGTGGAAACTATGTCCTTAAAGATTGGGTTGGTTTTCAGGCACAAAATGCGGAAAAAGCCAGGATTTCTGGAATAGACGCCTCATTTAACTCTACAGGAAAACTCGGTAAGGTAGAACTCATTTCTTTACTTGGCTACACCTACATGAATCCGATTTCTTTGAACTCCAATCCGCAATACATCGCAAATTTTTCAGATACTTCTACCAATATGTTGAAGTATCGTTTCAAGCATCTAGCAAAGGCCGATGTCGAAGCAACCTATCAGCATTTAAGCATTGGTTTTTCGGCCAGATATAATAGCTACATGAGAAACATTGATAGAATATTTGAAGACGACCTCGATCCTTCCCTCACCTCTACCGTATATATTTTACCAGGCCTTAAAGCCTACCGTCAGCAGCACAACACAGGAAATCTCGTCCTTGATTTTCGCCTAGCCTATGCTTTTCAGGAAAAGTACAAAGTTTCCTTTATCGTTAATAATTTTCTGAATGCCGAATACGCTACAAGACCCGGCGATATTCAAGCACCTCGAAATTTCATCATTCAACTTCAAGCCAAATTCTAATGAAAGTACTCGGAATTATTCCTGCCAGATTTCAATCTACTCGTTTTCCGGGTAAGCCATTAATTGACCTAAAAGGGAAATCCATGATTCAGCGCGTATATGAAGGCGCAAAAAAAGCGGAAGGCATTCACACGGTTGTGGTTGCAACAGATGATCATCGAATTGTTGCTGAGGTAGAGCGCTTTGGCGGAAAGGTTGTGCTTACCAAATCTACCCATCAAAGTGGCACAGATCGTTGTGCTGAGGTGCTCGAGCACTTCCCTGGTTTTGATGTCGTGATCAACATTCAAGGCGATGAGCCACTTGTGAGCGCTGAGCAATTAGATCAATTGCTTTCGGCATTTTCAAATCCCGCTGTCCAAATCGCAACCTTGGTTCATCCAGAAGTAAGTCAAGAAGACCTGCTCAATCCAAATCGGATCAAAGTACTGGAAACACAAAATCATAGCGCTATCTACTTCTCTCGCAGCCCTTTGCCAAATATGCATTATGCCAAAGAAAAAGATTTTCCATGGTTAAGACACATTGGGCTTTATGCCTACCGTACAGCAACCTTAACAGAACTTTCAAACTTGGCGCCTTGTGCTTTAGAATTGGCCGAATCTCTGGAGCAGCTCCGTTGGATTTATTATGGTTATTCTATTCAATTGGTGCGCACCCACATCGAAACTCCAAACATTGACGTCCCTGAAGACATAGAAAAGGTTTTGCCTTTTTTGTAATCTGAACAGAGTTTTGTAAATTTGTTAGATGCAGGGTTTTGAAGAAATCTTAATTGAACTATTATTGCGCCACAACTGTGTGGTTGTTCCTGGTTTTGGAGGGTTTGTAGCTAAACAAGTTTCAGCACAAATCGACTTCGAAAAAGGAACCATGACACCGCCTAAAAAAGAACTATTGTTCAACCGTTTTTTGCTTACAGATGACGGTTTGTTTTTAGCAGAAATGTCCAGACGCAATGGCTTGTTTTATCAAGAAGCTAAAAATCAGCTTCAACTTTTCACCGATAAATTACTCCTTGACCTCAGAGCTGGTGAATCCGTTAAAATCCCAAAAATCGGAACGTTTAGCCGTTCTACTGATGGTCAAATTCGTTTCGATCAAGATCGCTTCTTTAACTTATTGCTTTCTTCATATGGTCTCGGAAACTTAAGTTTTGTTCCTAATGAAGTTGCCGAAGAAAAAGAAACTCCAATTATTGCCATGCCAACTACGGCGCCAATTAAAAAACCCATCAAATGGGCAAGAGTGGCTGCTGCAGCGTGCTTTATTCCAATGGCTTTCTATTCTGTTTGGATCCCAACTAAAACCACAGCACTAAGCTCACGTCTATTATCGATCTCAGATTTCAATCCATTTAAAGTTGCCAAGTCGGCAACCTACAAGCGCCAACACATTCAAATTCAAAAATTGTCTTTACCCCAAGGCAACGATGAATTGGCATTGCAACAACACCCTCATTCTTCCATTGCCGATTACTATTGGCAGGCAGACGCTCAATTTAGAGTCAGAGTTCCTAAAATTAAACCTGAATCAACTGTTGTAGAAACACAGGCATTGGGACAGTTTGATGTCATTGTAGGCTGTTTTTCAAACAATCAAAATGCTCAAAACTTAGTACTCAAATTACAGCGCGATGGTTTTGCTGCAAGAATCATTCCCGGCGGCACACTTATTCGTGTGAGTGCAGGAAATGCGCAAACCTCTGCAGAATTAAACGAGCTACAACAAAAAGTTGCCTCCAGACAACTACAAGGTTGGATCTATAAAAACTAAATATTACACATGAAAAAAATCTCCTATTTCTTACTATCCGTCGGGATCAGTACAAGCATGCTTTTTGCACAAAACACAAATGTAGATGGCAGCAAGTATCAATTTAAAAAAGTGGTGCAGCTCGATGCAACCCCAGTTCAAAGTCAAGGACAGACCGGTACTTGTTGGTCTTTCTCAGCCACAAGTTTCTTTGAATCAGAAATCCAAAGACTAGGTGCAAAAACTCCAGTTGTTTTGTCAGAAATGTATGTAGTGCGTAAAGCCTATGAAATGAAAGCTGAAAAGTACATTCGCATGGATGGAAAAATCAATTTTGGAGAAGGTGGTGCGTTTCACGACGCCCCATTAGTCATTTCAAATTTTGGAATTGTTCCTTACGAAGTATATACCGGCCTTAACGGAAAAGATACTTACAATCATTCAGAAATGTTTACCCAACTTAACGCAGTTATGAATGATATTCTTGCGCGTTTGGGCTCGCCTGAAGGCATCACCGACGACTGGAAAAGAAAATACAATTCCATCCTAGACATGGGCATGGGTAAAGATGTAGTAGAGTTCGAATATGGTGGTAAAAAATATACACCTAAATCATACGCAGCTTCTTTGGGTCTGAACATGAACAACTATGTTTCACTTACTTCTTTCACAAATCACCCAATGAATAGCGAGTGTATGCTCGAAATCCCAGATAACTGGGCTTGGGGTAAAAGCTACAATGTGGCACTAGACGATCTTGTAGAAGTAACAATTGCAGCGCTCAAAAATGGCTATACTTTAGCTTGGGGTGCTGATGTATCAGAAAAAGGTTTCAGTTTTAAAAATGGATTGGCAATTGTGCCAGCAGATCCTGCCATGATTGAAGTAGTTGGTAAAGACGACAAACGTTTCAACGATGCGGGCGCTGAGCGCAAATCAAATGCATTCCTTGAGCCAATGAAAGAGCTCGTTATTACACCAGAATTGCGTCAAAAAGCTTATGACAACAAAACCACTACCGATGACCACGGCATGCACATTGTTGGCCTCTACCAAGATCAAAACGGCACGCGCTATTTCTTAGTTAAAAATTCTTGGGGCACCAACAACTTGCCAAAAGGTTATCTATATGTGTCTGAAAATTATTTCAGATACAAGACCATCAATATTTACCTTCACAAAGATGGTATTCCAGCAAACATCAAAGGGAAATTGAAAATATAATACCCTTAACATATTGATTACCAACTGAAAAAGTGTTCAAAGTGTCATTTGAACACTTTTTCTTTTTTATTGTTATTTTTGTAATAACTACAAGAACAATTTGATATGAAAACGGTCGGAGTAAATGGATTTGGAAGAATTGGGCGTTGTTTTACTAGAATTGCCCTGCAAGACCCTCAAATCGAGGTCGCTTTGGTGAATGATTTAGCAGATATCCAGACGCTAGCTCATTTGCTTAAGTACGACAGTATTCATGGTCCATATGCACTTGATTTTGTCATTGAAGGCAATAGCCTTGTTTTTGAAAATGGCAAAAAAATCACCTTTATTTCAGAGCGCGATCCTGAGCAAATCCAATGGTCTGCCTATGGCGTTCAGGTTGTCGTTGAATCAACCGGGTTGTTCTTGACCCGAGAAACCGCATCTAAACACCTCAAAGGAGGCGCCAAACATGTGGTCATTAGTGCTCCTGCCAACGACGAAGACATCCCATCTGTTGTGCTAGGTGTAAATGACGATCAAATGGATTGGACAGCGCCGGTCATTTCAAATGCTTCTTGTACAACAAACAATGCAGCGCCAATGGTCAAGGTGCTCAAAGAACTTTTAGATATCCAGGTTGCCTATATTTCTACGGTTCATAGTTATACTTCAGATCAAAGACTCCACGATGCGCCTCACAAAGATTTAAGACGCGCTAGAGCAGCTGCTAATTCAATTATCCCAACTTCAACGGGTGCGGCAAAAGCCATTACTCGTATTTTCCCAGATTTGAAGGGTAAAATTACTGGCGGTAGTTTCCGTGTTCCGGTATCTGATGGTTCAGTAACTGAAATGACCGTCGTTTCTCAGAATGAGATCACTGTTGAGCAAATCAATGCAGCCATGAAGGCCGCAGCAGAAGGCCCATTAAAAGGCATCATGAAATACACTGAAGATCCAATTGTTTCAGTCGATGTGATAGGAAATCCACATAGCGTTGTTTTTGATGCAGGCCTCACCACCGTGTTCAATGGTCTGATCAAAATAGCAGGATGGTATGACAACGAAGCGGGCTATTCGAACCGCTTGGCTGAGGTCGTGAAAAGATTCTAGGCTTCAATCGCCTGAACACCAGGCAGTACCTTTCCTTCAAAATATTCAAGAAGGGCGCCTCCACCTGTACTCACATAACTCACTTCATTTTGCAAGTTAAATTTCTGTACGGCAGCCGCGCTGTCTCCTCCTCCAATTAAACTGAACGCACCTTTTTTAGTAGCTGCGGCAACTGAAACAGCAACAGCTTTAGTTCCGTTTTCAAAAGCAGGCATCTCAAATACACCCATTGGCCCATTCCAAAGTATGGTTTGGCTGTTTTCAAGCACTTCTTTGAAATCACTAATTGCTTCAGGGCCAATATCAAGCCCCATCCATTTGTCAGCAATTGCACCGGATGGCGCCACTTGGGTATTGGCATCTGCGGCAAATTGATCCGCAATTACAGCATCTTTTGGCAAGTGAATTTGAACGCCTTTCTTTTGCGCTTCCGATAAAATTTCTTTACACGTTTCTAGTCTTTCATCTTCACATAATGAAGCACCAATTTCACCGCCTAGAGCTTTGAAAAAAGTATAGGCCATTCCACCGCCAATGATGATGTGATCTGCTAGATTCAGTAAGTTTTGAACGATCAAGACTTTATCTGAAACTTTAGCGCCACCAACAATGGCAGTAAAGGGTCTTTTTGCTTCATGCAATACTTTTCTCGCATTGGCAAGCTCGCCTTGCATGAGTAAGCCGGTCATTTTATCGGTTGGAAAGAATGTGGCAATTTGTGTGGTACTTGCATGAGCTCGGTGAGCAGCACCAAAAGCATCATTGACATAGCAATCTCCGTGCTGTGCCAATTTTTTGGCAAATTCAAGCTCACCAGCAGTTTCTTCTGGATAGAAACGCACATTTTCTAGCAAAAGTACTTGACCCGGTTGCAAGGCACTACTTTTTGCATATGCATCTTCACCAATACAATCTTTGGCAAAAAGCACTTCAGCACCAACGAGTTCACTCACTTTTTCGCAAATTTGAGCCAAAGAGAAAATAGCTTCAGGGCCATTTTTTGGTCTTCCAAAGTGAGACAACAATACAACGCTTCCTCCTTGACTTAAAATGTGTTGAATGGTAGGAAGTGCAGCTCTGATCCGCTTGTCGTCAGAAACTTTTCCGGTGGTTTTGTCAAGTGGCACATTGAAGTCTACTCTGACAATGGCACGTTTGTTCTCAAAAGGGTAAGTTTGAAATGCTTGCATATTTTGTTGATGATGATGATTTATTGTTTGTGAAAAAGACTGCCATTAGCTTGTGCACTCGGCATGATAGTAATATCAGCAATGCTGACATGATCAGGACGGCTTAAAATAAACCCAACCGTTTCTGCGATATCTGAGGCTTGTAAAGGGTCAAAGCCATCATAAACTTGTTTTGCCGTTTGGGCATCTCCTTTGAAACGAACCATTGAAAACTCGGTTTCGGCTGCACCAGGAGCTATATTGCTCACTTTAATTTGCTTGCTGAGTAAATCGATTCTCATGGCTTTGGAGAGTGCATCTACGGCATGTTTACTGGCACAATAGACATTGCCACCGGCATAAACTTCTTTTCCGGCAATGGAGGAAATATTGATGAGGTGACTAAAAGGATGTTTTTCTAAAAGTGGAATAACCGCATGGCTCATGTAGAGTAAGCCTTTGATGTTGGTGTCGAGCATGCGATTCCAGTCATCGGATGAGCCTTGGTCTAGCGGCCCGCGGCCCACGGCTAAACCAGCGTTGTTTACAAGTACATGTATATTTTCTGAAATTGATGCAGGAAGCGCAGCGATGGCCTCTTTAACAGCTTGTTCGTCTCTGACGTCTAGTGCAGCAGTGTAAACTTCGGTACTATTAAGTTGAACTTTGAGCTCTGCTAATCTTTCTGCTCTTCGGGCAAACAATACCAAGCCAAAGCCCATTTTTTCTAGTTCAAAAGCAATGGCGGTCCCGAAACCAGAGCTTGCGCCTGTAATGATTGCATATTTCATACTGCAAAATTGACAAAAAAAACGCACTTGCTTGTCAAATTGTCAGCATTTTCAGCTTGGCATTTTTCTTGACTAGCACTCAACAAAATCATAAAAAATGAAAACAGGTCAAATACATGTACAAACGGAAAACATCTTTCCAATCATCAAGAAATTTCTTTACTCGGATCACGAGATATTTCTCCGTGAATTGGTTTCAAATGCGGTAGATGCAAGCCAAAAACTCAATGTATTGGCAAAAAATGGCGAATACAAAGGTGAGGTCAATGACCTGAAGGTAGAGGTCCTACTCGATAAAGAAGCCAAAACCCTCACCATCCGCGACAACGGAATCGGGATGACTGCCGAAGAAATTGATAAATACATCAACCAAATTGCCTTTTCTGGCGCCGAAGAATTTGTTGAAAAATACAAAGGAAAAGAAGGGGCGGAGCAAATCATCGGACACTTTGGTCTTGGGTTTTATTCTGCATTTATGGTGGCTGAAAAAGTACAAATCAGAACTTTGGGCCGTTATGAGGGCGCACAAGCCGTACAATGGGAATCCAATGGCTCACCAGAATTTACCCTCACAGAAATTGAAAAAAACACGCGAGGCACAGACATCGTTTTGTATATCAATGAAGAGTCTGCAGAGTTTCTAGAAAAACAACGCATTCAAGGAATTCTTGACAAATACTGTAAGTTTCTGCCAATTCCGGTATTCTTCGGAACAAAAACTGAATACATCGATTCTCCAGACGGAGAAAAAGACGAAAAAGGAAATGTCAAAAGAGTAGCCATTGAAGTTCCTAATCAAGTCAATAACCCAAGCCCGGCCTGGACAAAAGCACCCGTTGACCTCAAGCAAGAAGACTACGATCAATTCTATCGCGAGTTGTACCCCGCTACATTCGAGCAGCCGTTGTTCCATATACATCTCAATGTAGACTACCCGTTCAACTTAACAGGCATCCTTTACTTCCCAAAAATCAAGGAGAATGTAGAAGTTCAACGCAATAAAATCAACCTCTACAGCAATCAGGTTTTCATTACTGACAGCGTTGCAGAAATTGTTCCTGAATTTTTAACACTGCTTCATGGTGTCATCGATTCTCCAGACATTCCGCTTAACGTATCTCGTTCTTATTTGCAAAGCGATGGCAATGTCAAAAAAATCTCTGCGCACATCACTAAAAAAGTAGCCGATAAATTGGCCGAGATGTTTAAAAAAGACCGTGCCGATTTCGAAGCCAAATGGCCAGATCTTCAAGTATTTGTTCAGTACGGTATGCTTTCAGAAGAAAAATTTGCCGAAAAGGCCAAAGACTTTAGTTTGTTCAAAACTACAGATGATAAATGCTTCACTATTTCTGAATACATCGAGCAAGTCAAGGCATTACAAACAAACAAAGACAACAAAACCATCTTGTTGTACACCAACGATGCCGAAGAGCAATATGCTTTTGTAAAGAAAGCCAAAGACAGAGGCTATAGCGTATTGGTTTTAGATGGCCCGCTTGCTCCACACTGGATTTCTAAGCTAGAGCAAAGCCACGAAAACATCAGTTTTGCCCGTGTAGATGCAGATAGCCTCGATAAACTCATTCAGAAAACAGAAGAATTGCCTTCTAAACTCAGCAAAGACGAAGAAGAGAAATTAAAACCTGTTTTTGAAGCACAAATCAATAAAGAGAAGTTCACCGTTCAGTTTGAAAGTATGTCTGAGCAAGAAGCGCCCATCATCATTACGCAGCCAGAATTCATTCGCCGAATGATGGAGCAACAAAAATTAGGTGGAGGCGGTGGTTTCTATGGTGCCTTCCCTGAAATGTACAACCTTACGGTCAATGCCAATCACCCAACTGTTGGCAAGCTTTTAGCAAAAGAAAATCCGGATCAAGAAGAAAGCGTGAAGCAATTAGTCGACTTAGCAATGTTGGCTCAAGGGCTCTTAAAAGGAGCTGCACTCGATGCCTTCATTCAACGAAACATTGAACATATTGCTTAATTGTGTAGCTTTGACAGCGCTTTAAATTTCAGATTTTGTATAAATGGATTTTGGGCATTGGTGCCCTCATTTTAACCCGTAAGATTGGCTTAGCTTTTATAGGTTTTGCGATCGGTTCATTAATAGACCAGTACCAACAAGGTTCAAAAAGTGGTCAGAGTGGTCAGCAAGGCTATGCCCAAGATCCATTTGAATTTTACCGCCGACAAAGTTCGAAATACGATCTACCCACCATGCTGATGGCACTCTCTGCAGCTGTCATGAAAGCCGATGGTAAGGTGCTCCGTATAGAGCTTGATTACGTCAAAAGTTTCTTCTCAGCTCAATTCGGACGTCAGTTCAACGCCACACACCTCCAAACCCTGAAGCAATTTCTAGATTCGCCTAGTATTCCGCTACAAGAAATTTGCCACGACATCCGAAACCGCATGACCCCAGAGGTGCGCACTCAGTTGGTGCACTACCTTTTTGGTATTGCTAAATCAGATGGCGATGTAGGTACGGCAGAACTCAACGTAATTTCTAGAATTGCCACCATGTTAGGCATTCCGGCCGTAGAGTTTGAAAGTCTCCGAAATATGTTCTACCGCAATGTAGACTCTGACTACAAAATTCTAGGTATTGAAGAATCTGCCACTGATGACGAAGTTAAAAAGGCGTATCGCAAAATGGCAGTAACGCATCACCCAGATAAAGTTGCTCATATGGGCGAAGAATATTTAAAAGGGGCACAAGAGAAATTTCAGCGCATTCAAGACGCATATGAGGCTATTAAAAAACGCCGTGGATTCAAATAAGCATGAAGTATACAGAGGCATTTGAAGAATTACAGCGCTTGGTCCGCGAGATGGAAAGCGGTCAAGTCGAGGTAGATCAATTGGGTCTGAAGGTCAAACGCGCTACTGAATTAGTTGCTGCTTGCCGTTCTGTTTTAACAGAAACAGAGGCAGATGTACAGAAAATACTCGATGATTTGCAGGGCAATACCGACCAACTCAACAAAGAACATTAACTTTGCACAAAGCATTTTATGTCTGATAATCGTTACCAACAGCGCGGCGTTTCTGCCGGCAAAGAAGATGTACACAACGCCATTGCCAAACTAGACAAAGGCTTGTTCCCTAAAGCATTTTGTAAAGTAGTCCCTGACTACCTCACCAATGACCCCAACTATTGCATCGTGATGCATGCCGACGGAGCCGGGACAAAATCTTCATTGGCCTATGCCTACTGGAAAAAAACCGGTGATCTTTCTGTTTGGCGCGGCATTGCCCAAGATGCGCTCATCATGAATATCGACGACCTCCTTTGCGTTGGCGCCACTGGCCCTATTTTAGTATCCAGTACTATTGGCCGTAATAAATTGCTGATTCCAGGAGAAGTGCTTTCTGCCATCATCAACGGCACTGAAGAATTACTTGAAGAATTGCGCTCTTATGGCATAGACATTTATTCTACCGGTGGCGAAACTGCAGACGTCGGAGACCTTGTACGCACCATTATCGTCGATTCTACGGTCGTTTGCCGTATGGAAAGATCTAAAGTAATTTCCAATGACCAAATCAAACCAGGAGACGTCATTGTCGGTTTGGCTTCCTTTGGCCAAGCTAGCTATGAAAAAACATACAATGGTGGAATGGGTAGCAATGGCCTAACTAGTGCGCGCCACGATGTCTTCCATCATTCTTTAGCCGATGACTTCCCTGAAACCTATGACAGCGCATTGCCAAAAGATTTGGTATACAGCGGTTCTAAAAAACTCACAGACACTGTTGAAGGCGCACCGCTAGATGCTGGGCAATTGGTTTTATCGCCAACCAGAACCTATGCGCCGGTCATCAAAGCCATTCTTGATCAATTCCATAGCCAAATTCATGGCATGGTTCACTGCTCAGGGGGTGCCCAAACCAAGATTTTACACTTTGTAGAGGGCCTACACATCATTAAAGACAATTTATTTTCAACACCGCCATTGTTCCACATGATTCAGGCAGAATCCAAGACACCATGGCAAGAAATGTATAAAGTATTCAATATGGGGCACCGTATGGAAGTTTATGTGCCTCAAGAACTTGCAGCTGAAATCATCGCCATTTCAGGGCAGTTCGGCATACCTGCTCAGGTGGTCGGAAGAGTAGAAGCAGCAGACACCAAAAAGGTCACTATCCGCAGCGAACATGGAGAATTTATCTATCAAGGATAAAAAAAATCTAAAAAAAGCTTTTATAAACGGATAGTTTTTGTACTTTTGCCATCCGTTCATTGAACAAATGGTGGGATGGGTGAGTGGCTGAAACCAACAGTTTGCTAAACTGTCGTACGGGTAACTGTACCGCGAGTTCGAATCTCGCTCCCACCGCCATAAATTAGACCGTATCGAACTTCAGTTCGGGGCGTAGCGTAGTCCGGTCATCGCGCCTGGTTTGGGACCAGGAGGTCGCAGGTTCGAATCCTGCCGCCCCGACAAGGGGGATGAGCAATCATCCCCCTTTTTTGATTATAACAGTTGCTTAGCAACAAACGGTCCCGTAGCTCAGCTGGATAGAGCAACTGCCTTCTAAGCAGTAGGTCTTTGGTTCGAATCCAAACGGGATCACAAGAAAACCCAGTACATTCAGTACTGGGTTTTTTTATGTGCTACCACACCAGTAATTCCTCCAGAACGTTCTTGCAAAATTGTATTTCTTCTTCAGAAAGAGAGGCCATTTTTTTAATGATTCTGGATTTATCTATGCAACGGAGTTGTTCTAGCGCGAGCCAGCCTTGTGGTTTAATAGAGGTGGTGCCTACGCGACTTGGGTAAGGTTTGGATGTGCTTGTGATTGGAGCAATGATAATTGTTTGCAAGTTGCGATTCAATTCGTTTGGTGAAAG
>JBDLPT010000017.1:0-69460 GCA_039800945.1 Bacteroidota bacterium | reverse complement strand
GGCCAAAACACGTAACGTTGGTTGTGGCTTGTAGTAAAGTCAGGGCGCTTGACGGTTGGCTTACAATAACGGTGTCTGTGAGTAAACATCCGTTGGCATCTTGTACCGTAACACTGTATTGGCCGCCTACTACGCCTGTTAAATCTTGTGAGGTGGCTCCGTTGCTCCAGCTGTACGTGTAGCCCGGTACACCACCAGCAATGGTGAGGTCAACACCGCCGTTTGGTGCACCGAAACAAAGTGCCGGAGCTGGGTAAAGCGTCATGGTAAGTAAGCTGCTTGGCTGAGTAATTTGAGCCGTATATTGAGCCGTACAGCCATTCACATCAGTAACAATTACTGAATAAGAACCTGCTGTTAGATTATAAATATCTTGTGATGTTGCGCCATTGTTCCAGGCGTAGGCATAAGGTGTGGTTCCGCCAGTGACATGTAAATCTACAATTCCGTTAACATCACCAAGACAAACCACATTGTAATTGGTTGAAGTAGCAGTTAGTGTGGAATCTGGTTCGGTCACGTTAAAGGCCAAGAACATACCACAGCCGAGTACGTCTTCGACATTAACATAATAAGGGCCTGCAGAAAGATTGTAAATATCTTGCACAACGGCTCCGGTTCCCCAGTCATAAACATAACCGGGCATACCCCCGGATGGGCTTAAGTCTATCCAGCCATCTGCTCCGCCAAAACAATTGACATTATGGACAGTTGTGGATACAACAACAGTATTGGATGGGTCTAAAATTTGAATAGGTAAGTCTTGCTGACAACCATTTGCATCGGTAACGGTAGCAACATAAAGACCATTTTGAAGACCTGTAATATCTTGTGTAGAAGCACCATTATTCCATGAATAGGTATAACCCGGTGTTCCGCCACTTACACTTAAATCGATTCCACCTGCAATGGAGTCAAGACAATTGGCGTTGGTGTGCGTCTCGGAAAGTGACATAAGTGTCAACGGTTGGGTCAGGACAACGCTGTCTTCAGCCAAACAACCATCTGCATCTTCAATTTGAACGGTATAAGAACCAGCTGGCAAACCACTTAAATCTTGAGTGGTATCACCATTTGACCAAACGTAGGTAAACGGCGCTGTTCCGCCCGCAATTGATAAATTAATTGCTCCAGTGGAATCCGAGAAACATAGAATGTTTGTCGAAACTAAGGAAGGTATAATAGGTATCGAAATATCTAAAATTTGAACCGTAAGAGAATCGGCGCAACCGCTTGCATCTTCAACATTTACCTCATAAGTTCCAGCAATGGCACTAGTAATATCTTGATTTGCAGTTAAATTGCTCCAGAAATAAGAATAGGGTCCTGTTCCACCCGAAACTGTAAGATCAATACTTCCAGGCCCTGTACAACCCGCATCGGTATGCGTTTCAGACAAGGCAAGTGGGCCTTGAGGTTGACTAACTAAGAACGCTTGATTAATAGTACAAGCATTCGAATCTGTAACAACTACCGTATAGGTTCCTGCACTTAAGCTATTAATGTTCTGAGTGGTAAAGGCTCCGGCATTCCAGTTATAGGTGTATGGCGTAGTACCTCCTGAAACGGCAATATTTACAGCTCCATTAGCTTGACCAAAGCAAGGAATTGGCGTGACCAATCCAGAGAGAGAAAGTGGTGCAATGGGTTGAGAAATTGTGGCAGAATAACTTACTTGACAATTGTTTGCATCTGTAATTTGTACCGAATAAGAACCAATTGGTAAGCCAGAGATATCTTCTGTGGTGGCACCGGTACCCCAAGAATAGGAATAGTTTGGTGTACCACCGATTACATTGATGTTAATTGAACCCGTTGCGCCTCCGTAACAAAGAACATTTGTTTGGGTATGGGTTACTGCTAGTGGTTGAGCAGGTTGCGTCACTGTAGTTTCTAACGAGTCTTTACACCCATTGATATCGGTTACGACGATTTCATAGGTGCCTGCCTGAAGGCTATTGATGTTTTGCGAAATCTGGCCGTTGTTCCATAATATAGTATAAGGAATGGTTCCTCCTGAAATAGTCGAGTTCACTGCTCCGGTAGCGCCACCATAACATAATACGGCAGTTGGTGTAGAGGCAATTGCGATATCGAGCGGTTGGGTAAGTGTAACACTTGCCGTTGCCGTACATCCTTTTGAATCAGTTACGGTCAAAGAATAAGTACCCGCTGCCAAACCAGATAGGTTTGCAGAGGTTTGTCCATTGGACCAAGCATAAGTGTAAGGTGCGGTTCCGCCGGTGACAGACGTAGAAACGGTACCGTCATTGGCACCATAACAAGAGATGTCTTTGCCGTTGTAGTCACTTGTGATACTGGCACTTGCGACCAAAACTGCCGGTTGGGTAATTTGAATGCTGGTATCGGCTTGGCAACCATTGTTGTCTGTAACAACTAAAGAGAATAAGCCGGGTGAAAGTCCTGAAATGGAAGCAGTATTTTGTCCGCTTGTCCATTGGTAGGCAATTGGATTAGCCCCAGTGGCACTGGTGTTGATAGAACCATTAGCTGCACCAAAACAACTCACGTTGGTGATGTTGTTTACATTGATTACCGGGTTTGGATTGACAATAATACTGTTGGTAATATTGCTGAGTAGACAGCTTGAACCATTAAAGGAGATGTCTAGCTCATAAACCCCGGAATTGAGCGTGCTCAGATTCGAAACATTTGGGTTGTAAACAGTAGAAGAGAAACCTTGAGGTCCACTCCACTGATAATTAGCCCATTGTGAATTGAGTGCAGCTAAATGAAGGGTGTCTCCTGGGCAAAGTGGTTGATTGTAAGAAAAATCTACTGGCGGGCAGTTGGCGGTGGAAATGGTAACTTCGTTGTTTGCAGAAGTTGGACAACCAAAAGAATTATAGACGTCTGAAGTACCATTGTTGGTTTGGGTATTACCTGACATGGCCCCGGTTCCGTAAATATAAGCCAGATTTTCTAGGGTGCTGTCGCATTGTAGGATCAAACAGTCATTGACAACTTGCACTCTGAATTTAACAACAACACTATCTAGCGTGGTGTTGGCCATGGTACCACCTTGTGTTCCGGTTGCGCCAGTACCCACTCTAAATTTCACAAAACGGTTGGTAGCGTTGTACTCCGCTTGGTCATCGCCAGCGACATCTGTTTTGACACCCGCATTTGGCCCATTCACCATTGTGAGTGAACCTGGAACGTAGCTCGTGCGAATATCTAGCGTATCTGTAATGAAGCAATTGACTGCGTTGTCGGAACCAATGTTTTTACCTGATACGGTGTATTCGAGAATGTCACCCGGCACGACTGCCCCTCCATTTAAGTCATTTACAAAAACTGAGGCGCGTAAATCTGGCTCGTAGATGTCAATGGCAGAGGTGATGACACGAGTAAAAATCGTTTCAAATGAAGTGGTAATTTTAATATTGGCCGAGGTAGCCCCATTCCCTAAGTAGGTTTGAGTCGCATTGTTAGGGAAAAAGATACTGGCGTCATAGCCCAAATTGTTATTTAAGCCAGGATTTCGATATGGAGTAACCACACCATTGAAGCCAATGGTACTGTTGAACATGTCTTGCGCGGGGTGAATGGCATCTGTTACCTGAACATAGTTAGTGCCTACACCATTGAATAAGATTTGGTCACCGGTGTTATTGCGGTCACCGTCGTATCCTACAACACCCAATTGCAGCGTTACCGGACCACTAAGCGGTGTTAAAAAGCCGGAAATTGGAATAGTAACCTGATTGGTTGAAGTACCCGAACCCACGTTGGCAAGCCCGTCAAAAACGGTGAGGTTTTTATAGGTTTCTTGGATGTTTTTGTAAACAACTATGAGTGTCCAACCTCCAAAAAGGTTTGTTGACCCCACCGAGTTGACTTGATCTGCAATCGTAAAACGAGCGTTCAAGCCAGCATTTTGAACAATGGAGGTAACGTTTTTGAAACAAAAATAACTAACCGCTCCAGAGGTGTTGTTGATGGTTTGGTCAGCGGTGATTTGTTGATAGGTACCTGACCCCACTTTAACTTTGACGTTTACACGATTGGCATAGCTAGAATTAGAGGTGGCTATTCTACCTCCCCAATAAAGACCTGCCCAAGTAACTTCAGAACAGTTTGGTAAGATTAGACTATCTGAAGACGACATGAAGGTAGTTGGGTCGCCGTCGATATCGACATAATTTTCAGTGAAATCGTTATTCATGGACGTTCCGGCAGGAGGCACCTGGCCAGTTGCAGCAGTACAACTAGGCAATGTAGAAGTACAAGAAACTGAAACGTTTGATAAGAATTTTAAGCCCCCTTTTTGCTGTGTTTGGTGGCGAATGGTAAAAGGGCTAATGATTTGAGCCGAAGCAGAAAAGTAAGCGCCGAGCACAAAAAATGCAACCAAGAAATATTTGGAAAAAGACGTGAAGAGTAGTTTTTTCTTTTCTTGCATAGGCCTTAATGGAGAGTTAATAGCTTGATTATAACGAAAAAGGCAGCCATAAGGTTGCCTTTTTTTCCATTTATTTACAAGAATTTAAAGCGGGATATTGCCGTGCTTTTTTTGAGGTAAAGCTTCGGCCTTTTTTTCTAGCATTTTAAAGCCTGAAATTAATGCCGCTCTTGTCTCCGAAGGTAGTAAAACCTCATCTACAATTCCGCGTTCTGCAGCTCTGTAAGGATTAGCAAAAGTGTCAGCATATTCTGCCTCTTTTTCTAGCCATTTATCTGCCGGATTTTCTGCCGCACTGATTTCTCTTTTGAAGATAATTTCAGCCGCTCCTTTGGCACCCATCACTGCAATTTCTGCCGTAGGCCAAGCAAAAGTGAGGTCAGCACCGAGACTTCTTGAGTTCATTACACAGTAAGCTCCACCGTAAGCCTTGCGGGTAATTACAGTAATTTTTGGCACTGTTGCCTCGGCAAAAGCATAAAGTAATTTGGCACCATGCGTGATGATTCCTCGCCACTCTTGGTCGGTTCCAGGTAAAAAACCAGGGACGTCTTCCAAGACGAGTAATGGAATATTAAATGAATCACAAAAGCGCACAAAACGAGCTCCTTTTCTTGAAGCATCAATATCGAGAACCCCTGCTAAAGCAGCGGGTTGATTGGCAATTATTCCGATAGTTCTGCCTTCCATGCGAGCAAAACCTACTACGATATTCTTAGCGAAATCTTCGTGGACTTCTCTGAAGCTGTTGTCATCAATTAAACAGTCAATAACGCGTTTGATGTCGTACGGAGTGTTTGCGTTGTTTGGTAAAATTTGGTCAATTTGCTTGAGTTTATTTACCTGGTATTCATACACTTGTGTGAGTGGAGCTTCTTCGTTTGCATTTTGCGGAAGAAAAGTAATGAGGTCGCGGGCTTTGCGAATACAATCGACATCATTGGCGGCCGTAAAATGATTCACGCCAGATTTTTCAGCATGTGTTTTTGCACCACCTAGATCTTCTGAGCTAACCTCTTCATGGGTAACCGTTTTCACAACATTTGGACCCGTAACAAACATGTATGAAGTCTCTTCGACCATAAAAATAAAGTCGGTTAAGGCCGGAGAATAAACCGCTCCACCAGCACAGGGCCCCATGATCAACGAAAGTTGTGGGATAGTCCCAGATGCGCGGGTATTTCTAAAGAAAATATCGGCATAACCACTTAATGAAACTACGCCTTCTTGAATGCGAGCTCCTCCTGAATCATTCATTCCGATGATAGGTGCGCCGTTTTTAAGCGCCATATCCATGATTCGGCAAATTTTTGCAGCATGGGTTTCAGACAATGATCCGCCGAGAACTGTAAAATCTTGAGAGTAAACATAAACGAGGCGGCCGTGCACGGTTCCAAATCCTGTAATGACGCCATCTCCAGGAAATTTTTGTTTGTCTAGGCCAAAATTGGAAGAGCGGTGTTCAACAAAACCCCCAATTTCTTGAAAGCTGCCTTCGTCTAACAACAAAGAAATGCGCTCTCTAGCCGTGAGTTTACCTTGTTGGTGCTGTTTGTCAATGCGTTCTTGACCTCCCCCATTGTGAAGTTCAGCTCTTTTTTGTTCTAGTATTTTTTCTTTTGACATATTTCGATAGATGTAGCAAATTTAATTGAAATTAAGGCGCTAAAAAAGCAGCTCGATTTTCAAATAAAATATAAGCCAGTAAGGCGCTAATGAAAAACCATATTTCGCTGGATTCCGACCACGAGAAAGCCAATAAGAGTAGGCTCATCAGCATAAATACAATACTCAAATAAAGCAATCTGTTTCCTAACTTTCGAAAAGAAGCCTTCGCATCAATTTGCAGCAACTGATCCATGCGCTTTCTTGAAGATTCTGTGTAAACCAATAATGGAATCAGAATAAACCCTTGCGGTATCCAGAGGTCTTCGTACCAAAAAAAAGCATATAAACCTGTCGTAAACCGCCATGTAGTGTCAGTTAAGGTCATGTAGAAATGAGAAAGAATCGCAAAACTGAAGAAGAAAAGCAAAGGCCTTAATAAAATTTGCAGATTTCTTGTGGAGGGCCTTACAAGCGCAAAAGCAATGCGAATGAGGTAATCAAAAAGTAAGTATAAAAGGATGAAATAGAGATCCCAACCCCACCACAGAAAACCCAGCAAAGGCAATAAGCAATCGCCTAAGATTTCACTTACTAAAAGCGCTCTTTTCATATTTTTTTACGCAAAATATTGACACGATCTCTCGAAAGTTGATAGGTAGAATCTACTTTTAAAGCTTTTGCATAACTAAACAAGGCATTAGATAAATCATTGCGGTCTTCATAGAGCAAACCCATATTATGATAAGATGGAAGATGCTCCGGATTCACTTTTACTGCCTTTTTGTAATAAAACATTGCGCTATCTGGCTGATTAAAACTAAACTGAGCCAAATAACCGAGGTGGAAATATCCGTCGGCAAAGGTGGAGTCTACTTTGGTCATTTTACGATAATATTGCTGTGCACTTTTTTCTTGACCAAATTTCTCCTTGGCAAAAGCTAGAGCATAGATAACCTCAACATTTTTTGGTTGCAATTGATAGGCGGTTGTGTATTTTTCCAAGCAAATAGGGTCATTTTCATATTCATACAAAGAACCCAACAATAGATAGGTCATGTAATAATTAGGGTCTTGTTGTACGGCCGTTTCATAAGAGGAGATGGCTAGTTTGACATTGCCTTCTAATTTATAGATGGTGCCTTTTAGGATATAGGCATCGCGATACGTTTTGTCTATGCGAAGCGCTTTGTTGATAAAAGTAAATGCTTTGTCGTGGTCATTTAATAGAACGAGTATGTTGGCTAAGCCAATAAGTGCTGGCACATTTTTAGGTTGCTTCTTGACCAACGCCTGATACATTTTAAACGCACGGAAAACGTCGTCGGCACTTCGATTTGGTTTATTGATCAGACACTCAGCGTAAAGCACGCGGGCATCGACAGAATTAGAATCTAGGCGATAAGCCTTGGCCCCAAATTCTAGGGCGCGTTGAAATTCTAAAGAATCAATTAACTGGTTTCCTTTTTGAATCAGTAAACCAACAGAATCTGGATATTTATCTAATAATTGATCGAGGTTCAGTTTGGGCGTTTTGACTCCTGAAGAGTTGCCACACGAACTAAAAAGAAGGGCTAAAAATAAAACGGTAATGATACTACGCATAAGACAAAATTAAGATTTTGATTTGGATTCTTTCTTGCGTAATTTTGTAACGTAAAAATAGAGCAATATGCGTAGTAAACTATTTCTAATTCTCGCCTTTCTTTTGAGCGTTCAAAATGCATTTTCGCAAGGTTGTTCGCAATGTAAAATGTTGGCTGAGCAAGGAAATGGTCTTGACGAAGACAGCTTTGCCGGAAACATCAACGGCGGCATCCTTTACCTGATGCTCATGCCCTATCTTATCCTGCTATTTTTATTTCGCAAACAGATCTTAGGGTTTCTCAAAAAACTGCTCAAGTCAAAAGCCAATTAATCCCAATAAATTGCCAATTTTCCTTTGGTAGAGCCCGCGCCCAAAGCATCGTGCGCCTCAAAAAACTGACTACTCTTAAAGTTTTGAATTGCAGGCAATTGAATTTGCTTATTGGTATACAGCGCCAACATTTCAGTCATCGCTTGTTGGATAATATGAGGCTGCTCATCGGCGATTTTGAGCATGTTTACCCCTAAAAGACTTTTAGATTGCATCATAAAGGCAATAGGTAAATAAAAACCCATCTCAGATAAAAATTTAAGCTTACCAATGAGGCCTTTTCTTTGCGCCAAATCTGAGCCGCCAAATAAAAACAATCTTCCACCCGGGCCCAATAATTTAAAGTCGGTTTTTGAAGTTTTTCCTCCGATCGGATTATAAGCTACTTGTAGTTTTTGTTCACCTAGAATTTTTTGAACCTCAACCGTTATATTTGCTGCTTTGTAATTGACAACATGCTGAGCTCCGAGTTCTTTACAATAAGCCAATTTTTCAGGGTTACTAGCACTGGCAATTACATTGGCTCCTTTTCGTTTTGCCAATTGAATCAAGAAACTTCCTACTCCACCTGCTGCCGCATGTACAAGTACGTTGTCATGTTTTTGAATTGGCGCAAGCATATCTGTCATGTAATAAGCCGTTACACCTTGGGTGGCAAAAGGAAGGGCGTCAGCAGCCGCGATGTCAGCCGGGATTTCCACGAGTGCATCCAATTTTGTAATGGCATGTTTGGCGTAAGCACCAAAACGAGTAAAGGCTAATACGCGCTTTCCAAGCCATTCTTGATTTACATCAGGGCCTATTTGCTCAACAACCCCCACTAATTCATAACCAAGTACACATGGAACCGGAGGCGCTTCGCGATAAAGGCCTTGACGAGCCATGACGTCGGCATAATTGAGACCAAAAGCTTCTGATTTGATCAGTACTTCATTGGCTTGAAGCGCCGGAAGGCTTACTTCTTTGAGCTGAAATGCTTCTTGGCTACTGCCAAATTTTGTTAAAACAAAGGCTTCAGTTTGCATCAGAATCTGGCTGTGATACCGCCCATTACTTGGAAAGGCTGAACGGGGTAACTGTACCAACGATTATAGCGTTGTGCTGCTAAATTGTTGGCCTGCAAGAATACTGAAAAACGAGGTGTGTAGCGGTATTCAAGGCCCAAATTGACATCGACAATTGTGCCTAGATTTACATAATATTGGCCATTTTCAGAAAGCGCTTCTGGGGTATCAGATGCAACGAGTGCTCTTCTTCCTGTTTCGATATTTGCATCGAGTTGACCATAGAATTTATTGTGCAATTGGTAAGATCCGCGAGCTTGAAATTGCAACACCGGAAGATTCCATGCAAATGCTTCATGATAAAGCAAATAACTGTTGTAGCGGCCCAAGACATCTATCTTCAATTTTTCGCCATTTTGATAGCTCACTGAACCTTCAAAAGTTGTTTGAGAAAGTGTATCGTACTTAACGGTTAAATAATTATTATAGATGCCATTGGTATCAGTAACAAAGAACGCTTTGTTTTCAATATGCATAAAGTGTACACCTAAATTGAAACTCAGTTGCTGGCTCAGTGTTCCTTTGAACCCACCATAGATGTCGTAAGGATTATGCTCATTGCGCAATTCTACATTGGTGCGAATAAATGGATTCACAGACGTCAAACCTTGCAAAGTATTTTGTTTCAAGCCACCTTTTAAACCTACGTAAGGAATAAAGATATTGTTGAACAAGCTGTATTTAAATTCAGCATTTGGGTACACATAAAAATCGGTGCCATTGGCATGAACATCGCCAGTGATGGTTACCCCTAATTCTACTTTCAGGCGGTCATTGAGCGCTTGGGTCCAAACACCAGGTTTGAAATCAATGATTGTATTATTTCGCACAAAACCAGTGTCTCCGGGCGCAACGACTGTATCTATAAAGCCTCTTTTATAATTGTTATATCGCAAACCTAGGTCGGCATAGAAATACTCGTATTTGTAGTTGTACCAAGCTCTAGTCTTGAATTGAACATTGTTTTCTCTTGACCTGAAAAGTTTAGTAGAATCGAGGGGTTGTGTCAGGAAATTTTGGTAAGCACCCTGAAACGATAAATTCAAACGCGCTGAATCTCCTCTGAGCCATATATATTCTGCCGTTCCTTTACTCAACTGAAATCTTTGAGAGATTGAATCGGCAGCAATTGTGGTACTTGAGTCTAACGGAATTCCATAATAATGAAAGCCATTGTTTTGATAATATCCATCGGCTTTAATTTGATAATTGCGCTCGTTATAGCGGCCATATACATGCGCACCACTGCGGTCATATTGTGCAGGGGCATAAAGCACTTTGTTGCGGTCTTTGATATCGCCAAAAGAACTCAGGTGATTAATGTTGGCGCCATAATGCCAATTTCTTGACTGATCGGAGCCATAACGAATTTCCGCCATCGGCATCGTTACAGATCCTATTCCTGCCTTGACATAAAAAGGAAATAATTGGGCCATTTTCTCGGTAGTTTCTACTGTGGCCGCTTCAATTGTATCCAATAAAATTTTAGTTTGCGCTTGAAAGAATAATAATGGGTAGTCTTTCACGGGGCTCGCCTTTACCGAATCGATGATTTTAGGAAATTCTAAAATTCGCGATGCTGGTTCTACTTGCTGATTGGTGATTGTATAGCCAACTATATCCTCCTTTTGTTGAGCAAAAGTGGTCATAATTAGACCCATACAAAATATGGTGGTGCTGAATAACTTCATGTCTTATTCTTCGTTGATTTCGATTTTCATTTCTGGTTGCTTCTCTTCGGATGCAGGAGGATTTTTCAATTGCATAAGCTCATCCCAAAGGTCTGAGGCTTCGGAAAGCACCCCATCTTGTTGGTCTGGATAGAAATCTAGGACCGACTTGAGGGTTTGTTCTGCCTGGAATAAATCTTCGTGGGCAATGTGCACTCGTGTTTGCAATAACAAACCTTTTGCTACCCAGTAATTGTAGCTTGGTTTCATTTTTAATAATGCCTTGATTTCCGCTTCTGCTTCGTCGTACATTTTTTGCCCAAAATAGATATCAGCCAATAAATACTTGGCTTCAGAGCCCATGGAAGTAGTGGTGTTTTTAACCAACCATTCTAAAGATGGCTTGGCCAAATCAAATTGCTTCAATTGATAATTTGCCATTCCTTTTGCGTATTCTGCTTCGACTTTGAGCACTGGCGTAAGCGCTGCATTTTCGAGAACAAAATCTGCATTTGTTCTTGCCAATTCATAGTTATTTGCCAAGAATGCACAACGCATGATGCCCAATTTCGCCTCGAACGTGCTGGTTGGTTTTGCAGCAACCGACTCTAGCTTTTGATAGTATTGGAGTGCCTTAGCGTAGTCTTTTCTGATATAATGATAAGCCGCTGTTTTGGCTGAAGCATATTCAGCATAAGTGGTAATTGGCGTAGCTAAATATTTTTCAAACTGTGCAATTGCCGCAACTGAATCTTTAGTTCTCAATAAACTGTTACCCAAATAAAAATAGGTTTCATTGACATAGCGTCCGTTCGGGAATTTATTGAGATAGATTTCAAATTTCTCAACGGCTTCGCGGTAATTGGTGTCTTCGTAGGCTGCTAATGCTGGAGAGTAAAAAATGTTTTCTTTTTCTTCAGTAGAAATATTAGCACAAGGATATTTGTCAATTACTTCAGAAGCCAAATCTGGTTTCTTTTGTGCGTTGTATACATCGATAAGGGACATCACCACTTTTTTACAGATCTCTCTTTGTTGCTCGTAGGTATTCAGGATCTCCATGTAAGCTTGCTCAGATTTGGTGTAATCCCACTTTTTGTAATAAATATCGGCGATGTCAAGCTTTACTTCGAGGGCATAAGGAGATTTAGGAAACTCAGCCAAGAAGTTTTGGTAAGACTGTAAAGCGAGGTCATAATTGAGCTGAGACATATAAGTTCTAGCCAATTCATACATCGCATTCATGCGGTATTTCGAACTTGGTGATTCTTTTAATAATTTATTCAGCGTAGTAGCTTTGTCTGGCAACTGACCGTTGAATCCTTGCGCTTTAGCCAAATAGAATAAAGCTTTGTCGTTCAGCGGAGAATTCAAATTATAGGCCTGCTGATAATACTGAATAGCCTGAAGGTTTTGCTTGTTGACATAGTAAGCATCTGCCACTCTGAAAGTTGCATCTACCACTTTGTTTGCTTTATCCGGATTGAGTTGTAAATAGGTTCTGAAAGACTGAATGGCTTCGTCTCGACGACCCTGATCTAAGTAGGCATAACCAATGTTATAGTATGCGTCTACTTTTTCAGGCAAAGAGTTTGAAGCCGGAGAATTGATGAATTCTCTATACATATTGATTGCCGTGCTGAGCTCATTTTTTCTATAGAGAATATCTGCCATCCAATAACGCGATAACGCAACCATTTGAGGATCCATCGGATATTTATCAACTCTTTTAAAGGCATCATAAGCATCTTGCATTTGTCCTTTTTGGAAGAGCTCTACCCCATAATTGAAGGCAACAGTTTGGTAAACCTTTTTAAGTTGGGCATCTTTTGAGGGCAATTTGTCAATAGATTCTAGCGCTTTTGCAAAATTTGAAGTGTTGGTATAAACATTGACTAAATACTGATACACATCTCTTTTGCGTTTTGAATCTGGGTAGCGGCTCAGGTAATTTTCAAAAGCCCTTACTGATTCGTCATAAGGATTGATGTCTACTTTAAAGGAGATCACTGCAAATTGAAACAAGGCATCTTCTTGAATTTGAGGCAATTCTTTCATTTCTGCGGCGCGTTCAAAAGCACTTCTTGCAGGCAATAACTTATTTAATTTCAAATAGGCATCACCAATTTGATACATCGCAATGTGGCCAAGACTATCCTGAACTCGAGTGACTTTGTCAAAGTTTTTGATGGCTTTATCGTATTGTTGTGTCTTGTAATACGCATAACCAAACTCATAATAATCATCGCGTGTACCTCTGGCATTTTGATGATATTTTTCTAGGTATGGCAACGCTTTGTCATACTGACCCAATTGGTAATAGGCGTTACCAATGATGTGTTGAATGTCAAACTCATTGTTTACAAAGGTGCAGCTCAAAACAGTTGGGGCAAAATCAATTACTTCCTGAAACTTTTCTTGCTTGTATAAAATTTGAGCGATGTAATAAGGCACCACTCCACAATATGTAGAATCTTTTTGCAGCGCTTTAAAGGCTTCTAAGGCTTCTTGTAAAGAAGATCTAGTATAACTAATATGCGCATAATAGTAAAGAGCAGGTTTAGCAAATTCAGTGGTGCCATCTTTGATGTCTTTGAATGCTAGGTAGGCCGCATCTTTGTCGTCGTTTTGGTAGGCCGAATAACCCAACTTAAAGAGGACTTCTTCTTTTTGATCCGCTTTCAGATTTCTGACATTGATGTCTTGATAAGCACGCTGAGCTGCCAAGAAATCTTCATTTTTAAAATGATACGCACCAATACCGATAGCAATTTCTGTGCGGTAATTGTTTTCGGGGTAGCTTTTATTGAATGCTTCCAATAATGGAATCGCATCATTGTTGTAGAGCTGCAAAGCAGACATACCTTCGTAGTAGTAAGCTTTGATCAAGAAGGGATCGTGTTCATTTTTTTTAGCTTGCTGGCAAGCATTGATGTAGGTCTTAAACTCTTGCTTGGCTTCGGCAAACTGAGCTTTAGTATACAAGTCTTCGGCATTGAAAAACGCCGCATTTTCTCCACTATATTTAGTGGTTTCCTGCGCCCAAAAAACCATTGGGAAGCATAACAGGAAGACAAAATAACGCAAGTTACGATTCATAGTATGTAAAATTACAAGGGGCAAGAGCCCAAACTTCTCTACCATCCAAAAGTTTTAAACCTGAATTTGTTAAGATAAAATCGAGTTAAAATTGTTTTGGTTACGACATATTGAACACATTTGTCTAAAATTATCGCTCGTGTCAACAGTCATCTCGCTCAGTAAAGCAAAAATCTTCCAACAAGACAAACTCATTCTTGATCAACTCGATCTTGCCATTGAGGAACAATCTTTCGCTTATTTAATTGGTAAGACCGGAAGTGGAAAGAGTAGTTTGTTAAAAACACTTTATGCCGAGCTTCCTTTGATAGAAGGAACCGGTACGGTTTGTGGCTTTGAATTAAACGGGCTCAAAAGAAAGCAAATTCCTTACCTCCGCAGAAAAATCGGAATCGTATTCCAGGATTTTCAGCTGCTCACTGACAGAAATGTGCTTGACAACCTCAAATTTGTTTTAGGTGCCACCGGTTGGAGCGATAAAAAACTCATCGAGCAACGCGCCATGAATTGCTTGCAACTCGTTGGCATTGAAAAAAAGGCCAAAGATTTTCCGCATCAACTTTCGGGAGGAGAACAGCAACGTGTTTCTATTGCAAGAGCACTTTTGAATAAGCCCACACTGATTTTAGCAGACGAACCAACCGGTAATTTGGATCCGGCTACTTCTAAAGAAATCATGGAATTGCTTTTAGCCGTTGCCAAAGAAGAAAACACCGCTATTTTAATGGCTACCCATGATATGCAAATGGTGGCTCATTTTCCTGGAAGAATTCTAGAAGTGGTTGACGGGCAAGTAATTGAAAGAGCTTAAGAGAGCTCTCCGACAATAGATCGACTCAAAAACGAGGCTCTGTCTTGTTTTGCTACGTTTGCCAATGCAAACATGGCTTTGGTCAGGGCAGCTTCAGTGGTCAGGTCAGCACCGCTTATTACACCGACTTTTTCAAAAAATACGCTGGTCTGATACGCTCCTTGGCGAACCGCTCCACTTTGGCATTGCGTAATATTTAGTACCAAACCGCCTTGCTCAATATACTTTTCGATTTGAGCTCTAAACGCTGAAGAACTAAAAGCATTACCGGCACCAAATGTTTCGAGAATCACTATTTGAATCTGGGGATATTGAAACAAAGACTGATAAGCAGCTATGGGCATGCCTGGAAATAACTTTAAAAGACCCACTTGATTATTCAAGGCTAGCTGGCTTTTTAATGCGGTTTCTTGCGTTCTGAAAAGGCGATCTTTAAACCACTCTAATTGCACACCTGCTTTGGCAAGTATCGGATAATTTGGAGCTTGGAAGGCTTCAAATTGGTGAGCAGAAACCTTTGAACTTCTATTGGCTCTAAACAAGCAATATTCAAAATAGAGTGCTACTTCCTGAACCATGGGCGCTCCGTTTTCATCTTGCGCAGCGGCAATTTCAATGGCAGTTATCAGGTTTTCTTTGCCGTCGGTTCGGATGATCCCAATTGGGAGTTGAGAACCCGTAAAAATGATTGGTTTCTGAAGACCTTGCAACATGAAACTGAGCGCACTAGCTGTATAAGCCATGGTATCGGTTCCGTGTAATATCACAAAACCGTCGTATTGGTCATATGATTCGGTAATCCAAGTGGCAATGGTTTGCCAATGTTCAGGCAAGATCTCTGAAGAATCGATGGGCTGCTCGAAGCTTTTTACACTGAGTGCTAGATCAAAGCGCTGAAGTTCTGGAATATGAGCGTGCAAATGCTCAAAATTGACGCTTTCCAACGCTCCGGTTTGGGCATTGGTGATCATGCCAATGGTGCCGCCTGTGTAAATGAGTAGTAGCTTACGCATGATCTAAAGTAAGAAATTTATCTAAGCCAAAAAGGGTGATTGCATTGGCAGTAGTGGCCGCCTCGATTTCCGATGCTGGGATACCTAAGCAGAGATGCAACTTACTCACTACTTCGGTCATATAGGCAGGTTCATTGCGCTTACCGCGAAAAGGAACAGGAGATAAATAAGGTGCGTCGGTTTCTAAAAGCAAGCGATCGAGTGGAATATGCGCAACCACCTCAGCAAGACCTGCATTTTTGTAAGTTAAAACCCCTCCTATTCCGAAATAGAAATTTTGATATTTCTGAATGCGTTCTACCTGCTCTTTGCTACCGCTGAAACAATGAAAAACACCGCTAAGTTCCGGAGTCCATTCTTCATCGAGGATGGTAAATAATTCTTCGAATGCTTTGCGTACATGAATGGCAATAGGCAAACCTAATTTTTTGGCCCACTGAATTTGCAATCTAAAAACTTCTTGTTGTTCGCTTAAAAAGGTTTTGTCCCAGTAGAGGTCAATGCCGATTTCTCCGACCGCACAATATCGATCTGGCGCGGCGAAAAGCTGCGCCTCAATTGTTGCAAGCTCTTGTTGCCAATTTTCCTTTACGTAAGTTGGGTGTAAGCCCATCATCGGGATACATTTTGGATCTTGTGCTGCTAGTTTTTCTAAAGGTTCAATACTGGCAACATCGATGTTGGGGAGTAAAATGGCGCCAACACCAGATGAATAGGCTCTCTGCAACATTTCGCTGCGGTCTTCATCGAATTCTTCGGCGTAAATATGGGCGTGGGTGTCTATGATCATTATTGGGTGATTTTTGCCAAATAATTTTCCCAAGCCCAAGCATCGCGGATGGCATCAGCAATAGTAAGGCGCGCCTTCCATCCCAACAATTTTTCTCCTTTCGAAACATTGGCATATATCTCGATGACATCGCCTGACCTGCGGGGCCCTATTTGGTAAGGAAGCGCCGTTCCGGTTACTTTTTCAAAAGCAGAAACGATTTCTAAAACAGAGCTTCCGGTGCCGGTTCCGATATTAACGGCCTCAAGCAATCCGTTGGTTTGATTGGCTAAAAATTCAAGAGCGGCAACATGCGCCTCAGCTAAATCTTGTACATGGATGTAGTCGCGGATGCAAGAGCCATCGCGTGTAGGGTAATCGTTTCCGAAAACAGTTAAAAATGCGTGTTTGCCAATAGCAGTTTGCGTTACAAATGGCAATAAATTATTGGGTTTGCCAATCGGGTATTCGCCTATGAGTGCAGAAGGATGCGCTCCAACCGGATTGAAATAGCGCAAGTTCATCAGTTTGAGTGTTGGCGCACTTTTGGCAAAATCTGCAATGATTTGCTCGCCCATCCATTTTGTAAAGCCGTATGGCGATTCGGGTGCTTGTTTAGGTGTCGTTTCTGAGACTTCTTTCTCGTTTTTTGGTTCGCCATAGACAGTGCATGAAGACGAGAAAACGAAATTTTTAACGTCGTGTTTTTGCAGCATTTGGAGCACATTGATCAAACCCACTAAATTATTTTGATAATAAGCTAACGGCTTTTCAACTGACTCCCCTACAGCTTTATATGCAGCAAAATGAATAACGCCTTCAAAAGCATATTGCTCAAAAAGTGTATTCAAAGCATTTTGATCACAAATGTCTATGCGATGTAAAATGGGTGCCTCACCAAGAATTTGACTCAGGCCTTCAAAGACGACTTCGTTGGCATTGCGAAAATCATCGGCAATTACTGGCGTGTAGCCTTTTTGTTTTAAGGCCACCACGGTGTGTGAGCCGATATAGCCAGCCCCTCCTGTAACAAGAACATATTTATTCATGAAACAAAGTTAGGGATTCCCTTTTTCTATGAACCCGATTGTCTTAAGTTTGTTAGTATTAATATGAAAGTTCTACTTATTTGTCTTGCCCTGCTTCTCCTTGAATCAAATGCTGATTTAACCGTAGAAGTGAATGGCATTCCAAATACCAAAGGGACAATTTTTATCGGGCTTTTTGATAAAGCGGCCAACTTTCCGACGTTTGGCAAGCAACTCAAAGGTGTTGTTTTAAAAATAGACGGCAAACAAGTGAGTCATAACTTTAAAAATCTTCCTGCGGGCAAATATGCCATTGCGGTGTATCATGACGAAAATAAGAACGGAAAGCTAGACAAAAATCTATTTGGTGCACCCACAGAGTTCTATGGGTTTTCTAATAATGTCAGGGAAATGTTTTCAGCACCGAGTTTTCAGGATGCTAGTGTCCTACTGAACGCCGACCAAAAAATTCAAATCTGGTTGAAATAAAGGAATAATGAATTCCATTATTGAACAATTCAATAATAAATTGCTTCGATCTAAAAAGAGTTAATTTTTACTTACTCAAAACTGATGAGTAGGCCCCCTTTATCCACAACATCGCCTTCTTGTATAAGAATTGCACTTACTACACCTACTCCTTCAGCCTTGAGTACATTTTCCATTTTCATGGCTTCTAGTGAAAGAAGGGGCGCACCGGGCTCTACTTCTTGCCCAACCTGAACGTGAATGGCGGTTACTCTGCCTGGCATTGGCGCTTGCATTTCTTTGAGCTTTCTGAGTTTTGGTTTGTCGAGGCCAAGGGATGCAATTAATTCATCTAGCGGATGTGATTTTTTAACCTGAAAAGTGCGGTGATTAATGCGCAGCGTGAGTTCGCCTAATTCAGAATGATCGGCAACTAATTCTCCGTGATATTTTTTTCCTTCGAACTTGATTTCAAAAAATTGATGGTCAAACCACTTTACGGATGCACCGCTTAAGGTTTGGGTTTCTTTTTGGTCAATGAGCCATTTATTCATGGAGTCTTATTTTAAAAGTTGAATAGCGGTGTCTGCCGCTGCTTCGATTTCTTCTGTTTTTTCAGTTGCGAGTGTTTCAAAAACGATATCGTTTGCCAAAACCTCAGCACAAATGTAATTTTTATGCGCAAGAGCCGCTGCTTTTACTAAATCAGAGGTGTCTAGCTTCACGGTAATTCGGTCCGTTACATCGAGTTGTTGCTCTTTGCGTAAATTCTGAATACGGTTCACTAATTCTCTGGCTAAACCTTCAGCTTTCAATTCGGCAGAAATACTGATGTCTAGTGCAACAGTAAGGCCATTTTCACTAGCCACTAACCAACCCGGAATATCCTGAGCCTGGATTTCAAAATCTTGCAAATCTAGTGCAATGGTTTCTCCGTCGATTTGGCCTGTCCAGCTTTTATTTTGCTCGAGTTGTGCGATATCTTCTTGATTGAACTGCTGAACAATTGCGGCAATAGCTTTCATTTGCTTGCCGTATTTTGGCCCAATGGTTTTGAAGTTCGGCTTGATAGATTTTACTAAAATTCCGCTGTCGCTTAAGAGCTCTAGTTCTTTGACATTTACCTCAGAGCAAATGAGGTCGGTGACGTGCCTGAAGTTATTTGCTTCTTGCTCATTGAGCACCGGAATCATGATTTTTTGCAAAGGTTGCCTTACCCTAATGTGTTGTTTTTTACGCAAAGCCAAAACCAATGAACAAGCTTGTTGGGCAAGCTCCATTTGTCTTTCGAGTTGTGGCAACACTGCATTTTGCTGCACTTTAGGGAAGTCGGCTAAATGTACTGAACCCAGTGTGTGTTTTCCGCTAACTGCATTGAGATCAGAAAAGAGTTGATCCATAAAGAACGGCGCAATTGGCGCTGCTAAAATAGAAACTGTCTCTAAACAAGTATAAAGCGTTTGGTAAGCAGCCTGTTTGTCTTGGGCGTCGTCATTTTTCCAGAATCGGCGACGACACAAGCGCACATACCAATTGGAAAGTTGCTCATTGACAAAATCTTGAATAGCCCTTCCGGCCTTAGTTGGTTCGTATTCTGCATAAGCGGCATCTACTTCAGCGATCAATGAATTGAGTTTTGAAATAACCCATTGGTCAATTTCAGGACGTTTGGCCAGCTCAATTTCTGCAGCGCTGTAGTCAAAGCCATCGATATTTGCATAAAGTGCAAAGAAAGAATAGGTGTTATAAAGGGTTCCGAAAAACTTGCGCTGCACTTCGGCAATTCCTTCGAGGTCAAATTTGAGGTTGTCCCAGGGTTGTGCATTGGTAATCATGTACCAACGCGTGGCATCGGGGCCATATTTTTCAAGTGTCTGGAACGGATCAATTGCATTGCCTAAACGCTTGGACATTTTTTGCCCATTTTTATCGAGTACCAAACCATTAGACACCACATTTTTATATGCTTTTTCGCCAAAAACCATAGTGGCAATGGCGTGCAGCGTATAAAACCACCCTCTAGTTTGGTCAACACCCTCTGCAATAAAATCTGCAGGAAAAGCAGTTTTGTTGTCGATGAGATCTTTATTCTCAAAAGGGTAATGCAATTGAGCATAAGGCATGGCACCTGAATCAAACCAAACATCGATTAAGTCCGCTTCGCGTTTCATGGGCTTGCCACTAGGCGAAACCAGAATAATTTGGTCTACGATGTGCTTGTGCAAGTCTATCTTTTGATAATTGGCATCTGAAAGGTCTTGAGGATCAAAGCCTTCAAAAGGATTTGAAGTCATGAAACCTTTAGCCAAAGACTCAGAAATAGCTGCCATTAATTCAGCAACTGAGCCCATACAAACTCTTTCGTCACCTTCTTCAGTTGACCAAATTGGTATTGGAATTCCCCAGTATCTGGATCTTGAAAGGTTCCAGTCATTGGCATTTTCTAACCATTTACCAAAACGCCCAGAACCGGTTGCTTCTGGCTTCCAATTGATTTGTTGGTTGAGCGCAACCATTTGTTCTTTGCGGTCTGTGACTCTGATAAACCAAGAATCTAGGGGGTAATAGAGAACGGGTTTGTCTGTACGCCAACAATGCGGGTAAGAGTGCTCGTATTTTTCTACTTTGAAAGCTTTGCCTTCTTCTTTGAGCTGAATAGCAATTTGTACATCGACTGAGCGCTCTGGCTCTTGGCCTGCGTCGTAATATTCGTTTTTGACATACATGCCGGCATAAGGCCCAACCTCAGGCCTGAACCTGCCTTGTAAATCTACAAGAGGTACCAAATTTCCGCGTTCGTCCTTGACGAGTAAGCCGGGTACGCCAGCTTCTGCAGCCACCTTGGCGTCATCGGCACCAAAAGTTGGTGCGGTGTGCACAATACCAGTTCCATCTTCGGTGGTAACGAAATCACCGCCAATTACACAAAAAGCAGCCTCAGGGTTTTCAGCCGGAAGTGCGTAAGGAAGTAATTGCTTGTATTTGAGCCCGATAAGTTCTTTGCCTAAGCAAGTATCTACGACTAGATAAGGAATTTGTTTGGCGCCTGCTTCATAAGCCTGAAGACCCGCTTGATCTTCAGCAGCTACAAATCCTTTTGAAAATTGATAGGAAATTAGGTTTTTGGCCAAAATAACCTGCATGGGTTCAAAAGTGTATTGATTGAAGGTCGAAACCAATGCGTATTCGATGTTAGGGCCAACCGTAAGCGCGGTATTGGAAGGAAGGGTCCAAGGAGTAGTTGTCCAGGCGAGGAAGTGAATGTTTTCAGCGGTTTGAAACGGAAATTTTTGCCCTGCAAGTGCTTCGAACATGGCCACAACGGTGGTGTCTTTTACATCTTTGTAGCAGCCCGGTTGATTGAGCTCATGTGAAGAAAGACCCGTTCCTGCTTTTGGAGAATAAGGTTGGATGGTGTAGCCTTTGTAAATGAGACCTTTGTTGTAAAGTTGAGACAACAACCACCAAACGGACTCCATGTATTTGGGTTGGTAGGTGATGTAAGGGTCTTGCATATCGACCCAGTAGCCCATTTGCAAAGTGAGTTCGTTCCAGATGTCGGTATAGCGCATTACTGCAGCTTTACACGCTTCGTTGTATTCGTCGATGCTGATTTTGGTGCCGATGTCTTCTTTGGTGATGCCGAGTTCTTTCTCTACACCGAGCTCAACAGGTAAGCCGTGGGTATCCCAACCAGCTTTGCGATGAACTTGCTTTCCTTTCAAAGTTTGGTAGCGGCAAAAAATATCTTTGATTGCTCTTCCCATGACGTGATGGATACCTGGCAAACCATTGGCAGATGGAGGCCCTTCGTAAAATACATAAGAAGGCGCGCCAGTTCGCTGTTCTACAGATTGCTTGAAAATGGCTTCTTTTTGCCATTTTTCGAGAACAGCCGCAGCTATATTGGGAAGGTTTAATCCTTTGTATTCAGGATATTTTGCTTTCATGAACGAATACTTTGTAAAGACGCGAATTTACGATAAATCGGGCTATTTTTGTAAAATATGCTGCTCAAAACTAGGCTCCATCAACATTTATTTCAGATCATCGAAACCCGCATTTCTGAACTCTCAACGCAAAGAACCCAAATCAGTCATGAAAGTACAGATACCGGAAAAGGTTCGGCCGGAGATAAACACGAGGTTGGTATTGCGATGGCGCAACTTGAAATTGAAAAAATAGATGGTCAAATTGCCTTGCTGCAACAACAACTTTTACAACTCAAAAAAACCGATCCGCAACAAACTTTAGCGCAAATTCAATTGGGTGCACTTTTTTCAAGTTCCTCACAATGGTTCTATTGCTGTGTACCGCTCGGAGCAATCTCTTTTGAGGGGCAATCTATATTTTGCCTGAGCCCAGAAGCGCCTATATTTCAAGCATTGAAAGGTAAAAAAGCAGGCGAAAGTGCAGCGCTCAACGGCAAAAATTGGGTCCTCGAAGTTGTGTCATGAAACAGGCAAAGATGAAAGCAGATCAAAATCAAAAAATTGCCATTATTGGTGGAGGTGCCGCGGGGTTTTTTGCCGCTATTTCCGCCAAACAACATTGGCCAAATGCAAGTGTCTGCATTCTAGAGAAAAGCAATAAATTTCTGGCCAAAGTTAAAGTTTCAGGTGGAGGGCGCTGTAATGTTACCCACTATTGTCCTGATATCCAAGAATTAGCCAAAGCCTACCCAAGAGGTGAGAAACAACTCAGAAAAGCATTTCATCAATTTTCAGCTACAGAAACAATTGAGTGGTTTGAATCAAGGGGGGTAGCGCTAAAAACCTATCCGGATGGATGTATTTTTCCGTTAGCCAACGATGCTCAGGTCATTATCGATCTTTTTCTGAGAGAATGTAAAACACTTGGTATTTCGCTGCAATTGCAACAAAATATTACGGCGATTGAACCACAAGCAACTTCTGTAAAAGTCTTGCAAAATGAGCAAGAAACCCACTATGATCAGGTCATTGTTTGCACAGGTGGGCAACCCAAACTCAGCAATTTGAATTGGCTTCAAGAACTGGGCTTTTCCATTGTTGAGCCCTTGCCCTCCTTATTTACGTTTAACATGCCTAAAAATCCAATTTGCGGGTTAATGGGTACGGTTGTTACGCAAGCAAGTGCAAAAATTGAGGGTACAAAATTGTCGGGCAGAGGGCCATTACTGATTACCCACTGGGGGATGAGTGGGCCTGCGATCTTATTATTATCAGCTTGGGGTGCACGCGTTTTGGCCGAGAAAAACTATCACTTTCATGTCCTGATCAATTGGTTAGATGACGTCAAGGAAGATGCTTTAAGAACCGCACTTGAACAAACTTGCCAAGCACAAGCAGGTAAAAAAATGAGCAACTGGAATCCGACGGTGCTCACCAACAGACTCTGGATGCATTTACTTGAACGCAGTGAGATCAATGCAGATATGCGCTGGGCCGAATTAGGCAAAAAAGCCTGCAATCGACTCATCAATACGCTGCTCAATGATCGCTATGATGTGCAAGGGAAAACTACTTTCAAAGAAGAGTTTGTAACAGCCGGAGGCTTGGCGCTCAATGAAATTGATTTTCAGACCATGAAAACCAAAAAACATCCAAGGCTCTCATTTGCAGGAGAGTTGTTAGACATCGATGGAATTACCGGCGGATACAACTTTCAGGCAGCCTGGACAACCGGCTTCATAGCTGGAAAGTACGCGCTTATGGGTGCTGAAAAGTAAATTAAAATTCTGCGTTGAGCGGAGTTCTTGGGAAAGGAATGACGTCGCGGATATTGGACATACCGGTTACAAACATCACCATTCTTTCGAAGCCAAGGCCAAAGCCAGCATGCGGAACAGTTCCGAATTTACGCGTATCTAGATACCACCATAATTCTTCTGAAGGAATGCCAAATTCTTCGCACTTCTTGAGCAAAACGTCGTAGCGCTCTTCGCGTTGTGAACCACCTACAATTTCTCCAATTCCAGGGAATAAAACATCCATTGCCGCTACCGTTTTTCCATCTTCATTTAAGCGCATGTAAAACGCTTTGATTTGTGCGGGGTAATCGGTTAGTATAACTGGACAATTGAATTCTTTTTCGACTAAGTAGCGTTCGTGCTCACTTTGAAGGTCAATGCCCCATTCTACTGGATATTTGAATTTCTTCTTTTTGTAATGATTAGAATTCAACAGCAATTCAATAGCCTCAGTATAGGTAAGGCGCTTGAATGGATTTTCTATTACAAATTTGAGACGATCCATTAGGCCCATTTCATGACGCTCGTTGGCAGGCTTTTGGGCTTGTTCTTGTGCATCGCGTTCGTGCAAGAATTGAACATCGGCCGCACAATTTTCTAAAACGTATGAACAAATATATTTCAGGAAATCTTCGGTGAGATCCATGTTTTCTTTGAGCTCATTGAAGGCAACTTCTGGTTCGATCATCCAAAACTCTGCAAGGTGACGTGAGGTGTTGGAATTTTCTGCTCTAAAGGTAGGGCCAAAAGTATAGACCTGACCCAATGCTGTTGCAGCCAATTCTGCTTCTAACTGACCTGAAACGGTTAGGTTAACCGCTTTTCCGAAGAAATCTTCTTTGAAATCCACTTTACCTTCGTCGGTAAGTGGTGGGTTTTTAGCATCGAGGGTGGTTACTCTAAACATTTCACCTGCTCCTTCAGCATCTGAACCTGTAATAATTGGTGTATGGAGATAGAAGAATCCGCGCTCGTTGAAAAACTGATGAATGGCAAAAGCCACAGCATGTCTGATGCGGAAAACAGCGCCAAAAGTATTGGTTCTGAAACGCAAGTGTGCTTGTTCGCGCAAGAAGTCGAGGCTGTGTCTTTTGGGTTGCATCACTGTTTTTTGGACGTCGTCTGGATGCGCATCGCCCAAGATTTCAATTTGCTGCACTTGAAGTTCAACTGCCTGACCCGCCCCCTGGGAGGCAACTATAGTGCCAGATAAAGAAAGCGCTGCGGCTGTGGTGATGCGCTTAAGGAGCGCTTCGTCCCATTGTTCGAAATCGACAACTGCTTGCAAATTGGCCATACAAGAACCATCGTTGACTTGTACAAAACGATTGGATCTGAATGCTCTTACCCAACCTTTTACAATGATTTCTTGACCGATTAAAGCTTCAGGGGCTTCAAAAATTTGCGCAATACGATATCTTTTCATGTTGCAAAGTTAGTGAATGTTTAAATTCTTTAAATCGTCTTCGCTAACCGTTGGTGGAAAGATTTTTGCCTTAAGTTTATTTGTTACCAAATTTGCCACATTTCTTGCGTCTTGTTCGGTGCTGAAACCTGCCACTCCGGCTTTGCCCGGAATACACGGTTGGTCAATCATGAGTTTGCCATTTTCAAAAATCTGATAAGCCCAACCATTGGCTGATTGCAGGGTGTGTATTTCAAAACGGTTGGCTTCTTTAGTTTTTTTACTTGTGGCAGATTTTTGTTCTTGATGCGTAGTTTTAGCAGTTGATTTTTTGTTCAAACTTTCCTTTGAAGAGGAAGCAGAACAAGACCATAAAAGCGAAAGTAAAACTAGGATTTGACTGATTAATCGCATTTTACAAAAGTAGCTTTTTGAAGGGTAGTTTGCCCCCATTGTAAAAAATAGGTTCCGTTAGGTAGATGCTCAATATTGAATTGCAGCCTGTTATTTTGAATTGCTGGATTCAAAGAATATTGCTTTCCATTTATATCAAAACAATGAAGATTTTCAGGGCTAAAATTTGAAGCGATTTGAATGAATTGAGCACTCGGGTTTGGGTAAACTTGAACCAAAGCCATATTATTTTCTTGCAACGAGGCAGTGCCACTATACGTCCAAAAATCTTCAAGAAATTGGCCATTATTGTATCCTGTACCAACATAGCCCCAACCATCTAACTCAAACGCAATGGCATTTTTTCGGCCAGGGCCAGGTAAATCTGCACGCTGAGTCCAGTTATTGAGGTAATAATTGTATTCCCATAAATCATTGTGAAAGGTGTGGCTTGCGTCTTCGCCTGTTGCTAAATAACAAACCGGAAATGCTGCCCAACCACAAGCGCCAGCACGTGCCGCACCAGGAAAGTTGGCTTTCTGAATCCATTGATCCAATAAAGGGTCATACATCCAGAAATCTTGGCGCAAAGTGCCGTCGTCACCCGTCCCGACAAAACCAAACTGATCCATTGAAAAGCCTACGGCAGCTTGCCTTGGTGTTCCAGCAAAATCTTCAATAGCCTCCCACCCATTTAAATTCGGGTTGTAAGCATAGAAATCTTTGGTGAGCCCATTTAGGGTTGATCCAGTACCCACAAAGGCTGTCTGCCCTATTACAAATGAAACAGCTTCTCTTCTTGGCGCACCGACAAAATTTGCTTTTTGTGTCCAGGCTTGAGTTGCAGGATTATATTCCCAGAGGTCATTCATGTAGGCAATTGTAGGCGTTTGACCTAAACCCACATACGCTTTTTGAATCCCTTCATGAGTGAGGGTAAAGGCCACCGCTCCGACCCGCTCAAGACCTGCACCACCCTCGCCGCCTAGCGAGATTTCGTTGTCCCAATCATCTTGATCAGGTCGGTATGAGTACATTTTTCTCTTGTATTCAAATTCATCCATTCCTGTCAAGACAAAGCCTTTCTGGTCAAGGACAAAAGCACAGGCATCCGATTTAGCTTGGCCTTTGACGGTATCCTTCTGTAGCCAGAAATCTTGGGCAAAAATCGTTAGATTTTGTAGCACTAATAAAGAAAGAACGACCAATCGAATTACGCTCATATTTTCATGATTTTCTTAGTAAAAATTTGGCCGTCTGTTGTTGTAAACCGAAGCAAGTAAGTCCCGTTATTGAATTGGGCAAGATCAATGGATAATTGCATTTGTTGATTGGTTTGCAACTCTTCTAGTAAAATTCCAGACAAAGAATAGAGCTGGATTTTTTCACAAAAAGAAGGAAGGTTGTTGATCATTATTTTTTCAGCGGTAGGATTCGGATAAACGCAAACTTGGGTTTCAAATTCAGTCAAACCAGCATAATTACACGGATTGTATTCATAGAAACTTGCTTTTTTCCCACTGTAGCCACTACCCGTACCCACATATGCCTTATTACCGATCACAAAAGAAATAGCACTTTTTCTTTCGCTGCCACCATAGGCCGCACGCAGGGTCCAAGAATCAGATTTAGGATTGTATTCAATTAAATCACCAAGAAGCCCGCCATTATTTCCTAAACAAATAAACCCTTTATCTTCCAGACTAAATGTACTCGCTCCGCCCCTTTCATAAGCTGGAAAAGGAGCAATAGGAGTCCATTGATTGGAGCCTGGATTATAACAATACATGTCTTTTTTGAAAATATTTTGATCTACACCCATGCCTACATAGGCTTTAGCGCCCACCACAAAAGAACTCATTTGATAGCGAATGCTGCCCGGAAAAGAAGCGCGTTGAATCCATTGGTCAATACTGGGTTTGTATTCCCAAAGCTGATTGCTATAGGTTGCTGCGGCTATTTTTCCGCCACAGATATACCCTTTTCCGTCTACTGAAAATCCGGTAGAAAAATAAACACCGCCGCCGCCCATACCCGGGAAATCTGCTATGGCAGTCCAGGCGTTTGTAAGTGGATTATATCTCCAGAAGTCCTTGAGGATGGTACCTACAGGTGCAGACACGCTATCCATTCCGGTACCAACATAGGCATAATTGCCAATTACAAAAGAAACGGCATCTCTCCTTGCCGAACCAGGAAGATCGGCTTTTTGGCTCCAGGTGTCTGAACCTGGGTCATAGGCCCAAAGGTCTTTTTTAATTACCTCAGCTGTATCCTGACCGCCAAATAAATATCCTTTGCCCATTACCGAGAAGCCAGTTGCGCGTTCGCGTTTACCCATGCCTACATCATTGAGCTTGTTCCAAGTATTATACTGAGCTTGGAGCAACAAAGGCGCAAAAAATAGGGTTAGTATTAGTGTCCTCATTGTTTAAATAGCATTTGTTGCTTGAATAGTTGCCCTCCAGCATATATTTGCATTAAATAAGGGCCTGCCGGAAGATGCTCAAGATGAATAGTTTGTTGAGCTGAATGAAGTGTCGTTTGATATTCGGTCTTACCATTTAATTGAACAAAAACAATTTCAAGTAGCTCATTGGCTTGTATGCCTTTTAATTCAACAGTAAGCGCATCTGAAAATGGATTAGGATACGCAGCTACATCTAAAGAAAGTTCTTTTATCCCGATTGTGTTGTCAATAGGGTTGAATTGCCAGAAGTCATTTAGGTTGACCCCATTTGTACCTGTACCAATATACCCTCGGTCGTGTATGGCCCAAGCAACAGGGAAACGTCGTTTGGTGCCAAGAAAATCGATTTCTTGGTGCCAAGAATTGGAAGCCGGTGAAAAAGACCAAACTTGATCGGTTACAACGCCCAAAGATCCGACATATCCAGAAGTAACATAGCCGCGTTGCAAAATAGAAAATCCTGAACTGCCACCTGTTGAAACACCTGGAAAATTAGCTCTTTGGACCCATTGATCGTGCTGTGGCTTGTATTCCCAAAGTTGATTTCCTCCTTTAATAAATCCACTGCCCTCAATTACAAAAGAGCAGGTCCAACTTCCGAAAGTCATCGGAGCATTGGCACAAAGAGTCCAGCTATCGGTTTGTGGACTATATTTTGCCAATTGATTGCCTTGGTAAACAAAGCCTTGGTTATACACCGCAAATCCTTGACTATCGCCCGGATTTGGCAAAATACAATTGGCAATTTGCCCCCAAGTATTGAGCGTAGGATTAAATTTATAAAATTGCGTACTCAAAGCAGATCCTCCGCCAACAACTGGGCAATTATCCACTACAAAGGCAACTGCTCCATGTGTAGAAACCGGGAAGTCGGCTCGTTGGGTCCAGGTATCTGATGCGGGGTCGTATTCCCACCAATCTTTAAAAGTGATGTCTTGTCCGGTGCCGTTGATATGCCCTAAACCAATATAGCCGCGATGTAAAGTGGCACAACCCGTTGCTCGATGGCGGCCCACCCCTCCTACACTTGCTTTCTGAATCCAGAATTGTGCCTGGACCTGAAAAGCGGCAAGGAAAAACAGACTTAATATTAGCCTACTCATATCTTTTGCCATTTTTGGATGCGTCCGGAAGCTTTCTGCAAGATGAAATAAGCACCTGGCTCAAGCGTTGAAAAATGCTGAACAGCCCCTTGGGAAGAATCAAAAGAATAGAGGAGTTTTCCTTGTAAATCTAATACTTGATACTCGCCAGAATGAAGCTTTACATGCAAAGGGCCATTACTTGGGTTTGGAAAAAGCTGAAATGGACTTTCGGTTATTACTTCCGTACCAACATAGCTAGCATCAATATGCAAAGTGTAATCACCAGTGTAGCCACCCCAACCTTCAACAATAATATAAAGCGGGCCCAAATTAGCAGGGTCAAAATGAAGTTCAGAACTGGGTGCACACTCAGCTGCATCGTCATTGTAGGCAACCACTTGACCGTTCATGTCGACTACGCTTAAAAAAGTATCGAAAGTAGAACCACACAATGAAACATGAACATTTGCTAAAAGTGGATTCGGTTCAAAATAATAATAGATATCGGCAGATGGATAAACATAGTTTTGATTGGAATAGCAGATTTCTGTAGAGCGCGTATCGGTGTAAGGCAGTGCAGTAACGGTGATGGCGTCTAGTTGTGCATCGCCCGGATAACCGGTGCAGTCTAGACCATTAGCTAAAGTGATTCCGAAATCGGTTACTGAGCCCCATTGGTAAGTTCCGCATGGATTCAACGGCAAGCTGCCGGCTTCTCGTTGCATCACTCTGAGGCGCGTTAAGCCGTTCACTGCATTAGGCGGCACGGTGAAAGTCCAGACCTGAACTGGTGCTGGTGGGGTTCCGGCCCATGTACCCAAACTTTCATACGGGTCAAAATTGCCATTTTGGTCGAAATCGAGCCAAGCTTCACCCACCCCTGCATAGTTTCCATTACAGGTTCCAAATTTGACAGAAATGGTATAACTCGCTCCGGCATTGAGCGTTACATTGACATTTTGTGTGAGATCTTGAAGCCCAATGACGCCAGGGCAACCGGTATAGTTGATGGACCCGACCACACCATTTAAAATGACACTTTCTACATTAGAGTCAACAGTTGTTGAAGGGCCAACATTGGTGCAATATTGCGAAAATAAAGGTGGGCTAAGTAGTAAGAAAATGATGTAGTAGTAGTGTTTCATTAGCTAAGTTCTTGTAAGCAAGGTACAAAATTCTAGCTTAACTTTTACTTATCATTTGGATTGACTACTTATTATTCCAATTGGTCATGGCCATTGGCAAACCATCAAATACGAAACTTTTGGCTGCATTTGCGGCGGTGTCTATGCGTTCTGATAAGGAGAGGTTTTCTTCATTTTTCCAAGTTCCTAAGACATAATCTGCCTGCTTACCTTTGCCAAAATCGGCCCCTACTCCAAAACGCAGCCGTGGATATTCTTGTGTTTTGAGTAATGCTTGAATATCCTTTAAGCCGTTATGGCCGCCGTCACTGCCTTTGCCTTTCATTCGGATGGTTCCAAATGGCAAGGCGATGTCATCTGTGATTACTAAAAGTTGGCTTACGGGTATTTTTTCGGCCTGGAGCCAATAGTTCACTGCCTTGCCCGAAAGATTCATGTAGGTAATTGGTTTGATCAAAATCAACTGCCTGCCTTTGAATTTACATTCGGCACGAAATGCTGCTTTGTCTAGAGAAAAAGTAGCGCCGAGTTCTTTGGCCAAGGCATCGACTACCTTGAAGCCAATATTGTGCCTTGTTTCGGCATATTCCGAACCCGGATTCCCTAAACCTACGATCAGAAATTTCATTTTACCAATTTGGGCAAGTGTTGCACTTATCTTTTTTGTTCAGGTAAAATAATGCGCCAACAACAATGTCACGCTCGCCAAATAAAAACATTTGTTTGGCATGTGAATCGTAGTCATTTGGGCGCGTTTTCACTCTAATTTGATCAATGAAGCCACCCGAAACATTGGCGGCTACGAAAACGTGTCTGAAAAACTCAGCGCGCAGGCCGAGATGACCCGAAACACCTAGGCCCGACATAGAAACTGTGGCAACATTCTTTTGTCCTGCAAATGTAAAATCGTTGAAGGATAGAATAGGCCCACCACCCACGCCCATCATGGTGGTGAGGGCAAAACGACCTTTTTCTGTCTGATAAACTTTAAATACGTTGGTGAGCTGGAAATTGATATAATTTAAGCCATTGGTGTTTTCATAATGAAAAGTGGTTTCTTCTGTAGTTACTGAATCACCACTGTAGGTTCCAGACCAGCCGGTTACTGGGTCTACACCGGGGCTGATGGTTCCGCTTAGTAAGTAAGTTGGACCGTGTTGCATCACGTATTTCATGTGTTCGTAGCCCAAAGAAACTGCCCAATTGCGTTTGAAATTATAGCCGATTCGCACATCGAATTGTGGTACGGTAAACATTTTTGGGTCAATGTATTCAGAAAAATTTCTTGAGGGTCTGTCTGCGGCCTCAACACCTTGCAAACGAAAATCGTAGCCGGGGCCAATAAAACGAATGGTGCTTGGCGTATAGATGCTGCGGTTATAACCCCAATAAAAAAACATGGCGCCGGGGCCAGTAGATTTTTTTTGATTGAGTTTTTGTGCAGAGAGCGGAAAAGCGCTCAAAAAGAACAAGACAAACGGGATAAAATATTTCATCGGTTTATAATTTTAATCCACTCTTGCTGAGATAGAATTTTTTCTAAGCGATAATGGATAGATTTATCGGCGTTGTACCACTCTACTAAACCCGTATTTTCTGCAAAGACACTAGTGCGTTGACCTGTTTGCTCTGCTTCTTTTCGGGTAAATGGGTTGAGGGTTGTGCCGCGAATTTTATCTGTAAAATAAAGACTAGGGGCAGATTTTTTTCCTAAAAATTGAGCTGGTTTTTTACTTTGGAATTTTCTAAAAACCTCATACAAGATTACCGTAGAATCGGTTAAACCGCTAAACTTAGAGGCAAACCAGGTTTCTTTTTGAAGGTCAAACGGAAAAAGTTGATTCTTGTAAAGCAGCGCTTTTTCTTTGTTTTGCATGCGGTTTACGACCATGTGGTCCTGAACACATAATGAATCAATGTTGTAGTTAATAGCTTCGCGCAAACGGCCGTCGCTTTCATAAACCTCAACAATCAAGTGTGGCCCTACAGCATCTTCAACAGTATAAATGCGGTGAAATTCTTCTTCTAATCCGTGTTTGGCGTCTCTATAGAGATAAATTTTCGGAATCGTATCTAGCGGATAAAAGTAGTTTGCTTGTGGATTCAGACTGGTGTAAACAGCAGTTGAGCTGAAGTAATATTTAACAGTTACGCCTATTAGCGTACTCATTACCACTAGCCCAATGATCCATAGCCCTTTTTTCATTTAGACATTTTTAAAAATGCAATTTCTTGTTCAGTGAGGAAGCGGTAATATCCGCGAGGAAGATCTTTTTTTGTTAAGCCGGCATACATCACGCGGTCAAGCTTTAATACTTGATAACCAAGTGCTTCAAAAAGTCTTTTGACAATCTGACTTTTACCAGAACGGATTTCAACACCCACTTCATGGTTTGTAGCACCTTCCACATAACTGGCTTCTTCTACTCTTGTGCGTCCGTCTTCGAGATCAAGGCCGCGCATTAGTTTTTCGAGGTCTTCACGAGAAACCGCTTTATTGACTTCGACATGATAAATTTTGCGTGCCTGATATCTTGGGTGGTTCAGTTTTTTAAATAAATCGCCGTCATTGGTGAAAAGCAACAAACCAGTGCTTTCGCGGTCTAGTTTTCCGACCGGATAAATGACTTCGCGGCAGGCTTTTTTAACTAATGACATTACGGTTTTGCGCCCGCGTGGATCTTCAATAGTAGTGAGGTAACCCTTTGGTTTATTGAGTAATACATAACGCTTGGTTTCAGCGTTGATGGTTTCGCCATCGTATTGAACGACATCGCCCGGTTTGATTTTATAACCTAGTTCAGTGATGATGGTCCCGTTGACAGAAACCACACCTGTTTCAATGAGTACATCGGCCTCGCGGCGAGAACATACTCCGGCATTTGATAAGTACTTATTTAGGCGCACTGCATCTTCATTGAAAGAAGGAAGTGGATCACCTTTTTTCATTTTGATTTTGTAGTCGATGTACTTGCGCTTATCGCGGGCACTTACTTTGCCGGTTTCTTTGCCGCCTTGAGCCTTAGTGCCAGAACCTGCTTTTGCAGGGCTCTTTTTAGGGCCTTGAGTGCTTACTTTGCGCTTGGTGCCTGTTGATTTTGGTTGTCTCATTTCTAGACAAAGATACGCAAAATGAACGAGTGTATTATGGCGTTTTAAGCAGCAGCTCAATGTCTTTGATGAGCTCGCTTACCTCTTTGGCGTTTGTTCCGTCATAATAACCTCTGATTCTTAGCTGCGGATCGATCAAGACAAAATTATTGGTGTGGATGAAATCGCTGCCGGCATCGCCTAGGTTTTGAGCTTCAGCAGGTTTCAACACAAAGAATGATTTTCTGGCTAAAGCATATAAATCCTGCTTTTCCCCTGTTAAAAAATGCCATTGCCCAGAACGAGCTCCATGGGCATTTGCATAGCGCTGCATCCGTTCAATAGTATCGGTTTCAGGGTCAACTGTGAAGCTAAATATATTAAGTTTTGGGTTGCCGTTAAATTTTTGTTGAATGCGTTGCATTTGTGTATTCATGATCGGGCAAATGCTCTTGCAAGTGGTGAAAAAATATTCTACCACAGCAACTTTACCTTGCATTTGTTTTTCGGTAATCCAGGTGCCATTTTGGTTTTGAAAACGGAAAGCTCCAATGTGGTGGCCACGACCAATTCTCAGCATTTCAGGATCCACCATTTCCTCTTGAACATCAATTGGGTTGATGACAGGTAAGATTTTTTGCTGCCCAGCTCCACTCAGAAAATAGTAGCCAATCGGAACAAGAATTAAAAATAAGAGGCCTAAAAAAAGAATGCGTTTCATCGGTTAAAATTAAGCTTGTGGCAACACAAAATTAAGCTTTCATCAGAGATGATATAATGACTTTTATCACTTCTTGCCTTGTTTGTAAATCTCCCCTTAACACAGTAAAATTTCTTAGATGAGCCAACAACTCATTTTCATAAATCGTGAATAAGCGTTCTCGATCGAGGGGATTTTCTCTTAAGGGGTCTTCTTCCCAAGGAATATCTGGCGCACATAAAAAATAATGATCAAAAACTTGCCGGTTGAGTTCAGTATAAATCTTGGCGTCTAGGCGCTCGTATTTTTCTTGAGACCAAATTTGAAAAACATGCATTTCGGTATCAGCTACCAAAGCACCCTGTGGCCACCACTCCACTTGTTTTTGTGCCATAAAAACCAAGTCCGCTTCTTGGTATTGCGGTTTTTCTTCGAGGTACTCGCGCGCAAATTCAGGGATGTAAGGCAAGGAAAAAAAATTGGCCGTCCAGCGGGCAAGAGTGGTTTTGCCAGAAGACTCAGGCCCAGTAAAAGCTATGCGGAGAGCGCTTTTTTCCATTTGCTGAGTCCGTTAAAGGCCAATATTAGATAGCCAAAATATAAGAAACTGCTATACCACCAATGCTCCATCGCAAACCAAATAGTACCTGTGATATTGATAGCTATCCAGATATACCAGTTTTCGAGTACTTTTCTTGTGGTCAGCCAAGTTGCAAGTAAGGAAAAAACAAAGAATTGGGCGTCGAGAATTTCTACTTTGGCATAAGGAAGCCAAATGGAGGGCTCAGGAATTTTATATTTGAAATACATGACAAACTCTAGAAAGACAAAGCCGGCTAGAATACTGAGTAACACCCATTTCCAGATGCCTTTTCTTAGTGCATGAACAGGCATTTCTTTTTGGCTTTTTGACCAAGTGATGAGCCCATAGAAACCGAGGATGATGTAGGAGATTTGCTGACTAAACAGGCCCCAAGTTTGGGTGCGATAAAAAAAGAAAGCGTAGAAAGTAGCACTTAAAATCCCGAAAATCCAACCGCTGGATTTTTCTTTGGCAATGAATAAAACGTAGATGAAACCGAGTAAGGCAGCAATGAATTCAATAATAGGGGTTAAAAAATCGAATGCCACCATCTTAACGAATCACGAGTACTTTTGCTACTTTGTTGTCTCCGCCTTGCTCATTTCTGGCGGTCCAGAAGTAATAAACGCCAGTTGGCGCTTTTTCACCGTTTGCATTTAAGCCATGCCATGTGGCGGTGCCTCCGTTAGAAGTTGTTTTGTAAACCACATTACCTGCAGCATCTGTTACTTTCACATCAGAATTATAGCGAATGCCTTGGAGGGTAATTGGGCCGTCGTAGTCTGGCCTAACTGGGTTAGGAAACACCGTCATTTGCTCATAAGTCGGGTCTTCATAAGTGGCGTCTATCCGAATCGAAAGCAAGCCCAAATCAGTAACAATATAAAGTTCTCCGGTTTCGTGATTGATTTCGATGTCAAAGATGGTGTTTGAAATTAACGGAGAATTGTCGGTATTGTATTGCCTGATGATTTCAGTACCGTCTGGGCTCAATAAAAGGATTCCGGCATTTGCAGTGGCCATCCATTTTCTGTTGCCGCCATCCACCTCAATATCGGTGAAGTGGGCTTTCCCAAGAAAAATCTCGTTGTTTCCTTCATAAGGAATGATGATTTGTTGGGCGTCGTAATTGCCTGGTCCAGCATCGAATGCGCCAGCAGCATTATACAAAATAGCAAAACCAGACTCGGTTCCTATCCATAATTCTCCGTCAAAATCAGCTGCTAATGCCGTTATTTTACTCGAGGGTAAATTGCCTTGTAATTCGCCTGTATTGAGGTAAACATATTTATCGTCAGAAGGGTCGTCAAGGGTTCCGTTTGGATTGAAGCCGGCCAGACCACTGGCATAAGTTCCTATCCAAATATTTTGTTGGAAATCAATTTCCATTTTGGTAGTCATCTTGTTGGAAACACCTGCTCCGGTATAAAAACTGAGCCAAGTACCATCTTTTTGCCTCACTTTCAGCGGGCGGTCTGTGTAGCTATTTAAACACCAAAGGTTACCTTTTTCATCGTATTTTACAGCTGAAACAAAAGACCAGCCATTTCCAATAGATACGGGTTCGAGCGGCGAGTTAGTTTGGTCGAAAACAAGTGTATCTGTTTCATTTAGGACCGTTAATGGAACAAATGAATAGGTGCTGCTTGCAATTTCTTTTGGGTTTTTTGGATTCACTGCAATGCTGATGAAATCCCAAATTTTATTAGCATCCCAAGAAGTCACTTTAGGTACATTATGATAACGCCAATTACCATCTTCAAAAATATGTAAGCCATTTCTAGTAAAGGCCGGAGCAATTTCGGCTTCGAGTCTTCCGGAACTAACTGCTAAAACACCTTTTTGACAATCCATCGAATAGACAAAGCGATTGGCAAGCCCTTCAATTGGATATGATTTACAAGAATATTCATTGATGTGTTCTTGAAACCCCCAAGATATATCAGCTCCCCAAAAAGAATTTTTTTGGTAACATACCCTTGAGGTGTTGAGCCATTTATTGAGCAAATTGGATGAATATGCAGTGAGCCACTGACCTGCAGCATTGTATAACATAAAACCTCCGTCGGTGCAAACTGCCATTTTATTCTCAACCGCTTGAATGGAATTGATTTCTATAGAAAACGGTTGGTTTGTAATGAGTTGTAATTGGTCATTGACTAAACAAAAAACAGAATCTTGGGCATAGGATTCATTTTTACGCAACACCCAAAATTGCTGCCCCAGTTGTTGCAATTCGTGATATTTGTTTTCTGATTGAAAAGGAAAACGTAGATCGCGATCCCATTGAGAGTAATCTGGCAGGGCAGGGTTTGTCCTTAATCCTTTTAGCATTTGGCTCGGGGTTAGGGCAAAAATGGAATCGGTGGTAATGGCAACATCGACAATGGGCTCAAGACCATTGGTAGGATAATAGGTGTCTTTAATTTCATCCTTTTCTGCGTCGATCAATACGATAGAAAAATCATTAGCGGCATAGACATAAGCACCTTTTCTTTCAAAATGATTGATTCGTTTAGAATTGGTTACGGCAGAGAGTTTAACTGCGGGTATGTTGGTAATGCTTCCGTTTACCCATTTATCTATATTGCCATTTGCATAGCCAATATAGACCGCATTTTGGATGGGATCATGATACAAACAAGTGATGAAAATATCTGACAAGCCATTCAAAGCTGTTTTTAAAACCCCTTCTTCTGTATAAGGATTGTAGATATAAAGCCCGTTTTCTAAAGCGGTGAATATGCGCTGATCATCAGAGACGATGTCAGTTCCTTTGGCGCTTGCGACATGGTATTTCCAGCTATCCATCGGGATTTGCGCAAAAAGCTGCTGCATGCCTCCTAAGAAGCTTATCAGAAAAGCAAATATGGTAAAGCGCTTAGCCATGGATACTTTTTTCTTTGATAATGTAGTTTGGACGTTGTTTGCTCTGCACAAATAACTTGCCAAGATAGATCCCGACAATTCCGATCAGGATCATTTGAATGCCTCCAATAAATAAAACCGAAGCAATTAATGAGGTCCAGCCAGTAATGGCTTGATCGGTAAATAAAGCTATATACACTGCATAACATCCGTAAATGAAAGCCAAAAAAGCAAAAAACAAGCCCAGGTAAATGGATAAATAAAGCGGTTTAGCGCTTGAAGAGGTAATGCCATTGATGGCAAACTGAAACATCTTGGATAAAGAATATTTTGTTTGGCCACTGTGTCTTTTTGCTGGAATGTAGTCTAGACCTACTTGCTTAAAGCCGAGCGTAGGGATTAAACCTCTGAGGAATAAATTGGATTCTTTGTAGTTTTTGATGGCCTCCACTACTTTGTGGTCAAGCAAGCGAAAATCGGCAGTGCCTTCTTCGATTGGAACCTCAGCGAGTTTGTTGGCTAATTTGTAAAATATTTTTGCGCTTTGCTTTTTGAAAAAAGAAATGCTTTGGTCATCTTTTCTTCGGGTGTAGACCACTTCGGCGCCATCTTGCCAAAGTTTGAACATTTGAGCAATGAGTTCTGGCGGATGTTGCAAATCTGCATCTAGACTAATTACTGCAGCACCTCTGGCATGATCTAAACCAGCTTTTAGCGCATATTGGTGTCCAAAATTTCGGCTAAATTGCAAAAAATGAACATTTGGATTTAGGCTGCGGGCTGCGACAATATTGGCCAACGATTGATCGGTGCTACCGTCGTCAATAAAAATATACTCATAATGTGCAATGCCTAAACCTTTGACTGTGCTTTCGAGCCTTTCAATGAGTAAAGCGATATTTCCTTCCTCATTAAAAGTAGGAATGATGACAGATAATTGAATAGTTTGGTTAACAGATTGCATGTCAAGCGAAATTAAGCAATAATCTTTTCTTTACCTCAGGTTATCATCACGAGTTCGGGCTAAATCCACCTTGATTCCTTATATTTGCCTAAATTCTGCGTTATGTCAGCAAATGAACGTATATCCACAGACAAAGCTCCCAAACCAGTTGGGCTTTACCCGCATGCACGCCGTGTCGGAAATCTCTTGTTTTTATCTGGTGTTGGCCCGCGTGTTGCCGGCTCTGATGCCAATGACTCTTCTGTTCCTGGTCTGCAACTAGATCACAACGGAAATTTCATTTCGTTCGATTTTGAAGCACAGTGTAGAAGCGTATTTGAAAATGTCCGTGCCATTTTAGAAGCATCTGGTTCTTCATGGGAACAACTTGTTGATGTCACCGTATTTTTAGTCAACATGAAGCGCGATTTTCACACATATAATCGACTCTATGCAGAATATTTCAAGGACAACCTACCGTGCAGAACCACCGTTGAAATTTCTTCGTTGCCTACCCCGATTGCCATAGAATTAAAATGCATTGCCACCATTGAATCTTAACCCATGATTGCTTTTATCATCCGAATCATTCTTGCCGTTGTAGCCACATTCTTTAATGTCTACTTATTTGTTTCTGGCCATTGGGGCTGGGGCATCTCATTTATCTTCATTACCGCACTTGTTATCCTTTCTTTTTTCAGAAACGAAAACATGATTCTTGCGCTTAATCAGATGCGAGTAGGCAACCAAGACAAAGCAAAAGCTTACATCAACAAAATTACGCATCCGCAATTTTTGCCGCGCAAACAACATGCTTATGTGTTGTATTTAAAAGCTGTTTTAGGCGCCCAAGAGTTGGGTTTTTCAACCTCAGAACAATTGCTGCGCAAAGCGTTAGGCCTAGGCCTTAGAACAAATGAAGACAACGCGGTTGCACGTATGCACCTAGCTGGCATTTGTGCGCAAACCGGCAGACGACCAGAAGCCTTGAACCTGCTTGCCGAAGCTAAAAAACACGACAAAAACGGCATGCTCCGCGACCAAATTAAAATGCTTCAGCAACAGCTCCAAGCTGCACCATCCAAAAATCAAATGAGAATGGCGCAAATGATGGGTGGCCGCAAGAAGACGCCAAAAATGCGTTAATATGTCAGATTCTAAGCGCACTGTTGCGCCATCTTGGCCAGATTACCAACTGCTAGATGCAGGAGGTGGTAAAAAGCTAGAGCGCTGGGGTAAAATTATTACCATCAGACCCGATATTCAAGCCTACTTTCATTCTGGAAAACCCTTTACCGAGTGGCGGAAAATGGCACACTGGGAATTCATCGAAGTACCCGGAAAAAACGGCAAATGGAAAGCCTTGCAAGCCAATGCTCCATCCGAATGGCAAGTGAGTTTTGGCCGCTTAAAGTTTGTGCTTGGCACCTCTACTTACAAACACGTTGGGCTTTTTCCTGAACAAGCTATCAACTGGAATCATATCGATGCCAACCTAAAATCTGAAGACAAATTTTTAAATCTATTTGCCTACACGGGTGCAGCAAGTTGTGTAGCACGCCTCAAAGGTGCCGACACTTTTCATGTTGACTCCTCAAAATCTATTTTAAATTGGGCAAAAGTCAACATGGACGAAAGTCGCTTGCTCAACATACATTGGGTACTAGAAGATGCCCTCAAATTTGCTGAACGCGAAGCGCGTAGAGGAAACCGCTACAATTATATCCTGATGGACCCACCCGCTTGGGGTAATGGGGTCAAGGGTGAAAAATGGAAACTCGAAGACAAAATTGACCAACTCTTTGCAGCTTGCGCTCAAATCTTAGCGCCCAATGGCAAACTCACTTTAAATACCTACTCGCCTTCCATCGAGGCAAGTTTACTCACTGAGCTTGCCGAAATGTATTTCCCGGGCCGATCTGTCGAACAAACAGGTCTTTACCTTGAAAGCCAAACTGAAAAAGCACTTTATTGTGGTGAACTTTTGCGAATTGGGGCTTTAGCGGAAGAATAAGTCTATTTCAACGCTGCTTTTACTGCTTGCTCCAATGTTGGGTATTTGTATTCAAAGCCTGCATCTACGATTTTTTGAGAACTTGCTTGCAGGTTTGTTAAAACTAAAAAAGAGCGCTCTCCTAAAAGAAGTCGAAGTACAAAAGTAGGAACCCTAGGCGCCCAAAGCGGTTTATTTAACTGTTTTGCAATAGCTTTGGTAAGTTCCAGATTTGTACTGTTGGCAGCCAAGGCATTATAGAATCCGTCCAATTGATTTTGAACGCTAAAAACAAATAGATTGCAAAGGTCGTCTATATGAATCCATGGGCCATATTGCTTTCCGGTACCTATTACCGAGCCAAAACCAAGCTGAATCGGCATCTTGATGCTCTCTAGTGCGCCGCCTTCTGAAGCCAACACCATTGCAATTCTTAATACCGCTCCATTTCTTTTTGTTAAAATATGTGCGTGTGCACTTTCCCATGCTTTCACTATGCTTGATAAGAAATCAGTGCCATACGGTGCCTTTTCAGAATACACTACTCCGCTTTCGGCCTCATAACAATTCACACCCGACGCACCCAAATAGTAGTTCACCAAAGGCATTTTATCGATAAGTGTTGCTAAAAAAAGTGTAGGTTCTACTCTTGAATCTATGAGTGCTTTTTTGCGGGCAGGTGTCCAACGTTTAGAGCCGATGTTTTCTCCGCATAAATTAATCAGAATCTCGACGTCTTTTATGCGCTCTAAATCGATTTTCTTTAGAAATGGATCCCAGTATACGTCTTGCGTATTTTTAGGGTTTCTGGTTAGAATAAGCACCTTGAATCCGTTGTTTTCAAAAACGTGCTGCAGCTTTCTACCGATTAATCCTGAACCTCCTGCTATGAGTACAGTTGGTTGATGTGTGTTGTTTATTGGCAAGTCCCGCGGAGTTCTTGGATGGCGTTGTCTTTGCTCTGTTGAATGGGTTGACACAATTGATCTTTTTTAAGCAATGCGTTTTTTAGCGCGATAGAATCTTTTTTTGTTGCTGAACCCGACCAGATGATCGAGCTAAGTTTATTGACTTTTTCGGCTTGTTTCAAGCAAGAACAATAGGCAGTATTGTCTTGTTCGCAGCTTGCAATAAATAATGCACAAATTGCACAAAAAATGAATGAAATATTTCTTTTGATCATGGAACAAATGTACAATTAAAACGTATATTGCCGCTATGCAAAGAGCCATAGTGTTTTTCTTGTTTGTGATATTGAATTTCGCCGCACAGGCGCAAAAATGTGTGTCAGATTTCAAACCTAAAAAACAGCTAGCCGCAAACACTTATTTGTGTCCAAACTCAATGCTGTCAGATTTAGAACAATTGCACAAGCACATTTTACTTACCCATCCGAACCCAACCTATTACACCTCCAATACGGCATTAATTGATGCTTACAATGTAGCCAAACAAAAATGTGAAGCGGAGCAAACTGTATTTGATTTCATCCAGATTGTCAACGGATATTTAAGTACACTCAAGGACTCACACACCGGGCTCAATCCAAAAGATTTTCTTTATCAGGTGAACCCTGGTCGCAAGGTACTTCCTTTCTTTATTACCAAAATAGAAGGAAAGTTCTATGTCTACGGTTCTTATTCTGATTCATTAAAAATCGGTGAAGAAGTGCTTGCAATTGATCAATACACCACAGAAGAATGGTATCAATTGGCACAAAAACTCAGTATGTGTGAAGGTGCTGCTAAGGAAGCCCAACAAGAAGTAGCGCTAGATTACATTGGGGTAGTTTACAATTTACTCAATATGAGCATGCACGCATCTAAAGATGCTCAATTTAAATTAGTAAAATCTACTGGCGATACGGTCTTACAACAAGTTCCTTATTTGGCCACATGGAAGTATTATTTAAAAAGTATCGGCAAGCTTTCTAGTGATGAAGTTGCATACCGATTTGACGAAAACAACAACGGTATTCTTTCAATTAGTTCGTTTCAACCAATGGCACTTTCCCTTTTCGAAAAGAAAATAGATGATTTCTTTTTAGAGGTGAAGGAAAGAGAATGCCAACAAATTTATATTGACCTACGCGATAACTTAGGGGGCTTGCTCCGTGCAGAAGAATATCTGTTCAGTTATATCAATGAAAAATCAATACCGATTCAGACCAATTATTTATATAAGCGGAGCAATTATGATCGTTTTGCGCTGTTGAGTCCCTTTCAAAAAAAGCAGTTTGAAAACCGAGCCAAAAATGTATATCCGAATGGGCTCATTTCAAAAGAATATGACTTTTACAGGATGCCAAAAGGAAGTCTCTACACAATTTTATATGACTACGTGCCTTCTAATCATGCAAATTACACATTCAAAGGAAAGTGTGATTTAATTGTAAATGGAAATTCGATGTCTGCTTCTGTGCTTTTCGCAGGATGGTTCAAACATGTGCAGCGCGGCTCTATCTTGGGCAGCTCGTGTATGGGCGGCATGGGCGGAACTTTTGGAAATCCTGCAGCGCTAAGTCTTAAGCACTCAAAAATCACGGTAATCGTATCTACGCTTAAATTTACACCACTTCACATCAAAGAAAAAGTACTGGAGCCAATCGTTCCAGATATTCTACTGAAACCTACCCTTCAAGATTTAAAAGAAAGAGTAGATCCATTTGAGCGCTACCTTCTTGAACAAGGCAATCTTAATAAAAGTAAATAGCTGTAATTACAGCATAGCGCAATAACTTACCTATTGTAATAAAGAGAAAAGTTTGCACTAAAGGGGTCCGAAATAAGCCCAGTGCAATACCGATTAAGTCGCCCACAAGAGGCAGCCAACATAACAAGGCCATCCAACTGCCATATTGCCTAATTTTATGTTCCCACTTGTCTATCTTTTCAGGTTTTGCACCAAACTTGTTCAACCATTTTGGATTGCCTAAATACCCGATTCCATAATTGAGCCAAGCTCCCATAGAATTACCGGCAGTAGCCACCAACAAGCAAGTCAACGGCTCATAGCCATAGAAAAACATGGTGGTTAAAAATAACTCAGAAGCAACAGGAAGAATAGTTGCTGCCAAGAAACTAGCCAAAAACAAACCTAAGTATCCGTATTCGAAAGACATAGCAAAAAAAAAGCCGGTTGCCCGGCTTTTAAAATTTCAATGGGTTACTACTAACGCTTCACGAATTTCTTTGTAAGCGCTGTTCCATTTGAAGAGATAGTTACGGTATAAATACCTGCAGCCCATCCTTCAGAAGCAATAGCTAATTCGTGTGAACCTGCAGCTAAACCTTTAAGGCTTGTAGCTTGCATAGTTTTTCCAGCGATATCTGTTACCACATAAGTTAGGTCAGAATTGTTTTGAAGGTCAAAACGAACTGCTGTGTTTCCGTTTGTTGGGTTAGGCATGATCACTGCATGATTGAGTTCAGCTAATTCATTTACACTTACTTGCGGATCAAAATTCATGCGCACCATTGGTGTGTTGGTTGTGTAATACCAAGTGTTGTCTGCCATGTCAAGGAAGAAAGAAGTTTGCGGTTCTGATTTACCAGCATTTGAAACTTTCAAACCTGCTGAATAACAACCAGCAACAACTAAGTAAGTTGAACCTGCGGTAAGGTCTACGTATGGCTCTAATTCCATCACTAGGTTTGTGCCAAGGTTATTGCTTTGAATAGAAAGAGGCATTGATTCAGATTCAAAAATGAAATCTCCGGTAGTTGCATCAATAGAATAAAGTTTCACAAAAACTTCAGTTCCGACAGTTGCACCAGAAGCACCGCCAGGTAGGCGAATGTTGATTGCTTTTAAAGTAGCATCTTGTACGATATCAAATAAGTTACCTACTTCAAAACCGTCAGTGCCGTTTGAGGTGTTGCCAAGTGCAGTACCGTTGTCACGAGCATAGATGAAGTCAGTTACTGCAAAGTCAATATTAGAAAGTGCATTGTTTGCAGGAATATCGTCTGTAGAATCTGCAGTAATTGAACGGGTAATTGTAATGTTTCCTACAGCAGCAGGTGGCGTGTAGAAGGTAGTTAATTCAATAGTTGCAGTGTCTAAAGAGTTGATGCTCACTGGAGCAGAAGAACCTGTCCAGGCACCATTATTAGCATTGATGTTAAGTTTTACACCAGTTTGTGTATTAACACCACCATTGAAAACATCAGCAGAAAAACCGATTTCTGTAACTTGTTCATCTGGAATTTGGTAGTAAGGCAAACCTGCGGTTCCCCAGAAACTTCCTGTAACAGAAAGGTCATTGGTTGGGTTTGTAACAAGTTTTACGTCGTCGATGTACCATCCGTAAGTAATCCAAACATTAGGATTTGTGGCTGATCCTGGATAGTTAGTTGTCCAAGAAAAACGAATCCAGATTGGGCTTGGCGTACTTGTTAAAAAAGTAGCAAGATTGATAATTTTCAAATCTGGGTTAGGGTAAGCTGAACCACCTGCTGAAGACAATACTGATTTATCAAGGTTGTCTCCAACTGTCGTGAACGTTACACCATCTGTAGAAATTTGAATTTCTTGAAGGTCATTGAAACGCGCTCCATATTGTTGAAACTGAAGTGACACTTGGTTGTTTCCACCCAAAGCTGCAATATCAATTGCTTGAGCAGTTGTCATGGTATAGGTTACATTGAGTGCCTGAGTAGCAGCTTGTGCATCTCCATTAACCAACTCTGCATAGTTTCCTCCAGATGTGGAAGTAATACCAGCCGTAGACCACCAACCTTCATTGGTGCTATTGATATTCCAACCAAAATCAACACCGCCTTGTCCAGCGTTGTCAAGAACCCAGTTTGATGGCGTTGAAAAATCATCAGACCATAAAGTTTGACCTAAAAGTTTTTGTTCAGCTGGAGCTTGTGCATGTTCTTTTGGTACATTTACTAACTCCTGAAAAGTTTGAATGCGCGGTGCTTTTTGTGCAAAAGCAATCGAAGAGAGTGCGCTAACAACGAGTATTAGTTTTTTCATTTTAATTGAATTTAGGTAATAAAGGTAATTATTTCTAAGCATCTCTCAAAAAAGGCAAGCTAGATCGCCCTTCTTGTAAAGCTTGATAACTTATTTCTATAACGGAAATGCCTTCCGTTTCTAGTGGTTCAAGTAAAAAATTCCCAAACATATCTACTGCTTGGCTATGACCAACATATTCTAATGAATTGGCATCTTTTCCGATGCGGTTACAGGCAACGGTAAAACATTGATTTTCGATCGCTCTTGCTCTGAGTAAGGTGTCCCAGTGTAGAATCCTTTTTTGAGGCCAATTGGCTACGTTTAACAGCACATCGTATGCCGCAGCACCATCTTGCTCTCTATTTCGAATTAGCTCGGGGAAACGCAAATCATAGCAAATTTGCAAATTGAATTTCCATCCTAGATAGGTCAATATATTTTCTTTCTGACCAGAAGAGAAAAATTGATCTTCGCCTCCTAAACCAAATGACTTTCTTTTGTCGTAAAAAGAAACGTTACCATTTGGTGTAATGAAGACTCCCCTATTGAGGTATTTTTCATCCTCTTCGATGATTAATGAAGTATAAAATGCAGAATTGTATTTTTGGGCTAACTCTTTTAAAAATGCTATTGATGGGCCATCCATTGTTTCGGCTAATGAAATATTCATAGTGAAACCCGTCTGAAACATTTCAGGTAACAATATTAAGTCAGGAGCTACTTTTAGCGACGATAAAGCATTTGTAATTTTGAGAAAATTAGCTTCTTTATTTTCCCAAACCTGATCTAATTGAAGAATTCCAACCTTTAAATTTTGCATAACTTATCTATTGCTGCATGTAAGGTTTCATCCGTTTTCGCAAAGCAAAATCGAATCAATTGCTCATCTTTTCCATCTGCATTGAAAACAGAAAGTGGAATCGCAGCCACACCATGTTGAATAGTGAGCTCGCGACAAAAATCGACATCCGACAAATCCGAAATTCCTTTGAAACTCACCACCTGAAAATAACTTCCTTCCGCAGGTAGCAATTCGAATCGACTTTTTGCAAGTCCTTGTCTAAATAGATCGCGCTTTTGCTGATAAAAGCTTTTCAACTCATTGACATCCACCTCGCGCAAATAATTTGCAAGCGCATGTTGCATGAGACTATTCACACAAAAGACCAAAAATTGATGGACCTTCAATATTTCTTGCATTATCGGAGCTGGGCAAACTAAATAACCGATCTTCCAGCCGGTAACATGGAATGTTTTACCGAAAGACGAAACTACAATAGAACGCTCTCTAATTGCAGAACGCTGATGAATAGATTGGTGAGTGCCTGTAAAAGAAATAAATTCATAGACTTCATCCGAGAGCAATAACAACTTAGGGAAGCGCTGCATGATCCTTTCTAAGGCTTCAAAATCTGCTGCGCACCATACCTTTCCACTGGGATTGTGCGGGTTATTTACAATCAACAGTTTTGTGTGATCCGAAATACTATTTTCAATTAACGCCCAATCAGGATCGAAAGTATCAGTTAATGGTAACCTAATTGGTCGCGCACCACTTAACAATACAGGTGCTTCATAACAGTCATAACTTGGATCCAAAATAATGACTTCTTCTCCCGAAAAAACCAATGCTTGGATGATCGTAAAAATTGCTTGAGTCGCACCTGCGGTAACTAAAATTTCCTGGGATGAAATTTCCCGGTCGTACTGCCTGAAGATGAGACTAGCAATTTCTTCTCGCAATGCAGGTAAACCTTGCATAGGTGCATACTGATGCACATTTTGGGTAGCAGCGCTTAACAAATGCTGTTCCAAAAGTGGATCAATCGGAAAATTTGGAAAACCTTGTGCTAAATTGATGGCACCGTGCTCTTGAGCTAGTGCAGACATCGTTGTAAAAATCGTGGTGCCTACATGAGGCAACTTTGAAGTCAACATGTTATTTCAAACCTGAATCTCCGGTAGAAATTTTCAATGATTTGATAATGAACTCTGTTCTACGATTCAACTGATGTTGTTCATCTGTACAACTTGACTTCGCACGACCTTCGCACGGACAAGCGGCTTTCAATTGAGACTCGCCATAACCTTTAGAGGTCAAACGCTCTGGATTTGAAATTCTTGCTTGAATATAACCAGCTGCTGATTTAGCGCGTCGTTCTGAAAGTTTTTGGTTGTAATCCATACTACCCTTGCAGTCAGTATGAGAACCGAGCTCTACTTCTATCTTAGGATATTTATTCATGAATGCAACCACTTTATCCAATTCAACAATTGCATCTGCTCTTAAGTCAGATTTATCAAAATCATAATAGATAGATTTCAAGCCCAACAAAGATGTGATTTCCATTTCAAGTGAAAGTGGCTCCATATCTAGGTCCACTAAATCGCGAACGCTAACCACAGCTGAATCTTTAACTTGGAAATCAAAGAATACTTCTTTGGTCACGTAGCCATCTTTTTCTAGGTAAACTTTGTAACGATGCTTGCTGTCAATCATCAAACTGTCACGTTTTTGATTGAGCATTCCTAAATCATTAGTAGTACCGCTGAATAACTCAATACCCGTTGAATCTTCAACAATGCGAATATTCACACCAGAAAGTGGTAATAAGGTCTTTTTATCTTTAACCGCGTACTCTAAGTTTTTATCTAAGAAGCGATCACGCAATTCAAATGCAAATACATCATCAGTTTCTCCAGATGTTTGACGGTTACTGGTGAAATAACCATGCTTTTCATCTGTAAATAAGATTGCTAAGTCATCATAAGCAGTATTGAAGACTTCACCCATGCTTTTTACTTCAAGATTGGTTACGCTAAAAAGGTCATATCCACCTACAGAATTGTGCCCTTGAGATGCAAAATACAATGTGTTTTTAAATACGATTGGGAAAACATCGTTTTTAGTAGTATTTACTCCACGAACCGCTTCTTTTTGACCGAATTTTCCATTTTGGAAAGTACAACGGTAGATATCCATTCCTCCAACTCCACCGGCCATGTCAGATGCGAAATATAACATGTTATTAGCTTCGTCAAAGTAAGGATGTGTTACATTGCATTTGTCGTTGTTATAAATAAACGGAGCCGGTTTAGACCACTGACCATTTTTCAACTTAGTGGTATAATAAATGGTTAGCTTTTCATTTTTATCTGAACCGTAATTATTGGTAAAGAACAACAAATCACCTGCTTTATTGGATGAAATTGGACCATCGTAAAAACAAGTGTTGATGTTCATTGCCTGCCCCGTTTCTGCGCTCACCAACGTTGGTGTTTTGAGTGCACAACCTTCAACACGATATAAATCCGAAAAAGGCTTTTTTGCAAACTCATCCATGTCAGTTTCATCGCAAGCATTAATTGCTGCAGACAACACATAAAGGTCACCTGCAAACTGACGAACCCCGAAATCGTCGTGTTTCGTATTAAAGCACGCCGGAGTTAGTAGTACGTCCTGCTGAGCTACAGAGGTAAGTACTGTCAGAATTACAAAATAAACGAGCGAAAAATAACGCATAAGCTTGGGCTATATCAATTGAAGAAGCGAGGACCTTGACAACGACTTGCGTTGTTATTGAATTTGTAACGTAGAGCAACTTCGTGAGACTGAATGGCTACACGGCTCATGTTAGACAATGGGTAAGTGTATGAATATCCTACGTAAAAACGAGAACCGAAGTCATAACCAACAATAGCACCAACCGCACTGTTTAACTGACAGCTTAAACCAACGTCAAGACCATTTTTATTTGTGAAGATTGCATTCATGTCTACTGTCCAAGGTAAGCCATCCATATAACGCACTACAGCGTTTGGACGAAGGCTCCACATTGGGCCCATTTGTGCGGTACCTCCTACATAACCAATATATCCACCACGGTTTTCAACATACACACTCATGTTGCGGTCAATGAAATCTAGGCTACCTACACGCGGACGTGCAAAACCAAAATATACATTTTTGTGGTAAACCAAGATACCGTAACCTGCATTAAATTGAAGGCCCGTTGACATATTGCTTAATAAGTCAGGATCAACTTGGTTTGGAGTCAAATCAGTTAAGTTAACAGAAGTGTTTCCTGCAATTGCACGAACACCCAAAGCCACTTTCCAAGAATCATTCAACTTCAAATGGTAAGCACCATTAATTGCAAATTGAGTTGACTTTACAGGTCCGGTTTCATCTTGAAGTAAAGTTACACCAAGACCAAAGTTGTTAAGGATGTTAAAGTTACCAGACAATGTCATGGTCTTAGGAGCTCCTCTTAAACCAGTCCATTGAGAGTTTGCCAAAGTAGTAATGTCATTGTACCCATTTGCACCTGCCTGAGCTGGATTGAGCATCAAGGCATTGAATTGGTTTTGACGATAATTAGGATCTTGTGCTAGCGCTTGAAAGCTTGCTAGAACCACACCTAATGCAATAAGAATGCTATTTGTCTTTTTCATAACGTAATTGGTCAATGAATTACTATTGTTTTACTCTGTTGATATAAACGTAACCACTAAGTTGTTTACCACCATCAAGGTCTAAGATGTAGTAGTATGTTCCGTCTGGTACTGCTACTCCGTTACCCATTAGTGTACCATCCCAATCATTGGCATAGGCTGCACTGTAGTAAACCAAAGTTCCGTAGCGGCTATATACAGCCATTTGTTTTGTATTGTATCCTTCTAATCCTGGGATAACCCAAGTATCGTTGACGCTGTTTCCGTTAGGAGTAAATACGTCTGGTACATTAGGGCCAGCAGCTTCAACAGAACCACATGCTTCAGAAGCAAGAACGTTAATGATTACTTGTCCTTTAGCTTGGTTTCCGCTGTTATCGGTAATTGTAACTTCCACAGTGTTGAAACCTACATGAGCACAATCAAATACTGTTTGGTCGATGCTTACTGAAGCAATACCACAATTATCAGAAGAACCATTGTCAATTGCAGCAAAAGTAAGTGTAGCATAACCGTTGGCATCTAACTGAAGCGCTGCACTTTGTAGAACTACTACTGGAGCAACATTATCTACAACTGTTACATTTTGAGTTACTGTTGTGAAGTTTCCTGTTAAATCTGTAATTGTCCAGGTAACAACTGTTGTACCGATAGGGAACGATGCTGGAGCATTGTTGGTGATGGTAGCAATAGTACAGTTGTCTGTAGCGTTTGGTGTACCAAGGTTAACACCTGTAGCGTCACAGAAATTATTTGCATTTACTGTAATGTTAGCAGGAGCAGTAGCTACTGGAGCAATTTGATCCACAACATTTACTAGTTGAGTTGCAGTTGAAGTATTTCCTGAACCATCAGTTACAGTCCATGTTACTGTTGTTGTTCCGATTGGGAATAAGGCCGGAGCATTATTTGTAACTGAAGCAATGCTACAATTGTCAGATACTGTTGGTGTTCCGAGCGCAACACCTACCGCTGTACAACCAAGGTTAGGATTAACGTTAACATTAATTGGAGCTACAATGCTTGGAGCAATGTTGTCACCGATTGTAACTACAGTTGGCAATGAAGTTACTGCACAACCATTAGAACCAATAACTGTAACAGTATAAGAACCACTTTGTGTAACTAAGATGTTGTTAGTCAATTGACCAGAGTTCCATTGGTAGTTAGGTGAGTTAGAAGCAAACAAGTTTACTGTTTCACCCGGACAAACAGTCGTTGGTCCACCAGCAGTAATAACCGGCGTAGCTGGACTATTCATTACTGTTACCGAAGCAGAAACACTTGCATTACAAGCACCGTTAGATAAAGTATAAGTGATTACTGCATTTCCTGCATTCATACCAGTTACTACACCGGCATTGTTTACAGTTGCAATGAAACCATTTGAAGTTGACCACACACCACCTGGTGTAGCAGAAGTCAAGGTAATTGTAGAAGACTCACAAACCGTGTTGGCACCTGTTATGGCAGCTACCACTGGAGTTGTCAATACGTTAACCGTAACAACCGCTGAGTTAGCAGTACATCCTTGTGCGTTTGTTCCTTGAACATAATAAGTACCACTTTGAGTAATTACGTTAGAAGAACCTAAAGTACCGTTGCTCCATACATAAGAAGCGGCACCCGTTGCACTTAAGGATACAGATCCACCTGAACAGAATGTCAATGGACCATTCGCTGTAACAACTACGGCTGGGTTCGGGTTAACCGTTACAACGTTAGAAGCAGTGTTGATACAACCGTTAGCACCTGTTACAGTAACAGTATATGTGTTTGAGTTATTTACTGTTGTAGATGCTGTGTTTGCACCGTTAGACCAAGCATAGCTTACACCACCTGTTGCGGTTAATGTAGTAGTGCTACCTAAACAGATTGTAGAACCTGTAGAAGAAATAGCCGCATTAGGAAGCGCAAGAACATTTACTACTACTGGTGCACTTGTTGCAAAACAACCGTTAGCATTTGTTGCAGTTACAGAATAACTACCTGAAGCGTTCACAACGATAGAAGCAGAAGTTGGTCCGTTTGCCCAAGCATAAGACGTGCCACCTGAAGCAGTTAAGGTAACCGAACCGCCTTGACAGAATGTCAATGGTCCGTTAGCTGCAACACTTACTGAAGGTAAAGCATTTACAGTAACAACTTTAGTAACTGTAGAAGAACATCCTGCAGCAGTTGAAACAGTATAAGAAATAGTTGCTGTACCAGCACTGATTCCGATGATTACACCGTTTGCAGCAACAGAAGCAACACCTACATTACTTGAAGACCAAGTACCGCCAGCAATACCATTTGTATAAACCACTTGTGTTCCAACACAAAGACTATTTGCACCAGCAATAGGCAATACAGCAGGCAATGCATTAACATTTAGTACCATTGAGCTTGTTGTTGTACATCCTGAAGCATTAGTAACTGCATAGTTAATTGTAACCGTACCAGCAGTTAATGCCGTCACGATACCATTTGCATCGATAGTTGCAACTGAAGTATTAGAAGTTGACCAAACACCACCAATTGTAGCATTTGTAAGGTTAAGCGTAGAACCAACACAAACTTGGTTTGCACCTGCGATAGCAGCTACCGTTGGAATTGGAAGAACAGTGATGTTCATGTTTGCCGATGTAGCTGAACAGTTGTTAGCATTAGTAATAGTAACCGTATACGGACCATCTACGTTAACAACAATTGTTTGAGTTGTTTCACCAGAGTTCCAAAGATAAGATGCAGCGGCAGGAGCAGATAAGATCACTTGACCTCCTTGACAGAAAGTTGTAGGACCATTTGCAGTAACTGTTGCCACTGGAGCAGCATTCATTGTTACAGCGAAAGGTGCTGAAGTTGCCGAACAACCATTTGCATTTGTTACAGTAACGGTAAGGTTTGCCGAAGCAGACACACTGATACTTTGAGTGGTTAAACCATTTGACCAAGCGTAAGATGAACCTGGAGATGAAACCAAAGTAACTGAACTTCCTTGACAGAATGTGTTTCCGTTAAGTGAAGTGATGCTTGCAATTGGTAAAGAGTTAACAGTTACGGTTGTAGGCGCTGAAGTAGCTGAACAGCCGCTAGCGTTTGTTACCGTTACAGAGTAGTTACCACTAGCTGTTACAGTGATAGACTGAGTAGTTAAACCGTTAGACCAAGCGTAGGTTGAGCCAGCACTAGCTGTTAAAGTTACTGAACCACCTTGGCAGAATGTTGTTGGTCCGTTAGCTGCAACAGTTACAGTTGGAAGTGCATTTACAACCACAGCAACCGCTGATGATGTAACTGAACATCCGGCAGCATTTGTTACTTGAACTGAATAATTTCCACCAGTACTTACTGTGATAGATTGAGTTTGTAAACCGTTAGACCATAAGTAAGATGTACCAGAACTTGCAGTTAAAGTAACTGTAGCACCGTCACAGATTGTAGTTGCACCACTTGGTGTAATAGTAGCAACTGGTAAGGCGTTCACATTTACGACTGCAGAAACAACTCCTGTACAGCCTGCTGAATTTGTAACAGTGTAAGAAATTGTTGTTGAACCTGTAGTTAAACCAGTAACTACACCAGTGGAAGAGACAGTAGCAACGGCCGTGTTAGATGAAGTCCAAGCACCACCAGTAGTTGCACTTGCAAGTTGAGTAGTTGAACCTAAACATACATTAGTAGCACCGGTAAGTGCAGCAACATTTACAGGTGTTGATACCGTTACTGTATAAGTAAATGGTAAGCCTACACATGAACCTGCAGTAGGTGTTACGGTGTATACAACTTGCTGAGAAGTTGTGTAGGCATTAACTAGGGTTTGAGAAACATTTGCTTGAGCAGTGTTTGCATTTGTTTCACCAACTACGTTTGGATTATCAACAACAGTCCAAGTATAAGTTGTACCTGCAGGAACCACATTACCAGAACCGTTAACCGGGCTCAAAGTAAATGCAGTACCAGAACAAGCGTTGGTAACTTGTGTGATAATAGATGGAGTTGGGTTAACAGTAACTGTTACTGTAAATGGCGTACCTGAACATCCACCGAAAGTTGGAGTAACCGTGTATACCACTGTTTGAACAACGTTAGAAGAACTTGTCAAAGTCTGAGCAATTGAAGATTGAGCAACTGCTTGGTTAGACTGACCTGATACGTTTGCATTAGCAGCAACTGTCCAAGTGTAAGTAGTACCAGTAGGTACTAAATCAGTACCGTTGGTAGGTGCCACACTGAATGCAGAACCAGAACAGATAGTTGCTGTTTTATTAGCAATTACAGGAATAGGATTCACAGTAACCGCTAAAGCAAAAGTTGCACCCGCACATGTTGCAAAAGTTGGAGTAACTGTATAGTTCACAACTTGAGCAGTAACAGTCGAGTTAGTTAATGTTTGTGAGATATTATTAGAAGCTGTTGATACGTTTGACTCACCTGTAACATTGGTGTTGTCAACAACAGTCCAAGTATAGGTTGTTCCTGGAGGAACTGTACCGTTGGTTACGTTGACCGGAGTTACAGTAAATGCTGAACCAGCACAAACTGTAGAAGTCATGTTTGAAATAACAGGACGTGGATTAACCGTTACAACAACATTGAAGCTAGCACCAGTACAAGATCCTGAAGTAGGTGTAACCACATATGTTACGTTTGTTGCAGTTGAATTTGTGTTACTCAATGTTCCACCAATAGAAGACTGAGCAGTTCCTGATGCCTGACCAGAAATACCTGTGATGGCACCTGGTGCAGACCATGAATATGTTGTTCCAGCTGGTACAATGTTACCACTTCCATTTGCAGGTGTAACGTTGAAAGCAATTCCTGAACATGCTGTTGCAGTTTGTGCTGTAACAACTGGTGTAGGATTAACGGTTACAGTTACTGTAAATGTTGCACCCGTACAAGTTCCAGATACTGGAGTTACTGTATAAACAACTGTTTGAACAGTATTGCTTGTATTTGTAAGTGTTTGGCTAATTGTATTTACAGCTGTTGCTTGGTTAGCAGCACCTGTTACGTTAGCATTTGGAGCAACTGTCCAAGTGTATTGCGTACCGGTTGGTACTACATCAGATCCACCTGTTGTAGCAGTAAATGCAGATCCAGAACAAACTGTTGCAGTTTTGTTAGCGATAGTTGCTACTGGATTTACGGTAAATGTGAATGTTTTTGCTGTTCCTGAACAAGAAGAACCAAAAGTTCCGTAGGTCAAGACAACTGCCAATGTTTTTGGTGTAGAACCACAAGGGTTACCAAAAGTTGCGTTGTTAGCAGGAATGGTAACTGTAGTTTGACCCACTGCCAAAGCAGCGACAACAGAAGATGAGTTTGCCGCGTGGCAAGAACCAACTGTATATGAACCTAATGTTCCTGTAGGAGTACCATAAGAGGCAAACTGTACACCTGTAAAATAAGTTCCTGTTGGAGCTGTTAATGTGATACTACCATTTTCAGCAGCCTCACCAAAAGTAGTGCCCATGTTGCCACCATAAACTGGTGTTACGGTAACTGTTGCAGTTGCAGCAGTTGCAGCAGCGTTTACTGCAGTAAATGAAGGAATGGTTCCTGTACCTGAAGCAGCTAAGCCAATTGAAGTATTAGAGTTTGTCCAGTTGTAGTTAGTACCTGTAACCGCACCACCTGGCACAACTGCTGTTGTTGCAGAACCCGCACATACAGTTTGGCTAGTGAAGTTATTTACAGTTGGTGTTGGGTTAACTGAAATTGTAAATGTTGATGGAGCGCTTGCACATCCAGTGTTGGTACCAATTACAGAAATTGTAGCAGTTACAGGAGCTGTGCCAGCGTTAACAGCTGTGAAGGCTGCAATGTTTCCTGATCCTGAAGCAGCTAAACCAATTGATGTAGTGTTGTTTGTCCAAGCGTAAGTTGTACCTACTAAGTTGTTAGCAAAAGTCACCGCGGTTGTTTGAGAACCATTACAAACCGTTTGGTTGCTTATTGCAGTTATAACTGGTAATGGTTTAACGGTAACGTCAACCTGATCCGTATTTGTACATCCGTTAGCATTGGTAACGGTAAGTGTATAAGTTGTAGTAATTGAAAGTGCTGTAGCGTTAACCGCTGTGAATGCAACACCATTAGTTACGGAGTTGTTCCAAGCATATGTTCCTGTACCTGCACCTGATAATGTTACAGAAGCACCCGCACATACTGTTTGGTCAACACCTGCGTTAGCAGTTGGTAAGGCGTTAACAGTTACTGAAGCAGTACCTGTAATTGCATTTGAACAAGATCCGTTAGATACTGAAACAAGGTTTAATGTTTGGTTTGCAGTTGCAGCAGTTACAGTTACGGTAGCTGTTCCACCAACACCAATTGTCGCTGTTGTGTTAGAACCACCATTGATGTTGTATGTAACTACATTACCAGCTGTACCAGTAATTGTGAATACCGCATTTGCACCGCTACAAATTGCAGCAGATGTAGCAGCAGTTGTTGCCGCTAATGCAGCACCTTCTGTAATGACTACAGAAGCAGAAGTTTGCTGACAGAAGTTACCGTCAGTAACAGTTACTACATAAGTTCCTGCAGTTAGGTTGGTAAGGTCTTCTGTAGTTGCGAAGTTAGAACCATTCTTTTTCCATTGGAAAGTAAAGGCTGGTGAACCACCTGTGATTGTAGCATTGATGGCACCCGTTGAACCTTGGTAACATAATACGTTAGTTGCAACAGTAGCGATATTGATTGCCGGTGGTGAAGTAACTACTAAGTTAGTTAATGTAGCTGAACAAGCATTAGCATCTGTTACAGTTACTGAATAGGTACCTGGAGCCAAGTTGTATACTTGGTCTTGGGTAGTTGAAGTAAATGAAGATGGGCCTGTCCAGGCGTAAGTATAAGGAGCAGAGCCACCTGTTGGTGTAATGAAGCTTGCACCGTCAGTAGTGTTAGCACAAGATGCTGGTGAAGTTCCATCATCTGTAATGGCTAATACTGCCGGTTGAGTGATTACTTTAATAGTTGAAGATGTACAGTTGTTGGCATCTTTTACTGTAATTGTATATGATCCAGCAGCTAAACCTGTGAAGCTATTTGAAGCTTGGAATGTTGTGCCGTTAATTGAATAAGTGTATCCAGGTGTTCCACCGGTTGCGGTCACGGTAAGCGTACCGTTAGAACCACCATTACAAGAAACATTTGTGTTAGCAGCAGTTACTGAGATTGCAGTAGGTTGAGTAATAACCGCACTTGCAGTAGCAGTACAGTTGTTTTGATCTGTTACAGTTACGTTGTAAGTTCCTGCTGGGCGGCTAGAAATATTTGCAGTAGTTGCTGTGAAAGATGATGGGCCAGTCCAAGCGTAAGTATATGGAGAAGTTCCACCATTCACTGTTAATGTTGCAGCACCTGTAGAGGCACCATTACAAAGCAAGTTGGTTACTGTAGTAGAAGCAGTAAATGAAGCAGGTTGAGTAATTGTTTTACTTAAAGTAACTATACATCCGTTAGCATCTTTTACCGTTACTGTGAAAGTTCCAGCAGCTAATCCTGTTAATGCACTTGACGATTGGAAAGTAGTACCATCTGTAGAATAAGTGTAAGGAGTTGTTCCGCCTGCAGCAGTTACGTTGATAGCACCGGTAGAGGCGCCGAAACATGCTACGTTAGTTACAACAGCTGTTGCAGACAATGCAACTGGTTGTGTTACAGTTGCCGTTGATGTAGATGTACAACCTTTCGAATCTGTTACAGTGACATTGTATGTACCGGCAGCCAATGAAGAGATGTCTTCAGTTGATGCTGTGAAAGATGTTCCTGTCCAAGCAAATGAATAAGGGGTTGTACCACCTGCTACTGTTAAGTTTACAGAACCTGTAGAACCACCATTACAAAGCACGTTTGATACAGAAGTAATTGTAGTTGTTAAAACAGCTGGTTGAGTAATAGTTGCAGTTGCGGTAGTTGTACATGCATTTGCATCTGTTACTGTTACAGTATAAGCACCAGCCGAGCGACCTGTTAGGTTTGCTGTGGTTGCAGTAAATGAAGATGGGCCAGTCCAAGCATATGTATATCCTGGTGTGCCACCGGTAACGCTTAACGTAACTGTACCGTTTGTGCCGGCATTACAAGAAACGTTTGTTACTGTTGTTGAAGCAGAAAGCGCAGTAGGCTGTGTAAGCGTTACTGCTAATGTAGCAGTACATCCACCCGCATCAGTTACTGTTACGTTGTAGGTACCTGCAGCACGGTTAGTTAAATCTTCTGAAGTTGAAGTAAATGAAGATGGACCAGTCCAAGCATAAGTATATGCTGTGCTATAACCACCTGAAGCGGTAATGTTGATGGCTCCTGTTGAAGCGCCATTACAAGCAATGTTTGTTTGGGAAGTTGCAACAACAGCTAAAGCACTTGCTGGTTGCGCAATAGTAACTGAAGCTGGAGTCGTAGTACAGTTGTTAGCATCTTTTACTACGATACTGTAGGTACCCGCCGCTAAACCTGTGAATGAGTTAGAGGCTTGGTAAGTTGTACCACCATCTTTAGAGTATGTATAACCCGCAGTACCACCCGTAGCAGTAACAGTAATTGTTCCGTTTGTAGCACCAAAACATACATCCGTTTTTGCAGTTGTAGCTGCTAAAGCTGCTGCCGGTTGTGTAATTGTAATGTTTGATGGCCAAGTTGAAGCAGGACAAGTAGATCCAGCATCAATAGCAGAAACAGAATAAGTTCCTTGTGGCACGTTAACAGAGAAAGGATAAACACCAGAAACCGCAGGCCCCGAAGGTGTGATTTGTGTGTAAACTTGGTTTGTACTTGTATTTGTCACAACCAAGCTTCTTTGACTCGTACCCCCGAAGATAGATCCTGATATTGATCCGTTACCACCGAAACATAAAGCATTGCCTCCTGCCGATGCAGCTTGTAGATTTATTGCAATTGCATTTGTTAAAGACACTGAATTTGATTGAACTGTGGTACCGCAGCCATCTGTTACACTTACAACATATGTACCAGAAAGTAGGTTTGTTGGTGCAGAAGATGGCGTTGCTACATATGCAGAACCATTTCTTGTCCAAGTGTATGTAAAACTCGGTGCACCACCAGTTAGAGTAACTGTTGCGCTACCTGTAGCTGTACTACCACATGGTAAATCATTTGCAGCAAGTGTAACCGCTGTTAATGCAGCGTTAACTGAAACAACAACCGGTTTGATATCTGTACATCCAGAAGCTGAAGTTGCTTTAATATAATAAGTGCCTGAAATTGCAACCGCTGAAGGAGTTCCTAACGCAGTAGTAGCTCCGGAGTTGGTAAAATAACCGAGTGTGCTAACTCCTGTTGAACCAGCAGTTACTGCAGCAGCGGTAAGATCAACTGTTGCAGGTGTACAAACCGATGAAGGATTCGTTACTGTAAGCACAGGGCTAGCATTTACGGTACCAGTCAAAGCCACATTGGATGTAGTAGAGCCAGACACCATGGCAAGGTTTCCATTGTAAGTGCCAGCTGTTGCTGAAGCAGCTAAACGAACATAAATAGTTGTAGCGTTAATTGTACCGCCTGATTGTGTAAGAGTAAGTGTTGAGGAATAACCAGAAGCAGCTGATGTAGAAATTTCGTAACCCGAAGGTGCAGTTAAAACTAAGTCAGCACTCAAGTTAGAACCAGATACTGATGTGGTTTGTGTAGCCGAGGCGGTTCCTTGACAAGTTGAAAAGTTTGACAAACTTGCAGGAGAAGCAGCAACGGCTGACGTTACTGGACCAACAATAATGTTATCAATGTTAAAAGTGATAATTGCCTGAAAGCTAATTTGAACTGAAGTAGCAATCACTCCACCTGCGCCTGGGTTAATTGATGTTGAAGAGCCAGTGTAATTATTCCAAGCCGTACCTGCCGTCATTGGCGTCATGTCTTGGTACGTGTATGTTGTAGTACCGTTATTATCTGCAGTTAATGTATACCACGGTGGTAATGTGTAGAATTGCGAATAGGAGTTCATAGACTGGTGCTTTACCCAGATTCCGTAGAATTGGAAAGCTTGACCGTCCATTCTTTCTAAAGTAAACTGATCTCCACCCGAACCGTCTTTAAGCAAGTTCGCTGAATTCGTTGCTCCACCAGTTGATACATTGGTAAACGAACCATTTCCACCAGATGTCAATTTGTATTGGACACCACCTATTGTTACAACCGCTTGAGTATTCCAGGGCCAAGAGCCTCCGTAAGGATTTGAAATTGTTGCTGCAGTTGAGAAATCATATGTGGTTTGCGCGCTTGCACCAAAAATTGCACTGAAAATAAGTGCAATTGCTACCATCGATTTTGCAAAAAGGTTGGCTTTTTTCATACGTTTAGGTATAAATTGTACATGAGAAGATGAAACCAATTCGGTTTTTGACGTTGTGAGTTGAGAATTTTCTGTTGTCATGCGATTCATTTCAGTACTCATGTGGTTTACTTTAAATAAGTATTTGTCTATTGAACACAAAATTGGCTGTAGCACAACGTGCTAAGCCTCAGTGTTTTATGCTGTTTAATATTCAATTCTTTTATTATCCTGCCTTTCAAATAGTTAAATCCGAGTTCATGCAGTAGTTGCAAATGTATGCAAAAACTTATAACTATCAAAAAAATCATTCGTTGTATACAAAGTAAGGAACTGTTTACAGTAGTATTACGCACCCCTAATTGGACTTTCACACATGGCCTTGTTAAAAAGCAATGAAACAAAAAAGGCGAGCTTTTCAGCTCGCCTTTTTAATGAATGCATTATGAATTATTGCTTGATCAAACGCTGATTAAAGCTTGCTTGACCAGCGGTCATTTTAATTGTGTAAACACCGGTTGTTAGGTTGCTCACGTTCAACTCTGCTAAAGAATTGTTGAAGCTTCCTTTCTCGGCAACTAGCACTACTCTACCACTCATATCGATCAATTCGATTCTGTCAAGTGCAAGTTCCATGCTGTTGTCAACAAATACAGTGCTGCTTGTTGGGTTTGGATATACCATGAAGCTTCCTGCAAGCGTTTCGATACCAGCGGTGAAATCGCAAGAACCATCAACAACTACTAATACGGTTGCAGTATCTGCAGGGCAAACACCATTACTTACGATATAGTCATAATTGAAGTTTCCTGGGATATTTGAAGCTGTGTCTAGGTTACCTGCTAATACATTGTTGCTTGGATCATACCAAGTTCCACCGAAGTCTACAGTACCACTAAGACCTGCAAGTAGATTAAATGGTTCATTTTTACAAACTGTGAAAGTACCATTTGCGCCTGCGCTAGAAGCTGGATAGACGTTCACATAAGCATGTGATTGATCTGAAGCACAACCATCTTGCATAGTGTAGGTAAATTCAAACATTACAGTTGCTAAACCAGTTGAAACAAAGTTAGAACCTTGAAGACCTAACGTAGGAATGGTTTGCGTCCAGGTACCGCCAGTTTGATAGTTCGCGATCCCGTTAAATAAACCTATTGTTTCACCATAACAAATTTCCAATACTTCGCCTTCAACACCTGCATTCAATGCAATTGGTGAGATTGAAATCGCGTAGTTACCAGCCGTATTATTAAATGCATCATTTAATAAGTAATAGGTTTGGCCAGGATTCAAACCACAGATTGTGAAATTTGGCGCAAGGTTTGCACCATCAAGATCGTCGTCATTAGCAGCTTGAAGCGTAAATGAACCAGTAATTGCACAATCAGTAGCTGCGTAAACTGCAATTTGACCATTATAGTTTAACGCTGTAGAGTTGATTCTTACATTACCTGAAGCAGGCGCAACAAAAGTAAACCATGTTGTAAGGTTCAAGTTTTGGTTAACCCAACCTGTAGTAGTTTGTGCACCGGTTGCTGGCGGAACAACGGTTGCTTCTGCAGGATTCACAGTTGCACCTGTATTATTGAAGATATATGGATGACCATCTACTGGAATAGCCGCTGCATCACACATGTCATCATTGGTCATTGGCAATACAACTGGCACTGGCCCGATAAAGTAAGAAGTATCTTGACCACAAACTGATTGTAAATAAATTTCAAAAGACTGACCAGCTATAAAGGCAGGGTTTACTAATGTATCTGTAGTATTTGCATTCAGAACATAAGATGTGCCTGATGCAAATGGCATACCTGCTTCAACTAATTGCATATTGAAACCTGTCAAAGGCAATACAGTTTGTGCCCAGTTCCAGTTGGTCAAAATAGAGTCAACACCTGATGCCGCAGTAATGCCTGTTGGGTTTGCACAATCTGGTGCAGGAAGAATATTGATGATGTAATCTTCAGTTTCTCCTGAACCCATGTTTGTACATGCATCGCCCGGGCCATTGATATTAAAGTTTCCTCTAGAACGAACGCGCATTCCTGTATTTCCTGTCATAGCAGTCATAGGAATAGTAATGTTAACCGTCCCTGTAGTATTACCTGCAATATTAGTTCCAACTTGTGTCCATTCAGTAGGCTCATAAGAACCGCTATGGTCGTAGTCAATCCATACAGAAACTATTGCTCCCGTATAAACAGAAGGTGCTTGAATCGTTACTCCCATGTTATAGTCCATTCCTTGAATCACGTCTGGACCAGAAGTAAAGGCTGAATAGTAAGGGCTCGCTGTTGGTTGTGAAGTTGCTGTATTGTTATTCCAGAAACTTGAGCTTCCGTTTAAGAAAGCAACATTATTCATCAAAGAACCGGCTCCACCTGCGTTAACTGTAGAACAGTAACATTGGAAGAATGGTGTAGACAATACTTCAACTGCAACTGAAGTATCTGCTGCAGAAGATGCAGTACAAGAAAGAATGCAAGCAAAATATGTATCTGCTGAAATGGTAGTGCTGTAGGTTGCGATGTTGGCACCCGAGATTGGAGTCCAAGGACCTGATGCAGACGGAGCAGAGATCCATTGATAAGTGATTCCTGAAGCCACTGTTGAGTTACTCAAAGACATGTTTACCGTTGTAGATGGGCAAACAGTTGTTGCAGAAGCAACTGCAGTTCCTGCATTAGGCGTACCTGAACATGGCGTTGCAGCGATAATATTAATAAGGTGGTCTTCTGTTTCACCGTATCCATAAGTCATACATGGTTGCAGAGAAGCACCTGAATAACCTTCTGCACAAATGACGCGCATTACTGTATTTCCTGTGGTTGCAGTTGTTGGAACCAAGAAAGTTCCATTTACTGTTCTTGGGCCTTGAACAGTTGCTGGATCCGCATAAATCGCCTCTCCTGGATCTGTAAATAAACCATTATGATTATAGTCAATCCAAACACCTATCCCATTATAGAAATAAGTTGCACCATCACATTCATCTTGGTCAATTGAAAATGCAACAGACTGACCAGTAGTTACGGTTGTAATGGCAGGCAAAGTTTTAAAGTTTGAATAACCGCCTAAAACTGAACCCGGACCCGGAGCAATAGTATTACAACCATTGGTAGTTGCATACAAAGGGTCCGTAGAACCTCCATTTACTGTAACATTGTAGATCTCTTCATCATAAGTTGGCGAGCTCGCAATTGAATTACAGTAGCAGTTCAAGAAAGGACTAGTTGCTACGGCAACAACACTTGAAGTAGTGCTTGATCCAGAACAAGTAACAATACATTGATACCAAGTATCAACTGATTGTGTAGTAGTATAATTTGCTGAAGTTCCTGCAGCGATGTTGGTCCATGGACCAGTGGCACTCGTTGCAGATTGCCATTGGTAGGTTAATCCAGCAGCCATAGTTGCACCCGTTAATGAAACGGTATAGTTGATTCCAGGGCAAATAGGTGTAGCGCTTGTTACAGCTGTTCCGGCAACCGGTGTTCCGGTACAGTTAGCTGAGGCAACAACAACGAAATCGTAGTCTTCACACTCTCCATAGGTTTGGTTCAATGGACAACCATCGACTGTAGTTGGGATCCCGGCATAGCTACAAACCACACGCATGCGTTTTGTTCCGGCAGTAGCAGAAAAAGGAACGGTTACAACCGCATTATTTACCGCTGTTCCAGAACCCGGAGAAGTGTAAACTAATTCCCCCGCTTCAGCAAAGCTTTGGTTGTTATTCCAGTCAATCCACACTTTAAAGCCTTGACCCCAAGTTGGGCCTGCTTGCATGGAAAGCGTAACGTCTTGGCCTTGCAGTTGTGTTACTGCCTGACCTGTTACATAAGAATAATAACCAGTACTACACCCAGAGTTAAGGTTGGATATATTCGTAGAACCCCCAGTTGTGCTGAAATTCAAGATTTGATCCCCGAATGAACAACCACTTGAAAAGGTTGGCGTACAATATTGTGCGCTTACTGCCCCCACCAATAAGAAGAGGGCTGCCAAGATAGATTGAATTTTTGTTTTCATTTTCGTAGTTTATGTCTTGGTTATTGTTTGATAATGCGTTCGGTAATTTGCTCTTGACCTACTTTAAGCGTCATTAAGTAAACACCTGGCGTATATGCTGATAAATCTAAGTTTACACTTTGACTAGCGGCAGGGATCAATTGTAAAACTTTACCGTTCAAATCTGTAAGGGTAATGGTAGCATTTCCTTCTTGCTCCCAGGCAACCGTTACTTGCGCATTTGTTGGGTTAGGATACAATTCAAAACCAGAAGCTAATTCAGTGATACCCGCTGTGTAATCACATGCTGGATTCACTACCACATTAACTGTTGATGTTTCATCAGGGCAAACACCATTGCTTGCTGTATAAGTATAATGAAGCGTTCCGCCAGTTGTTCCAGAAGTATCAACAGAACCTGCCATAACGTTGTTAGATGGGTCAGACCAAACTCCAGTAAGATCAACAACTCCACTTAAACCTGACAATAGGTTGAAAGGCTCATTCAAACAAACATTGATGTTACCACCAACACCAGCATTTGGTGCAGAATAAATGTTGAGATAAGCATGTGATTCATCTGATGCACAACCATCTTGCATCGTGTAAGTAAACTCATAGTTAGTTGAAGCTAAACCGTTTGTATTAAATAGGTTGTTATTTAATCCAAGAGTTGGTGTTGTTTCTGACCATGTTCCGCCTACTTGATAGTTAGCAATTCCTAAGAATAGGTTAACGGTGTCGCCATAACAAGCATCTAAAACCTCACCTTCAACACCTGCATCAAGAACGATTTCATAAATTGAAATACCATAGTTTCCTGCGGTTAAGTTAAATGCGTCATGCATTAGATAGTATTCTGTACCCGGAGTCAATCCACAAACAGTAAAGTTAGGCGCTTGGTTGATTCCGCCAAGGTCGTCATCATTAGCTGCTTGCATTTGGAATGAAGGAATGTTATTACAAGAACTAGCGCTGTAAACAGCTGCTTGACCGTTGTAATTTACTCCAGTGCAGTTGATGCGAACATCTCCTGATGCCGGAGCAACAAACTTAAACCATGTGGTCATTTCTAAGTTTTGGTTCGCCCAACCTGTTGTAGTTTGTGCACCAGTTGCAGGCGGAACAATTGACAATTCAGAAGCATCAAAGCTTGCTCCAGTATTGTTGAATACATACGTTACACCATCAACAGGGATTGCTTGTGCACCACAAATAGTATCATTAGTAAGTGGCATGATCACGTTAAATGGACCAACATAGAATGAAGTATCTTGACCACAAACTGCCTGAACATAGACATCAAAAGTTTGCCCAGCCATGAAGTTTGGACTAGAAATAGTATTTGAAGTATTGTTGTTTAGGTTGTAAGTAGTACCTGAATAAAGTGCAGCGCCTGGTTGAGTCAATTGAACATTGAAGCCAGTTGAAGGATGTAATACAGAGTATGCCATCCAAGACCAAGAAGCATCGATATTGCCAACTGTTGTAGAAGCAGTAAGGGCAGATGGGTTAGAACAGAATGGAGGCGTTGTGAAGTTTCCTTCTAAACCAAATGATTCTAAACCAACAGCACATTCAGCATAGATGTAAACATCATAAGCTGTAAGCTGATTCAATGATGTAAGAACAACTGAGTTTGTGGTTGATGTAACTGAAGTACCACCTGTTGTAGGGTCGAAACCTGCTGGGCCGTAAATGATGGTCCAGTTTGTTTCGTTTGCCGCACCTGCAGTCCATGTTAACATTGCTTCATCTGGAGCAACATAACTTGTTGCGAAATTGGTTGGTTTTGGACAGTTAGTATAGAAGAAGTGAACACAAGTGTTGTTTTCTAAATATGTAGTGTTATTCATTGAAACATTCACATTGTGTGGGCCTCTTAAACCGATTTCAGCATCAGCACCGTTATCCCAAGAAGTATTACCCATATCTACATCTTCGTAAACATAGTAGATTTCATTTGTAGCTTCTTCAATGACTAATTGGAAGGTTGCACCGTTTGTAGATGCAGGGAAACCATAATGTGCCACATTGTTCCATTGAACAATAAATTTAGCATTTGGTGAGTTTCCTACCTGGCCATAATAAACACCATTTGGTGAAGTTGCTGTACCTAAATCCTGAATGAAAGGGAACAAACCATTTCCTGATGCAGGCATTGTGTACCCAACTTGTGCTGTTGTAGAACCAAGAACAACACCACCATTGTTACCAATAGTCATGGTATTTGTGAGTATGCCTTGGTATAAGAATGTAAATGGAAGTGTTACACCTAATTCAGAATCATCGGTTAGGTTTGCGTTTGTTGCAAAACCAGAGATGTCTTCAAAACCAGCTGTAGGGCATTCGTTATCCCAGTCAACATATTGTCCTTGATTATAAGTGTTCCAAGTAATTGATGGCGTCCAGAATGAAGTATCACCAGGTGTACAAATACCTGAAATATATGCTGTATAGAATGAGTTGGTAGTTAAACCAGTAATTGTGTAAGGGTTAGTTGTAACAATTACTGTTGTACCCGTACCTGGTGTGAACCCTTGTAAACCATATTCGATTTGCCATTGTGTTTCAGTACCACCAGCAACCCACTCTACTTGAGCAGTTGTGTTGTTTGCTTGAATTAGAGAGAAGTTGGTTGGTTGTGGACATGTTGGCGGAGCAGTAATGTTAACGAAATAATCTTCGGTTTCTCCCCAAGTATAATTTCCACATGGGTTGATATTTGTAATTGCCCATGTTTCAACCGTTACTACACGCATTCTGGTTACACCTGTAGGTGAACCTGTAGGAATAGTTATGTTTCCTGACTCGATATGAGGGCCAGCAACCATAGCTGCAGAAGCATAAACTTCTTCTCCTGGATCAGTGAACTGACCGTTGTGGTTGAAGTCAATCCACACTTTGGTGCCATTTGTATAGTTTCCACCACAAGTACCTACTTCAACTGATAATGGATAAACTACCCCAGGAGCTAAATTTGTTGCAGCTAAAGTTGTATAGTTAGAATACTGACTTGAAATTGAACCCGCACCTGGTGCAAGCGCTCCACATGCCGAAGTGTTATTTAAAGTGTTCAAAGTAACGTTGAAAATTTCTTCGTCAGCTGTAGAAGTAGCTTGGCTACCACAATAACAAGCCAAGAAAGAGTTTGTAGTTACACCAACAACAGTTGAAGTTGCGCTTAGGCCTGAACATGTAACAGTACATTTATACCAAGTGTCTACAAGTTGAGAAATAGTAATGTTAGGCATTGTACCGGTAGGTACGTTTGTCCAAGGACCTGTTGCGCTTGGTGCAGATTGCCATTGGTAAGTAAGGCCAGATGCCAAGGTTGCCCCAGTTAATGATAGATCATAGTTAACACCTGGACAAACAGAAGGCACACTACTTGTGGCAGTTCCAGCAATTGGCGTACCTGAACAAGCAGTAGATGCGGTAATGTTTACAATATAATCTTCTGTTTCACCGTAACCGTAACTTAAGCACGGTTGTAAAGAAGCGCCTGAATAACCTTCTGCACAAATTACACGCATAACAGTATTACCTGTAATTGCAGTAAATGGCACAACAAAGCTACCCGAAACAGTTCTTGGACCTGTAGCGGTAGCGGCTTCAATGAAAACTGCCTCTCCAGCATCAGTAAATGATCCGTTGTGATTGTAGTCAATCCAGATGCCAATACCATTTGAATAATAAGTACCTGCATCACATTCATCTTGGAACACAGAGAAAGTAATTGACTGACCAGTCAACATGGTAGTTAACGCTGGTAAAGTTTTAAAGTTAGAGTATCCACCTAAAATTGAACCTGGCCCTGGGGCAGGGGTTGTACAACCATTTGTAAGTGAATAAAGCGGGTTGGTAGATGCACCATTAACAGTAACGTTATATATTTCTTCGTCTGCGGTAGGAACAGTTGCAGCAGAACCGCAATAGCAATTTAAGAATGGGCTCGTTGTTACTAAAACTGGCGTTGAAGTTGCAGACAAGCTTGAAGATGTACAAGTAACGACACATTGATAGTAGGTGTCAGTTGTTTGAGTTGCTTGATAAGTGGTATTAGTTGCACCAGTGATGTTTGTCCAAGGACCTGTTGCTGAAGCCGAGCTCTGCCATTGGTAGGACATTCCAGAAGCATTTGTTGCTCCAGTTAGAGAGAGATTAAATGGTACAGACGGACAAATTGGATTTGCCCCTGAAACTGCAGTTCCGCCGGTTGGAGCTCCACTACATGCTACTGTTGAAATTACAGTAATAATATAATCCTCTGTTTCGCCAGAACCCATTGATGTACATGCATCACCGGCTCCATTAGTGTTTCCGGCTCCACGAGAACGCACGCGCATTCCGGTTGTACCAACTGGTGCTGTGATAGGAACTGTTACACTAATTGTAGCGGTGGTTCCACCTGTTACACTTGTCCCTACTTGCTGCCATTCAGAGGCTTCATAAGTTAGGTTTTGGTTCCAGTCAATCCAGACAGAAACGATGGCTCCTGTGTATACGCCTGCTGGGCCTACGGTAACAGAAAGTGGATAGGTGACGCCTTGCACTAAACTGGTACCAAAAGCAAAGCTTGTGTAGTAAGGAGATGCTGTTGGGTTTGTTGCGGAAGTGTTGTTGCTCAAGGAATTGATGCTAACAACATCCATCATTGACCCTGTGCCGCCAGCATTTGAAGCTGCACAATATTGTGCCCTAGCAATAGAGCTACTTGCAGCAAAAATGAGCAACAAAAGATTGGTGTAGAATTTTCTCATAAGTAGAGTTTTAATAGAAAATAGTTTTAGTCTAGCCAAATGTAATATAAATTTATTAATAAAAAAAGGGGCCGAAGCCCCTTTAAATTATTTAAACTTATTGTCAACTAGACGTTTACTGCTTTACAATACGTTTCATTGAACTCATAGAACCGTTGCTTAATCTAAGCGTGTAAATACCTGTAGCCAGTGATTGAATATCGAGTTTATTCATTTGCAAAGCGTGCATTTCTTGTGTTTTTAATACTTTACCGTTTTGATCAATTATTTGAACCGTTGCATTTGAAAATTCAGCACCCAGCTCAATTTGAATGAAACTACTTGTAGGGTTAGGGAATACATTCCAAGCGTTTGCAAGCTCATCTACATTTGCGGTGTAATCGCAAGATGCATCTACTGTTACAACCACATTAGAGGTGTCGTTAGGGCAATAAGCATTGGTTACAACGTAGTCATAGTTGAACTGCCCGCCAATATTTCCTGAAGTATCAAGGTTTGAAGCCATTGCTTGATTGCTTGGGTTAAACCATGTTCCGTTGAAGTCAACATTGCCGCCTAAACCAAGTAATAAATCGATTGGTTCATGCAAACAAACGGTGATGCTGCCATCTTGACCTGCACTTGGCATGGCATGTACGGTTACTGTTGATGTGGCTTGGTCTACTGCACATCCGTCGCTTACTACATAGTTGAATGTG
>JBDLPT010000016.1:0-40719 GCA_039800945.1 Bacteroidota bacterium | reverse complement strand
ATCAAAATGAATCAAAATGAATCAAAATGAATCAAAATGAATCAAAATGAATCAAAATGAATCAAAATGAATCAAAATGAATCAAAATGAATCAAAATGAATCAAAATGAATCAAAATCATTCAAAATCATTCAAAATCATTCAAAATCATTCAAAATCAATCAAAATCAAATAAAAACAACCCAAATCAATGAATTTAGACTTTTTACTACATGACCTGAGTAACCCAACCATTCTCTTCTTTCTCCTGGGTATTTTTGCGACCTTGATTAAAAGTGACCTTGAAATTCCGGCATCCTCCTTTAAATTTATTTCGCTCTATTTACTTTTTTCTATCGGCTTTCGAGGTGGGCAAGAACTTCAACACAGTCCGGCGTCAGCAGAAATTTGGTGGTCCTTGCTTTTCGGAATGTGCTTAGCTGCAGTCATACCAACCTATACTTTCTTTCTGATCAAGAATCGAATTGGCAACTCAAATGCAGCAGCCGTTGCCGCATCTTATGGCTCCGTAAGTGCCGTAACTTTTGTGGCAGCAAGTTCTTTTCTGGAGCTGAAAGGGCTACAATTAAACGGCCACATGGTGGCTGTGATGGCTTTCATGGAATTTCCTGCAATAATTGTAGGTGTTAGTTTGCTCAATATTTATGAAAACGAGGGAGCACAAATGAAGTTCAAAGCACTATTGCGTCATTCGATGGCAAATGGCAGTGTTTTGTTGATCATAGGAAGTCTGGTGATTGGTTTTTTTTCAGATAGTAAACAAGCAGCGGACATAGCTCCGTTTACTACGGATATCTTCAAAGGATTTTTAGCCCTCTTTCTACTTGAAATGGGGATGACTACCGCCCGAAGAATCAAAACATTTAAACAGCACGGTTGGCAAATGGCGGTGTTTGCCATTCTTATTCCAGCATTCAATGGAATTGTGGTAGCTTGGGCTTCGCAATGGATAAGTAACGATGTATCAAATCGATTTGTTTTTGCTGTATTAGCAGCTAGTGCTTCTTATATAGCTGTGCCTGCAGCCATGCGCCTCGCTGCACCAAAAGCAGACCCCGGTTTGTATGTTCCAATGGCACTAGGAATTACATTTCCTTTTAATATTGCCATTGGCATGCAAATCTATTCTTACATTATCGGACTAATTTAGCCTGCATAAACTGCCATTTTAACCAAAGTTGCTCTGTTTTGGCAAGGTAACTCAATGCCTTTAATTCGGCCTGAAAAGCAGCCATTTCACGGGTATTGATCATAAACAAGCTGCTTTCACCTGTTTCAAATAGTTGCAATTCAGCCTCCAAAAGTTTTTGAGTACTCTGGGCGTTGCTCAGAAATATTTCTTTTTGCTGAACGGCATTCATATATTCGTATTTGGCCGTGAGTAATTTTGCCCTGAGCTGAGCAGTTTGGTCCAAACGCTCTAGTTGGGTTTGGTTGATTTTCAATTCCGTTTGCTGATATGCCGCACGTTCTTTTCTATACAATAAAGGCATTTGAGCAGAGATTCCCCATTTGTAATCATTTGGAGAAAATTGCGCAAATGGATTGTACTGAACAGGCTCATTGAGAAAATTATAATTTACACTTAATGTAGGTTTGAGCTGTTCTTTAGCAAACTTTCTATCGACATCCAAGGCCTCCAATTTGAAATCGATGATGGCTAAATAAGGATGTTCTTCAATAACTTTATCTAAGGGCTCGGCTGTCATTAATTTGGGGGCTTGAACTGCCACCATTTCTTTAGATAAAGGCATCGCAGTTGCTTCTAATTCTTGAGGGATGGTTCCTGCTTGCCACAAAAATCTATTTAGATATGCAGTTGAATTTTGATACGCCGTTAGTTGTTCTGAATAGGCGGCACTGCGAGTCTGATACTGAATAGAAGCTTCAACTGTGTCAATAAAAGGACGGTCCCCGAGCTCAGCCATTCTTTTCATGGCATTGAGTCTTTTTGCTGAAATATCTAGGGCCTCTTTTAAAATTTCCACGCTATGATACTGCTCAAACCAATTCCAATAAGCATAACCCGCTTCAAACATCAACTCATTGAGTGCCAATCGCTTTTCTAATTCACTGCTTTGTTGAAAGATACTTGCTTTTTTCAGCTCTGCCCTACGCTGATCAATGAGAAGTCCATTACCTAGATTGGCTTCAATACCTCCATACCATAGACCGTTATCGGGGGTTGCGCCTTGCGGGTCCAAATTACTGCCGCGGTTATTCTCCACACCGGTTTTCAGACTAAGACCATACCACGTAGGGATTTTCAGTTGTGCATCCGACAAATTATAGTAGAGCTTATTGCCATAATATTTCTGACTAAGGTCATAACTCAACTTTGGATCAAAGCCCCCACGCGCCTTTAAAACATAGGTCTCGGCAAATTCAGGAATCAGTTTTGCTTGCTTGGCAACTGGGTGCTGCTCTAATACTTTTAAAAGAAAAGCCTCTGGGCTGATCAAGTTGTTTTGCGCAAGGCAAACCGGGAAAAATGTCAGTAAAAGACAGCGTAACAAACTACTTCTTCTCATCTTTATTTTTTTTATCAGTAAGAGATTTTTCTTTTTGCTGATTCTTGTAATAATCTGGTGGAAAACCATTTACATTTCTCCAGAGTTCATACCAAATGGGCACATTTTGTAATAAGAGCATAGCATAAGCCCCTCCGCCTACTCTGAGTGCTTCAGGCCAATTTTTATCTTTTTTATCGGGGGCAACAAGAATTCTAAATTCTCCATTTTCGTTGGCAAATTGATCCACAGCAAAAACGGTCCCGCCATAGGTGCCATAACTGGTGTTTGGCCAACCTGAAAAAACTATAGCAGGCCAGCCGTCAAACTGAATTCTCACATGTTGGCCTACCTGAACCAAAGGTAAATCCATGGGTCTGACATACATTTCTACCGCTAAATCATAATTGGAGGGCATGATGGTGGCAATAGCACTTCCTTGTTTGATTGTTTCGCCGATTCCGCTAGAAAGGGTTTTTGTAATACGACCGTCTTGGGGTGCTAATATATAATACATTCCGTTTCGGATAGAGTAGTTGGCTACCTGACTCTGAAGTTTACTCACATCGACTTCTGCCTCATACATGCTCGACAACGCAGTGAATTTATCGGATTCAGCTTTCGAGATTTCATCCTGAAACTTTGACTCAACTGCTGCAAGTTCTACCCTTGCATCGATGATGTCATTTCTGCTTGTCAGCAATTTTTGTTGGGCACCAATCATGGCCGCTTGTGCTCTTTGATAAGCCACTTTTCTAGTTTCGACCTCTGTTTTGGATTTGAGGTCTTCTTTATAGAGTTTTTCAAAGCGTTCGTATTGATCTTTGGCTATCTGAAAATTGAGTAGTGCTGCCTGATTCTCAATACTGTCTGACTTTAATTTGAGCTGCGCTTGCTGGGTTTTGAGTTTAGCTTGTTTGATTTTAAGTTTTCCAGTTTCAATCAATGCATCAATGCGCTTGTCTAAAGACTGCACTTTATCGCTATATGAAACCACACTCAGCTCTTTATTTTTGAGTTGTTGCTCGCTTCTTCCTACCAATTGTGGGTCAAAATAATTTTCTTTAATTTCTGACATGAAAAGGATGGTATCTCCTTTTTTCACCAAGTCTCCCTCCTTTACAAACCATTTTTCGATTTTACCTGCTAGCACCGAGTTAATGGTTTGAGGGCGCTGTTCTGGCCTAAGTGTCAAAATCTTACCATTCGAACGAATATTTTGAGTCCAGGGTAGAAATAAAACTACTAGCACTGTTAAGAGCAATGCATAAATTGTATTTCTAAGAAGTTTCTGTGCTGGAGCCTTCAAACGATCTTGAATTTGTAATCCATCTAGGTTGACCGAATTGGGGTTTTTGGGCGATAAATTTAACATCTTGCTATCTTTTATAAATTGCGGCTATTTGATGAAAGTTCAATTATTTGATCCACAAATGGGTGTTGTACTACAGCAGTAGCACTAAGAACAACCGTACAGGTTGTGTGCTGCTTGAGAAACGCAAACACTTTATCTTGTAGCGTTGGCGTTAAAAATTGATAATGCGTATCCCAAAGTAGAAGAGAAGGATTTGCTAATAAGGCGCGGCAAAGCAAAATGAGCGTAACCATGGAACTATTTAGAGAACCCGCCTCAGGATTCAATACTGTTTGATATCCATCTTTTAATTGCAACACGAATGGAGCCAAACCAACTTGCTCACTTAATGCAATTAAGTCTGTGTTGTCAATATTTCTGCCCATGACCATATTTTCATGAACGGTGCCGTAAATCAGATGGTCTTGCCTGATACATGTTGCAATTCGACTTCGGAGTTGCTGTATTTTAACATTAGTGGTTGGAAGTCCGTTGATGAGCACCTGACCTTTTTGAGGTTCTGAAGAAGCCCCAAGTAATAAAAAAACCGCTTGGCTACGCTGAGCTTCTTTATCAGTGAGTAAATAGGTTTTTGCCGGGGCCATTTCAAAACTTAACTCATTTAATATAGGCTCATTGGACCAACTGCTTTGAAAACTAACCTGCTGAAAGGTGACCGCAATTCCTTTTTCTGAATGTGCAAAGTCCAGCCCTTCTGTTTTTTCTAAGGCCAGATCGGTGACTTCACCAATTTTTTCGATTGCCGTTAAAACATCATAAACAACCTCGAGGCTGACAATCAATTTTTCTACTGAATTGAGTACCAAAACGATGATGATTTCAGCAGCTACAAACTGACCAATATTCATTTGTTGAGTCAGGACAAGTAGCCCTCCAATGATCAAAAGCGCGAGTGCAATGAGCACTTTAAAGCCAATTAAATATTTGTATTGTTGAACAAGCACTTTAAAATGACGCTCTCGGGCACCTAGGTAAGCCGATAAATAGCCATCTGTTTTTTGAAGCAAGATTCCATTGTATCCTAAAAATCTAAAACTCATCCGGTTGCGTGCAATTTCTTCCAACCAATTGGCAACCTTATACTTATATTTTGATTCTTCTAAACTGCTTGTAAAACCTCTTTTGGCGGTGAGTCTAAAAATAAACAGCAGAAGTAAAAGCAAGGCAAAACCAAAAATGATGAAAAACGGATGATAAAAAGAAAGTAAAATCAGCCCGAATAATATTTGCAAGGAGGCTGCAGTGAAGTCGATGAGTAATTTAGAAATTCCTTTTTGTATGGTCAATGTATCAAAAAATCGATTGGTCCATTCGGGTGCATAACGCAGGAGTAATTCTTTGATTTGAATACTCGGTATTCGGGTAGCAAATTCTAATGCCGACCTCGTAAAAATGCGTTGCTGTAGATTTTCAGTAATCCGCATCTGGGCAATATTCATGTAGCCTGAAAAACCTATAGCAAGCACCACCAAGCCGACCAACAAAAACCATGAAGTACTGACCTTTCCTGCCTGTACAAAATTGATAATCGCCTGAATACCTAACGGTAAGCCTAGACTTAAAATACCGCCAACGATTGCAAAAAGGTAGATATCTTGAATGTCTTTGCGATCGGGTTTGAGCAAAGCCCAAAAACGCTGAAATGGTTTGGAGACGTCTTTATTCATTTGTTAAGTATTTGAAAAGTAATTGATGGTAAAAAACGGAAATGGCGTCCTCTTGTTCGGATGCATTCGTGACCTCGGGTAAGTGTTGTGCAAAAAAGCGCTGTTGTAAACTTCCTTCGACAACAGTACTGACCAGCATTTGTGGAAAAAGACACGCGGGCTGATACGCTTGGACTAGATCAGAAATCAAACGGACCACATCTGCATAGGTTTGATGATAACCCGTTTGGTGATCTTTATCAACTGCTTTGGTAAGAAAAACTTTAGGCGCTTCGTGAATCACGATGCGTTGCAAGCGGCGCTCATTGGCAAAAGATAAATCTGAAGAAATCGGATGCAGCAAAATATCTAGTGCCTTTTCTAGGCGCTCTTTTGGTGAACCAGATTGTGCTTCGAGCAATAATTTACATTCCAAACGGCCCCAATACCAATTGACCAAATAAAGCAATAATTTTTGCTTACTTGCAAAGTAACGATACACCGATGCTTCTGTAGTACCCACTGAGGTCGATAACTTTTTAAATGTAAATTGCTCAAAGCCCAACTCATCGATTAGAAATATACTGCCTTCAATGATGCGCTTACCCAACGAAGTTTGCTGGGGGTTGCGCAAGGCGATTTCTTCGAGCACGGGTATTTGGAAACGATCCACCCAATTCATAATAGTGTTTTTCGGCAAAAATAATAGCAACACTATTAAAGCGTAAAAGTTTTGTAATTACTTCTTTTTATGAAGTCTATAAAATATTTTATAAACGAAAAAAGCCGCCTTGCGGCGGCTTTTACTACTGTTCAAAGAGGAAAAAATTGATAACTAAACCCATGCTCTGATTGATCCTCTTGAAATTGGCTGTTTTACAGTTGTAAAATTTGAACTCCAGTAGTGTTCTATTGAACAATACAAAGATGGTGGAATAGTATAAGGGATAAAATGATACTGCTTTCTGAAAAAAGTTGATTTTTGTCAGCAATTGACAGCGTAGAGTTTTATTTGGCTTTTCTGACACCAACGATGTTGGGTAAACGCCAAAAATTATTGTTGTCGTCGCGCTCCCAGGTTGTTGAAACCCAAGACCCTACTTTTTCAATGCAGTGTCCATTGACATCGATCAGTAGGCTCGTTTCGGGGCCGCCTTCCAAATAAATGGCATCGTGCAAACCATAAGGCATAGCGGTCATGAATTGAATCATTTGGTTGTGGGTGTACGGAGATCTTGTAAAAATGAGATAAAACCAACCTTTTTCGTCTTCAGCGGCAACCAACATACTGCAAGACTGAATTTTCTTTTTCCAAAACATTGGATTTCCATTGCAATCGATCATGCGCAGGCCCTGAGCAAAACCATTAAAGTTTTGTTGTTCTTGTTGCCAATTTGAGCAGGTTAAATCGAGAATTTCAATGTTGGAACGATTGCTATTGGGCTTGGGGCCCATTGCAAGCATCAGGTTAAAATTTTCGAGTAAACGAGGGTTGTTAAAATGACTTCCATTTTGCAAATAGGCTCTGCTTTGCAAGGGTTTGGCTAAATTATACATCCCGGCATTGAACGAAACCAATAAATCAAAAGTATCTGCCCAAGCATATAGATTGCGAGTAAGAGAGTCGTGTTGGGTAGCAGAAAAAAGGTCGAAGCGAAACATTGCGGGGTCCATTCGAAGTATGGATAATTTGGAATCGCCGATAAATGACTTAGTGGGGGCTGAAATCTCGCGGTATTCCATTCCTTTTGTCAATTCTACCCAATTGGAATAATCTGGCTTGGCTTCTTGTTGGTCTTGTTGACTATAAGAACAAGCCGTGAAAAGAAAGAAGATGGAGAGAAAGCAAAAGAGTTTAGTCATGTTGGCAAATCGGTATTTGAACAAAGATAAGGATTTGGGAGCTTGAAATTAAGTATCTTTACTTCTCTGAAAAAAGTAACACATGAGAACACTATTCATCATCCTTATTCTCGCCTTTCATAGCTCCGCACAAGATATTCCGAAGAAAAATATCATGAAAGCAAAACGCTTTACTTCCAATGCAATTGCACTTTACAACGAAGGGCAAAGCGTCAATGCCTACATGATGCTCAGCCAGGCCTATGACCTTGACTCCAACAATACCAATACTTTATTTTGGTTGTCCCAAACAGAATATGAATTGCGTGCATATCGTTCTGCCCAAAAGCACATCCATAGAAATTTGTTGTTGTTAAAAGAACATGCAAATCTTGAAGCGCTTACCCTAGCCGCCCAAATAGAACTCTCGCTCAACTATTATGAAGTGGCACTTCAGGACATCAGTGCAGCAAAAAAGCTGCTCAAAAACGAAAAAGACTTCGCCCTACTCGGCCTCGCTACACTCCAGCAGCAATGCGATTTCGCTATTAAAGCCAAGCAAGGAAACATTCAAAATCAAAGAGCCTTACTCGGCGGAAAACTCAATACGCCCTATGACGAATACGGCCCCATTTTTCATCCAGTAAATCAACATCTTTATTTTACCAGCAGAAATCCAGACACCAAAGGAGCCAACCTCAACCCCGATGACCAACGTTATTTTGAAGACATCATCGAAGTAAGCCCCGATCCAGAAACCAGCGGTGCCTGGAGTAAACACTTTGAAAACCAAGAAGTTATGAATACGGCGGGCTTCGATGCACTTTCTTACATCAGTTCCAATGGCTTATATGCCTTGGGCACCGTCAATACTACCGCTTCTGAAGAACAAAACACAGAGAGCTCAGATATTTTTGAACTCACCACAGAAAAGCCAGGCATCTGGGACGACAAACAACTCATCACCACAATACCAGGGCTAAAATCTAGTTATTTTGAGGGTTCACCTTCCCTGACCGACACCTTATGGACCGACGGCGATAATTTTACCATAGAAATGTATTTTGTTTCGGATCGCCAAGCCGAAAAATATGCCACAGACCTCTTTATGGTGAAAAATATCAATGGGGTTTGGCAAGAAAGCGCAGTGGCTTTGCCTGTCGGCATCAACTCGGAAGGACGCGAAACCACACCATTTGTGAGCCCCGATGGCCAATGGCTCATTTTTGCTTCTGATTTTCATCCGGGCATGGGTGGCTACGATCTTTTTTACTGCAAACGCGAAGACGACAAATGGTCGCTGCCAATCAATCTTGGTGCTCAAATCAATACTTCTCTTGACGATACCCATTTTCAGATCAGTATATCCGCACAAAAATTGGTTTGGGCCAGTGTCAGTGAAATTGACGGGCTCTTTAGCTACAATATTTTTGAAGCAGCCATAAATGCACTTCCATTTTCTTTAGAAAAATCTGAATAATGCCGCGTTTTTTCATCGCATTAGCCTACAACGGAAGCGCTTACCATGGCTGGCAAATCCAGCCCAATGCACCTAGTGTGCAAGAAACCATAGAAAGTGCACTCAGTAAGCTTCACGGTAATACGCCCATTGAAATTGTAGGCTGTGGACGCACTGATGCCGGCGTGCATGCGCAGCAGTATTTCATCCATACAGACCTTCCCCTTTCTTGGGAGCCCCAACAATTGGTTTTCAAGCTCAACCGCATGACGCCACCCGATATCGCTTTTTATAGCGCCTGGCAAAAACCAGAAACGCTGCACGCTCGGTTTGACGCTAGCCAACGTACTTATCGTTACTTCATTCATCAGCAAAAAAACCCTTTTAAGGAACAGATGAGTTGGTATGTGCAGTCCAAACTAGATTTTAGCGCCATGAATGAAGCGGCGCGCTATTTATTAGGCCAACAAGATTTTGGGTCTTTTGCGAAATTACACACCGATGTAAAAACCAATATTTGCGAGGTTTATAAAGCTGAATGGCTTGTAGGGCCCGAGGAAATCTATTTTGAAATAAGCGCCAATCGCTTTTTAAGAAATATGGTGAGGTCTATTGTTGGTACGCTTTTAGAAGTCGGGATGGGAAAATTGTCTCCGACCGATATACCTGCTATTATTGCAGCAAAAAACCGCTCTGAAGCGGCCGTATCAGTGCCTGCACATGGTCTTTTCTTGTGGGAAATCACCTATGCACAGGCTCCTGAATTTCATCTCTAAAGTCTTATTTTTCGGGCTGATTCATCTCCCATTCTCTGTACAAATCAAAGTAACTTTTGGTTTCCAAAATAATTGCCCCACCTAAGGTGTCGCCGTATTTGGCAGGCAAACCTCCGGTATACACCGTAATTCTGCCGATTGCACTACTCGGCACATTGAAAACTTCATTAGATTTGATGCCGTCGAGCATATAGATCATGTCGCCTTTGCGCGCACCTCTAAACATGAGGCCGCCATCTTCGTCTTTTTTGATATCAGAATTAGAATTGGCCACCATTTCAACCACACTAAATTTGTCTGGGCGATTTTTGATTTGCTTTGCGCTAATTGTCATCATCGGGACTTCGCTGATTTGAATTCTGGCTTTTTCATAACGCCCTCCTCCAACTCTTACGGCTTGAGTAGATTGAGTTTTTGCAGCAAATAATAAATCACCTGCATTCGCATAGGCATCAATCAAAACTTCTACGGTAACTTTTTCGGTGCTGTCTTTTTGGTAGTATCCGGCAACTTGGTATGTGCCGGCAGGTACACCTACAATTCGAAAACGACCTTCAGCATTTGACAAAGCTAAATAGACATGTCCGTTTTCACGGATCATGGCTTTGGCTCCTTCAATTGGTTGCTGTGTGTCAAAATTGATGAAAGTTCCGATCACATCACCGGTTCCGGATTGGGCTACTGCACTTGCTGCTAATAAAAGCATCCATGCGAAAGTTAAGTTTTTCATATGCTTCGTTTTCTGAGAAGATGCAGTATGAAAACTTATTCCATAAAATTAAATAGCAGCGCTAGAAGTTGGGATTTCGCGGTCTACTTTTTTAAACAAGCCTTGCAACACTTTTCCTGGCCCCACTTCAATGACTTCAGTGCATCCATCGGCCAACATGTTTTGCATGATTTGGGTCCAACGAACAGCACCAGTTAGTTGAGTAACCAAATTGGCTTTAATTTCTGTAGGGTCTGTGACAGCTTTGGCGTTTACATTTTGGTAAACAGGGCAGCTTGGTGTAGCAAAATGGGTAGCTTCAATTGCAGCGGCAAGTTCTTCGCGAGCTGGCTCCATGAGTGGAGAGTGGAATGCACCCCCAACTTGTAAAATAAGTGCTCGTTTTGCTCCTGCTTCGGTGAGTGCAGCGCAAGCTGCTTCGACAGCCGAAACCGAACCTGAAATTACAAGTTGCCCTGGGCAGTTGTAATTTGCAGCAACAACTACTCCATCGATTTGAGCGCAAATGCGTTCCACAACCTCATCTTCAAGACCTAAAATTGCGGCCATAGTTGATGGCTCAAGCTCACAAGCTTTTTGCATGGCAGCGGCTCTTTTTGCAACGAGCTTTAAACCGTCTTCAAAAGACAAAGTCTTGTTGGCAACCAGTGCAGAAAACTCACCTAAAGAGTGTCCGGCAACCATGTCGGGCTGAAAAGAATCACCAAGGCAAGCCGCTAAAATAGTGCTGTGCAAAAAGATAGCAGGTTGGGTTACGTTGGTTTGCTTGAGTTCTTCGTCAGTACCTTCAAACATTATTTTTTGGATATCAAATCCGAGTATGTCATTGGCCTGCGCAAACATAGTACGCGCTAGTTCAGATTGTTCGTATAAGTCTTTACCCATTCCGGTAAATTGAGCTCCTTGTCCTGGAAATACATATGCTTTCATGCGCTTATTTTTTGGCGGTAAAATTAATCAAAAGTGCAAAACTAGAGTTGCCCATCAGAATGATACTTTCCGTTTTTAAAAATTCGTACTTTTTGAAGAATGCCATCTTGATCGTAATCATAGACCTTGCCGTCAAAAAGTTGGCCGTTCTTGAATTCGCCATCCATCCAAATTTCGTCGTTGTCGTTGTATACTTTGTTATAGCCATTTGGCACAAATCTGAGACCCTTGGTTTTAGGATTAGTGAGTCGGGGTGGGTAAATGACCACATCGGCATGTTGCCCTGAATGAGCCACAGTATTTGTGTTTTTTGGCGTTACTTTTTGTGTAGCCCCTACTTTTCCAACTTCATCTACTGTAAATGAGCTGACCAGTTGTGCATTTTGATCATATCTTGAAACTTTGCCCCTGACTTCTCCACCTTTGACCGTATAAGAAAGGGCCAACTTCCCGTTTGGGTGGTAATACTGCACCAAACCACTTTCGAGCCCCTCGTTGTTGTAGTTCGCTTTGTAGGCCAATTTTCCATTTTCGTGATAGCGCAGCAAGGTTCCTTTGTAGCCATTTTTACTGAAAGTTCCCTGTTCGGCAATTTTTCCGTTGCTATAATATCTCGTATACTGACCTTCTGGTCTGTTATCTACATAAGTTCCTTTGAGTTGGGGTGTTTTTCCGTCTTTTTGATAACGCACCCAAAGTCCTTGTTTGCGGCCGTTCACATAATAGCCTTCTTCAATTTTTACATCTTTACCGACGCCGGTTTGAGGCATGTCTTTACCGGTATAGACCCATTTGCCCTCGCGTTTTCCGCTAGCGTTGCGTTTATTTTGAGCGTTCAATGAAAAGCTCAAAAAAAGACAAAATAGACCGATTATTGTACGTAAAATCACAACGCCAATTTACGAATTTTGGCTAACTTTGATTTTCTATGCAAAGCATTGATCCAAAAGAACTCCCAATTCAGCGCCTCCACCAAATTTTACTTGGTGCCATTGGCCCACGCCCTATTGCGTTTGCCGCAACCATAGATGCCAAAGGCAATCACAATTTGGCTCCTTTTAGCTTTTTCAATGTCTTTAGCGCCAATCCGCCCATCCTGGTTTTTTCACCTGCAAGATCCGGGCGCACAGGCCAAAGCAAAGACACCTTCAATAATGTCAAAGAAGTCCCTGAAGTAGTGATCAATGTGGTCAACTACAACATGGTGCACCAAATGAGCTTAGCAAGCTCACCCTACTCCCCAGAAACCGATGAGTTTATAAAATCGGGTTTTACTGCGCTTTCATCTGATTGTATCAAGCCAAAAAGAGTTGCTGAAGCACCTGTTCAATTCGAATGCAAAGTCAACAACATCATAGAATTAGGTCAAGAAGGTGGTGCAGGTAACCTCATTATTTGTGAGGTTGTTAAAATTCACCTCGATCCTTCAATTCTCAATGCCGATGGCCTAATCGACCAAACCAAAATTGATCTCGTGGCCCGCATGGGTGGCGATTGGTATTGCCGTGCCGACCAAAACTCTATGTTTGAAATTAAAAAACCCATCACCACTTGCGGAATCGGCTATGACGCCCTTCCTGCAGATATCAAAGCTAGCACTATCCTTAGTGCCAATGATTTAGGTCAATTGGCTGGCATCGAAGCCCTACCCAACGAAACCGACGTCAACGAATACAAATTACTAGAATTAGCTATGCTATTTTTAGACCTTGAAGGCGACGCAAACGCGCTCGAACAAGCCTTGCATCAGCGTGCCAAAGACCTCCTTGCTCAAAATGAATTAGAAGCCGCATGGCTCACCCTTTTATCGTTTAACAACTAACAATCACATCCATGTTTAAATTTACCGGAACCATTAAGGTTATTCAAGAAACTCAGAAAATCTCAGATAAATTTCAGAAAAGAGAATTTGTCGTAACAGACACTACCTCAATGTATCCGCAAGATATCTTATTTCAGGCTACACAAGACAAATGCAATTTGCTCGATCAATTTCAAGCAAACGACAACGTAGAGGTTTCATTTAACTTACGTGGCCGCGAATGGACTAGCCCGCAAGGCGAAGTAAAATACTTCAACACCATCGAGGCTTGGCGCATTGAAAAACAAGGTCAGGCTATGGGTATGCCAAGTTCTGGGCCTTCAGCGATGTCTCTTGACACCGATCCACTTCCAGGCGTTAGTGCTGCTGCTAGTTCTGAAGAAGACGACGATCTTCCTTTCTAAGAAATTTCAACAATTTTTTTTTACCTCATGGGGCACTTGCTTCATGAGGTTTTTTTGTGTCTAGAAAATACCGAGCGCCAAAGTACTACCCACCAAAATACTCAATAATTTAAGCAGATTGAATTTATGGTTTTCTGTGGTTTCAAAAATAATGGTGGTAGAAATATGCAAGAACATCCCTACTACAACGGCTAATATGAGCTGCACATTGAGCCCTAATTGTTCAGTAGTAATTCCGAGCCCGAGTAAAACACCTAACGGGGTCATGAAACCAAAAGCTAATAAAATCAACCAAGCAGAACGTTTCTGAAGTTTGGTAGCCATCAATAAGGTCATTAGTGCAATGGCAACCGGAATTTGGTGAAAGATGATGCCCCAAAGAAAACTACCATTAAACGCAGCAGGATTGTGGGCATCAAGGCCAACTTGCAACATATTGCCGAGCGGAATCCCTTCAATGATGGAATGAACCGATAAAGAAATAAATAAGGCCCAAGGCATAGCTTGCCCTTTATGAACATGTACGTGACCATGTTCGATGCCGCCCGAAAAATATTCCAAAACCAATTGCACTAAAAATCCGAGTAAAATAAAAACACCTACTTGAAAAGTAGGGAGTGCTTCGGTGGATGCGTGTGTATGCCCCTCATGAGCACCATATAGCTCGGGCAATAAATGCTGAAAAATAACGGCCAACAAGAAACCTCCACTAAAAGCTAAGGCCAATTTGATATATTGGTTTTTATTGGTTGCTTTGAGGTAACTAACCACTGCTCCGCCAAGTACTACGGATCCTAATAATAGGAGTTCAACGGTGTAAAAATTCATGATTTCTTTTGTGCAATTAGAATGAGGCGATCGCTTTTTTCTTGATCAAAAGGAGCAAGATCATAAGAGCCAAAGGTATTGACCAGTTCAAAATTGGGTGCCAATAGCGCTTGAAAATCTGATAAAGTTAAGGCTTGTACACGTTCTGTATAAGGGCCGATCGTTTGCGCTTGCTGGGGGTCATGGATACTGATTTCTTTGAAAATATGAGCGGTGTCTGACCAACGTCTGATCTGAAACTTAACTTGATTTCTAAAAATGGTTTCTTCTGGCACCAAATTAGAAATGACCTTGTTGGCATTAAAAAAATCAATTACTAAAAGACCATTTGGCAGCAACATTTGGGAAATAGCAGCACAGACCGACTGATTATCTGTCAATTGATCAAAATACCCAAAGCTGGTAAATAGATTGAAAACCGCGTCAAATTGCTGATTTTCAATAGGATCACGCATGTCGTGAACAATGAAATTGAGGTCGAGCTCAGCTTGCTCTTTTTGAGCATCTTGCGCAGCAGCAATGCTGTTTGGTGCTAAGTCTGCACCTAAAACTTTAAAGCCTAAAGTGGCCAATGTGATCGCATGACGACCTTTCCCACAAGCGAGGTCAAGCACTGAAGAACCGGCAGTGAGGTCAAGATGCGCAACCAATTTTTGGATAAAGGCACGGGCTTCATTGGCATCTCGATTATTATAAAGCAAGTGATAATACGGAGAATCAAACCACTCGGCAAACCATTCTTTCTTCGGCATAGTGCAAATTTACAACTTTCTTTTCCTAATTTCGAGCCATGTTAAGTATTGGACTTACTGGGGGCATTGGTGCCGGAAAATCTTTGGTGGCACAGGTTCTTGAAAAAATGGGCTATGCTGTTTTTTATTCTGACCAAGAAGCCAAAGCGCTATACAATGAGCATCCTGAACTCAAAACGCAACTTAGTGCTTTGGTGGGTGAGGAAGTCTATCATAATGGTTTGTTTCAAAAGGACGTGCTCAGTAAGGCGCTTTATAACAACGTTGCGCTGAAAACTCAGATAGAAGCATTGGTGCATCCACTTGTTCGAAGCAGGTTCGAGCACTGGGAAAACCAGCAAAAAAGTCAATTTGTTTTCAATGAAGCTGCCATCTTATTTGAAACGGGGGCTTACAAACAGTTTGCGGCTACCGTTTTGGTAGTTGCACCCTTAAAAGTAAGAATCGAAAGAGTCAAAAACCGCGATGGGCTGAATCAAAAAGAAATTGAACAAAGAATAGCTGCACAATGGCCAGACGAACAGAAAATGCTGCACACACCGTATGTACTGCAAAATGATGGACAGCCATTACTGGTTCAGGTCGAGGAACTCATGGAGAAACTCCAGAAACTTGCCGCTAATTAATAAACCATTTGAATGTTGATGCTCTTGTTTTGTTGCAAGTTTACAGCACAATCGTCAAAAGAAGGTACACTCAATTTGGGCCTCACATTATTTGAAAAAGCATAGGCTTCAGTGGGTACCCCAAAGAAGTTTTTATCACAAATTTTATTTTGATTTTCGTCGTGGTAAACCACAATTGCATATTTACCAGGGTCTAGATCCGTGAACACAAAACTCACTTCGCCTTTCTGGGCATTTTGTCTTGCCAAGCGGTGGGTCTTGCCGGCTTGCGTAAAAACTTCTGGGTTTTTATAGAGTGCAAATTCGATCAGGCCTTGCGCACTTTGAATCTGGGTAACGGTGATTCGCAGGTCATGTTTTTGTGCTTGCAAGCTTTGAAATAGCGGTTTTGTTGGGGTTTCTTGGAGCTGATCAATTGGAAAACTTAAGCAACCGAAACAAATGAGAAGAAGCAATGATTTCATAAGCAACTCGACGTAAAAGTACGAAGACCCAAAGTTAATCCGAAAGTCGGATGTTTAGGCCGATATTGAATTGTAAGTTTTTGAGCACCAAGCTTTCTTTATTAAAGAGTTGCTGCCACTCATTGAAAGCACCTACTTCTAGGCCATTGCTAAGGTCTTTGAACCCTCGATAAACACTTGCCCGAATACCGAGCCTGGGGATTGGGTTCAATTGCAAGTAAGCAAAATAGCCCATATCTAATTTGGCTTGGGTGTTTTCACCAGTTTCGGTGCTGAGCAATTCAGGGGCCGCCGCACCAGGATAATAGGCATAAAAATCTTTTTGCATTTGCCCTTGCACACGATAGCGATACTGCATTCCGCCACCTGCATGCAAGCCTAAAACCTTGAGTTCAAGCCCCAATGGCAAGGTGAGCAGTTCTCCGGTAGCTACTTTATTGCAAAGCAAAAGATAAGACAAGCCATCGGTATCGGTTGCCCACTCTGTATTTTGATACGCTAAATTTTGATGTGTGTATCCCAAACCACTGTATAGGGTCATGACTTTTAAAAAGGTATAGCCTACTTGAAGTTCGCCGCCTGAGGTTGCTTTCCAATATGATTTTGGATCAAATGGTTGCTGCACCAAAGAAGCCGCTTGTTGGATTTCTTGTTTGTTGGCACCTATTTCAGCTTGCAGATACCAGCGCCATTGGGCACTGGCATCTAACGAAGCAAATAAAATAAAGAAGCAAATTCCGAAACGCAGCATGAATTAGCCTAAAAATGAGTAACGGTAATCGGTTGGTGGTACAAATGTTTCTTTGATGGTTCTGGCAGAAACCCAACGCAATAAATTCATGGCAGCACCTGCTTTGTCATTGGTTCCGGAACCGCGAGCACCACCAAAAGGTTGTTGCCCAACTACTGCACCCGTAGGTTTGTCATTGATATAAAAATTACCTGCCGCATTGACTAATTTATTGTTGGCCAATTGAATGGCATAACGATCAGTGGCAATAATTGAACCTGTGAGGGCATAATCTGAAGTTTGATCGAGCAGATCTAGGGTAGCCTCAAATTGAGCATCGGGATACACATAAACCGTTAAAACTGGGCCAAAAATTTCTTCTACCATGGTGCGGAATTTCGGATTAGACGTAACGATGGTCGTTGGTTCGATAAAGTATCCTTTAGATTTGTCATAGCTGCCGCCCGTGATGATTTCAGCATCGGGTTGCGCTTTGGCGTAGTCGATATAAGCTGCGATTTTATCAAATGCGCGTGCATCGATGACGGCATTTACGAAGTTTGCAGAGTCTTCTGGGCTACCCACTTTGAATGAGTTGACTTGCTCTACAAATATTTGCTTCACGGCAGGCCATAAACTCTCTGGGATGTAGGCTCTTGAAGCAGCAGAGCATTTTTGACCTTGGAATTCAAAAGCACCTCTGGACATCGCGGTAGCTACTTCTGCAGCCTCCGCACTTTGATGCACCATGATGAAGTCTTTTCCACCGGTTTCTCCGACAATTCTTGGATAAGTTTTGTAAGCATCGATATTGGTACCGATTGTTTTCCATAGGTTTTTGAAAACTGCGGTTGAACCCGTAAAGTGCAAGCCTGCAAAATCTGGGTGCTTAAAGACGATGTCTCCGGCAACTGGGCCGTCTACGGTAATCATGTTGACCACCCCAGCAGGCAAGCCAGCGGCTTCAAATAGCTCCATAATGACTTGTGCAGAATAGACCTGAGTTTCTGCAGGTTTCCAAACCACAACATTGCCCATCATGGCAGGAGCCGCACACAAATTGGCAGCAATTGAAGTAAAGTTAAACGGCGTGATGGCGAAAACAAAACCTTCTAGAGGTCTGTATTCTAAACGATTCCACATGCCAGGTAAAGACTCAGGTTGCTCTTTGTAGATCTGAGTCATGTATTGGACATTGAAACGAAAGAAGTCAATGAGCTCACAAGCGGCATCGATTTCTGCCTGAAAAACGTTTTTAGATTGTGCCAACATAGTGGCTGCGTTCATGCGATCGCGGAATGGGCCTGCAAGTAAGTCTGCAGCACGCAAGAAAACTGCAGCACGTTGCTCCCAAGGAAGATCAGCCCAAGCTTTTTTAGCAGCAAGCGCAGCATCGATGGCGGCAGAAACGTGCGAAGCATCACCCATATTGAAATGACCCAAAACTTGTTGATGGTCATGAGGCATGGTCATGGCAACTTTTTGGGAAGTATGTACTTTTTGCGAGCCAATATACATAGGCACCTCAATGGGTGCTTGATTTTTGAGTTCTTGGTATTTAGCGATAAGGGAGGTGTGTTCGGCCGTACCCGGAGCATAGGCTCTAACGGGTTCATTTTTGGCTACAGGAACACTAAAAAAAGCGTTTGACATATTCTGGATTGATTTATAGCAAAATTACAAATTCTTTGGCTGCCTTTTGCAACCTAAATAACCGATTCAATTGAACCAAATATCTCTAATGAGCTCTTCCCCAACATGGGCGTTGCAACGTGCAATGATGATTTGCTTGCCGTGAAAAAGTTCGTCGCGCATGACGCTAGAATCGATGGTAAGATACAGGGTGTTATTGACGATTTTGATTTCTTTGGTGCGTTGAGCAACTGCAGGACCCATGAGTTCGGGCCAGGCTGAAATAAGGTCATAGGACTTCATTTTTTCTTCTAGGCCATAAGCTTTTAAGATGCCGCTTACTAATTGCCCTAATGGCTTTTCTTCGCCCTCTCTTTTAAAATCTGATTTCATATGGCTTTGGCTTGGTTTTCTACGATTTCAATGAGTTGGGTTTCTCCGGGCAATTTACTAAATAATTCTTGCATGCGAGAGGGGTCAGTATCTGTAATCAGGACCTGTCCAAAATAGTTGTCGCTGACCAAAGCAATGAGGCGTTCTACCCTTTGTTGGTCTAGTTTGTCAAAGATGTCGTCGAGGAGCAAAACGGGCTTGGTACCTTTATGGGTTTTGAGCCAGTCGAATTGGGCCAAACGCAAGGCAATTATGAATGATTTTTGTTGGCCCTGCGAACCAAATTTTTTAACCGGATGGCCTTTGATTGTGAAGATGAGGTCATCTTTATGTATGCCGACATTGGTGTATTGGGTAAAGGCATCTTTTTTGGCAGAAGCAGCTAAGAGTTCTTCAAAATTAGCCTCGGAAAGTTGAGAGCGGTAACTGAGGTCTACCTCTTCAGCTTGCTGACCAATTTCTTGATAAAACTTTTTAAAAACAGGAATAAATTCTGTTAAAAAGGCTTGGCGCTTGGAGTGGATGTAATTGGCCGCAGGGATGAGTTGGGCATCCCAAACTTCTATGGCGTCAGGATCAAACAAACGGTGCTCATGCATATTGCGGAGCGTGGCATGGCGCTGCTCTAGTACTTTTGAGTAGCGCTGGATTTCTTCTAGATAGGTTTTGTCTAGTTGAGATAAAATGCCGTCCATCCATTTTCTGCGCAAGTCTGAACCCTCGGCAATGAGGTCGCCGTCATAGGGGGAAATAAAAACTACGGGCAGCTTTCCGATATGATCGGTGAGTTTGTCGTAGGCTTTTTTATTCCATTTGACGAGTTTTTTAACCCCTGCTTTGTAGGCTATTTGAACGTCTGTGGTTTTTTCTTGCACTTGCCAACTTCCGGAGATGGAAAAAAAGGGTTGTTCGAAGCGCATATTCTGGCGGTCATTGACATTGAGGTAGCTTTTGCACATGCTCAGGTAATAGACAGCGTCAAGGATATTGGTTTTACCTGCTCCATTTTGTCCTACAATGCCGTTGATACCAGGTGTGAGTTGGAGATCGAGGTCGGTGTAGTTTTTAAAATTGACTAAATGCAGCGCAGACAAGTACATGTAACAAAGATACGGAATAACTACCTTTGCCTTATGTCCGGAAAAGAAATTATACAAGCACATTTCGCACTGCTTTTTGTCAATGTCCTTTATGGAGCCAATCATGTTTTGGCTAAAGGCGTCATGCCTGAATTTCTAGACCCCAATACTTTTATCTTGCTGCGTGTGAGTGGCGCCGTATTTTTGTTTTGGATTTTACTGCTTACCCAAAAAAGAAAACCAATCGATCGTTCCGATTATGGTCGTTTCATAGCTGCTGGTTTATTTGGAGTTACGGTCAATCAGCTGTTCTTTTTCCACGGACTCAATTTGTCATCCGCTTTCAATGCCGGAATCATCATGGCGCTCAACCCAATTATGGTGCTGGTGTTGTCTTTGTTTCTAAATAAAGAAAAACTCGGTTTTCAGGGCTATGCCGGAATTGCCATTGGTGCATTTGGAGCCGTTTTACTCACCATAAGCTCCGGAAATTTGCCCGGCTCTTCTTCACTCGGCGACCTCTACTTATTGATCAACGCCTTGAGCTATGCCTTTTATTTAGTAGTTTCAAAGCCTTTGCTTCAGAAATATTCTCCTATTCAGGTCATTACAACAGTATTTAGTATAGGGCTTTGTTTATTGTTGCTCTTCCCTCCTACCTGGAACCACCTAGCTATGGTTGACTTCAGTCGCATCCCGTTATCGGTCTGGTATAAAATTTCTTATGTAATTGTCGGTGTTACTTTCCTCACCTATCTATTGACCATTTTTGGCCTCAAGTACGTGAGTGCAACGGTTTCGAGTGCCTATATTTACACCCAGCCCGTGATGGTTGCTATTTTTACTTTTTTATTTGCTTACCTCGGTTGGGCCGCCGATTTCTCCAATACCATTACAGGTGAGCGCATCTTGTATATGTTACTTATTTTTACCGGTGTCTACCTTGTTTCATTTCGAAAATCAAGATCATGAAAATCAAACTATTACTTTTATTTTTCCTAGCTAATTTTTCTTTTCTTTTTGCACAATTACCGGCACTAGATTTCAAAGCATACGACCTTTGGAAACGTTTAGAAAAAGAACAAATTTCAAGCACAGGCAAGATCATTACTTATGAGCAAAGTGTTTTGCGTGGCAATACTGAATTGCATTTGTTTTTTCCGCAAATCCAAAAACACGACTCCATCCTGCGCGCCAAAGATGCGCTCATTGCTTCAGACGAGCGCTTTGTTGCCTGGACACTCAGCCCCGATTACGACACCTTACGCAAACTTGAACTCAATAAAATTGATAAAAAGAAATGGCCTAAAGATTCTTTATTTATTTATCATTTAGAAAGCGATAGCCTAATTAAAATCAGTAAACTCAAACAACGCCAGCTCGCTGAAGACGCACCTGTTTTGGCTATTTTACACGAAGTGAATCCACCTAAAATCGAGAAAAAAGAAGTTTCGAAATGGGATAAATTATGGTTTTGGAAAAAAGAACCTGAAGCACCAAAGGCCAACCCATACAAAACAGATGGTTTTCGTTTAGAATTGTATCAATCTGGTGCTTTGCTGACCCAAGTGCTGGACAGTATTACCCAATTTGCTTTAAGCCCTGACGGCTCAAAAATAGCCGTGATTCAACAGCGTAAAGTCAAGCTAGACTCCATGGAAGTAAAGGTTTACCAAACAACAAACCTCAGCCTTATTCAGGCTTTTGAGACCCAACCCTTGGTGCAAGACCTCACCTGGAGTTCGAATAGTCAGCAACTTGTCTATTTGTATTCAACCGACACCAGCGCCACTAAAAACTTCCAGCTGCGTTTGTTTGATTTTTCCAATTCACAAGCACATAATTTTGGGGATTCCACAGATTTTGAAAAAAGTACCAAAGGTGTTCTTCAACAAATTAGTACCGGCAGAAAGCCCGTTTTCAGCGACGACAACACCTATTTATTTTTTGCTGTTCGCGACTGTCAGTATTTTCAGAAAGATACCTTACTTGAAAGAGAAAAAGTCAATCTAGACATCTGGCACTACAAAGACCTGACTTTACAACCCCAACAACTTTTGCAACGAGACCAAGATCTGAAAAGAGGTTTGTTGTACGTCTACCATTTGAAAACGGATCGTTTGGTTAAATTAGAATCCGATACCCTGCGTGTTTCTCTTGACTCCAAAATTGTGGCGCCTTTTTTAGTTGGAAGAAATGCGCAGCCTTACCTCATTGAAGCCCAATGGGAAGCACCAACCAAAAGCGACTACTACAGAGTAGATATACGCAACGGCCAAACCATATTACTCGGAGATGCTTTAGGTTACACAGGTGAACTTTCAGCTGACGGACACTTTTTCACCTACTTCAACAAAGACCTGCAATGGATGCTTATAAACATCGAAAATCAGACCGAAACCTGCATGAGCTGCAGTAGAAAAGACATTCGTTGGCACGAAGACCTCAATGGGCAACCCATGTTGGCAGGGCCAGTTGGTTTTATTGGGTTTAGCGAAAATGCCCAACAAGTTTATTTTCAGTCTGAGTTTGACTGCTGGAGTTTTGAGCTCAAAAACAAAAAACTTTCTTCCCTTTCTAACGAACAAGCGAGCAAAGAAAAAATAGAATTGCGTTTCGAGCGCTATAACTATGACTCAGCGTGGTGCTATTTAGCCAACGGCTACTTTGTAGGCCTGCGCAAATCCAACAAAAATGAATTGCTCTTTACGCTGAATTCAAACGGAGCCCTGCAATTGCAATTCGAAGGACCACAACGCATTGCAGGCTTGATTAAAGCCGAAAAAAGTCAAGATTACTTGCTGCGCAAAATGGATGTAGCTACTTATCCAGATGTCTTGTTGGTTCAGAATGGTGCTTGGACGCAAGTGCAACGTATTTCTGTTGCCAACCCACAACAAAGCAAATACAATTGGGCAAGTGTAGAATTGGTTTCTTGGAAGGCGCTTGATGGGCAAATGCTTCAAGGCCTACTCTACAAACCTGCCAACTATGACCCTAAACAAAGTTATCCGCTACTTTTCTATTATTATGAATTGAATTCAGACAACCTACACAACTACCAAGCTCCCAAACCTTCGGCAAGCATTATCAACCCTACTGAATATGCCAGTGGTGGCTATCTGGTTTTTGTTCCAGATATCCGCTACGAACCAGGCAAGCCTGCAAAAGGTGCCTACAATGCCATCATGGGTGCGGCAGATCATCTTTGCAAGAATTATCCGGTTGATCCAAAAAGAATGGGCCTACAAGGCCAAAGTTGGGGAGGATACCAAACGGCGATGCTCATCACCATGACCAATAGATTTGCAGCGGCAATGGCGGGCGCACCCGTTAGCAATATGTTTTCGGCCTATGGAGGTATGCGCTGGGGCAGCGGCATTAACAGACAATTTCAATATGAATCTACCCAAAGCCGCATAGGAGCAACTATTTGGGATAAACCTGAATTGTACACAGAAAATTCTCCGCTTTTTCATCTGAATAAAGTTCAAACCCCATTACTAATTATGGCTAATGACCAAGACGGAGCGGTGCCGTGGTATCAAGGAATTGAAATGTATAATGGCCTGCGAAGACTCCAAAAACCATGTTGGATGCTCAACTATAACGGAGACGACCACAATTTGACCAAATTGGCCAATAAGTATGATTTATCAATAAGAATGCGACAGTTTTTCGATCATTACCTCATGAATGCACCAGCGCCAACCTGGATGGTCAACGGTATCAAGGCCGTTGATAAAGGAAAAGTAACGGGATATTGATTTATTTTAATTCAAACAAATCTGAAACCGCAAAACGTCGGTTGATCACAAAACCTTCGGCGTAGTCTAGGCCTGCGGGTCTGCCCATTTCTTGCATTCTTCCCTTTAAAAAATCGAAGAATAAGACTCCGGAAATTGGGGTGGTCGGTTCTGCTGAATTGGGGTCAAAAAATTGTGTTTTGTAGGCTTTAACGCATTCAATTTTTTGCTCGAGATACGGCGCTACATCAAATACTACAGATGGTTCTAGCTGAAAATCTTGAATGTAGTGCAAAACCAATCGTGGGCGATACGCTTCTTGGGGGCTGCCGTTGTAGGAAGTGTGGATTTTTCTAAGACCTGCTAAAAAACAAGCTTCAGCCACCAATTTACCTCCTTTACCGTGATCCGGATGACGATCTGAAAGCGCATTGGCCAAAACGATTTCAGGCTGATGCAACCTGATTTGCTCGATGATTTTGATCAAGTTGCTTTGGTTGTGTTCAAAAAAACCATCGGGCATGCGCAAGTTCGTGCGAATGCTCAGGCCTAAAATTTGGCCAGCAGCAGCTGCTTCGTCATAGCGCGTTTCTACGGAGCCTCGGGTACCGAGTTCTCCTTCAGTGAGGTCAATGATGCCGATTTTTTTGCCTTGCGCTGCATAATGCAATAAAGTGCCCGCCGCCGAGAGTTCGACGTCATCGGGGTGGGCACCAAAAGCAAGGATATCTAGTTTCATTTAGTCCTGGATGTTGGCGTAGCTCTCTACGCTAGGGCAACTACATACTAGATTACGGTCACCGAATGCGTTGTCTACGCGGCGCACTGGAGCCCAATATTTGGCATCTAGCAAATAAGGCAGCGGATAAGCTGCTTCTTGCGGAGCATATGGGTAGTTCCAGTTGCGGTTGATGATGCAATCGGCAGTATGCGGTGCGTTTTTGAGTAAGTTGTTTACTTTATCGGCATGTCCATTTTCGATTTCGCGAATTTCTTCACGGATTTTGATCATGGCGTCACAGAAACGATCGAGTTCTTCTTTGTCTTCGGATTCTGTAGGCTCAATCATGAGGGTTCCGGCAACCGGGAAAGAAACAGTTGGCGCATGGAAACAAAAATCGATCAGACGTTTGGCCATATCGGCAACTTCGACATCAGCATTTTTCTTGAAATCGCGGCAATCTAGGATCATTTCATGGGCAACAGTACCGTTGGTGCCTGTGTATAGAATGTCGTAGTGACCTTTGAGTCGTGCTGCGATATAGTTGGCATTTAGAATGGCCATTTCAGTGGATCTGCGCAATCCTTCGGCGCCTAACATTTTGATGTATGCGTATGAAATGGTCAGGATAAGTGCGGATCCGTATGGTGCTGCAGAAATTGCATGAATGGGTTGGTTTCCACCTGTTTTGACGAGTGGGTTGCTTGGCAAGAACGGCGCAAGATGCGCGGCAACACCAATTGGGCCCATTCCCGGACCACCTCCACCGTGTGGAATGGCAAATGTTTTGTGCAAGTTGAGGTGACACACATCGGCTCCGATGTTACCTGGATTGGTAAGCCCTACTTGAGCGTTCATGTTGGCACCATCCATATAAACTTGACCTCCATTTTCGTGAATGATTGAAGTGATTTCACGGATACCTTCTTCGTAAACACCATGAGTAGAAGGGTAAGTTACCATAATACCCGCCAACACTTCTTTGTTGGCAATGGCTACTTGGCGCAATTCTTCGATATCGATGTTTCCGTTGGCGTCACAACCGGTAACAATAACTTCAAAACCGGCCATTACTGCAGATGCAGGATTGGTTCCGTGAGCTGAAGAAGGAATGATCATTTTCTTTCTTTGTACATCACCTCTTGACTCATGGTAAGCTTTGATGACCATTAGGCCAGCGTATTCGCCTTGCGCACCAGAGTTGGGTTGCAAAGAAACCGCTGCAAAACCAGTAGATTCACAAAGGTCTTGAGCGAGCTGAGCAAACATTTCGTGGTAGCCAACAGCTTGGTCTAGTGGCGCAAATGGGTGCATGTTGGCAAATTGCGGGTTGGTCACGGCCATCATTTCAGTTGCTGCATTGAGCTTCATGGTACAAGAACCAAGCGGAATCATGGAGTGTACCAAAGAAAGGTCTTTGTTCTCAAGTTTTTTCATGTAGCGCATCATTCTTGATTCTGAATGATACGAATTGAATACGGGATGAGAAAGTACAGCTTCTGTGCGTTGTAGGTTGCTAGGGATGGCAGTTGTAGCCTCTTTCACAGTGGCACCAAATACGGATAATACGGCAGCTAGATCAGCCTCGGTATGTGGTTCACCAAAAGAAATGGTAAGCGCGGAGTCTGATACATAGTTGAAATTGAGCTCGAGTGCTTCTGCTTTTTTGCGGATGTCTGCCACATTAACACCAGTGATGTGGATGGTGTCAAAAAATTCAGTAGAAACTACTTGAATGCCTGCTGCCTTTAAACCTGCAGCTGCTTTGCAAGCGAGTTGGTGTACGTGATTGGCAATTGCTTTTACACCATCTGGACCATGGTAAACTGCATACATTGATGCCATTACGGCTAAAAGTGCTTGCGCAGTACAAATATTTGAGGTGGCTTTGTCGCGTTTGATGTGTTGCTCGCGGGTTTGAAGCGCCATGCGCAAAGCTTGGTTGTCGTCGGCATCTTTGGATACGCCAATGATGCGGCCAGGAAGTGTGCGTTTGTAGTCTTCTTTGGTGGCAAAGAAAGCGGCGTGCGGGCCACCGTAGCCCATCGGGACACCAAAGCGCTGGGCAGAACCCAAAACTACATCGGCACCCATGCTGCCAGGAGACTTGAGTAATACTAGAGATAAGATGTCGGCTGCAACGGCAACTTGAATGCCTGCTGCTTTCCATGAGGCAATTGCGCTGCTCCAGTCTTGGATAGTTCCGTTTGCGTCTGGGTATTGAACAAAAACACCGAAGAAACTAGCGTCTGGCGCAAAGTTTTTTGCAGCGCCAATGACTAATTCGATACCCAAATTAAGGGCTCTTCCGGTCATGACTTCTATGCTTTGTGGCAAGGCAGCGGCGTCAATAAAAAACTTATTGCGGCCCGCTTGGATGTCAGCACGGCTTCTAGAGTTGTAGAACATGATCATGGCTTCTGCAGCTGCAGTTGCTTCGTCGAGTAACGATGCGTTGGCGATATCCATTCCGGTAAGCTCAAGTACCATAGTTTGGAAATTGAGCAATGCTTCTAACCTTCCTTGCGCGATTTCAGCTTGGTAAGGTGTGTAGGCGGTATACCATCCTGGATTTTCAAGAACGTTTCTCAAAATTGTAGAAGGCACAATGGTTTCGTGATAACCTAAACCAATGAAAGACTTGTAAACTTTGTTTTTAGCACCAAGGTCATTGATGTGTTGAAGATAAGCTTGCTCAGACAAAGCTGGGGCAATATTGAGCTCACGATTGAGGCGAATTTGCGCCGGAATGGTGCGGTCAATAAGGGTAGCGATGCTGTCTACACCAACTAATTTAAGCATTTCTTGTTGTTCCTGAGCTCCTGGGCCGATATGGCGTCTTTCAAAAGGTATCATAAAATGTGTCGATTTTGGAATACAAAGTTAAGCTTTCTCTACAAAAGTTCGGACGCGAAGTTTTGCGTTATTATGAACATCTTGCCAAAATAAATTGATATCTCCGATATGGTAATTACGCATGGTTAGGCTCAGCCAAAAAAACTTGCCTTTCGGTCGAGAAATCCAGATTGCACCGTCTATTAAATGGGTCTCAAATAGTTGATTATAACACTTTTGATCAAAATACAAAAAGCCTTTGTGTTGTTCATAAGTAGCAAGCGCATCGAGCCCCCAGGTAACCGGATTCACCACCATTTTTCCTTTGTACCACTTTTGATACGCTTTTTGATCGATGTGCTTCTTAAAGGTATTCCAAGTTACGTACCCTCCTGTTTGAGTTGGATTTGTCAGTAATGGGATTTGTTTCAAATCAGTAGCACTGATGCCGATGCCAGGCAAATAGGCTACAATGAGCTGACTCTGAAGTGGTTTTCCGTCAAAAAATTCTTGAAGCAACAAGCCACAATGCGTACTTCCTTGGCTGTGGCCTGCCAAAATAATGGGCCTTCCGTTATTGTAATGTTCGAGATAGTAAAGAAAAGCGGCGCGCACATCTGAATAAGCTAATTCGAGCGCTTGTTTCCCTTCTTTTTGATCGGTGTAATAAGACCTCAAATGCGCCGAGCGATAAAGGGGTGCATACATTCTGCCTGCTTCAGCAAAAGCACTTGCCTGAAATGGCAAAGCAGTTTCAAATACCTTTTTGAGTTGCTCAGGGTCATCGATTGGTACATTCCAACGCTGGTCTGATTTTGCAGTGTTGAGGGTTGGGTAAACATAAAATACATCGGCAGAAGTAAAAAGGGAAGTATCTGCAATTTTAGCTTGCAATCCTGCTGGCACCTGACTTGGCAACACAGCCCAATTGGTTGCAAGTGCGTAGTCAGGAGCGGTTTGTGCCCGAAGACTTGTTGAAAGAATTGGTAAATACACAACGAGAAAAATTAGAAAACGCATTACTTTTGCAATTGAAATGTCTAGATACCAAAGAAACAGCATTTTTTTCTTATTGTTTAGCTTATCTGCTGCACTTTCTATGCGTGCGCAAGATTCTGTTACCTACTGGAAATTCAAATCGCTCTATTCTTTGAGCGGAACCCAAACTTCTTTTGTCAATTGGAATGCCGGTGGGCGCAACAACATTTCCCTGATTGGATCAGCAAGTGCTTCGGCCTACTACACCCAGGATAACATCAAATGGACCAACGACCTCAGCTTTGCATTGGGTGGCATTAAGTATTTTGACAACAAAGGAATTGGCGCTCAAAAAACAGACGACCGCCTCGATGTCTCGAGCACCTTCGGGATGCAACTCTCCAAAGGCTTCTTCCTGACTTTTGCCAGTAGTTTTAGAACGCAATCGATCAATGGTTTTGCCTACCCCAATGACTCCGTTCCGGTGTCTAGCTTTATGGCACCCGGATTTCTAAATATCGGGCTTGGTGCCGATTTCAGAAAAGACGACAACTTCAATATCTTTTTCTCCTCGATTGCCCTTAAATCTACTTTTGTGCTAGACGACTCTTTGAGCGCAAAAGGATCCTTTGGGGTGGAGCCAGGTATGCGCTATCGCCAAGAATACGGGGCCTATTTAAAAATGAAATACAACAAAGTGCTGGCCAAAAATATCGAAATGAAATCGAAGCTAGAGCTGTTCAGTAACTATTTGCACAACCCAGAAAACATCGATGTCAATACAGAATTGGTCTTGCTTTTTAGAGTAAATTCTTTGGTTTCTGCCTCCGCCCAATGGAACCTCATCTACGACGACGACATCAGAATCACAGATGCCCTAGGCAATATAGGGCCAAGAACCCAATTCAAGTCAGTGATCGGAATTGGGCTCTCCTATAAAATTGAACGTTAACCATCAATGCCCATTGGGCTGGCAACATTTAGGTAGTGCTTTTTGAGCCTCTAAATTGGCCTTGCGCTCATCGGCGTCATAACCTAAATTCACCAACACTTCTTTGAGCGCCTCTGGGTTCGTTTTTGATTCTTTGAACTTGACTTCAACCACTTTTGTCTCCAAACTGAGCTCGGCATACACCACGCCTTTGGTCTGATTCAGTGCGTTTTCAATGCGTTCCTTGCAATCGCCACATTGGGCCGATGTTTGGATTTTTACCACGATGGGTTTTTGCGAAAAAAGCAGTTGTGTGCTTAATAAAAAGAGGGCTAATAGGATTGTTTTCATGATTTCTATTTTTAAAATTGATTCTATTCTATTCTATTCTATTCTATTCTATTCTATTCTATTCTATTCTATTCTATTCTATTCTATTCTATTCTATTCTATTCTATTCTATTCCTAATATACTTTATTTGATCGTATATCTTAGGCCAAAATACACATTCCAACCCATGATAGGTGCCCAAATTTGCGTGGCGTCAAACGACGATCCAAATGGATTCTGAGCAGAAACAATGGCCTGCTTTTGGGTATAATTAAGCAGGTTTTCTCCACCTAAATAACATTCAAATTGCTTCCAAGTGCGGGTGACTTGAGCATTGAATAGACCCCAAGGTTTTCCATTTCCGGCCTGAGGCAAGCGCACCGCACTGTAGCGCGAATATGTCAGGTCGTATTCCCAGCGCTTATTTCGGGTACGGTAGGCTAAATTTCCGAAGATGCGCTGGCGTGGCAGCAAGACTTGCGTTTGCAACTTTCCGTTGTAAAGCGCTCTGACATCTTGAAACTTGTAAGCCAAACGGAGATCCAAGCCTTTGATAAGTTCATAAGAAAATTCGAGTTGCGCCACAGTGGCTACCGATGCATCTGTAAGATTTTTGAAGACTACATAGCCACTCAAAGAATCTCGGTCGGCAACTAACTGTTGCGAAAAACGCGTATGATACGCATCGAGTGTCAGGCTCCCTTTGCGTTTTTTGAAAGTAAACCCCTGGACTAAAGACAGCCCTGCGTTCCATGAAATCTCGGGTTGAAGTTTGGCTGCAGCAACCCAATAATGAGAAGAAGCCAACAAATTGAGGTTATCAGCCACGAAATTGGGCAGGCGCCAAGCCCTACCCGCTGTGGCCCTGAGATCTAACTGCGGGGTGAGGGCGTATTTGAGGTGCGCACGAGGCGAGAACTGTGAACCTGCAAGGTTGTGTTGATCAAAGCGCGCGCCTGCAACAGCCGTGAAGCGGTTGCCCGAGTAGGTATACTCGGCAAATACGCCCGGCACCCATTCGGTGCGGCCCAGCCCAACGAGGGCTTCGCCCAAGGGCTGGGCGGCCCATTGATCGAGGCCCAAGGCCAGTAAACTGGCCCCCGCCTTGATCTTGTGATCGGCAGAACCTAAAATGTCATCGTAAATGGCATTGAAATAAAAGCGTCTTTCTTTGCCCACAAAAGAGCGCAAACCATAAGCTCCATTCAGATCTTGCCATTTTAGATTGGCAATGAGGCCCAGGCTCTGCCCAGGTTTTTTGCCAAAAAAACCTGTTTTCGAAAAAATGGAAAGATGCTGACTTTCCATTAACATGCCGTAAGCACTCAGGTTGGAGCTTGAATAAGCCACTTGCCCTCCATTTTTTCTGTCGGCATAGGCCTCCAAACCAAGTTGGGCTTCCATACGCTTTCCTTGGTAAGAAAATCGTTGCAATACCGAGAATAATTGGCCGTTTGCCTGATCAAGAAATCCGTCCATGTTGTGGTCGGGGCGCCCATAAATTGCAGAGCTATGTATAAAAGTGCCCGACCTCCATTTTTCAGAAAGTTTGGTTCCGGTTTGCAAATTGAGCTCGGAGCGCCCAAAACGATTCTGATATATATTAAGCGCCAATTTTGGCATTTCAGCCGGCTTCTTGAATTCTAGATTTACCAAACCAGCCATCGATTCATAGCCATTCACCACTGAGCCTGTACCCTTGGTGATTTGAATGGATTCTAGCCAAGTGCCCGGTATGCTATTGAGTCCGAAGCTGCTTTCTAAGCCTCTTAAAAACGGGATGTTTTCCATCTGAATCTGCGTGTAGACAGCATCTAACCCGAGCAACTGAATTTTCTTGGCGCCTGAAACGGCGTCGGCCATGCTTACGTCAACAGTGGCATTGGTTTCAAAAGATTCCGACAAATTACAACAAGCTGCCTTTCTAAACTCACCACTATTGAGCTCTTCCACATGCAGCGTTTTCATTTTGGAAATGCCATGCGCATCTTTTTGGTGGTGCACCACGATATCTTGTACCAGTTGCCCAGAAACCAGCACTACATGCAGCGCAGCAAAACGATCCGAACGGGTTACTACCAAACGATCCGAACGATAGCCTTTGGCTTCAAAAAGCAAGGTGTCTGAGCTTTGTTTCCCCAGCAAGATTTCAAAGCTGCCGTCTTCTTTTGTATAGACGGTTTGCTGTGCCCTTACTAACGTAATTTTGACATTTTTGAGCGGTTTGGTTTGCGTAGAATCGACGCCCTGAACCACTCCTTTGATTTGTGCATGCAGCCAACTCGCAGTAAGCAAGCAGCCCAGCAACAATAAATTTTTCATGAGATTTTATTTTGATGTTGAACTTCTAATTGATTTAGAAATGCACATCAAATCAGCCACACTTGGTGGCGCACCTGTAGATCTCGACCCTGCTCAAAGAGCGGCGGTGGTCGGTAATAGCTTAGGCGGTAATAGCTCGATAATTTAGATTTTTGGTTCTGAGAAATTAAAACCTGAAGTGGCTCATCTATAACAAATTCAAGCGCAGTGGTTTGCCAATCAAAAGAAGAAAAGCTTTGATCGTAGTTGGCTTTGACAATCGAGAGTTCATCTGAGCAGCAATCGGCTTTAGAAAGTTTGGCACGGCAAGAATCTTTTTCAAGTGCTGTTACTTTTTGAGCTTTTTGGCAGCAAGGTGGTAAAGTCTCCTGGGTTGGCTGCTCCTTACATTCGTGGTCAATTTTCAAGACCAACGACGTAAAAGTGCCGTCCATTTCACAAAAATGTTTGTGAATAGGAACCCCCACTTGCACAGCAAGTTGTAAGACAATCAGCAAACAGACCACAAGCACTTTCACAACACAAATATACTGAGCATTTTAGGTCCGTAAAATCACTTTTTGAATTTTAACAATTAATTACGAAAATTCAATAACTTAAATTCAGTAACTTTGGCACTCAATAAATAGAACCATGAGTGATCCAATTAAACACGAGTGTGGAATAGCCCTTCTGAGGCTGAAAAAACCGCTAGAATACTACCTCGAAAAATACGGATCCTCGCTGTGGGGCCTCAACAAGATGCACCTCCTCATGGAAAAGCAGCACAACAGAGGTCAAGACGGCGCCGGTATTGCCAACATCAAACTCGACATGCAACCCGGAGAACGCTATATCTCTAGAAGCCGTTCTGTCAAGAAAAACCCTACCCAAGACATCTTCGACCAGATCAACGCCAAATTCAAGGCCATCTACGACGAAAACCCTGCTCATTTAAAAGACATCAACTACCTCAAGCAAAATGTAGGTTTTACTGGTGAGGTTTTCTTAGGGCACTTGCGCTACGGCACCTATGGCCGCAACTCCATTGAAAGTTGCCACCCATTTTTGCGCCAAAGCAACTGGATGACCCGCAACTTAGTTGTTGCCGGTAACTTCAACCTTACCAACGTTGACGAATTATTCAGCAACCTAGTAGAGCTCGGGCAGCACCCAAAAGAGAAATCAGACACCGTTACCGTCATGGAAAAGATCGGGCATTTCCTCGATGTCGAAAATGACGAACTTTATGCGCACTACAAAGCACTAGGCTACGCCAAAACCGATATTTACGCCCGCATTCAGGACGAAATCAAACTAGATAAAATCCTTAAAAAAGCGTCAGAGCGCTGGGATGGAGGCTACGCAATGGCTGGCTTACTTGGCCATGGATCTGCTTTTGTCTTAAGAGACCCCAACGGCATTCGCCCAGCTTTTTGGTACGAAGACGACGAAATTTGCGTGGTTGCCTCAGAGCGCCCCGTCATTCAGACTGCTTTCAACCTAAAAGAAGAGCAAATCCAAGAATTGCAACCCGGCCACGCCCTCATCATCGAGAAAAAAGGCAACGTTAAAGAAGTTGAAATCAATGCCCCAAGAGAAATCAAAAAATGTTCTTTTGAGCGCATTTATTTCTCAAGAGGCTCAGATGCTGACATCTACAAAGAGCGCAAAGCACTCGGAAGACTCATCGTCAACGACGTCCTCGAAAGTGTTGGCCACGACTACGACAACAGTGTGTTTTCTTTTATTCCAAACACTGCAGAAGTTTCTTTTTATGGCCTCATCAAAGGACTTGAAGAAGCACTCAATGCCGATAAAATCAAGCAATTACAAGCACTTGGTGGTGCAGCAACGGCCGAACAACTCTCCGAAATTGTAAACCGTCGTGCCCGCATTGAAAAAATTGCCATCAAAGACGCCAAGTTGCGTACTTTCATTACCCAAGACGACTCTCGCGACGACCTCGTGGCGCATGTCTATGACATCACCTATGGTTCTGTTCGCCGCGGCAAAGACAACCTCATCGTTATCGACGACAGCATCGTACGCGGTACAACTTTGCGCCAGAGCATCCTTAGAATTCTTGACCGTTTAGGCCCTAAAAAAATTGTAGTGGTTTCTTCGGCTCCACAAATTCGTTTCCCAGACTGCTATGGCATTGACATGGCCAAAATGGGAGACTTCATTGCATTTGAAGCTGCCATTGCCTTACTCAAAGAACGCGGTCAAGCTCACCTCATTGACCAAGTCTACAAAGCAGCACAAGAACAAGTATTGTTGCCAAAAGAGCAAGTCAAAAATGTAGTCAAAGAAATCTACGCGCCATTCACTGACAAAGAAATTTCTGCGCAAATTGCCAAAATGCTTACCCCAGCTGGCATCAACGCCGAAGTTGAAATCATCTATCAAACTGTAGACAACCTTCATATTGCTTGCCCGGGCCATACCGGAGACTGGTATTTCACCGGAAACTACCCTACTCCAGGCGGAAACAAAGTGGTGAACCGCGCTTTCATTAACTGGATGGAAAAACGCAACGAACGCGCCTACTAGGAAAGTAAGCGCTCAGAAATTCTAGCTTTTAAGCTTTCCAACTGCGCCATCATTTGCATTTTGGATGCTTCGTTCCATTGCGAGAACTTTTCAATGCCTTGTTCGAGGTCCTTTTCATTGGCAACTTCTTGGGCAAAACCCAATTTTATCAATTGAGCTGCTTCCGGAAATTTTTCGTGTTTCGGGCCAAATAAAATTGGCAAGCCATAAGCAGCAGGCTCCAAAATATTGTGCAAATTACCACTGAAACCCCCACCCACAAAAGCCATATTGCCATATTGATACGCCGCACTTAACTGGCCTATTGTGTCCAATATTAAAATTCTTGCTTCGCTTAAGATGGTATGATTTGCCTCTTTTCCTTGATTTTTTAAGACTTCCGAATAAAAAACAGCACGCTGGAATTTTGACTTTAATTCTTCCAAATGCCCCTGCGAAAGATCGTGGGGCGCAATTAGTATTTTATAGGCAGACGCCACATCTGAGTTAGACCGTTGTTTCAAATAGGTTGCCAATATTCTCTCTTCTTGAGGCCAACTACTGCCTAGGATCAATAACGGGTTTTGAGCTTTAAAAGCATCTATAAGCTCGTTTGAAGGGGCTGTTTTTTTGGCTTCAAATACGCGGTTCCAACGCAAATCTCCGAGCACTTCTATTTGCGCTTCTTCAATTCCTAATTTCAGAAGCAGTTGTTGGGTGTTTTCATTCTGAACTGCAAAAAATGCAACTTTCCGGAGTGCCCTCCTAAATAGGCCTCCATACCATTTGAAATAGATTTGCTTGGGGCGTAAAATGGTTGAAACGGCCACCACCTCAAGTTTTTCATTTTTCGCAACGGCTAACAAGTTTGGCCAGAACTCATACTTCAACAAATAAAGTCGGTCTGCCTCAATGGCCTTGACGAGCGTCTTCATCTGACGGGTTGTATCTGCAGGCAAATAAAAAACTGCAGTTGGCACAAAACCCCGCTTATGAAAATGCTGCATGCCCGAAGGTGAATAAAAACTCAAAAAGATTTCGGCACCTGGGTTAGCCTCCTGACACGCCCTAATAAGCGGAAGCGCCATATCGTATTCGCCGAGCGAAGCACAATGAAACCAAAAACGCTTTTGGGCCCCTTTCGGAAATTGCTTCAAGAGCTCGAAGGCTTGCTTTCTACCCTTTATCATCAACCGTGCTTTTGGGTGCCATAGCGCCACCAACTTCAAAAGTTGGGTGTAAACAAAAATAGACAGCTGATAAATTAAGCTCATATTAGAATTGAAGCGAATTTACTCGAATTGAATGGATATCTGAACTTTGCCTCCGAGGCCTTTCTCAACAATTTCGAAAAGCGTTTTAAGTGTCATGTTACTTCCGTCATTTTCAAGTCTGGAAATAAATGTGCGTTTTTTCTCTACCAATTGAGCCAATTGCTCCTGAGTTAACTTTTTTTCTTCACGTGCTTTTTTAAGCAATAGTCCAATTTTAAATGATTCAAAATCTCGCTCCAATTCATCTCTTCTGTTGGTACCGACCTCGCCGTAAACACTATCCTTTATTTGTGCCCAAGATTTAACCTGATTATTTTGCTCTGTTTTCATAATATTCTTTCATTAATTTGACAGCTCTTGAAATTTCATTCTTTGGAGTCTTTTGTGATTTTTTTACGAAGCCATTCAGTAAAATCACGAGTTGATCCTCATCAAAAAAACAGAAGACCCTCCAAATATTTGTTCCTAATTGAATCCTAACTTCAAACAAGCCAGGTTCATTCTGAATTGATTTCAAATAATTGCGCGGAACTCTTTCGAGGGTTTCTACGGCTTCAATGACCTTAAAAATCTTATTTTGAACTTTAATTGACTGCGCTGACAAAAAATCTTCGAAGTGATTTCTATAGGCAACAACTTCCCTTACCTTCATGCAAATATAATAAATGTAACTTATATGTTTCTAAAATGTGGTGCTCCACTTTTTAAAAACGTAGTTTACATGTACTAATTATAATAAAAATCCCGAGGTTCAGAAGAATAGAAAGGAATGTACCAACCGAGGCGGAAGCCGGTTTGGAGGTCGAGGCGTAGGGCTGTAGAGACGGGGATGTCGGGTTGGTCAAAATTGATGGTGCGGCGGTTGTGGGTGAAGCCCTGTTGGAAGTAAATACCCGCATAAAAACTTGCGGCGCCTTTGTTGTTTAGGAAAGAGTAACCCACGAATTGTTGGGTGTTGATACCTGTGGTGAGGCGGTCATAGCCTTTTTTGTAATCGAGTTCGAGCACCGGCACAACGTTGTCATTGGTTTCGATGCGCAAATGATGCAGCATATAACCTGTACTGAATTGGACTAAAATACCGCTATTGCGGTTGTTTAGGCTGAGCGGGAAGGTTTTTCCCACATAGGCATTGGCATGTACGCCTCTTGGATAAACCACCACCGAAGCTGGCATCCCGATGTCATTGGTGAGGTGACCAAATTCGTCCACTAAATGATCAAATAAGCCGGTCATTCTGACATTGTCTGAAAACCAAAAATCAGATTCTAGGCCAAAGCTCCAGTTGTTTTTGAATTTATAGCCCGCAGTTAACCCTACTCTATTGAAATAGCCATAGCGCGCTGCAAGATCACCACCCGAAAAGGCGCCGCCATAATGCACCCCTACAACAGGAATACCCACTGGATCTGTGCCAGATACTTGGGAGAATGCAAACTTATTGCATGCCAAGAATGTAAGAAAGATGAGGAAATGGTTTATTTTAAACATAAATTGAAAGAGGAAAATTACCACATTTCACTCTTCTAACCGCAAAATATCATGTTTTTTTGCGGTTACAACCGCAAGATATCGTGTTTTTTTGCGGTTTGGATAGAGAAAAACGGTTCGGCTATTGCAGAAATTCATTCAAAAAAATAAGTAGTACCCTATCTCAAACTAAGGTAACCCCAATTTATATGTAACCTGGGGGTCGATTTGGCGTATGAATGCAGGTATTTGAGTAACTTTAAACAAAAAACAAACAATGAAGAAATTATTTACACTTGTGGGCATTATACTTTCAGCAAATGCTTTTGCCCAAGGTTGGAATTATCAAGTGGGTGTCGGTGGACACCTCTGGAATATTTCAGATGCAGTAGGCTACGGTGTTTCAATCAACGCAGGTACTACCTACGATTTCAACAAAGTGGTGGGTGCTCGCCTAGATTTCAACTATGACTTCGTGGGTGCTGAAAGAATCAAACGTGCAGGTTTGTCTGCTAACTTTCACCTCATGCCGCTTTTATCTGAGGCCCCTAGCAAAGTTGGTCTTGACCTCCACACCGGTTTAGGTTGGGCAAACAACGGCAATGCCATGTACAACGATGGCTACTACTTCCGCGGAGACGACGCCTGGAACCGTACCATTGGCCTTACACCAACTTACCAACTCAACGACAAAACACGCCTTACCCTTGATTTCACGCTTAACAACAACAAAAAGACTGAAACTCAAATGAAAAACTACGTTAACGTAGTGGTAGGTATCCGCAGAGCTTTCTAAGAAGTTTAGAAAACCATATTAAAAAAGCCGTGTCAGAATCCTGACACGGCTTTTTTTTTGAAACCTACTTCCAATTTTTTATAATGAAATATCTTATCAAAAAGAATAAATCATCTTACTTAAGGAATAAAAAGAATCTTAAGCGCTTTGAGCTTTCTTAGCCTTCACGACTTGCCTGACTTCAATGACCCTGCGCAAGTTGCGCAAATACAATGAAAGGACAATTCCTAAGCCAATGAGTTCTGCAGCCATTACCCATTGCGGGGCAATGAGCGCGGTTTGCCAAACTAAAACACAAATTCCAACATTTAGTAAAACAATGAAACTTGCAGTTTTGCGGTGATTCCAGCCGTGGTAATCCATCAATAAATGATGAATGTGGGTACGGTCTGGTGCAAATGGAGATTTCCCTTCTGTGGCGCGTGCTATAAAGATACGGATCGAGTCAAAAACAGGAATATAGAGCATTCCGATCAACATATGCGGCACATTGCTTGGCTGTATGTTTTTGATATAGGTCGGGTAATCGCTGGCCATGATTTCGATGACAAACGCCGACAAAATAAAACCAATAAACATAGAGCCGGTGTCTCCCATGAAGATCTTTTTGTCAGTGCTGAGGTTGTAGCGCAAGAAAGCCAAGAACATGCCAACAAAAGCTGCGCAAACCATTAAGATGGTGTAGTCTAGGCGATGGAAATAAAACAGACCAAAATACAGAAAAAAATATGCCGCCAAGGAGGAAGACAGTCCGTCAATGCCGTCAATGAGGTTGTAGGCATTGATAAAGAAGATCACTACGGCAAAAGCCAACGGAATTGAAATCCAGAGTGAGATTTGTTGGATGCCAAGAAAACCATGAAGCTCGGTAATTTGAAAGTCTGAGGAGAGAAACAATAGGGAAGTAGCAAGTACCTGACCTAAAATTTTATTGCGTGGCCCTACCCCAGTGAGGTCGTCTTTGAGGCCAATCATAAAAATTATTAGTGCCGCAGGGATCATGTAGTAGGCCCTTCCAGTAACAAAGAATTGCTCGGAGAAAGACAAGGCCATTACAAATACAATAAAGAAGGAGATGCCCCCAAAGCTTGGGACCAAATTAGAGTGCGAGCTGCGTTCGTTTCTTTTTTCAAATAAACGGCGCATTTTGACCACGTTAATGATCACAGGTGTTAGGTAATAGGTGATGACAAAACCACCCATAAAAAACAACATCAAGACAAAGAGTATATATGGCGTCATGAAAACGGTTGAGTTTTACAATACAAAGATGCGACAACTATCAAAAAGGTTGCCAAAGTAATTTACTATTTTAAAAGAAATCGAGGTCAACTTATTGTTTATGGTTGATTTCCAATTCATTACCCCAGTTTATTATCTTCATTCGTTTATCGAGCGGGTGTTTAGTTTCATACAAAACATCGTCAAAATCTAGGGCGGTGAGCAAGGCTACCTTGGTGCGCAGTGCTTTGACAAAACTCTCTCTGCGCTTTTTGAGGGTTTCAAAAGAGAGTTGTTCTTCATCAAATAAATCGTTGAGGGCAGAAAGCTCAATACTGCCATGCTGATGAATCAGGTTGAGGCAGCGCCATTCCAAATCAGAAAAATCTGAGGCATTGAGCACTGCATGGCGGCGTTTGTACCAATTGGTTTTATGCACCCTGCGGATATAAAACAATAAGAAAAACAAGATTACATTTAGCAGTGCCGACAACCACAAATAGGTGTCCACCGGTATGGTTTTGAGCAAAGACAATTTCTTGTAAAAATATTGCTCGTCCGGATTTATTCCTAAGGTGAGTTGCTGGGTATTGACCACCTTTGCAGCATACTGATTAAGGTTTGTAGGCTTGCTGAGTAATAAGAAATGTTTTTGCTGCTGATCAGGCAAGATCAGTTGATAGGTCAGGAAATTTGGGCTTTCGTATGCAAATATTTTGTTCTGCTTAAGGTCGGTATGGATCAAGAACTCTCGAGAAGTAAACCAAGTGGTGGGGACTTTGACACTTGTGTTCATGTTTTTGGTAAGCTCGGCATACCACGGGTTGAGCTCGGCAAAAAACAACCAGCTTCGCTTTTTGAAATCAAAACGCCACATGTCTGTTAAAAAATCATCTTTATAGCCACGGCGCCCTATACCACCCCAAATAAAAAGTTGATTGCCAATTAGCTGGTGCTGTGCTGCTTGCCTCGAAGGAGGTTTGATATCAAAATGGGCATTATTGACTTCAAACCACTCTTTGGCATTGGGTTCAAAAACAGTGATGAGGTTTTTGGTTCTAAACAAGCCATAGCCTCCGAAGAAGTGCATTTTGTGCTGAAAAGTAAAGACCGACGCCCCGAATTGATTTTTTTGCTCGTAGGATTTATCAATTCTACAGAGCTTCCCGGCTTTGAGTTCATAGACAATGCCACAACCGTTTTGCACAAAATAGAGCTTACTACTACTCACCGCCTGGACTTGAAAATCTTCCTTGAGCTGTTTCCAGCTGATTTCGAGCTGTGTTTGGAGTGGCTTCTGGATCCAGTATCCTTTCTGAATTGGATACACCCAATAATAGGTAGAATCTTCGAAGATATAATAGCTTTGGTTGTCTGGGTTGTAGCAACTCAAGACTTTGTTGGATAAGTTGAGCTGTTTACGACTTTTGGGCAGCAACTGTTCTTTTTGCGCAACAAGCGGGCCTGAGGCAAAGATGATTCCGAGAAAAATGAAAAGAACGCGTTGCAAAAACTGAGTTTGCTGAGGGTGCATTAAAATTGGATTTCGATGTGGTCTTTTTGGATGAACACTTGTTTGGCG
>JBDLPT010000015.1:0-38723 GCA_039800945.1 Bacteroidota bacterium | reverse complement strand
CATGAGATGATTTTCTAATCAAAAATACCATAAAAAAAGGGGCGTGAGCCCCTTCTTCATCTTGATAAGTAATACAATTATGCTTCTTTGCCAACGAAAGATGCTGCAATTGCCATCGCTGCTGTGAGAACTGCATTTACACAAATGTCTGAGATTACACCTGTTAAACTAGTTAGATCCATCATTGAGTAACTCATAAAGCCGCTTGCTCCTGAAAACAAAGCGCCAAGAATCGCCCCAGTAATGGCTGCATTCTTCCAATCCATTACATTTTTGGCGATGCTTACATAAGCCACCAAACCTCCATAGATCAAACTTGCAAGTGCCATATATTCCATTAACATTTCACCTTCGGGCCTGCAAACTGATTTACAAGATTCTGAACACTGCTGATCAAAGAAACTTTCAAAAAGCATTCCATAAAGCAGCCATCCTCCAAAAAAATGTGTGAGGCCGCCAGTAATTGTTTTAAGCGTAAAATTTTTCATAATAATAGATTTAAGGTTACTCAAATATATTATTATTTTGATTATCAAATACTTAAATTTGATATTACTGGTATTTTGGATTTGGAAACAAGCTATAAAAATTGTCAGCATCCACTTCATCGCCAAATTGATAACGATGCTTAAGGGTGACTTCTTTTTGAAAACCGAACTTTTCCATCAGACGATTAGACGGGATGTTGTCGATTGCAACAAAAGCCTCGATGCGGTATAAATCCATTTGGTTTTTACCGTATTCGAGGATGGGTTGTAGGGCTTCAGACATGAAACCTTTTCTTTTGAATTCTTCTTTTTTAAGGCTGTAAAAAATTTCAGCGCGATGGTGTTGTTTGGCCCAAGAATGGTAGCCTGCCCAGCCTAAAACTTCGTTGTTTTCTTTTGACACCAACTGAAAAAACTGAATAGTTAAATTGTAAACCGAATAACCCCCTTTGTAGCGGCTGCATTCGAGTTCATATTCTTCGTCATTGAGATGCCCAAAAATTTGACGAATTTCCTGCTCGTTGCAACTTGAAAAAATCGCATCATAGGTTTCCTGATCAAATGATTTCAAGAGAAGTCTAGGGGTTTCTAATTCAAACTTTATCATTTTTTTTGAATGCAATTTTTTCTACAATTTTCATGGCCATTTTTAGGCTCTAGCATGCTTCAAAATTACTATCTTTGCTCTTATGCGCAACCTGATCGCTTTTCTGCAACGTTTTAGGATATTTTTAGTCTTTGCACTCTTGCAAATTCTTGCGATCTCTTGGTATGTAACTTACCTCAATTTCCCTAGAAGCCAGTACCTTACCACCGCTAACGACATCTCCATTCAAGTACTCGAATGGGAGCACGACCTCACCAAACATTTCAACCTCAGCAAAAACAACACCCAACTTCAATGGGAGAACATTTATTGGAGAAAGCGTCAGCCTCAATTTATGTATCAAATTACACGGGCCAAATACAAAGTTGAAGACACCCTCTACGAGCAGCAATATAGCTATGTTCCGGCTGAAATCATCAACTCGAGCGTAACGCGTCGCAACAACTATTTTACCATCAATGTGGGTAAAGCCCAAGGAATTAAAAAAGACATGGGCGTATTTTGTCATGAAGGTGTAGTTGGCGTTATCCACTACGTCTCTGACCACTATAGCTTGGTAAAAACGGTACTCACCAAAGACATCAACATCGATGTCAGTATTCAGATGAAAAAATCAGAACTGCCAGGACTCCTTAAATGGGACGGCCGAGACCCGCGCTATGGCATGATTACCGGTATCAACAACGACCTCCGCATTAAAAAATGGTCTAAAGTAGTCACAAGAGGTGGTTCCGGGATTTTCCCGAAAGGCTTACCTGTTGGCAAAGTAAGTTTCACTGAACCCATTGAAGGGCAGGCACTTTGGAAAGTAGAAATCTTATTTTCTGCAGACTACCGAAGATTGCAACGTGTTTACATCATTAAAAACATGCATCTAGAAGAGCAGCAGGCCCTAGAAGCAAGAATCCCAGAAGACGAATAAAATGAATGTAGTTTACAAACATATTTTACGCTTCGTTGTGCTTACATTCTTGCAAGCCCTAATCTTTAATCAGCTCAATATTGGTTTTGGCATTCACCTCATGATCCAGCCACTTTTTATCATGATGTTGCCATTTGAATTAGGCGTCATTTCCATCATGGGCTTGGCATTTTTGATGGGGCTCATCATCGATATTTTTTCCAATACCTACGGCCTAAATACTTCTGCTCTTGTACTCATGGCTTACCTCAGGCCTATTGTCTTTAAGCTTTACGGACCGCGCGAAGGCTATGACCCGCTCAAAGAACCAAGCTCCCATGACATGGGTTCTAGATGGTTCTCTACCGTTTACGGTATTTTACTTGGCCTGCACACCTTTTGGTATTTTTTGATTGAAATTTTTGAATTCAGTCGTTTCTTTTTTATTCTTCAAAAAACCATTCTCAGTGGCGTTTTATCTTTCTTACTCGCCCTCCTTATTCAAAGTTTCCTTTTGAATCGCAATTCTAAGAAATGAACCTAGACGGCAGACGCAATGTAATTTTAGTCTTCATAGTGCTGGTAATCGGCATCTACATCTTCCGTTTATTTTACATGCAGGTCTTGGACGACACCTGGACGCTACGAGCTCAAGAAATTGCAGAAAAACGCAAAGAAATTTTTCCTCCGCGGGGCGTTATTTTTGACCGCAATGGAAAAAAGATTGTTACCAATCAGACCTACTACAACCTCATGATGGTGGAAGACAGCATCGTGGACCTCGACACCGCTGCTTTTGCCAAATTGATTGGCTGGACCCCAAAAGAAGTGCGCCAACGCTTCAAAGATATTGTCGATGGCGAAGGCACCTACTACAACAAAATTACTGGCAAACGCACGCCCAACTATCAAAAAATCAGGGCCTATCCATTTCTCAAAGAACTAACCCTTGAAGAAATGTCTAAGATTGCGCCTCACCTAGCAAATTACAAAGGCTTTTATGAAGAAGCAACTAGCGCCCGCAATTATCCGTTCAAATGTGCGGCCAATATTCTTGGTTATCTTTCCGAAGTGACCCGCGAAGAAATTGAAGAAGATCATTTCTACAAACCTAGTAACAACATCGGAAGAGCCGGTATAGAGCGCTTCTATGAAAAAGAACTTAGAGGCGTCAAAGGAATCAAATACATCGTTACCTCTGCGCTCAACAACGCCATCGAATCTTATGCCGATGGAAAATACGATACCACTGCCAGACAAGCCGAACCACTAAAAATGGGGATGGATGTCGTTTTGCAAGCCTACGGCGAACAGCTCATGCAAAAGAAAAAAGGATGTATTGTCGCCATCGAGCCCGCAACTGGTGAAATTTTAAGCATGATCTCTGCGCCATCCTATGACCCGAATCTTTTGGTCGGGAAGCGCAATATTTCTACCAACTATCCGAAACTTGCCGTAGACCCAAACTTGCCTTTGTTTCCAAGACCGCTGCAAGCCGAGTATCCGCCGGGTTCTATCTTTAAATTGGTGCAAAGTTTGATCGCCATGCAAGAAGGCGTAATTACAGCAAATACCGGTTTCCCGTGTGACAAAAGTTTGGTAGGCTGCCACAACCACCCTTCTGCAAGAAATATTGCCGAAGCCATCCAATATTCTTGTAACCCTTACTACTACATGGCTGTGCGTCGCATCATTCAGCAAGGTGTCAAGAAAAATAACTTTGCCGATGCTGAATACGGTCTCAGTAAATGGTATCGCTACATCAGAAGCTTTGGCCTTGGTGATGTCTTTGAAACAGATGTCAGTGGGCAAAGACCTGGGCTGATTCCAAATCCTGCATTCTATGACAAATGGTACGGGCACCATGCATGGGCCTTTTCTACCATTAGATCCATTTCTATCGGGCAGGGTGAAGTGAAATTAACACCGCTTCAAATGGCCAATATCGTCGCCATCATTGCAAATAAAGGCTGGTATTATACGCCGCATTTCGTTCGCTCTATAGGGCACAGTGGCCCTAAACCAGAATTCAAGAAAAGACACTGGACCATGATCAACTACAAGTACTTTGATCCAGTAATTGAAGGCATGCGCAGGGTTGTTAATGAGCCAGGCGGAACGGGTAAAATGGCACGCCTAGACGACATTTTAGTTTGCGGTAAAACCGGAACCGTTCAGAACCCACACGGCGAAGACCACTCCGTATTCTTTGCTTTTGCACCAATGCACAAACCTAAAATTGCTGTTGCAGTTTTTGTTGAAAATGCTGGTTGGGGTGGTACTTGGGCAGCACCTATTACCTCATTAATTATTGAAAAATACCTCAAAGGGAAAGTTTCAGATCCCGATAAAGAAAAACGAATTATTGAAGCTCAAATCGCTTATAAATCAAATAATTAATGCGTAAAGAAGAAAGCCTTACCGAAAATTTAGACTGGCCTCTCTTTGGAGCAATCATCACTATGCTCATTATGGGCTTGGCTACAGTTTATTCGGTAGCTTACAACGAAGAAGCACCATCACTTTTTGACTTTTCGGAAAAATATGGCCGCCAACTTTTTTGGATTGTTTTTTCCTTATTTCTCGGACTGCTTGTATTCTTAATCGATGCCGATATTTATCGTCGCTTTGCAGTTCCTATTTATATTTCAACACTAGTACTTCTCGTTATTGTCCTCTTTATGCCTGCCGTACACGGCGCACATGCCTGGATTGGTATTGGCTCCTTTGGGGTACAGCCTGCTGAGTTTGCTAAAATTTCGACCTCGTTATTGCTCGCTAAATACATTAGTGGCCTCACCGTAAAACAACAAACCACCACAACCGTACTCTCTGCAAGTAGCATTTTGCTGATCCCTATGGCATTAATTCTATTACAGCCCGATGCCGGAACTTTTGTGGTATTTACCTCTTTCTTGTTTGTGATGTACCGCGAGGGCCTTACATTTGACCCCATTCTACTCAAGTTTGTAAATGCCATTCCGGGGGTGCGCTACAAAGAAACATGGGTGGGTTCTCACTTTATTCCAATTCTTTTCGCATTGGTTTTTCTGAGTATCATTACGCTTTTGCTCGACAGCGTAGTTTTTCATTTGAACCTTTTTGGATTCGCTTTAGAACTGAGCGGGTCTTCAGGAGTCATTTTTGGCTTGCTAGTTATTTACCTTATTTCTTGGGTATTATTACAACGATTCAGTACCAAACGCGAACGCTCGCGCATGATGGTGGTGCTCACGCTTGGATTATTACTTGCTAGTGTATTAAGTTTTACCGTAGATAAAGGTTTTGGGATGCTCAAACCCCATCAAAAAGATCGTATAGAATTGTTTCTTGGCCTGCGTGAGGACCCTAACGGTGACGACTACAACCGAAATAGAGCAATGGCCGCAGTTGGTTCGGGTGGTTTTCTCGGAAAAGGGTATAGAGAAGCCTCTGTATCAAGTGTGCGCTCTAACCATGTTCCTGAAAGTGAAACCGATTTCATCTTTTGCCCTTTTGCCGAAGAATGGGGTTTCGTTGGGGTTATCGTGCTCTTCCTGCTTTACCTTTTTGTACTCTTTAGAATCATCATAATTGCCGAAAGACAACGTTCCGCTTTTAACCGCATTTACGCCTATTGTGTGGCCATGATATTATTCTATCACTTTGCAATTAACATCGGTATGAATATTGGCTTTGCACCTGTTATCGGAATTCCATTGCCATTTTTCAGCTATGGAGGATCATCCATGATGTCCTTCAGTGTCATGCTTTTTATATTACTCAAACTAGATGCCCAACGCAAAGATGTCTTGCGCTAATAGTTTTTAATTTTGAATTATGAAACCTAAGTCAACTGTCCTGACAGAACCCGAAGTAAAAAAGATGACCAAAATCTTTTGGGCTTTCGCACTTATGCCCTTCTTTTTAGTGGCCGGGCTGCTTTTGCTTCAATCCGAAGACGACCTTCCACCTGTATCCATGCTAGACAACCCACCAGAACTTCAGGCCTCGTTGATTTTGGCCAAAAAAAGCGTGAAAGAAGATACGGTAATTGGAAGATTTTGGCAGGTAAACCGCACAAGTGTGAAGTACCGTGAAATTTCACCTTATGTTACCGATGCACTCATTTCTACCGAAGATGAACGCTTCTTAAAGCACTCCGGGGTCGATTTCAGGGCTTTAGCCAGATCCTTTACGTCATTTGGACGTTCGGGCGGGGCCTCTACAATTCCACAGCAGTTGGCCAAACTCTTGTTTACGCTACAACAACGTCAGCGCGAAGAATTAGCCAGAGCAAGTGGTGCACAGCTTGAACTTCCATACGTAGGCGGAATTCTAGGCAAATTCAGACGCGTCAGTGAAAAGGCAAGAGAAAACATCATCGCTAAGCGTCTTGAAGAACGCTTTACCAAAGAAGAGATCATTACCATGTATCTCAACCAGTTTGATTTTCTTTACAACGCAGTGGGTATTGAAAATGCATCAAGAGTTTATTTCAATAAAAGGCCAAAAGACCTTACCAAATCTGAGGCAGCCACGCTCATAGGTCTTTGTAAAAACCCAGCACTCTACAATCCCTACTCATATCAAATCAGGAATTATCGAGCAAAAATTGCTGAAAATAAAGGCATTAGCCCGAATGAAGTCACCAAAGAAGCCATTCTTGAGGCGCGTTCAAAAGATTCCTTAAATGCGCACAAACGTAGAAATCAAGTTTTGTTCCAATGGCTCAAAAATTCAGAAAAAGGAAATGAGGCCTTGCGCACTAAAATGACACGTGCCGAATTTGATCGCATTTGTAAAGAACCCATTACTATTCGCTATCGATCTTTGGATCATAAAGAAGGAATGGCTCCTTATTTTAGAAAAGAATTGCGCACAGAAGTGCAATCCATATTACTTTCTAAAAAAGCTGACGGAACCTTCAAATACCTCAGAGAAGACGGTAATCCTTATGACATTGATGCCGATGGTCTGAGAATTTACACGACACTCAACCCAACCATGCAGCGCTACGCTGAATATGCAGTTGAGCGCCATATCAAAGAAGAATTACAACCCCAATTTGACATCAATAATAAGGGTCTTAAAAATTATCCATTTTCAAATAGCATCAAGCCTGAAATCGTTGAAGAGATCATGACCTCAGCGCGTCATAACTCTGATCGCTACAAAAAATTAGTAGCGCTCGGCCTCAGTGAATCTGATATCAATAAAGAATTCAATGTGCCTGTTGAAATGACCGTTTTTAGTTGGAATGGAGAGCGCGATACAGTGATGAGCCCTAATGACTCCATTAGATATTATAAAGCTTTCTTACACGCTGGTTTGGTTTCAATGGACCCAACTACTGGCTTTGTAAAAGCTTGGGTTGGTGGTGTGAACTTCAAGCACTTTGGTTATGACCATGTGCGCCAAGGAAAAAGACAAGTAGGTTCGACCATTAAACCTTTTGTCTATGCAGCGGCCCTCTCCATGAAAGTTGTGAATCCATGCACCGGTTTCTCGGCCGATGAATATTGTCTTGACCTAGTAGACCACAACACCAATAAAGTAATTGGTCAGTATTGCCCCGCGGGGCCAGCCGCACCTAGTGTGAGAGATGGTCTTGCGCAGTCTTCGAATAAAGTAACGGTTGCAGTAATGGGCCGCATGGGGGCCTTTAATCCATTGCAAAAAACAGGGGGGCCTTATCAAATCGAGAAGCTCCTCAAGAAGATGGAAATCAATTTGCATCCAAACGATGTGGTTCCGTCGATGTGTTTAGGAAGTATGGACCTCTCTTTATTGCAGATGGTTGCTGCCCAATGTGTATTCCCAAATAACGGAATTTATGTGCGTCCAACATTTATTGAGCGCATTACCGATCGCAACGGAAAAGTAATTTACAGTGCCACCGAACACCGCGAGCAAGCGCTCAATTCTACAGTAGCCTATGAGATGCTACAAATGATGAAAGGCGTGATCAATTTTGGAACAGGCGGAAGTTTAAGAGGAGGTCGAAGTTGGGGTGGTATCACCGCACCTACTGCAGGAAAAACCGGAACAACCCAAAATAACTCGGACGGATGGTTTGTCGGGATTACCCCGCAATTAGTAACCGGCGTATGGGTAGGTGCTGAAGACCGCGCTGTTCGCTTTAGAAGCATGACCTGGGGGCAAGGTGCCCGCATGGCACTACCGATTTACGGTTATTACATGCAGCGTGTTTATAAAGATCCAGAAATTGCACTTTCTACCCGAGATTTTGAACCGCCATCTGACTATGATGCAGCTGTATATGACTGTACGGTTGCACCACAACCCGAAACAGTCGACGAATCTGAAATACCTTTTGAATTTTAGCCATGAACAAAGTAGTTAAAGATGTAAGCGCAGCCCTTGAAGGCATCCAAGATGGCATGACCCTAATGGTGGGCGGTTTTGGACTCTGCGGAATTCCTGAAAACTCCATCGCTGAATTAGTGAAAAAAGGAGTCAAAAACCTCACTTGTATTAGCAACAATGCCGGTGTCGATGATTTTGGTTTAGGTTTATTGCTTCAAGCTAAACAAGTCAAAAAAATGATTTCTTCCTATGTTGGCGAAAATGACGAATTTGAGCGTCAAATGCTATCCGGAGAACTCGAAGTTGACCTCATTCCACAAGGCAGTTTAGCTGAACGTTGCCGAGCAGGCGGTGCAGGAATTCCTGCATTTTTTACGCCCGCCGGATTTGGAACAGAGGTAGCGGAAGGTAAAGAAGTAAGAGTTTTTAATGGCAAACCACATATTTTAGAAACTGCGCTAACTGCTGATTTTGCCATTGTAAAAGCTTGGAAAGGAGACACAGAAGGCAACCTAATTTACAAAGCCACGGCTCGAAATTTCAACCCCATGATGGCCATGGCTGGTAAAATTACCATCGCAGAAGTGGAAGAACTGGTTCCGGCAGGCACGCTTGACCCCAATCAAATTCATACACCCGGTATTTTTGTACAGCGCATCTTCCAAGGAGACAAATTTGAAAAACGCATCGAACAACGCACCGTTCGCTCAAAAAATTAAAACATGGCACTCGATAAAACCGGCATAGCCAAACGCATCGCACAAGAACTCAGAGATGGTTGGTATGTAAATCTTGGTATTGGGATCCCTACCCTAGTTGCTAATTACATACCCGAAGGAATCGAAGTAGAATTTCAGTCTGAAAATGGCATTTTAGGAATGGGTCCATTTCCATTTGAAGGTGAAGAAGATCCGGACCTCATCAATGCTGGAAAGCAAACCATCACCGTTAGAAATGGTGCCTCATTTTTTGATTCCGCCACTTCTTTTGCCATGATTCGTGGGCAACACGTACAACTTACCGTTTTAGGCGCTATGGAAGTTTCTCAAAACGGAGACATCGCCAACTGGAAAATTCCAGGTAAAATGGTCAAAGGCATGGGTGGTGCAATGGATTTAGTAGCATCTGCTGAAAATATTATTGTCGCCATGATGCACAGCAACAAGGCTGGTGAATCTAAGATTCTAAAAAGTTGCACGCTTCCTCTAACCGGTGTTGGCTGTGTAAAAAAGGTTGTTACCGAACTTGCAGTACTCGAAATCAAAGAGGGTAAATTCCATCTCATCGAGCGTGCTCCAGGAGTAAGTGTCGAGGAAATTATTTCGAAAACTGAAGGTGACCTTGTGGTACCGGCATATGTTCCCGAAATGCAATTGTAATTGCTTCCACTAAGCACCGCATATCAGAAAGCGATCGAAGCTGCCATTGCAGCATCTGAAGCCATTCTTAGCATTTACCAACAAGATTTTGGTGTCATTGAAAAACATGACGGTTCTCCTGTAACAGCCGCCGATTTAGCAGCAAGCGAACAAATTGACCGCATCTTGAGACCGCTTGGCATCCCAATAACTGGTGAAGAAACTGAAAAAATGCCGTTTGAAGCACGCAAGCATTGGCAACAATGTTGGTGTATTGACCCTCTAGATGGCACTAAAGAGTTTGTCAAGCGCAATGACGAATTTGCCGTCAATATAGCCCTCATCGAAAATGGTCAACCCAAATTTGGCCTAATTGCCGCTCCTGTAAATCAAGAAATTATTATTGGTTCAAAAGAAACGGGTGTTTATATTTTTTCTTTTAACGATGCAGAACAACCTAAAAAGTGGCGAAAAATTGAATCCGTTTTACGGTGCAATGACCCTTTAATCATGGCCTGCTCAAGAAGTCATCATAGTGGCTCTGTTTTGAACTTTATCAACGACCTGAAAACAAAAGGACATGATGTTGATTTTATTAAAAAAGGCTCGGCCTTGAAATTCTTTGATTTGGCCCAAGGTAAAGCTGATGTTTATCCGCGCTATGCGCCTACCATGGAATGGGATATAGCTGCTGGGCAAGCCATATTAGAAGCTTTAGGGGGAAGCGTGGTGCACGCTGAAACAGGAGCAGCGCTCTGTTATAACAAAGCCAATTTGGTGAATCCTTACTTTATTGCGAGGACTGCATTTTTTTCAGAGAAGGATTAAAAGCTCTTATTAGCGCTTTGCTAAACAATCGATTTCTACTATTTTTCCAACCATACAAATACTTCCACCTGCTACTTCGTGGTATTTTACCCAAACTTTCATACCGTCGGTTGGGGTAATATTGAAGTCATTCAGGTTCATGGGTTCTAGGACATCACCCGATTGTAACTTAATAATTAAACCACAGCCATCAAGGCCTGTATAATCTATAATGGTAGCAGCCTTGGCATTCACACAAGATGTGCCATGACAAGAACTAAAAAGAAATAAAGCGGTAAAAGAAAAAAGTAGTGCTTTCATATGGTTTTTTGAATTCAAACGAAAATATGAACGATCTCGAGAGTTGAAATGCAAACTTTAATCATCTTTCAATGAAAGCAAAATTTAACTACGCCTTTTTCACAAACTCTGACTTCAAACCCATTGCACCAAAACCATCAATTTTACAATCAATATTGTGATCACCATCAGTGAGTTTGATGTTTTTTACTTTGGTTCCGGCCTTGATTACTGGCTTCGGCGCTCCTTTCACAGGAAGATCCTTTACCACTACTACTGAGTCTCCGTTTTGTAAACGAGCCCCATTGGCATCAAGCACAACTAATTCATCGGAAGCCGCAACATCGGCTAAATTCCATTCAAATGAGCACTCCGGACAAGTATATTGACCTTCGCCACTTTCGTATCCGTAGGGTGATTCACACGAAGGGCATTTTTGTAATTCTTCTGACATTGTATTGGATTTGATCTAAAGGTACAATAATATTTTGAGCCTACTGGATCTGTAACCAAAATGAACCGCCATGTTTTTCGACATTTGCTAAGGAAGGGTGAGTAAAAATTGGGGCTACAATTTGACTCAATTGTGGGTCCTCGGAGATGAAGTAATTAGGTAAGATGGTTTTGTATTTTTCTGGATTTGCTAATAAATACATCGCAAGTCCGTATTGTTCTGAATAAAAACGATCCGCCATAAATTGAGGATAATCATACGGCAAATAGATGTCGTGGATATGAACAATGACGCCTTTGGCTAATTTTGGAAGAACCTCTAAAAAGAAAACAGTTGCATCTGAGTTTGGTAATATGCGATGAGAATTATCGATGAACAAGATGTCATTTGCTTCTAATGAAAATAGAAAATCGAAATCAATATTTTCAAAAGGTTTGCGGATGATTGTGTCGGCTAATTCATCAATTTCTGCTCTTGGCGCAGGATCAATAGATATTATTTCTGTCTGTTTCAAATCTTTAGCGGCTTGAAACGCCACCTTTGTGCTATTTCCGGAACCCACCTCGACATAGCGTTTGGGTTGAAAATGTTTGATCATGGTATAGATAGCTATCATGTCTAAACCAGGTAAAAAATCGTTGTTGTAGACCGGCAGACTTGTATTTGCTTCTTCATTTTTCTTTTTCCATGAATAGAATACCTCTTGATGCTGCAAGGCTTCATGCAGCAGTGTTTCAAAAGTAGCACGCTCCTTATTGATTAGCTCAAATAACTCAGAATGTGGCGGTTTTCCATGTCCGTAGCGCGGTTGAAAAGCAACTTTGTATTCCATGTATAATTTCTGCCACTTTGGAGAAAGAAAACGATAAAGTTTTTTAAGCAACATGTAGGTCTATTGAAATAATGATGAATAGAAAAAGTTTTTACTTTTTCTTGTATAGCTTTTCATAGGTATCAATCCAGTCTTGGGCTGACATTTTTTCCATGAGTTGGCCGATGAGGTCGAAGGGGATTTGATCGAGTTTTTTGAAGCGGATACAACTTTTGCCCATGTCTAGTTTTTGAGCGCTGTGTTTGGGGTATTCATCGACAAACCAATCGAGTAAAGCTTGATCGGCATACATGCCCATATGGTAAAAATTGATCGAATTTTTTTGAGAAGCCAAACCAGCAAATGGCAGGGGCTCTGCGGGTTTACAGTGGTAACCAGCAGGGTATAACTCATGAGGAATAACGTATCCAAGCCCGCCATAACTAATGCCTGCAACAAAACCTGTTGGTAAATGATCAACAATGGTTTGATGTAATCGATGGAAAGCTACTTTTCTCTCCTCTGGGATATTTTCTAAAATGGCTTCAACGGTGTTGCCAGTGGGTTTCATATGTTACAAATTTTAGTGCTCTCCGGCTTTAATTCCAGCGCTTTGCCCTTGCTTGATGGCATGAGACAGCACCCTAATCTTATATTGATTTTTCTCGAGTTCCAACCAAGCATACCAAGCTTCGTTGTTCTTCTTCATTTTAAGTCCAAAATAGGCAGAGCCTTCAAAGTTAGTGGCAAATGGAGCTTGTTGCACGAATAATAAAAGTGCGGCACTACTGCGCCATTGATCTGAAGGTAAGATACTGTCACTAACAGCATATTTTCGGCTTTCGTTATAGAGCCCTTGGGTAGCGACAAATGTGTTGGTGTCGACGCCACTGATGATGATACTTGTGTTATAATTGACACAAGGGTAGCTAGCGCTGAGCATGTGATACCAGGAGGTACATGTGATATTGAAATCAGCTTCGCCATCGGCATCTAGATCTATTGTTCTGGCTTCCATAGAATCGGAAGGTTGAACAATCCAGCCGCAACCCGAGGGATGTGCAATGACGGTATCTACGCAAGTGAAGTATTCAGAGGGATTCATTTCTTGGTAAAGAATGGAAGGCTCAACATGTATTTTATCTTTGGTGCAAGCTTGAATTACAAGCATAAATGAGCAAAGAATAAAAATATTGAGCAACCTCATCCTAAACATTTACACCAAACAAGTAACCCACGCCCGCAGATAATGCCATGGCAATGGTTCCCCAAATAGTGATGCGAGAAATGGCTTTTAAAATATTGGATCCTCCTGTTTTGGCGGCTGTTGCGCCCAAAATGATTAAAAATAAAATAGTGAAACCATAAAGCCAATATTCCATACCGGTTAACGGAGCAAATAATATGACCATTAAAGGCAAAATGCCTCCAACTGTAAAAGCTGCACCCGAAGCTAATGCGGCCTGAATAGGATTGGCCTGTGTAATTTCATTGATACCAAGCTCATCTCTAACGTGCGCGGCTAAGGCATCATGAGCTGTTAGTTCAACGGCAACTTGCATGGCTGTTTCTTTTTTCAAGCCGCGTTGCTCATAGATTTGAGCTAAAATTTGCAATTCTTCATCGGGCATTTCTGCCAATTCTTGTTTTTCGCGTTCGATATCGGCATGCTCGGTGTCCATCTGAGAACTCACAGAAACATATTCTCCGGCAGCCATAGAAAGGGCACCCGCAACCAAACCAGCCACTGTTGCCAAAACTACAGGCTCACGAGTAGCACTTGCAGTAGCTACGCCAATTGCTAAACTTGAAATAGAAATAATGCCGTCATTAGCACCTAAAACAGCTGCGCGCAACCAATTGCTGCGGTGGATATAATGACTTTCTAAATAATTGTCGATATTGATATTGCTCATAATTCAAAATGAAGGTACAAAAAAAGGCAAAAGAATGCTTAGTTCAAGCCAAAATCGATGATTTCTTTCAGGACAGACACATTCAAATCTTGCAAGCCCTTGAATTGAATGCAATAGCCTGTAACTTTAGCTTTACCAATCCGATCAGCAAATTTTTCGATCAAAATTTTTCTGTCTGGTAAGCCCAATAAATAAATGCTGATCCCTTTTGTATTGGCGCTAAAACCCATACGATACATAGGTTCCTCTCTACCATCGGCATAACGATGCAGATACGTTCCAAAACCAATACTCGGGTTTGTTACTACCTTTCCCTCCTTGTTTTTACCATCGAAGAACATCGGTTGCTGATTTGGGAATTGAGTTTGAACCAGTTGAAGAATTTCCTGCAAATCATGCTGTTTTTGCGGGGCTAATTGTTGAAGGAATTGATGCATCATTTATTCAGTTTAAACTTTAAGCCAAACTGTATTTCGGTACCCGTACCGTTGACCCTCTTTGTAACAATTGAGCTTTGGTTGTTAATGAGATCAGTATAAAAGGTCTCTGAAATCAACATTTTCTTGATGCCAAAATTATGACGGTAACTCATTGTAAAATAGCAACGATTGAAAATCCTAAAGTCTTTCGACAGGCCAAGGTATGCTGAACCTATATATCTGGAAACGATTTCAAATTGTGTTTCAGCACTGAATGCAAATGGTAAATTATTGAAGGTTCCGGATCCACCAGCGCTTGAAGCTAAATAGGTGCCTAAACTTTGGGTATGGAAACCAGCGCTTAAACCCATATGGAAATTGATCAGGTTATAGTTATTTGGTAAAATCAGGCGATACAGTGCCCCAGCAGAAAATTGATACAATCTAAATCCATTGGTACCATCGATCATGTAAGGAAAAACAGTGTATTTACTGGCTACTAAAAATTCATTACTGAATATGCTGCCCTCGGCATACCATTGTTTTCCAAGACCCATTTCATAGGTAATTTGCGGCATAAAATTAGGAAACGCTGCAGATTGTGTTACATTTTGAGGGTCTTCAGTAACCATAGTTCTTAACGTATATGTGCCACCACTCAGACGTAAAAATGTGCTATTTGGATCAATATAGCGCAGCTGCTCGCGCACCTTTCTTTTTGCCGCTTTTCGATTTAGATTTTCCGCGCTTTGAAAATGCTCAATTGCTTTTAACTTCTTGGCATTTAAAAAACCATAAGAGATTCCGATATTTAAAAATCTACCCTGATTAAAGAAATTTCCATGATTTGTATAGTCATATAAGGAATAAGGGCCACTCATCAAATTTTTAAATGAATGATCATAGCTCAAATTCAAGGATAATTCATTTTGATTGGCGAGCCTTCGAGTTAAAGAAGTACCGATGCTTCCAAATAAAATGGGGCGGCCTTTAGTTTCAAATGAAGCTTGATATAAGAACCCTGAATCTACATAATATTGTGACCCGTATTTTGCATTGCCAAATTTCCTAAATCCAACACCTAACTGCCCGCTTACAAACCATTTTGGATGAATGGTTTTTGAGTACGATACAAGCGCTTGTGTTCGTAAATAAGAACTATAGAAAATGATGTTATTAATGATTGATTCTTGGTCATTGCCAGAATAAGTGCCATTTCCAGGTGCAATAATGGCAATGGGCAAAGTACCAAAACCGGCATTCAGACTCATGGAGAAACTTGGGTTAAACCTTCTTGTGTATTGGAAGAATAAATTAGGGCTTGGCAAAATGGGTTCAATCAAACTTTCTGTTCCGCCCATTATTGTCTCGGCGCTGGCTCTGTTTAAGGAAGCATTGAAGCCAAGCTCATATTTATTTTTAATGCTTTGTGCAAAGAGAAAATTGCAGAAAAGCAGAAAACAACAGCAAATTTGAAATTTCATCGCAGAAAAACGCAAGGGCCCCTTAAATATTATATCCTTTTAAATACATATTGAAAGCCGTCGTAGCACTCATCAGATAAAATCAAAGTGTCATTTTGCACAGTATAAGACTGTCTTTGTAATTGAGTTAATAAGCCACCATATTTGATCATTAGCTCTGATTGTTGGGATAAATCGCTTATTCCTAAATGAATCTTGAAGTCTTCCTTAACGACCAATACGCTGCCTTTGTAATGAAAAAACTTTCCATTTTCTTTGTACTCATAGGTGTCATTGCTATCATAGCTCGGATTTCCACCGCCACCAAAACCACCGCTGCTGGATAGAAAACGCCATTTGCCAAAGATCTTTTTAGCTTCTTGGTTTGGGGTTTTTATTTTACCACAGCTAGTTAGCAGCAAAATCGGCAAAGCATAAAGAATCCATTTCATATTTTAATTTTTAAGTTGCTTGAAATAATACTCCAACTTCGGATTTTGACGCGGTTGAATTTTAATGGATTTTAATTCATTACTGAGTTTCTGTATCCTAGATTTAGGCAATGGGTGGGTGCTGAGCATTTCGGGAATATCAGTAGGTGCGTGCTTTTGAAGTTTCGAAAACAGTTGCAGCATTCCGTTTGGATCTTGATGGTTCTTGAGCATGATTTGGAGACCTAAATGATCGGCCTCTTCTTCGTGTTTTCTTGAAAATGCGAGCTGATGTAATTGCTGGGCGTTGTCTACAAGAATTGTGGTGAAGCCCCCAATATCGCCAACCAACAATGAAATGATCACGTAGCCTGCTAAATTTCTGGAGAGCAAGCGCATAGAATGACGCGCATTTACATGGCTCACTTCATGACCAATAAGCGCCGTTAGTTGTGAAGATTGGTCCATTTTTCTAAGAATGCCCGTATAAACTACTACCTCTCCATTTGGCAAGGCAAACGCATTGATTTCACTAGAATTGACCACATTGAAATGAATAGGGTGCTGATTCTCAAGTTGAAGCTGCTGAGCAAATGCATTGAGGGCAATAGTTTTTGCGGAGTCAATATCATCAGGGCTCACCATAGCTTGAAAAGCTGTTTCTCCAATTTGGTTATCGACGCTTTGCGGGATAAAAACCACCGCTTTTTCGGCAAGGATTGGCACCAATAAAAAGTAAGAACCCACCAAAGCTCCCAACAAGAGCAAGACTACCAAAAATACTTTAACAGGGCTCATGCTCCTGAAGCGGCCATGCAGGTTTGTATTTCTGAGTACTTTTAATAGCTCAGCAGCAACTGAATTCGGGATACTCAGGTATGCTGCTGGGTTGTTTTTGAGACGAAGATCTAGAAAAGAAGGAGCTTCAGCATAATCTAGCTCTTTGAGCTGCCATGTGTGAATTTGTTGGTCAGGAAATTGAATATACAATAAGCCTTGTTGAACATGTAGCGTCCAGTTTACATTTTGAGGACTCGAACTTAAACCGTCGTAAAAAAGCGCGTCCAAAGGCTTGGTTTCCATTAGATGATATCCAAATTAAGGAAGTCCATTGCGTCTTCTCCTAATGCATCTTTGTATTCTTCTTCAGTTTGGGTAACCGAATTGAGGTCAATGTTGCCTTTCATTTGAATATGGCTGAAGATGAAACGAAGTCTGCGCATTTCAACCCAAGCGGTGGCAATTCCAAACGTAAATACAATGAGCAATGCATTTGTCAAACCAAGTTTTAAAAAATCTAAACCTGTAGCGGTGGACCTCATCTTGATTTTGTTTGTGTCTTGCTTCAGTTGCATGTTATCAATGTAGTAATTGAAAATGTCTTTTTGCCACCAAAACGAATAGATACCCAAGGTAACGATCGTCAAGAGATAGCCTTTCAAATTCATCAAGAAAAATTCTGTGCCGTCAGCGTTATTTGAGAAATTGATGTTGCCATATCGAATGTGTTTATGTGTATAAACACGCAGATTCATTTGCAACCAAGAGCTATAAATTCCAATAGAGACAATGGTTAAGAAAATATCTTTATAAAATTGCTTTGTCAATTCTGAACGGCTGCCACGGTAGCCAAAACGAATGCCTCTATATGAAGTACGGCTCATGCGGTAGCGCAAAGAACCATGCACGATAATTGGTAGAAGTGCAAAAATAAATAGATAGATAAATATCAAGACTAATAAAGGCTCTTTTGTTAGGGCGGTAAGTGAAAAAATGCCTACTAGCATTAAAGCATAAAATAAAATCAGCTTTAAAAAGCCCTTGAAAATCTCAGCTCCAGTTCCGGAAAAGTGAAAGCTTTCGTTATTGAGTGTTGTATTGCTGTATGTGTATTGCAATTGCTTGGCTCTGGCCCAAGGGTAATAAAATCCAAAAGTCAAGACTGTTAAAATCCAGTTGACAATTAGAATGCCGAAATAGGCCGATCCTTCTCCTTTGAATGCAAATTGATAATCTTGTGCTGGAGCACTTTGTAATTCATTGTTTTCCATAATTGTAGGTTTAGTTTAGGAAAATGAAGATACGTTTTTTTATTATTGAAATCAAACCCTCAGAATTTTTTCCATTGCTTTTCCTTTGGCCAATTCGTCGACTAATTTATCGAGGTAACGAACGTTTCGAGTTAGCTCATTTTCAAGTTCTTCAATGCGATAGCCACAAATCAGCCCCTTGATAAGCCCTGCATTTGGATGCAATTGGGCACGTTCAAAAAATACTTCGAAACTTACTTTTTCGGTAATTAAAGCTTGTTGATGCGGCCAATCAAAACCCGTTAACCACTCGATTACTTGGCGCAATTCTTCTTCCGTTCTTCCTTTTCGCTCTACCTTAGCAACATAGAGCGGATAAACCGACGCAAAAGTCAATTTTGCAATTTTAGCGTTGTGTTCTGGGGTTGGAGTCATGCGCGGAACCTCTTACTTACTGCTTGACAAAAGTGTAACCAAATCCATCATACACCTCCTCATTTAGAATAAGCGTATCATTGCTGATGTCAAAGGATTGTGTGATTCCAATAGGAGCCGAGCCATTTGCATAATGAATCATTAAGTGTTCTTCTTGGTCAAAAATGCTAGTCCCTAATTGAAAAGAAAAATTAGCTTGTTCTATCACCTGATTGCCTTTGTAGTGTTTAAAAGTGCCATTCTCCTTGAATTCATAGACATCCGTGTTGTCAAAACTTGAGTTTCCAGTACCTGAAAAACCTCCGCCACTACCTACAAAACGCCATTTTCCAATAATTGCTTTGGACGCTTCGGTGGGTGTATCAATCTTTCCACAACCTACAAAAAGTAGTACGATGAAACTAAGTAGAATGGTTGTTTTCATAGATGTATTTGAGCTTACTGAACGAAGATAATTGATTAAACTCTTTTTGGGATTCCATTTTTGTATTTTTTTCAAAACCCAATTCTCTTCCTTCCACCCTGCTGTACCTGCTTCTGGTCTTTTTGAATGAGGTAGTTGAGTACCTGCTCAATGTCTGTGAACTTTTGGCCGAAGCGCTGCTCGAGTTCGGAGAGTTTGTCTTGAAGATCATGGTATTCGAGCGCCCATTGGCGCATGAGGACAAAGGCGCGCATGATGGAGATGTTTACTTCTATTGCTCTGTCAGAATTTAATACGCTTGACAACATTGCTACACCTTGTTCCGTGAACGCGAAGGGTGAATATCTTTTTCCGCCCCAACTTGAGGACGCAAATTGCGACCTCAAGATGAACCATTCTTCTTGAGAAAGCTCAAACATAAAGTCCTCGGGAAATCGTCTTAAATTTCTACGTACTGATTCTTTTAAACGCTTGGTTTCAATACCGTAAAGTTTCGCCAATTCATAATCGAGAATGACGCGTTTTCCTCTGATATCGAGGATGCTGTTTTTAATGAGTTCTAGTTCCGTGATCTGGCTTTTGTATTTGATTTACAATTTGTATTTCACACAAAAGGCGGCCTGCGGCCGCCTTTTGGATCGTTTGGTTGGAGTGAAAGATTAGGGCAAAATGACCAAGTCTATGATTTCTACTTCGGAGATGTAGCGGCGCTGGCCACCAGTTTTGTAGAAACGGCCTATCAGTTTACCTTCAATAGCCAGGCGCACACCTTTGCCACCACATTCTTCGAGAACTTTGGCCCAGCGACCCCAAGCAGTGAGCAAATGCCATTGGCTGCGCTGCTTAGTGAGGCCATCTTCCGCTAGGTATTGCTCTTTGGTGGCGAGCGTAAAACGCGTAATGGTTTTACCATCTTCGATAGTGATGGTTCGGGCAGGCGCGGTCATGGTGCCGATGAGGTTGACATGATTCATGTGCAACATAGCATTTGCCGGGAAATTAGGCTGCGTGCTCTGAATTGGCATGTTCATGTGTGGCTTTTTTAGGTTGAACCATTATGAAATCGTAGAGCTCTATGATAGTAGCAAAGCGCTTTTCGCCAACTTTGTTTTCATATTGCTGGTTGACGAGCTTGCCTTCAATGACAACCTCCATGCCTTTTTCGAGTTTTTCACTGACCTTTTCGGCAATTTTACCCCACGCATTTATGGTGTGCCACTGCGTGAAGTCATGCCACTCGCCATTTTTGTCTTTGAAATTTTCATGGGTAGCTAAAGAGAATCGGGCCAATAAACGACCGGATTCAAATTTCACTAACTCGGGTTGCCCGCCAAGGCGCCCCATTAGACTGACTTTGTTTTTTAAAGCATTCATATGTAAAAGAATTAAGATGAGCCACAAAGTTGCAGTGGGCTTTCACCTCGATTCGGTTCTTAAGTACTTAGTGTCGGATAAATTCATGAATGTCAAAATAACTACCCAAGAAAACTTTTATTTTCAAGGAATTATATCATTTCTCAAATAAAATAACTTCATTTACGTTGCTACGAAAATTTACGGCTATGTCAAAAATCAAAAACAACCTTTACTTTAAAATTGGCGGCATTGTTCTGATCGCCTTACTACTGCTTATCCCGACGGGCATGATCAAAAGCATCATTTATGAACGAGAACAAACCCAGCAAGATGCCATTGATGAAGTCAGTGAAAAATGGGGCGGCGAACAAACCTTACAGGGGCCTGTATTAACTATTCCCTATACCCGCTACGTCAAGGAAATCAACAAAGCTACCGGAAAAGAAAGCTTGGTTCAGATTACTGAAAGATTGCACATTTTGCCGAGTAAATTAAACATCAAAGCCAACGTAAATCCGAATAGAAGACACCGAGGAATTTTTGATATTGTAGTTTACAATTCTACCTTACATGTAAGTGGAGAATTTACCAAATTAGAATTCAAAGACCTCGAAAGTAAGGGGCACGTCTTCAAATTCAATGAAGCGGTTTTAAATGCCGGAATTGATGACCTTCGCGGGATTGAAAAACAAATTTCTCTTAACTGGGACGGGCAAAAAATATCCTTTAACCCGGGTGTAACTAACTCTGATGTATTTTATTCAGGGATTAATGCTAAGGTCAATATTTCCCCTACCGATGACCACCTTTATAAGTTCAGTTTTGATATTGAATTGAAAGGCAGCCAACAACTCTACTTTACTCCTGTTGGAAAGGAAACTGACGTTGTCTTGAATTCAGATTGGCAAACGCCGAAATTTGACGGCGCATTTTTACCAGATGAGCACAAAATGGATAAATCTGGTTTTAAAGCACACTGGAATGTCTTGAACCTCAACAGAAACTACCCGCAAAGCTGGACAGGATCTTCTTACAAACTGCGCGAATCATCATTTGGTGTTGACCTCAAATTACCGGTAGACAACTATCAGAAGTCACATCGTACGATTCATTATGCGCTATTGTTTATTGGCCTAACCTTTTTGGTTTTCTTCTTTATTGAAATATTCCAATCTGCTGGTATTCACCCTATTCAATATATTTTAGTTGGAATTGCGTTGGTGGTATTCTACACGCTTTTGCTGGCATTTTCAGAGCATATCGCCTTTAATTCTGCATTTTTGCTTTCTGCCTTAGCTACTGTTATATTGATCAGTATGTATGTGAGGGCTATCCTCAGATCGGTTAAAATGAGCTTGTTTATCGCAGGGCTATTGAGCATGCTTTACGTCTTCATTTTTGTGATTATTCAGCTAGAAGACTTAGCCTTACTGATTGGTAGTATTGGGGTGTTTATTATCCTCGGTATGGTGATGTATTTCTCCAGAAAGATAGACTGGTACAACCTCAATCAAATCAATAAGGAAGCTTAACGCGTCCAGATTTCATAACTTTTCAAAGCTTGGTGCTGCAGCATGGACAAACCATTCATGACTGCGGCACCTTGTTTTTTAGCGTTAGCCATCAAGGCTGTTTCAGCCGGATTATACACTAAATCGATTGCCAGATGCGCCTCTGTGAGGTGTTCAAATGGAATGGGTAAACAAGCTGTGATGTCCGGAAAAGTTCCGATCGGCGTACAATTCACCAGCACCTTACAAGCATTTAACATATGTGCATTAATTTCCGAATAGGTATAAATTCTATTTGGATGGTCTGGCTGGCGCGAAATATAAAAGATGTCTAGGCCAAGTTGTTTAAAGACATGTGCCACCGCCTTAGCCGCCCCTCCTGTTCCAAAAATAAGCGCGCGCTCGTGCTCAAAAGTCAAAAACGGCTTAATGCTTTGCGCAAATCCATAAGCATCAGTGTTGTAGCCCACTGTTGCTCCATTTTCAACAGCCACCACATTTACCGCACCAATAACTTGGGCGGTTTCATCCAATCGATCTAAGAAAGGAATGATAGTTTCCTTGTAGGGAAAAGTAACGTTGAAACCAGCAATGTCCTGCTTCAAGAGCGCTTGAACTTCTTCGATGCTTTCCAATTCAAAATTTGAATAAGTCGCATCAATCAGATTTTTCTCAAAAAAATCCTTGAAAAAAGCAGCGGAAAACGAATGCCCGAGGGTTTTGCCGATGAGGCCGTAGTGTTGAGTCATGGTTATTGTACCGAAAAGATAATTGGTAATCGAAAATACATTGAAACTGGCTCGCCACCCACTTTGCCAGGCGTCCATTTTGGCATATTTCTTACTACACGAAGAGCTTCTGTATTGCAAGGAGGACAATAGATACTTGCTCGATCTATTGTTGCATGCTCCACATGGCCGTTATTATTAACCACAAAACGGACGTAAACCTTGTTGTACATTTCTTTGTCAGAAAATTTGACGATTGAATCCATCATGATGTTATCAACTAGATACTTTCGCAATGCAGCATCGCCTCCTGGAAATTCTGCTTGCACTTCGACGGTTTCAAAAATTTGAGATTTTGTGGTATCGGTTGAAATTGTTGCAGCAACCTGTGAAAATGAAAAGAAACTTGTCAATGAGAAGAAAAGAAGAGAGCTTAGTGTTTTCATAAACTGAAGGTTCTTGCGGGTATTAAAAAGTAAAAGTCAACGGCAAGCGAACTGGACTCACAATGGGAAGCCCATTCAACTTTGCGGGCGTCCAATTTGGCATGTTTTGAACCAAGCGGAGGGCTGCTTTTTCACAAGGGAGGCAAATGCTTGTCGACTTTTCTATTACTGCATTACTAATAGATCCATCCTTCTCAACATCAAATTTAACCATTACTCTATAGGAGCCCTCTAATGATCTGGAAGAATCTATGATCTTATTGCGATTCAAATTTTCCACGATATAAACTTGCATTTTTTCGTACCCACCAGGGAATTCGGCATCTTCAAGGGGCTCAACCAATACTTCATCTTCGGGCACCTCGACAGGTAAGGTTCGGCACGCGGTGAGGCTCAAACCAAGAAGGACGATAAAAATTCTTTTCATTCCACAAACATACAAATGTTTAACTTTACACTATGCAAGGGCTCGTGATGAAATCTACTGGAAAATGGTATCAAGTTTTACTTGAAGATGAGCAAATTGTGCAAGCCAGTATTCGTGGTAAATTGCGCTTGGAAGGGCTCAAAACGACCAACCCCATTGCAGCTGGTGACCGTGTCAATATTGAACCAGGTTCTGATGAAAGTTGGGCCATTTTGTCGGTAGAACCACGGCAGAACTATATTGTACGCAAGGCGACCAACCTCAGCAAGCAAATGCAAATTTTGGCTGCTAATGTGGATCGTGCCTATTTGTTGGTCACACTCAAATCTCCGATTACACAAATTGCATTTATTGACCGTTTTTTGGTGGCTGCTGAGTCTTTTCGAATCCCGACCACTTTGCTTTTCAATAAAATTGACCTCTTCGATGCCGACGACACCGAGTATTTCGAGGCACTGAAAGTTATTTATGAAAATTTAGGCTATCCGTGCATCGGTATTTCAGCGGAAAGTCCAGAAACGGTAGCTTTCTTACGCGATGAAATCAAGGGCAAACAAGTCATGATTTCGGGTAATTCGGGCGTCGGAAAAACCACGCTGGTCAATGCCCTAGATGCCAGTCTTGACCTCAGAACGGGCGAGATTTCTAGAGCCCACGAACAAGGCAAGCACACCACTACTTTTGCCGAAATGCATGCGCTGTCAAGTGGTGGCTACATCATTGACACACCAGGGATTCGGGCCTTTGGCTTGGTCGATCTTGAAAAAGAACATTACGCCCATTACTTCCCAGAAATGAGGGCCCTATTAGGCGAATGCCGCTTCAATAATTGCAAGCACCTCAATGAACCGCACTGCGCAGTAAAAGCAGCTGTTGACACCCAAGACATTGCGCCGCATCGCTATCAAACGTATCTCCAACTCATGCAAGAAGACGCCTCTGACCCTTATCGCAGAAGTGAATTTTAAATCTTAGTTTCAAAATAGCATGCGAGTAGTCATTCAACGCGTTTCAGAAGCAGCCGTAAAAATTGACGGAAACTTTGTCGGAGAAATATCAAAAGGTCTATTAGTTTTACTTGGTATTGCGCAAGAAGATACCGAACAAGATGCGCTCTACCTCATTCAAAAACTCATCAACCTACGCATATTTACTGATGCCGATGGCAAAATGAATTTATCGGTTCAGGACTGCGGCGGCGGGCTTTTAGTAGTGAGTCAGTTCACCCTTTATGCCGACACCAAAAAAGGAAATCGACCAAGCTACATAAGAGCAGCCAGACCCGAACAAGCCATTCCGCTCTACGAATTTTTCTTACAAGAACTTCAAAAACAATTCCAAGGCCCCATCCAAACAGGCCAATTCGGCGCCGACATGAAAGTTTCATTAATCAACGACGGTCCAGTTACGATCATTATGGATTCGAGAGGGGAAAATTAAACCCCTACCCAACCAACTCTAAATGTTGTAACAAGGATTTTTCGGCGGAACTCAGGATCAGTTTGTAGAATTCGGTGTGTTCGTGATTGAGTTGGACTTGTTCAAGGGCTTGGTAATACTTGAGGCGGTTTTTGAGGTTGCCTTTAATATTGACAAGCGAATAGCCATTTTGAAGTAAGATCAAATTCATGACCAAGCGGGCTGTGCGGCCGTTTCCGTCGATAAAAGGATGAATAGAAACCAAGCGCTCATGCATTTCAGCGGCAAGCAATACTGGATGGATTGTTCTTTTGTTGAGCTCATAAAATTCAAAGTAGCCATCCATGAGGTCATTGAGCAGAAGTGGTGATGGCGGTATGTGTTTGCTTCCTGATATTCGTACTTCAACAGTTCTATAGACGCCTGCATTTTTTGTGTCAATGCCCATTAAAATTAAACGGTGTAACTGGAGTAAGACCGATTTATTAAATGTTTGAAAGTTGACGACAAGTTGTTCTATAAAGTGAATCGCTTCTTGATGATTGATCGCTTCTAGATGTTCTTGGAGTGTTTTGCCACCGACGGTGATGCCCTCATTAACTACCAAATTAGTCTCTTGAAGACTCAGCGTGTTTCCTTCTATACGATTAGACTCATAGGTATAAGCCAGATTGAAATAAGATTTCAGCTTTTGCAATTGACTGGCTTCTAATGGCTTTTGCGCTTGCCATTGCTGCTGAAGTTCTGATAAAGTCACGAGAAGGGCCTCGAGTTTAGGAGGTAGTTGAACCTTTTGATTGCGCTTTATCCCACTTAAATAAGCTATTCTTTCTTCGGTCAGTTTGAAAACTTCGTTGACTAAACTTGGATAAGGTTCTAATATTTTCTGAACCTGAAACGATAAAAAATATGCCTGTACTGCCTCAATTGGTAACTGCAAGAAAGTGGCTAATTTTTGAATTTGCAGCGCATTCAAATTTCTTTGACCTTTTAATGCTCTGCTTAAAAAACTTGGGTCAACAGAAAGTGCAATTGCGAGTTCTTGAATTTTATATCCTTTTTGCTGAATGAACTCTACAAGATTCATAATTTGCCTTTTTTAGTCATTTTTATTTTACATGACTAATTTAGGCATTTATTTTCATTTTTAATATCTCCATCACCTCTTCCTTTGCTTCAATGTGCGCCATATGGCCGCAATTCAAATAGTGCTTTTCTGAGAGCGGTATCTTGGTATTGAGCTCCTCGACGCTGACCAACCGGTCATGGATGCCATGGATAAAAGTGAACTGTTCGGGAAACTCATTTACTAGAGAAGTAAAGTCTTTTCTTTCGCGCATGGCAAGTGCACTAAAGGCAACTGCGTCGGGGGTCATGCGCTTGGCTTCTTCAATTAGGGCAGAAATTTCGTGCTTCGATTTTTCAGGATTTTGGAACAAATTAGGAATCGCTTCACGGATAAAGATGTCTTTAGCATGTTGAACTATTTGAGCTACCCGCAAACGATCTTGTTTTTTCTGTGGGGTGTCTGTCCAACAATTTGAATTGAGTAAAATCAGTTGTCTGAAACCCGGAAGCTTTGCAAGCTCTAGCCCAACATAGGCACCCATTGAATGCCCAACTACGCTGAAATGAGTAAGAGACAACTCATCTAAAACAAGCTGCACTTCTTGAGCCATTAATTGGATAGAAGGCGTATTTAAAAGTTGAGAGGATTTGCCATGACCAGGAAGGTCAATCTTGATTTGTTGAATAGGTAAATCATCTAAGGGGAGAGCATCCCACATTGATGACGATTCTAAAAAGCCATGTAAGAAAACCCAAGTAGGGCCACTCCCTTTAACAGAATACGAAAGCATCAACGCATTTTAAGCGTTCATTAATTCTTCGATATGGTCAGCTTCGATCGGAATATTGGCCATGAGGTTGTAAGGTGCGCCATTTGCCTGAACCACTACGTCGTCTTCTAAGCGAATACCAAGACCCTCTTCTGGGATATAAATGCCTGGCTCAACCGTAAACACCATATTAGCCGCAATTGGCTCGTGCCATATACCAACATCGTGGGTGTCGAGACCTAAGAAATGTGAGGTGCCGTGCATGAAGTACTTTTTATAAGCTGGCCAAGCAGGATCTTGGTTTTTGATGTCGTCCATGGAAATAAGCCCTATATTGACCAATTGCTCTTCCATGAGTGTGCCAACTTGTTTGTGATAATCTGCCATAATTGTACCTGGCACTAGTAATTTGGTGGCTTCATTTTTGACATGCAGTACCGCATTGTAGACTGCTTTTTGACGGGCAGTAAAACGGCCATTGACTGGGATGCAACGGGTGAGGTCAGAACTGTAATTAGCATATTCTGCACCAACATCTAGTAAAATGACATCACCATCTTGGCATTGTTGGTTGTTTTCAATGTAGTGCAACACACAAGCATTTTTACCTGAAGCGACTATTGGGGTATAGGCAAAGCCTTTAGAGCGCTTGCGTAAAAACTCATGTGCAAGTTCAGCCTCGATTTCATATTCCCATACTCCAGGTTTGATAAAACCAAGTAAACGACGCACACCCGCCTCTGTGATGTTGCAAGCAGTTTGCATGAGGTCAAGTTCAAGCTGTTCTTTTATCGAACGAATTTTGTGCATGATGGGTGCCGATTTGTACACTTGATGCGCAGGGTAGTCTTGTTTAACTTGTTTGATGAAGCGGTCTTCGCGGGTTTCTACTTCAGTGTTGGCACGAAGATGCTCATTGGTGTTGAGGTAGATGCCGCTTGCCTCGGCCATTAGTTGTTTGAATATTGTTGGGAATTGTTGGAGCCAATAGACGGTCTGAATTCCGGAAGTTTCAAAGGCGGTTTGTTTGGTGAGTTTTTCACCTTCCCAGATGGCAATGAGTTCTGAGGTTTCTTTTAAAAACAAAACCTCACGGTGAGCTGGATTACTGGCCTGAGGGAAAAGCACCAAGATAGATTCTTCTTGATCTACCCCTGACAAGTAGAGAATATCGCGGTGTTGTGCAAAAGGCATTGTGCTATCTGCAGAAACCGGATAAATATCATTCGAATTGAAAACAGCCAACGTTTGAGGTGTCATTTGAGACACAAATTTTTTGCGATTGGCAATATATAAGGCTGAGTCGATGCGGTCGTATTTCATAAAACGGTGTTTTTGTAAAATTAAGCGTTCTCTTTGAACCAACTGGAGTAGAGCACATAATTATTAGCAATGCGTTGTACTTCTCCAGTAAAAAGTTCTGGGCTTAGCGTTTTGATTTTCTTAGCGGGAATGCCCGCATAAATGCTCCATGATTCTACGCGCGTGCCTTCTGTCAATACAGCACCAGCCGCTACAATACTATTTGCCTCGATATGGCAGTTGTCCATGACAATGGAACCCATACCGATGAGCACGTTGTCTTCGATGGTACAACCATGAACCAAAGCGTTGTGACCTATAGAAACATTGTTGCCAATATGAAGCTTCGTTTTTTCATAGGTGCAGTGTAAAACGGCTCCATCTTGAATATTGACTTTATTGCCCATTCTTATCGAATTGACATCGCCACGAACTACTGCTGAAAACCAAACAGAGCATTGCTCGCCCATTTGAACATCGCCAACAATGGTTGCATTTTCAGCTAAAAAACATTCGGGACCAATTTGAGGTTCGAAACCTCTACATGCTTTAATAAGTGCCATATTACAAATGTAATAAAACCAAGGCGAAACTATTACCTAAAAAAAACGTAGAACACGCGTTCTTATTAAATGTCATGAAGCGTATTTTTCAAAGTAAATGGTTTAAAATCCCCTACAATTTAGCCCTCTATGGCTTTGCCGGCTACGGGGTAGTTTTAGTTGGGGTTTTTGTTGCTCTTAAATTCCGAATGACTGATGACAAAGGTTTGGTAGACAACAACAACCGTTACTTTCAGGAAATGCACGATAAATACAACCAAAATTTTAAGGTGGACAGCGCCTCTTTGGTAAGGTATCGCAATGAAATTCTAGAGCGCATCAATTTGGTTAATGCCTATTATCCAAAAAATGCAAAAACCATTTTAGAAGCATGGGCACAATCTAAAAGTGAAAAATTAGCCTTTCAAATGTTAGCAGCAGTAGACCTCAAATTGAAAGACAACAAAAGTTATCAGCGACAACTCAGCAATATTCTTTCAAAAAGTAAAATGAACCATCGAGCAAAAAGCGGAAATGTGTTCGAGTGGATGGATTTTATCGAGTGGTCTTACTTCAAAGAGGCCGTTTCTAAAGACAAACGTTATATAGATTCTGCAGCGGCAGCTTGTGGCGTTGAACCCCGCATGATAGTAGCTTGTTTGGTCGGTGAACAAGTTCGACTATTTAACTCTAGGCGAGAACGGTTCAAGGATTTAGTGGCGCCACTTAAAACTTTAGCGTTGGAAACAAACATGTCTTTTGGGGTTACCGGCATCAAAGAACAGACAGCAAAAAATATAGAAAATTACCTCAAGGATCCCTCTAGCCCCTATTACTGCGGAGTTCACTACGAACACCTTCTCGACTACGACTCTACCCGCAATTATAACAACAAACACAACGATACGTTGAGTCTTCGAGTCAAACGCTTGGTTCAATACAAAGACCACTACTATTCATACCTTTACGCAGGCATTTTTATCAGACAAATTGCGACCCAATGGCAGAAGGCCGGCTGCCCAATTGATGAGCGCCCAGAGATCCTGGCCTCCATCTTCAACCTAGGCTACAACAAGTCTAAGCCCAAAAAGAACCCCGCTGTTGGCGGCTCCAACTTCATGATCCGAGACAAAGAATACACCTTTGGCGGCGTAGCTTACGACTTCTATTATTCTGGCGAATTACTCAAAGAATTTCCTTATCAAAAGGAAAAAATCAAGAGATAGACCCCATAGATATTTTATAGATTATCGTACTGTTTAAATAGATTTTTTGCCCTTTACTTTGTTATGTACTACCTTTGTCGTACAATTCTAATTATATGCAATTTAATCTACTACGATTTGGCAAGCATTTGCTAATTACCATTCTTTTTGCAAGTGTATCAATTTTAACCAACTCATTTAGCGCCTTAGCTCAGTATTACATTACTGTTCCGTTCTCAAACGGATTTGTTGGTGATGTAAATAACAACACTTCTGCAAACAACTGTTATTATCACTCAGGAGCTAGCGGTTTAGGCTGGACAAACGTTCAGTTTGCTCAAAACTCTACTGCAACCATCTTTACCGCCCAAGGTAACGACATTCCTGGTTTTGCTGTAATCACTGACAATGCCGGATTAGAGCACACCATTCCTGGTTTTATTAAGTGGAGGACAAACACAGGAAGCACTGTAGAGTGTTTTGTGTTTGTTCCAACTGTGTCTGAAACTTTGTCTACTAATAGTTTCAATGGTAGCAGCACCTACACCATTACTACCAATCACTATATTGGTCTTACAAAAAATGGTCAAGTTTTAACCATTTCTCCAGTTCCTGGACCTGTCACCGGAAACTCTGCGGGCGTACTCAACGACCTTAATGCTTATCTTGGGTCTTTCCCTACAATGTCCATCAATGATGTAACAGTTGGTGAAGCCGCTGGTACTGCAACCTTAACAGTTACTTTATCTGCAGCTAGTACGAGCATCATTAACGTTAACTATACTACTAGCAACGGCACAGCTCTTTCTGGCACAGATTACACTACAACTACTGGATCGTTAACTATCCCTGCAGGGCAAACAAGCGTAACCTTTACCATTCCAATTCTTAATGACGCAACTTATGAATCTACTGAATCATTTACAGTAACGTTAACCGACCCAACAAACGTATCTATCTTAGATGCTTCTGGAACCGTTACAATCACTGATAACGATTCAAATGCGCCTTCCACAAATAGCACCGGATGTGACCCACAAGCATTATACGATATCATTGGAAGCGCCTACCACCAATCAGTAGCCCAAAAAAGCGACGGCTCATGGTCAGGTTGGGGTGCATACATGGCCTCGAGTGGAGCGGCGGCTGTGCTTAGTCCACAAGAAATTAATGCCACTAATTATCCTGGTCTTACCGGAACACCCATTCGAGTAGCTACTGCATCTTCTGGTAGTGGGTCTCTGGAGCAATCTGTACTTTTAACCACTACAGGTTTATTTGCATGGGGTGTTGAAAACGTAATATTTAATACCAACTTTACAACTTCTGCAGCCTTCCAAAAGTTAACAATTAACGGTCAAACCAATGGTTTACCAAGTGGTGTAAACCCTACGGATGTGGAAATGCTGCTAGCATTAGATGGTGTTTTAGGAATTGTGACCATTTCAGGAAATGCATATATTTTAAACAATACGACTAGCGCTGTTTATCAAGGAAATGGGGGTGCATTAACAAATGCCGCATGGAGTCAGGTTAAAATAAACTCTACTACTAACCTCTCTAATGTAATTGCTATAAGAGGTCAGATTGCAGATGATACGCATGGTGCACTTATGGCTCTTACCTATGACGGTTCAACCTATAAAATATTTACTTGGGGTACGACTACCTATCTTGGAAATAGCACTGCTGCTGCTTCTAGGAATTATGCTTCTGAAATGACCATGCCCGCTGGATTAACTCCAAAAATGATTGCGGTGACAGGGGGTACTAGTGTTGCGAGAAACAACTCATATTTTGTACTTGGGACCAATGGCCAATTAATGGCTTTGGGCTCGAATGATAAAAAACAATTAGGGGATTTTACTACAACAGAAAGGCAAGCGTGGGTAAATGTTAAACGCACTGCATCAGCTAACTTTACAAATGTAGCCTTCATTAGTGCTCAAGAACATGATGCTAAATTTCCTGCCGCTGCTGCAATTACGTCAACGGGTGATTTATATATGTGGGGTCAAAATGGTGGGAATATGCTTGGTAATGCCACAGTAGATGCCGCTCTTGATCCATTCTTGCCAGGTGGCTTTACCTCTGGAACCGATATCGCAAAAATTGTTGAAGTTGGTGGCCACACTTCGGTTTATCTCAAAGAAAATTCTGCTAAATTCTGTTATGTAGGGCATCAAACTGCAGGTAGTATGGGAGATGGCACAGCTACTGATTCCAATCCTTATCTGTTTGATTGTAGCGCCACCCCAGTTATCAATATCTGTGGTTCTACAGGTTGGGATTTAGGCGATGCGCCTATTGACTATGAAAATGGTGGAGGAAGCAACTACGCTATGCACTTCTATGTTTCTGAACCTAATTTATATTTAGGTTCTGGGGCACCTACTGCAAATGACGACAATCCGCATTCTGTAGTTATTGCAACGGATAACAATGGCAGTAATGGTGATGGTATAGAAGAAAACGGGGTGAGTTCTTTCCCTACCATGCTCAATACATCAACTTCCTATACTTTTCCAATAAGTGTGTTTAACAACTCCGGAGCAACTGCTAACCTTTACGTTTGGGTTGATTGGAACAATAATGGAAAATTTCAAGCGTCAGAATTCTATACAACCACTGTAGCATCTTCTGCAACAGCTCAGACAAAAACTGCTTCTTTTACAGGCCTTAGTGGGCTCGCAGATGGTAGAAGATATGTGAGAATTCGCCTTTCTACATTTGCGCTTACCGACAATGCAACTACCACCACTGTGGATGAACGTTCACTTGGATTCCTTGCTGATGGGGAGGTTGAAGATCATTCTTTCTTCGTTACTACTTCGAATCCGAACCCTAACGTAGCGCCTGTAACAAATAATGTGACCAATGCTGCGGCAATTCCATTAAACGCATCCGCAACTGATATTGACAGCGGTTCATCCACAGACTCTGATGGAACAGTTGTGGCTTACAGAGTAACCAGCCTTCCAGCACATGGTACTTTATTCAAACAAATTGGTTTAAGCCTTATTTTAGTGAACCTGAATGAAGCAATGACAGTTGCTGACTTCAATGCATTGAAATACGAACCAAATACAGGCTATTCAGGAAGTGATTTATTTACTTATGCAGCCATCGATGACGACGGAGCTGAAGACTTATCTCCTGCAAATTTCAACATTAATACAAATACTTTATCTACTGCAGATGCAGGACCAGCAACCGCTTCAATTTGTGCCGGGAATACATACACGACAGCTGGATCTTCTAGCAACGGTACTATACTTTGGACAACTTCAGGTACTGGTACATTTACCAACGCCACAACAAATACTGCAACCTACACACCAAGTGCTGCAGATATCACAGCAGGTTCTGTAACACTCACCATTTCTGTAACTTCCAACGTTACAATTTCTGATAACATTGTACTTACCATTAACCCTGCTACTTCTGCCGGAACACTTTCTGGCACACAAGGCATTTGTGTAGGTTCAACTACAACATTTACTTCAACAGTTTCTGGTGGAGCATGGTCTTCAGCTACCACAGCTGTTGCCACTGTTAACTCTTCTACAGGAGTAGTTACAGGTCTTACCGCCGGTACTTCAGTAATCACTTATACCATAACCGGTACTGGTGGTTGTGCGGATGCTACTGCAACAAGAACGGTTACCGTAACTGCTGCACCTATCGCAGGTACAATTTCAGGTAACCAATCGGTGTGTGTCGGATCCACAACTCAATTTACTGCAAATAATAGTTCAGCAAATGCTACCGCTTTAGATTTTGATGGAGTCGATGATTATGCAACAGCTCCTGCAGGTGTCTATTTTGATGACAACACTTTTACAATTGAAAGTTGGGTTTATATTACCGCCCACAATAACTACCAACGCCTTTTCGACTTCGGTAATGGCATTACTAATAATAACGTCTTATTCGTACTAAGTGAGGCTACTAATGGTAAACCAGGTTTCAATATATATAATGCGAGTGGTCAAGGACATTTTATCAATAGCCCAAATCCACTTCCTTTAAATCAATGGGTTCATCTCGCAGCTGTTAGAAATGGAACATTCGCAGGAATTTATGTCAATGGTACTTTAGTTGTTTCTGCAAATGACTGGACTGTAAGTACACCGAACGCCATAAGAAACAATTGCTACATCGGTAAAGACAACTGGGGAAGCAACGTTACTATGGGAGCAAAAGTAGGAGAATTCCGAATTTGGACAACTGCAAAAACACAAGCTGAGATTCAAGCAAACATGAATTCAGTTACTGCTCCGCAAGCAGACCTTCGCTTGCTTTACAAATTTGATCAAGGACTTCCGAATCTTACTAATACCGGTCTTACAACTATTAACGATAATAGTGGTGCCAATTACAATAGTGGTGCTCCTGCGAATGCAACTATGACCAATTTTGCATTAACTGGATCCACTTCAAACTGGACAAATGGACAAACAACAGCTCCTACAGGAACTTGGACGTCAAGTAATACAGCAGTTGCAACTGTTAACTCCTCTGGGGTTGTAACAGGCGTGGCAGCAGGTACTGCAACAATTACTTTCACCCTTACTGGGTCAGGTGGTTGTGCAGATGCTACTGCAACAAGAACTGTTACAGTAACTGCCGCTCCTACGGCAGCAACTATTTCTGGTACAACTACTATTTGTTCAAACAGTTCAGCTACACTCAGTGCTTCAGTTTCTGGTGGATCATGGACTTCTGCAACAACTTCTGTTGCTACGATTAATTCTTCTACTGGAGTGGTTACTCCTGTAAGTGCAGGTACTTCGGTAATTACCTATACCGTGACTGGTACTGGCGGTTGTGCGAATGCTACAACTAATTCAACAGTAACAATTAATGCTACACCGAATGCGCCAACGGTTTCTTCTCCTTACATTGCTTGTCCAGGAAACACCATTGCTGTTTTACCTGCAACAATTGGAAGTGGAGAAACACTTGAATGGTATGCCGCAGCAACAGGAGGATCTGCATTGGCCACCACTACAAGTTTAGTTGCAGGGACAACCTATTATGCCCAAGCATCTAATGCAAGTGGTTGTGCAAGTTCTAGAACACCTTTAGTTGTTGTTTTCAATAATGCAATAGATTTTGATGCAGTTGACGATTACGTTAACACAGGAGATATTCTAGAAAATCTTGGGGACATGACAGTAGAAGCATGGGTTTACTGGAGAGGTTCGGCCCAAGCGCATTCAGAAATCTTTACAAAAGATAATGTTTCGTCTTTTGCTATTACCGCAGCAAATAAACTACATGCAAACTTTGGAGATGGTTCTGTTTGGATTGCTGGTTTAGATTCTCAAAATCCGATTCCTTTAAATAAATGGACACATGTTGCTGTTTCAAGGCAATCTGGTGTTGTAAAAATGTACATAAATGGAGTTCTAGATGCTGCTACCGTAACAAATAACGGGAACGGTCAGAATAGTGCACCAAGAATTATCGGTGGAAAAATGGTTGGTTCATCAACGAATGCAACACTATTCAACGGTAAAATTGATGAAGTTCGCTTCTGGAATGTCGCTAGATCAGCTGCTCAGATTAGCGCTAATTTAACGACACAATATCAAGGAAACGAGACAAATTTATTAGCTTACTATAATTTTAATCAGGGAGTTCAAAACGGAAACAATACTGCAATTACAACGCTTACAAATTCAGTAAACTCAGCTAATAACGGTACTATTACCAACTTTACGCTAAATGGTATTGCGAGTAATTTCGTTGCAGGTTATTTCCCTGAAATTGCAGGTAATACATCCCTTCTAGTCGGAGCAACAACTACCCTTACACATGCTGTGAGTGGTGGAACTTGGTCATCTTCAAATACCTCCATTGCTACCATCAATTCTAGTGGGGTAGTCACAGGTGTGGCTGCAGGTACTATTACCATTACATACTCAAATTGTGGGCAATCTGCTACGTATTTAGTTACAGTAATATCAAATGCCTCCTTAACAATTAACTCATCAAGCATTACAAGTTTTGCAGCTTGCGCAGGATCAGTATCAGCAGCTCAAACGATTACAGTTTCTGGTACAAGCCTTACAGCAAATGCTGTGGTAACTGCGCCTACAGGTTATGAAGTAAGTTTATCAAGCGGTTCAGGCTACGCAAGTTCAGTAACAATTACTGCTAGTGGCACACTTAGTGCAACTACGGTTTATGTAAGATTATCAAATACCGCTGCAACCGGATCGGTTAATGGAACTTTAACTGTTGCCTCAACAGGTGCAACTTCACAAACGGTTTCATTAACAGGAACAGTAACCGCTGCACCTTCTGCTGGTACACTTTCTGGAACGCAAGCAATTTGTGTGGGTGCAACTACTAACTTCACTTCTACTGCTGCTGGCGGTGCTTGGACTTCAGGTACAACTTCAGTTGCAACTGTGAACGCTTCAGGTGTGGTTACTGGTGTTTCTGAGGGTACTGCAACTATTACTTACACAGTAACAGGAACTGGTGGTTGTGCCAATGCTACTGCTACTAGAACCGTTACGGTTACTGCTGCTCCATCAGCGGGCACACTTTCAGGGACACAAGAGGTATGTGTTGGGTCAACAACGACCTATTCAGTTACGGGAGCTAGTACCTCCATTGGCACAGCGCTTGATTTCGATGGTAGTAATGATTATGTTTCTCTTCCAACGGGTGTTTATTTTGATGACAATACCTTTACAATTGAAGGTTGGGTTTACATCAAAAGTCATGCAAACTGGCAGCGTCTTATAGACTTCGGTAATGGTGCATACCAACAAGCAATGATTTTCGCTCTAAGTGCTGGGACTTCCGGAAGACCACATTTAGAATATTACGCTGCTCCAAATCAAACTGTGTTAATTGAAAGCCCTACTGCACTTCCCCTGAATCAATGGGTGCATGTCGCAGCAGTTGTTGATGGCACAAATGCAGCTATTTACGTTGACGGAATTTCAGTTGTAAGCACCAGTTCTTGGAATATTTCCACGAATAATGTGAGTCGCAGCAATTGTTATATTGGAAAAAGCAATTGGCCAGACGCACTTGTAAATGCTAAAATAAATGAATTAAGAATTTGGTCAACGGCCAAAACACAGGCCGAGATTCAGGCAAACATGAATGCTAACTTGGCACCACAAGCAGACCTACGATTACTTTACAAATTTGATCAAGGTGTTCCAAATCAAACAAACACAGGTGTTACATCCCTTGTAGATCAAAGTGGTGCTAATTATATCAACAGTGCTCCGGTAAACGGAACACTCAACAACTTTGCTTTAACAGGAAATACTTCGAACTGGACCACAGGAAGAACTATTCCGGCAAATGGAACTTGGTCAAGTTCTAATACCGCTGTTGCAACTGTGAACGCTTCAGGTGTGGTTACTGGTGTTTCTGCGGGTACTGCAACTATTACTTACACAGTAACAGGAACTGGTGGTTGTGCAAATGCGACAGCAACTAGAACCGTTACGGTTACTGCTGCTCCTTCTGCAGGAACAATCTCTGGTACAACTGCGGTTTGTTCTAACGGAACATCTACATTAAGTTCAACTGTTTCTGGTGGGTCTTGGACTTCAGGTACGCCTGCGGTTGCTACTATCAACTCTTCAACAGGTGTGGTTACTCCTCTTACTGCAGGCACATCTGTAATGACATACACTGTTTCAGGAACAGGTGGTTGTGCGAATGCCACTGCTACTTCTACAGTAACTATTACTGCTGCACCTTCTGCGGGTACACTTTCTGGAACGCAAGCAATTTGTGTGGGGTCTACTACTAACTTCACTTCTACTGTTTCTGGTGGAGCCTGGACTTCTGGTACAACTTCAGTTGCAACTGTGAACGCTTCAGGTGTGGTTACTGGTGTTTCTGCTGGAACAGCGACAATTACCTACACCGCAACTGGTACTGGTGGTTGTGCCAATGCTACTGCTACTAGAATCGTTACGGTAACAAGTTTACCATCTACACCAAGTGCCACAGCTGTTCAACCGACATGTGCTGTTACTACTGGAAGCATCAATATTTCGACTCAAACAGGAGTTGAATACTCCATCAATGGAACCACCTATGGTGCAACAGCAAGTTTCACAGGATTAACCGCTGGAGTGTATCCAATCTCTGTAAGATCAACTGCAAATAATGCTTGTATCACAACCGGTACTTCCATTACTTTGAATGCTGCATTAGGAGCGCCGGCTGCGGCAACAGCTTCAGTTACGGCACAACCAATTTGTGGGACACCAACCGGAACCATTGTGGTTACAGCGCCTACAGGTGTATTAGAATACGCTATTAATGCAGGAACATATCAAGCTGGTTTGACTTTTGCAGGTCTAGCTCCAGGAAACTATAATGTTACGGTAAGAAGAACTGCAGATATCACTTGTGTTTCAACTGCAACTACATTAACTGTGAATCCGGTTCCTAACTGTATTCCTGTTGCAAATAATGACAACGCAACTACTGCGGAAGACAATCCAGCCATTTTGAATATCACGGCTAACGACACCGATTTAGATGGAACTATCAATGTAAACAGTATTGACCTTGATCCTGCAACACCAGGACAACAAACAAGTGTGAGTACAACTGCTGGTTTATTCTCTGTAAATGCAGGAATTCTCACTTTCTACCCTGCTGCTAACTACAACGGCCCAGCTTCAATTACTTACACAGTAAACGACAACAGTGGTGCTACTTCTAACGTGGCTACTGTAAGCATTACCGTTACGCCAGTGAACGATGCGCCAATTGCTAACAACGATGCAGCTTCAACCA
>JBDLPT010000014.1:0-103015 GCA_039800945.1 Bacteroidota bacterium | reverse complement strand
ATTTCGTGGGCGGCTTTGGTCTTGTTAGGAGCCGATGATTTGAGAAGTCCAGCGCCTCAGTTTTTGTTTTGGTTCGTGACGATTCAGGTGGGTTTTGGCAGCATCATTCGAGATATGAACGATGTAGCGCATGACAAGTTGAAAGGCTTGGTTACCTTGCCAATTTATGTAGGAGTGGATAGAACCATATCCATATTACACAGCATCAATTTAGCTTCTATTTTATTAGTAATCCCTTTTGTAGGACTAAACCCGAAATCCTGGATGTTTGAGCTTGCAGCTGGAGTAATATTATATAAAGCATTCTTGTTGTGGCAAGTACAACGCAAACAGCAACAGCAAATCTGGACACAATACCTCAATATTTTAACTTGCCTATTGATTTTTATTTTAACTTGCTTACTTTACTAAGATGCAAGTTGCTCCTGAGGTCCTTTCTTTACTTATTCTGATAGTCAGCACTATATTCGTAGGAGCTTGGGCGCTTGATGCCCACACGCATGCAGGTATTGCTCATCAAGATATTTCTGACCCAGAACTGAAAACACACCGCATTTTGATCCTGAGCTCAGGCCTTATGCAATTTACCTTGTTGCTATTTTACTGGTTTGATGTAGAAGTTTTGCCCTTTTTTATTGCGCTTATTTTTACGCGAACCATTCACGAGGTCATTGACGAAGTGAGATATCACCAAGAGCGCTGTACTTTTTATGAAACGATCCTACATTTTGTGATGTGGATCAGTATCATTAGCCAGGTTGGTTTTTTGTTTTATTGGGGCTTTTTTTTCCACTACAAAGGTTTGGAAACCTTACCTGTGTATCATATTGTTTGGGCCTTTGTCTTGGTGGTATTAATGGCTCTCATTGGTGCCAAGGAGTGGTTTTTGAGCACTGTAAAAAAGTAAGACCAAAACCGGAAGTAGGGTAAGGTCTGAAATGAGTGCGATAAAAAGTGTAATGCTGATCAATACGCCCATGTAAAAAGAACCCATGAAATTTGAAAATACCAACATGGAGAACCCGCAGCATAAAATCAGGCTAGACAACACCATGGCTTTTCCGCGTTCGAGATAGGCGCGTTTGAGTGCGTAATTTTTTGAATTTCCTTTGGCCAATTCAATTTTAAACTTGGCCAACAAATGGATGGTGTCGTCATAGGCAATGCCAAAGGCAATGGTGAAAATTACTGCCGTACTTGTTTTGAGTTCAATACCGCTAATTCCCATCAGGGCAGCGATAAAAAGTAACGGGATTAAGTTAGGAATCATACTGATCAGCATCATTCTAACCGAGCGGTAAACAAAGCCCATAATGAGGGCAATCAATAAGACCGAAAAAATCAGACCTTCCACCAAGCTCGAAGAGATGAAATCAATATTGCGATCGAGTAGGTGAGCTGCACCAGTGATTTTATAGCGAACCTTTCCGTGGAGTGGCAGTTGTTTGCAGTACTGATAAAAAGCTTTGTCTTTTTGCGCAATAATGGCACTTCCCAAATCTTCAAGATTGCCGTGCATGCGGCTGAATCTTTCAGTAGAATCGAGAATGGTGCTGATGTAGCTGCCGCCTTCCATTCTGCGCAAATTTCTTCGGTAATTTTTTAAAATGCGCTTTTGAGTCGGAATATTAAAATAGGCAGCCGAACCACCGTGGCTAGCTCGGTTCATGATGCAAACACTTTGCACTAATGAATTCTTGATTTCAGCTCCGTAGGTGCTTTCTAGGTAGTGTTCTACTTGCTGCAACTCATAAAGGACTTCAGGGTTCCAAAAAGTGAGTGTTGGATCCAAAATTTCAACTGACACATCGAAGGGCCGAATGCCGCCGTAATGTGCGTCGATGAACTTAAAATCTTGTTTGAGTTTTTCTTTCGGATGAAGGTCATCCATGAGGTAATGGTTGTTGCGGATCATAAGCATTCCCGCGCAGGAAATTATAATAAGTAAGCCACTGGCGTAGAGTACGGCTGTTCTTTTTCGAATCAGCCATTGAAAAGTGAGGCGCAGCAATTTTTGCCAATAAGGCGCTTCGTTTTGCTGGTGAATATACTTTGGAGTAGGGAGTAAGATGAATAGAATGGGCAATAAAAACATTGTGAAAAAATAGGCGATGAGGGTGCCCAACCCGGCAACGATACCAAAAACTTGTATCGGAATTACTTTTACGAAATATAAGCTGCCAAAACCAATTGCGGTGGTAATTGAAGTTAAGAAGGCTGGAAAAGCAATTTCTCGGTAAGTGAGTTTGGTGGCTTCAATTTTTTGAAGCCCATCTCTTAGTCCTTGTAAATAGCGGCTCACGATGTAAATCACATCTGCCATCGCGACAACAAATAATATGGTGGGTAGGGTAACTAGCAAGATGTTAATCGGTTCGTTGAACCAGGCCATGCCACCCAATAACCAAATACAAGCCATTAAAATGACAGACAGTGGCACGAGCATGCCCCAAACCGAACGAAAGGTGAGAAATAAAAACACCAGCACTAATGCGGCACTCAGTAAAAGAAAGAAAACCATTTCCTCCATCATCCGATCAACATAAACTTTTTGCCCATGGGTACGGCCTGACAGATGCACGTCATCAAAATAATAGGCCGAAACGAGCTGATCAATTTTAGCCAACATTAGGTCGCTTTGTTGGCGCTTGATGTAGTCTTGATGGCGGATAAAAATGCAAACTGATTTTTGATCAGTGGCTACCAAAGTATTTTGTAATTCTGGAGTTTGGGCAATATGTGCTGCATCGGTTTGGAGATACTTTCTTTTTCCGTGAATGTAGGGGTCAAGAACGAGGCCGCCCAATGGATATAACTTGGCCTCTTTGGCTGAAGTAATGGCAATTGCCTGTTTGACAAAAGGAACTTTGCTTTCGATGTCTTTTCTTAAGCGCTCAATATGATTCAAAAAGGGCAGGTTATAAATGCCTTTTTTATTTTCGATAGCGAGTAGTAAGAAATCGTTGTCAGACTCAAAACGCAGCCTGTGCTTTTTGTAAAAGCTGGTTTCGGTATCGTGGTCGGGGAAGAATTTTTCAAAGTTGTAGTCAAAGCGCAGTTCTCGAAGGGCCAATAAAAAGAAGCCAGAAAACACAACTATGACACCCAGCGCCAGCAGTGCCCAAGTCTTGATAGATAAGGATTTGATCTTGTTAAATAACGATGAAAACATGCTTGACGAAAATACGCGAATTGCCGCTCATTTCCAAAAGATTAGGGCTAGAATATGAGCCAAATAAAAAACCCAGTAACTCAAATGAATTACTGGGTTTTGTTGTGGGGGTTGACGGGTTCGAACCGCCGACCCTCTGCTTGTAAGGCAGATGCTCTGAACCAGCTGAGCTAAACCCCCTTTCGATTAACGAGTGCAAAGATATGTATAAAATCAGTTAACAAACAAATAATCTGAAAAGAATTTTTAAAAATTTTGAGCGGCAGCCACAAAAAATTAATGTAACTAATTGAATTTCTTTTCGTAAACTTTGCCTTATGCGCATGCAAAGTATTCAAAAACTTTTGTCAACCGTAGTCATCGGTTTCGCTTTATATAGTTGTCAGTCAGGCACTATGCAAAGAGCTCAATCCAAAGACTGGGCTCAGATTAAAGCAAAGGGCAAGCTCGTTGTTCTCACTGAAAACAGTACACTTTCTTATTTTGAGTTTAGAGGAAAGCAAATGGGCTTTGAGTATGACATTCTTGACACCTTTTGTAAGGCCAATGGCTTGAAGTTAGAAGTAAAGGTCTTAGATGAACTCAGTGATTTTTCAAAATATTTAAGCAAAGGAGAAGGGGATGTGGTGGCCGCCAATATGCCAATTACAATTGGACAAGAAAAGGTTTTTGCCTACACTTTGCCCTATTACCGTACTTTTCAGGTATTGGTGCAGCGCCGTTCTGATTCTATTATAAGAGAGCCAGCTAATTTGGCGGGTAAAACTGTATTTGTTAGAAAACACTCTGCATTTGAAAAGAGGTTAGTTTCCTTGCAAGATGAAATTGGCGATCACATTCAAATTAAATTCCAGCCAGATCTTCCGTTGGCCGAAGATTTGATTGATGAAGTTGTACAGGGCAGAATTCAATATACACTTGCACACGAAAATTTAGCGCGCATTTCCAAAGACATGCACCCATTCTTAGATATCTCTACAAGAATGTCCTTTGAGCAAAAAATAGCCTTTGCATTAAGACCTAAAAGCAAGGTGCTCAAAGAAAAGCTCGATCTTTTCCTGAATGAATTCATGGCTTCTGAAGCCTATGTTCAGTTGAAAAAACGTTATTTTGATTACATCGATGCGCATCCAACTGAATTTTTCCTAACGCCTAAGGGTGCCATTTCTCCGTTCGATAAATTATTCAAAAATGCGGCTAAAAAATATGGCGGCGATTGGAAAATTTTGGCAGCTATAGCATTTAAGGAGTCAAGGTTTAATCCGAATGCACGTGGTTTTGGTGGGGCTTACGGCCTGATGCAATTTATGCCAAACACGGGGCCTCGATTTGGTGTGGTTCCGGGGTCGAGCCCTGAGGTTCAGATCAATGGAGGTATGCGCTATTTAGTGTCAATGGGTGGCAGTTGGTCTAGTATTACCGATCCAGCCGAAAGACTTTGTTTTGTGCTCGCGTCATACAATGCCGGTATTTGTCATATCCAAGATGCGCAAAATTTAGCGCGCTCTGCAGGGCTTAATCCAAATAAGTGGGAAGGAAATGTTGAACTCATGGTCGATAAACTCGATGACCCAAGATTTTATCGTTCAGAATTAGTGCGTTGTGGAGCCTATCGAGGGCACGCAACTAGCTATGTCAGACACGTCTTAGGGATTTATGAGCGCTGGAGATAAATGAAAAAAGATCCTTTAGTGTTGGTGGTTCAAGGCCCAACAGCCTCCGGTAAAACCACATTAGCCATTGAGTTGGCTCAGCATTTCAATACAGAAATCATTTCCTTCGATTCTAGGCAATTCTATAAAGAAATGCCCATCGGAACCGCAGCTCCTCATGCGGCAGAATTACAAGCTGTCAAACATCATTTGATACAGCATGCCTCTTTTAAAGAACCGATCAATGCAGCTGCATTTGCGAAAGAAGCCAAATCTATTTTAGATGATTTACTTCAAGGTAAAGGATTAGCTGTAATGGTGGGTGGTTCGGCTATGTTTGCCGATGCGCTTTTGTTGGGGCTTGATGAATTGCCGCACGACCCGTTGGTATTGGAAAAATGGCAAAAAGCGTTTGAGTTAAATGGCTTGTCTTATTTGCAAGAACAATTGCACAAATATGACCCTGATTTTTACCAACAGATCGACGTGCAAAATTCAAGAAGGCTGATGCGAGCGCTAGAAATCCATGAGCTTACTGGGAAATCAAATTTGGAATTGCGAAAAGGAATGTCTGAACCCAATTACAATTTCAAACGAATCATGATTGACTGGCCAAGGCCAGCATTATATGAGCGCATCAATTTACGCGTCGAAATGATGTTCAAAGAAGGTTTGGAGCAAGAGGTTCAGCAATTTTACGGACAACAAGCACAATATAAGTCTTTACAAACCGTTGGCTATTCAGAATTTTTTGACCTTTGGGACGGAAAAATTGCTCAAGATCAAGTTTTGCCCTTGATTCAGCAGCGCACCCGCAACTATGCTAAGAGGCAACTTACATGGTTGAGGCGTTACCCTGAATTACTCCGCCTAGATCCAAATGCCCCGCAAACACTTTTGGAGCAGGCGCTTTTACAAATTGGTTAAAGAAATGTTAAATTGCGGCAACACGCCCCAAAAGATAGCATTTTCGTACTGAAACACTTAAGACTATGAAACACCTATTGCTCGCATTTGCTTGTTTTTTTACACTACAATTACAAGCTCAAAAAATAAGATTAAAGGTTCAGGATCAAAAAGATACTACTGTTTACCTCATTAAATACTTCGGGTCTAAGCTCTTCTATGCCGATACCGCAGAAATGAAAAATGGAGAAGTTGTTTTTGACGGAACCAAACAAAAACCAGGAATTATAGGTCTGTTTTTACCTGGGCAGCGCTATTTCGAATTTGTATACAACAACGAAGAAGTGCAGCTGGAAACAAAAGGCCCTGATTTCATGGCCAATATGGTCATTAAAAAATCAGAAGAAAATAAAGTCTTCATTCCTTATGTCAAGTTTATTTCGGCAAAAAAAGCTGAAATCGCTAAGCTTTCAGAGCAAAGAGGCAAACTCAAGCCTGAAGATGCAGAATATAAAAAGCTCGGCACCCAAATCGAGGCCATGAACAAAGAGGTGGATCAATACCAAAATGATTTAGTGGCTCAAAACCCTGGGCGTTTGGTGGCTAAAATTGTCAAAATGTCAATGGAAGTAGTGGTGCCTGAGGCGCCAAAAGATGCCAACGGCAAAATCATCGATTCTACTTTTAATTACAAATACTATTTTTCGCACTACTGGGACAACGTCGATTTCAAAACAGACGCACTGGTTAACAACCCCATTTTTGCCAACAAATTAGAGTTTTACTTTGGTAAGCAAATGATGATCCAGCACTGGGATACCATTATTAAATATGCTTTTCAGTTCTGTGATGCCCTCGATCCTAAATCCAAAATGTTCGAATACTCTGTGGGTTGGATTGCGTCTACCTACGGCAAAAGCGACATCATGGGCATGGATAAAGTCTATTACTATATGCTCAAAAGATATTTCTGTACCAAAGACGCCAGCGGAAAATCCCCAGCATTTTGGGTAGCCGAAGACAAATTTGAAGACCTCTGTGAAAACCTAGACAACAAAATGAATACTGTCATGGGAATCAAGCCACCAAACTTGATTTTACGTGATACCTCAGATACCAAATGGCTTGACTTCTATAGTCTGAAATCTGAATACACTATTCTTTATTTCTGGGACCCTGAGTGCGGCCATTGCAAAAAAGTGACGCCAAAAATCCAAACCCTTTATGCTGAAAAATGGAAAAAACGCAATATCGAAGTATATGCAGTTGGCAAAGGAGTAGGCAAAGACTTTGAAGCCTGGAAAAAATACATCCATGACAACAACCTTTCTTTCATCAATGTTGCGGTAACCAACAGCATCTATGAAATTGCAAAAGCAACCCCAGAAAAGCTAGTACAACTCTATCCGGGCGAAAAAGGGAAGCCAACCACTTTGCAAAGCTTAAACTATCAACAGACCTACGATATCTATTCTACGCCAAAGGTTTTTGTTTTGGATAAAGACAAAAAAATCATCGCTAAAAACCTTTCGGTTTCTCAACTAGAAGACATGCTAGATCGCTTGCAAAACAAATCTGATCTTCCTAAATTGTTTCCACCAGATCCTGAAGAGGACAAACACATGCAACAAGACTAAATGCAAGCACTTAAAGCTCAACTAGAAGCTACTCAAAATTGGTTAATTACAACTCATAAAGGCCCTGACGGCGATGCAGTCGGGAGCGTGGTGGCTTGGGCAGCCTTGGCCAACCAAATGCAAAAGCAGTACCTGATCCTTTTTCCGGATCAGCCTGCTGCCTATTTATTGCCATTCCTGACAAATGTACAATGGGAAGTTTTTGATGCCGCAAAAAACTATAGGTCAGACTTACTTTTTTGCCTCGATTACAACGCGCCCTCAAGAGTTGGTGAACACATGCAAGCTTTTGTTGCCAATTTCCCGGCACCCAAAGTCATGCTAGACCACCATCCTGGCCCCGACGCTTTTTGTGATTATACCGTATCCAAAGTAAAAGTTTGCTCCACCACCCAAGTCATCTATGAAAGTTTGGAAGAAATGGATCTTTTGGATCAGCTCAATCTTCCTATGGCCGAAGGAATCTACTTGGGCCTCATGACTGACACCGGTTCTTTTCGCTTTCCATCGGTCAATGCCAAAACGCACCAAATTGTGGCCCATCTATTTGAAGTTGGTTTAGAACCCTTTCAAATTCACGAAGCGGTCTATGACGTCAACACAGTTGGCCGTTTGCAATTGCGTGGTTTTGCCATCGCAGAAAGACTTCAGCTCTTAACAGCACTCAAGATTGGTTTTATTGCCTTGTCTAAAGAAGACCTGCTGCGTTTTGATTATCAAAAAGGGGACACCGAAGGCTTGGTCAATGTGATTTTATCTATTGATGGTATGCAAGTAGGGATTTTCTTGATGGAAACAGAAGATGGCGTCAAGATGTCGTTTAGGTCAAAGGGCGGTCGCTATGTCAATGCGTTTGCACAAGCTTATTTTTCAGGTGGAGGGCATCAATATGCTGCGGGTGGTTTTTATTCTGGCTCACTCGATGCTGCAAAAAACTACCTACTTGAAAAAATTTCAGAATTATAGCCTTATGAAATTCAATATTGGTCTATACTTCTTTGTTTTCAGTATCCTTTTGGCTTCTTGTCGAAGACCGATTCCTAAGGAGACCCAGACCAAAGAATGGAGTGCAGCTCATTCTGTAGATTTCAATCAAGAACTCAGCATCAGAGAAGAACTCAAGATCAATACTTTTTTAGCGCATTACCGCGAATTAAAAATGCAAGAAACCCCTTCAGGTTTGCGTTACATGATTTATCAGAAATCGAGCCCTAAAGAACCTTTGGCTAAAGAAGGTCAAAAAGCAGCTATTCAAGTAATAGTCAAGACCCTCGATCAAAAAATCTGTTACCAAACTCCTCCTGACGAAATTGAGTGGATCAGTATTGCACATTCCGAAAAAGAAACCGGCATCCATGAAGCTTTACTGCTTATGCGTAAAGGAGATGCTGCCAAATTATTACTCCCGAGTTATTTAGGTCATGGTCTTTTGGGCGATCGAAACACTATTCCACCCCAAAGCATCCTGTACATCGACCTCAAACTAATTGAATTACAATGAAAAAAATAGTAGTCGGAGCCTTGAGTTTATTGTTGTTAGGCGCATGTAAAGACGCTCCAAAGCAACAAAAGGACCATCCAAAAATCAGTAAAGCCAATACCCAACAACTGGGTTTTGATACCAGTGCAAGTGGTTCTAAACAAAATCTCATTGATTTTGAAAAAGGCAAGGTTGAACTGACTAAAAAATTACCGAACGGCATCGTGCTCAAATGGATAGAAAAAGGCAAGGGGCCTAAGTTTCAGTCTGGTGAAATGGCGCTCATTGAATACCGTTTGGCTTTGCCCGATGGCAGAATTATCGACGGAAACAACCGCATTAAATTGCCTTTCATTCCTTTTGTGGTGGGCTACAGTATGCAAACACCAGGTTGGGATCTTGCTTTTAATGAATTGCGCGTAGGCGATTTTGCCAAAATAGAAATACCAGCCTCCTTGGCTTACGGTGAAAAAGGTATTAAAAATATTATTGCACCCAATACACCAAACTGGTTATTTGTAAAAGTACTTTCAAGAGTACAGCCAAGTATCAATACAGACGGCATTAAAAGTTGGCGTTTGGCAAAAGGAGAGCCCATCGAACTTGCTGCTGGTTCAGAAAAAGAAGTGGCGTATCAGTTTGTTGCCTCTACGCCAAGCAGGGCAAATGCAATCAATGCGCGCAAATTCCCATTGCGTTATGTACCTGGGCAAAGAACTGCGGTTCCAGGACTAAGAAAAATTCTTAAAAATGCACAAAAAGGGGAGCGTTATTACATTGTGTTAAGTCCGCAGCAAGCATACGGTAAAAAGGGGTACGGAAACGTTATCGGACCTAATGAACCCGTTTTCTTCTTGTTAGATATCCTCGGAGTCAGGTCCATTTCATAAGAAATCTCTAACTTTGCACTGAAATTTTGGTTTTGCAGAAATTAATCGTCGTCTTCTTATTTAGCTTTTTTGCTTTCTTTCAAGGTCAGGCCCAGCGTGCTCTAGACACCATTGAAACGGAAGTCGGGAAGGTGGTGCTTTACAGCAACAAGACCTGGTCTTTTTTGCAAGTTTCCACCTTTGACGGCATCATGAATCCAAGAATTCATCAACAAATGTTGGCTCAAGATCCTAGTTTCAAGCATCCTTGGAGCAACGACGTTTGCTTCACCAGTAGAAACGACATGTCTAAGCTCAAAGACACCATTTGGCTTTGTGTCAACGACGAATCTGATCAAAATTTCAATATGCCGGCCCCCGGAATTGTTACTTCTCGCTACGGTCCTCGTAATGGAAGAAGTCATAACGGAATTGATATCGATTTGGAAACCGGAGATACAGTTTATGCCGCATGGTCTGGCAAAGTGCGCTACGCCAAATACAACGATGGTGGATTTGGGAATTTGGTCATCATCAGACACCCAAATGGCTTGGAAACACTCTATGCGCACCTTAGTAAATTTTTGGTGTATCCCGACCAAGATATTGTGGCTGGTGAGCCCATTGGTTTAGGTGGAAACACAGGCCATTCTTATGGTTCGCATCTACATTTTGAGGTGCGTTTTTACGACGTGCCAATGAACCCAGAAGAAGTCATCAACTTCGATAAAAAGGAAATTAAAAACGAAAACCTATTTGTCCATAGAGGATTATTCAGACCTGGTGCCAAACCAACCGATTATTACGAAGAGCATCCAACAGAAGTCATTCAACAACCCGTTGTGGTGCGTACGCCTCAAGTTAGATATTACAAAGTCAGGCCAGGGGATACCCTCACTGAAATTGCAGCCAGAAATTCAACCACTGTATCACACATTTGCCAACTTAATGGCATCAAACCCACTTCAGTACTTCAAGTAGGCAGAAGTTTAAGAGTCAAGTAACATGAAACAACTCCTTTTAATAGTGCTCATTGGTGCCACTCTTAGTGCCTGTTCAGATTACGCTAAAATTCTGAAAGGCTCCGACTACAGCCAAAAATTTGTTACCGCAAACGCCCTCTACGACAAAAAAGACTACGACAAAGCAATAGTCCTTTACGAACAAATATATCAGCACGCCCCAAAATCGGGAGAGGGTGAGGTAGCCTATTACCGCATGGCTACTTCTTACTTTGCATTAGAAGATTACTATATGGCTCAATACTATTATAGTTCTTATATGCAGCGCTTTCCATACAGCGATAAATCTGAAGAAGTTATGTTCATGATTGCGATGTGTTCGGTGAAAAATTCTCCTGAATACAGCCTTGACCAAACCGAAACAGAAGTGGCGATAAGCAATGTGCAGCAATTTGTGGATCGCTATCCTGGTTCTTACTTGATTGATTCTTGTAATCTCATCATTGATCAATTGCGTTACAAGCTAGAACTCAAAGAATATGAAGGAGTTGCACTCTATGATCGCACTGAAAATTACAAAGCAGCAGTGGCAGCAGGAGAAATTTTTATGGAGCATTATTCTCGCTCTCGCTTCTTAGAAGAAGTACATTATATGGTCGTGAAAAACTCCTATTTCATGACAATCAACAGTATTGAAAGCAAAAAAAGTGAGCGGGCCTCACAAACTATTGAAAGATTCCGTAACTTTGCCATTCGCTATGCCACTTCGCAGTACATCAAAGAACTTGAAGGCTACGTCGCTGCGCTAGAGAAATAATTAAAAAATACACACATGAGTTTCAAAAACACAACAGCAGAACGTACCACCGTTACCCGTGACACCATCTTAGTAGAAGAAAAAACAGGTAACATCTACGAATCTTTGGTAGCAATTTCCAAAAGAGCGAACCAAATTTCTACTGAACTCAAAGAAGAGTTAACTCAGAAATTGCAAGAATTTGCAACTCATACTGATAACCTCGAAGAAATTTTTGAAAACCGCGAGCAAATTGAAATCTCTAAGCATTACGAGAAAATGCCTAAGCCAACTGCTATTGCAATGGAAGAATTGCTCGAAGAAAAAATCTATCTCCGCAAACCAGAAGCTTTGCAATAAAAATGTTTGGTAAGCGCATCCTTCTTGGTATTACAGGAGGTATTGCCGCCTACAAAACAGCCTCCCTTGTTCGCTTGCTCAAAAAGAGTGGAGCAGAAGTTCGTTGTGTACTCACGCCTTCAGCAAGTTCCTTTATTAGTCCTTTAGTTCTTTCTACTTTATCTCAGAACGAAGTTTACATTGAGTTTTGGAATAAAGAAACGGGTGTCTGGAATAACCACGTTGAACTCGCCCTATGGGCTGATGTTATGCTTATTGCGCCCGCCACAGCCAATACCATTTCTAAAATGGCTAATGGCGCCTGCGACAACTTACTTTTAGCTACCTATCTTTCTTTGAAATGCCCATGTATAGTGGCCCCTGCAATGGACCTCGATATGTATCAGCACCCGAGTTTCAAAAGAAACCTCGCTACACTAGACGCAGATAAAGTTCGGGTTATTCCGGCTACTTTTGGAGCATTGGCTAGCGGTCTAGAAGGGCAGGGTAGAATGGAGGAGCCCGAAAACATTGCTACTTATTTAGCGGCCTTTTTTGCCGCTCAGGCAATTGAAAGCAAAACACCCAAAGAAAAAGTGTTAATTACAGCTGGGCCTACCCAAGAGGCCATCGATCCGGTTCGCTATATCTCGAATCATTCTACCGGCACCATGGGTTTTGCCCTTGCAGAAGCAGCACTATTAAGAGGCGCCGAAGTTTTGCTCATTACTGGGCCCACTCAATTGCATTTGCAACATCCCAATCTTACACGTATCGACATCAATAGTGCCGATGAAATGTTAGTTGCGGTTCAGCAGCATTGGTCTAATGCTGACCTCGGTATTTTTACGGCGGCGGTCGCCGATTATAAAGTGGCTCAGGTCTCGACTCAGAAAATCAAGAAAACAGAGCAAACACTTCAGCTTGAGTTAAGCAAAAATCCAGATGTATTGGCCTGGGCTTCAGCGCACAGAAGTCAGCAAAAAGTAGTGGGTTTTGCACTTGAAACCAATAATCAAGAAGAAAATGCGTTAGTTAAACTGCAAGCCAAAAACCTAGACTTCATTGTGCTCAATTCACCACAAGAAGGGCTCAGTGGTTTTGGTGCGCCAACTAATATTATTACTATATTCGGAGCTAAAGGCCAGCACCACGCTTTGCCTCTTATGTCAAAGTTTGCTGCGGCTCAAGCCATATTTGAAATTATCGAAGAAAAGCACCATGAAAAATAGTCTTTTGGTTTTGTTTTTTATTGGCCTTGCCCCGTTTGTTCTTGCCCAAGAATTAAATTGCCAGGTCAGTGTTGTCGTCGACAACAAAGTAGAGGTCAGCTCAACGGAGCAAGATATCATTAATCAAATGAAGCAGAGTATCTCTGAAATCATGAATAATACTGCCTGGACCAAAGACAAATTCAAAACCGAAGAACGCATCAATTGCAGCATACAAATTCAAATCCGAGAAATTCCGGCTACCGGTGCCTACAAAGGTGATATTCAGGTTTCTAGTGTGCGCCCTGCTTTCAATAGCAACTACAACTCGACTATTTTTAATTTTCAAGACGAAAATTTCCAAGCAAGTTTTTCGCGCGGGGCTGTTCTTAACTATGTGCCCAATCAATACCGCGATAACCTCACTTCCATTTTGGCATTTTATGCCTATTTCATTATAGGCATGGATTACGACTCTTTTTCTTTAAAAGGAGGCACCCCTTATTTTCAAGAAGCACAGCAAATCGTGACCCTCGCTCAGACCGGAGGCGCGCCGGGATGGAAATCTTCAGAAAGTAGTAAGCGCAATCGCTTTTATTTGGCAGACAACATGCTTCAACCTGTTTTTGAGCCCTACAGAACTTGTCTTTATATGTATCACCGCCAAGGTCTAGACCAACTCTATGATCGCAAGGCAGAAGGTAAAAAAGCAATTGTGGCCGCGCTCAATTTATTGAGTCCAATTATGGCAACGCGCCCAAATACGGTCAATGTGGTGAGTTATTTATTTGGAAAAACCACTGAACTCAAAAATATCTTTTCGGATTCTGAACTGAAAGAAAAACAAGATTTGGTCAACTTACTCAAGAAGCTTGACCCAGCCAACGCTACTCGTTACAACTCAATTCTAGACTAATGTTGCTCTCTTTGCGCATCGAGCACTTCGCACTAATTGACGAAGTACAACTCAGATTTGATCGAGGCTTTAGCGTCTTTACCGGAGAAACTGGTTCTGGTAAATCCATTATTTTGGCCGCCACTCATCTCATTTTAGGGGAGCGTGCAGACCTCAAGATTATTGCTCCGGGTGCTAAGAAAGCAATTGTCGAAGCTCAATTTCAGATTCCGGCACATCTTCAAACCTTCTTTAGCGAGCACGAACTCGATTTTGAAGAACAAACCCTCATCCGTAGAGAAATCTTGCAAGAAGGGAAATCTAGGGCATTTATCAACGACACACCCGTTCAATTGCATGTGCTTAAAGCACTCAGTGCACAACTCATTCAAGTGCACTCGCAATACAACACCCTTGAGCTCAAGTCAAAATCATATCAATTGTCACTGCTCGATACCTTGCTTGGACTAGAAGGTGCACAACAAGAATTTGAACGTGCCTTTAAAGTTTATCAAGTTGACCAGCAAGTACTAAAAGCAAAAGAAGATCAGTGGGCAAGCTTGCAACAACAGCAAGATTTCAATGCATTCATGCTCAATGAGCTAGAAGCGCTTCGGCTTCAAGATCCTGCACTCGACACTCTAGAACAAGAAATAGACCGCTTTGAGAATGCCGAGCAACTACAATCGGCTTACGCAGGTTTGTCGGCACTATTGCAAGAAAATGGAGTTTACGACCAGCTCTATCGATTCAAGCAAGAGTTAGAAAAGCCGCGTCTTCTAGATAGCGCTTTGCAATTGTATTATGAGCGCTTGCAGAGCATGCTCATTGAAATCAAAGAAATTGCCCGTGAAGCCGATTCTTTTTCTCTTGGTGCAGTAGATCAGGAGCAACAACAAAAATTAATGCACTGGCAAGATCAAATCAATGCCAGCATCATTAAACACAGAGTTGGGAATATTGCTGAATTAAGAACAGTTTTCGAACAACTTCAAGACAAAGTAGGTTCAGTCAGTAATTTATCTGAAGAAATAGAAAGGCTTCAATCAGAATTACTCAAGCAAAAGCGGCAATTAGAGCAGCAGGCCATTGACTTACATCAGCGTCGTCAGAAAGGTGCCCCGCTGGTGAGTAAGACGCTGCAACAAATTCTCGACGGACTCAAATTGCCACATACCACGCTTTCTTTCGATCTGGAACAAAGTGAGGTACTCAATCATACTGGATTTACGCAAATACAATTGCTTTTCTCTGCAAATCTTGGGCATCAACCAGTTGCAGTTGAAAAAGCGGCCAGTGGCGGCGAATTATCGCGCCTCATGTTGGCACTACAGAAAATGGTTTCAGAGAAAAAAGCCTTGCCAACCATTATTTTTGATGAAATTGATACCGGAGTATCTGGAGAGGTGGCCTTGAAAATGGCGAGCCTACTTCAGGAGATGTCTGCAAATGGCCAATGTATTGCCATCACGCACCTTCCGCAAGTGGCCGCAAAAGCCAGCCATCATTTCAAGGTTTCTAAGGCCGTAAATACGGATCGCATGCAAACCTCTGTGGAAACACTTGATGCGAGTGCGCGCCGCCTGGAAATTGCCAGACTCATGAGTGGGGAAGAAGTGACCAAAGCCGCTTTGGCGCATGCCGATAATTTAATGCGCAATTGATGCTAAGTGCCCCCATTATTTCTTTTCAACATCAGATTTCCCATGAAAATCCATTGCTTTTTATCGGGAGTTGCTTCTCTGAGCAAATCGGTAGTAAGGCGCAAAACAATGGCTTCGATGTATTCGTAAATCCTGGCGGCACCATTTTTCATCCGTTGGCCTTGGCTGAACTCTTGAGCTGGGTTCTAGATGAAAGCGACGATTTGGCCATTTTTCAACGCGAAGATGTTTGGTTATCTTGGCTTGCTTCAAGTACAGTTTACGCCATGTCTGAAGCCGATTTAACAATCCAATTGAAGCAATTACGAGAAGACATTTTGCAGTATCTTCAAAAGAGCAGTCATCTTTTTGTCACTTTTGGCACCGCTTGGGCCTACAAACTCAAGCGCACACAAAAAGTAGTTGCCAATTGCCACAAACAAGCGGCAGCTCATTTCACGAAAGAACTATCTGATATTGGAGATATTGTTGAGTCGTGGAATCACTTGATTTTGACGCTGCAAGCACTGAATCCACAACTTGAAATCGTGTTTACGATTAGCCCTGTAAGGCATTCCAAAGAAGGTTTATTGGAAAATAACCGCAGCAAAGCTAGGCTGCATTTGGCGCTAGAAAGTTTACTGGAGCAAAAGAACTGCGCTTACTTTCCATCCTATGAATTGCTCATAGATGTTTGGCGAGACTACAGTTTTTTCAAGGCAGATGGGGTGCATCCAAATTCGAATGCTATTGAGCAGGTCTGGGCTCACTTTTTGGAAACGGCAGCAAATGCACAAACAAAAAATATAATTGCCGAATGGGAGCGTATTGAGGCGGCGGCGCACCATCGAATTTTATTCCCTGAAAGTGCGGCGGCAAAACAGCACAGCGCTGCAGTTCAAGAGAAGAAGCAAGCATTCTTTAAAAAATATCCGGCGTTTAAGCCCACTCAGCTTTAAACTGCTCAATAAAATCGAGCATATATTGGTGTCGTTGTTCGGCTATTTGACGAGCGGTCTTGGTTTCCATCCGATCTTTTAAAAGCAGGAGCTTTTCATAAAAATGATTGAGCGTGTGGCCCTGATCCTGAAAATAAGCTTCTTTGCTTTGGTGAAGGGTAGGCGCCACTTCCGGAATATATAAGGCTCTATTTTTTGAACCTCCATAGGCAAAAGCCCGAGCAATGCCTATAGCGCCAATGGCATCAAGGCGATCTGCATCGCGCACAATTTTGCCCTCAAGACTGGTTTGCTGGTCTGCCACTAAGGCACCTTTGAAACTCACAATAGCTACAACGTTGCAAACTTGTTCAATGATAGGCGCTGGGCACTGATGTTGTGCTAAGATAGCGCGGGCAACTTGAGGCCCGGCTTCGAAATCGCCTCCGTTGTATTTATGATCTGAAATATCGTGGAGAAGTGCTGCTAGTTCAATTATAATTGCGTCACCACCTTCTTGTTTTTGGAGCAAAAGTGCGGTGCGTCTGACCCTATCGATGTGTTGCCAATCGTGGCTTCCTTCTTGTTGCTCAAACAAGGATTTTACGGCTTGTTCAATGTTTTGCAGGAGTTGCTGCATTAGATTTTTTGGATCTTTTTTCTAGAAATATTCCCGTTTGAAACGAGCTCGAGAATGTAGGTTCCGGAAATTAAATTTTGCAAATCGAGCACTGGGCTATTTGATTCAAGGATGATTTTGCCAGAAAGATCTAATACTGTAACGCTTTGAATAGCTTCTTTACTTTTTATAGTAAGCCATTGAGCAGTAGGGTTTGGGTAGACCTCTAGATTTGAAAGCACGTGATTTTCTACGGCTACTGGATCGTCTTTGAGGACTTTGATGTCGTCAAGATACAAAATGTATTTATCGAAAGAGCGCAATACAAAAGCGATATAAATGGTAGAATCGTTATAACCGTGATTGCTAAGGTTAACTGTTCTGCAAGTCCATTCGAAGTTTTCTCCGTTTACATTTCCAATGGTATCGGTAAACGCCGCGGGGTCATTGGTGGTAGTGGATACCAAAACCAAGTAGTCGTCGGGGAAAGATGGGTCATGAGATTTCGCTTCCCAACTCAAGTAATTCCCGTAAGAACCAAGCGATAGTGCAGGAGTAATGAGCCAACGATTGGCGGTGTCAGCGGTAGTAAAATAAGAAGTTGCTGCCGCTACGGTATCTTGAATATTTTCAGGGTCTAGTGTAGTGATCCAACCTGCAGCAAAAGGTTCTAAACCAACAGCAGGAGCTTGGTTGTCAAGGTTCAACTGTGAGTAGTTGGTCGGAATACCATTGGTGAAGTTGGTGTTGAGTAATTCGGTTTGTGCAGTACATACGGCGCACTGAAATAAAATTAAACAACTAAGGAAACGAATCATCATAGCGTAAAGATAAGCATTTGGTTAATTGACCAAGGTGATCAAAATTTCATTGAATTCTTGATAGAAGACGTCGAAGGCGAGTAAATGTTGCTGAAAAAACGAATAAATAGCTGGCCAGTCTTCTTTTTGATAGTAATTCAGACCTTCTTGTTGCCAAGAAATGCGACCAATAGTAAGACCTTCTTTATTGACGAAATGTTCTTCCCAATGGGTTGTGCTGGGCATTTCGTTTTCCAAAACTACCTTTAATTCAGTGAGTTGCTCCCAGATTATAGCTTGAATACCCGCATCTTTGAATTGAATATCAAAACATAAAGAAACGTGTTGCCCTTCGCAAATCATTCTTAGATAGGTATTCTTGACTTGCGTCGGATAACTTGCCCAATTGACCCTGCGGCCATTGCTAGACATTTTTCCACGCATGGAGTCTTTGAAGCCTGACCAAAATGCTTCGTTCCAAGCTTTGCGTACTTCTTTAGGAAGCATTAACTACTGGTTTCCTTTGGCGTGATCCGCTAAAAATTGCTGAAGACCAATGTCAGTAAGTGGGTGTTTCACCAACGCTTTGATAGCTGATAACGGACCCGTCATGACGTCTGCACCAATAGTAGCACAATTGATGATGTGCATTGGATGACGCACAGAGGCAGCTAAAATTTGGGTGTCAAATGCATAGTTATCGTAGATCACACGGATTTGCTCGATGAGTTGCAAACCATCTGTAGAGACGTCATCAAGACGGCCTAAAAACGGAGAAATATAGGTAGCTCCGGCTTTGGCTGCAACCAAGGCTTGTCCAGGAGAGAAAATAAGTGTGCAATTGGTACGAATCCCTTTTTGAGAAAAATATTTAATCGCTTTTAATCCTTCTGCAATCATTGGAATTTTAACAACAATATTTTTATGTAAAGCCGCTAAAACTTCTCCTTCATTGACCATGCCTTCAAAATCTGTGGCAATAACTTCAGCACTAACAGGGCCATCTACGATGTTGCAAATGTTAACATAATGTTGCAAAATGTTAGCCTGACCAGTGATTCCTTCTTTGGCCATTAAAGAGGGGTTGGTAGTTACACCATCCAAAATACCCATATCGTGGGCTTCTTTAATTTCTTGCAGATTTGCAGTGTCGATAAAAAATTTCATGGGTTTATTTTTTGCGGTTTTTAAGCATTTCTTGTTGTTGGCGTTGCATTTCCTCTAGGCGCTCTTGAAATTTTGATTTTTTCTTAGCTTTCGGATTTGCAGCACTGTTGGCTTTGCGTTCGGCCATTTTTACTTTGAGTTTCTCTTCGTCCACAAAGAATTGTTTGATGGCAACCATCATGACAATAGAAAGTAGGGTAGAGATGAAGTAGTAGTAGCTCAGACCAGCAGAGTAATTATTAAAGAAGAAAATCATCATGAAAGGGAAGATGTACATGATGATGCGCATGTCTGGCATACCAGGCTGTTGAGGGGTTTGCATGTTTCCGCTATTCATATAGGTATAGGCTAGGGTAGTGCCGGCCATTAAAAGGGTGAATAACGAAATGTGATCACCGTAGAGTGGAATGTGGAAACCAAAATCGAGGATAGAGTCAAATGAACTAAGATCTTCTGCCCATAAGAATCCTTTTTGACGCAATTCGAAAGCTGCAGGGAAGAAACGGAAAACCGCGAGTAAAATCGGCATCTGAATAAGCATCGGTAAGCAACCTGCCAATGGGCTGGCGCCAGACTCTCTATAGAGTGCCATCATTTCCATTTGCTTTTTCATGGCATCCTCTTGCTTAGGGTATTTGGCATTGAGGGTGTCAATTTCAGGCTTCAAAATGCGCATTTTAACAGAAGAAACAAACATCTTCCATTGAACCGGCATCAAGATTGTTTTGATCACAAGGGTGAGAATCAGGATGGCCCAACCAATAGCAATGCCGTTGTTGACCAATAATTTAAAGATAGGTTGAACTGCATAGAGGTTGATCCAACGGAACAAGCCCCAACCAAAATTCAAGATGTCGTCGTAGCCGCTGTCATAGCTTTTGAGTACGTCGTAGTCATTCGGGCCAAAATACCAGTTGAAGTTGGCTTTGTTGTTTTGGAAATTGAGTGCCATGTTGGCGCTGTAACCTTTGAGGTGTGTCCAGGCTTGCGGATGGCCGTCCTTGAAGTTTTGGATGTAAAACTTGGTTCCTTTTGCTGAAAATGCTTTTTCAGGTCTGAGGATTGAAGAGAAATAACTTTGCTTGAAAGCAACCCATTTGATGTCTTCTTCGGCTGCTTGTGCTTCACTACCTGTTTCTGTAAGATAGTCTAGGCCATTTTCTGTTTGTTCAAAACAAATTGTAGAAACGCGGCGCTGCTCACTGAACAAACGCTCGGTTCTTCTGAGGTCAGCCTCCCAGTTAAGGATGGTATTTTCTAGGATAAAACCTTTGTTATCAAGTACTTCGATGCTGTAATTGAGGTCATATCCTTTATTGAGTTGGTAGGTTTGGCGAATGGTTCCTTGCGCAAATTTTGCTTCGTAAACCGCACTATTTGAGGTGCTTTTTACTAAATCGAACAAATAGTTTCTTGTAAAGAGTTTGCCATTTTTGGTGCCGATCACAAGTTGGTTGTAGGCATCGCCATCTTTGAATAAGCAAAGCGCAGCGTCTTTCTTGGCGGCAAAATCTTTGTAAGATTTATAGTTTTTAAGATAAGCGGCTGCAACTATTCCTCCTTTAGAATTAAGTTCTAAACGCAATTGCTCATTTTCAATAATAGTTGGAGTTCCTTTTTTTGCCACTTGAGCACTTGTTGCAGAAGGTACAGGTGCAACAGCGGTTTCATTTTTAGTTTTCGCTTTGGCAGCTGTTGACTTTTGTTCAGTAGCTTCCTTTTTTTGAGCTGCCTTGATATCAGCGTCAGAAGGCTGGTTCATGACTGAGAAAACAGTAATGATTAAGCCGATGAGCACAAGGCCAATTGTTGAATTGCGATCCATGGGTTATTTTTTTTGAGAGTTGAGCGCTGCTTTTACAAAAGCAACAAATAGTGGGTGAGGAGCATCTACCGTACTTTTATATTCTGGGTGAAATTGAACCCCAACAAACCAAGGATGAGTAGGGATTTCAACAATTTCTACTAAACCGGTTTCAGGGTTTTTTCCCGTGGAGATCATGCCTTTTTCTTCATAAGCGCTTAAATAGTCACTGTTGAATTCGTAACGGTGGCGGTGGCGCTCAGAAATATTGATGGTTTGATAAGCCTTAGCGGTATTAGAATTTGGTTTAAGCTCGCATTTGTAGGCGCCCAAACGCATGGTACCTCCCATATTGGAAATGAGTTTTTGCTCTTCCATCATGGAAATGACCGGTGCGGTAGTTTGCTCTGACATTTCTGTAGAATGGGCATCGGATAGCCCGAGTACATTGCGTGCAAATTCGATGACCGCAATTTGCATCCCTAGACAGATGCCTAAAAAAGGCACCTTGTTTTCGCGGGCATATTGCACGGCAGCAATTTTACCGTCAATACCGCGCGATCCGAAACCTGGTGCAACTAAAATGGCATCTAGGTGCTGGAGTTGTTCTGCAACGTTTTCGGTGTCGAGCGATTCAGAATGGATCCAGTCGAGTTCCACTTTGGTTTCGTTTGAAACACCCGCATGAATAAAAGCTTCAGAAATCGATTTATAGGCGTCTTTGAGCTCTACATATTTTCCGACTAAACCGATTTTAACGGTGTGTTTCGGATTTTTGAGGCGATCTAAGAAAGCTTTCCAGTTGTCTAGTTTAGGGGCTTGTTTTTTAGAAAGCCCTAGTTTGTCAAGTACAACGGTGTCTAATTCTTCTGTTTGCATTAAAAGTGGCACATCGTAAATAGATGCGGCATCGCGTGCTTCGATCACGGCATTGACAGAAACATTACAGAATTTGGCAATTTTCTTGCGCAAGCCTAGGTCGAGTTCGTGTTCTGTGCGGCAACACAAAACATCTGGCTGTACGCCGAGCTCAAGTAATTGCTTGACGGAATGTTGAGTAGGCTTGGTTTTCAATTCACCAGCAGCAGACAAATAGGGGACAAGCGTGAGGTGAACAACGATGCAATCGTTTTCGTATTCCCAGAGCATTTGGCGTACGGCCTCTACATAGGGTAATGACTCGATGTCTCCGACGGTACCTCCAATTTCGGTGATCACGATATCAAAAGTACCATTTTTGGCAACTGCCTGAATGCGGTCCTTGATTTCGTCAGTGATATGAGGGATAACTTGAACGGTTTTCCCTAAATAATCGCCGCGGCGTTCTTTTTCGATTACCGATTGATAAATGCGCCCGGTGGTCACGTTATTGGCTTGTGAGGTCGGGACATTTAAGAAACGCTCGTAATGACCAAGGTCGAGATCGGTTTCGGCACCGTCGTCGGTAACAAAACACTCGCCGTGTTCATAAGGGTTAAGCGTTCCTGGATCGATATTGATATAAGGATCTAGTTTCTGAATAGTGGTGGTGTAACCACGTGCTTGTAAAAGTTTTGCTAATGAGGCAGAAATGATGCCTTTACCTAGAGAAGAAGTGACCCCCCCGGTTACAAAAACATACTTGGTTGAATTGGACATATAACGTTTGTAACTACGGGAGACAAAGGTAATACATTCATTGCCTTTGACCTAATGATCTTGACAAATTGTTAATATGTTTATTACTTTTCTTGCCACTTGAAATAAGAAGTCGGCTGAGTAGGGCGGTTGGGCTCGATTTCTGTGAGGGCTTCGCAGGGCTGAAGTGTTTCTTGACATTCCTTCGGTAAGCCTTGATAAAGCTTGGTTCCTTCTGTTTTCCAGGCCAACATTTCATCAGAAACTTCTTTGATGATTTTAGCCGGATTCCCAACAACTAAGCTTCTAGCAGGAATTTGGGTTTGTGCAGGAACAAAACTGAGCGCACCAATAATTGAGCCTGCGCCAATCACTACATCATCCATAATTACCGCGTTCATCCCAATTAAGCAATTCTCTTCTAAAATACCGCCATGAATGATAGCGCCATGGCCAACGTGAGCGCCGGTTTTCAAAATGGTGGTGGTACCTGGAAACATGTGTACCACACAATTTTCTTGGATATTGCAACCGTCCTCAATGATGATTTGGCCCCAGTCACCGCGTAAAACTGCGCCTGGTCCGATGTACACATTTGCACCGATAATTACGTTGCCCGTAACGTTGGCTTGTGGATGCACAAAGCTAGATGGTTTGATAACTGGGATAAAACCGTTAAATGAATAGATGGCCATGTTCTCTTTTTTATAGATGATAAAAGTATAGAAGATTCAGCAATAAACATCCTATTTAACATAATATTAATTATATAACAAATGAACAATTATAGATTTATAGGGTTGTATATCTTTGCACTGTGTTTAGTACGGATCAACAAACCCTCCACGACCTCGAGTTTGAAGCTATTAAAAGTTGGCTTGAAAAATTCTGCATTGGCCCCAGTGCCTTACAGCAGGTAAAAAATTTACAGCCGCGCAATCAGTTTCAAGTTTTAAGGCAAGAACTCAAGCGCCTAGATGAATTGCGTCAGGTTCGTGTGCATGGTGAAAAATTTCCGTTACTAGATTTTGAAGAACTCGAACAAGAAATCAAACTGTTGGGTATACAGCGTTCGGTAATTTCTTTAGAAGGATTCAGAAGAATTTATCAGGCTTCAGAATTGGTCAATGCGTTGGTGTTGTTTTTCGAAAACGCACTTTTTCAATATCCTTTACTCAAGCAGCTCACAGAAGATGTTTATTTCACCAAAGAAATTATAGATGAAATCGACACCGTATTTGACCGCAATGGCCAAATCAAAGACGATGCTTCTTCAGAATTAGCTGAAATTAGAGCACGCATCAGGGTTTTGCGCAATCAAATCAATAAGAATTTCGATAAAGAACTCAGGCGTTATAACAAGGATAAAGTTTTGGCCGAAACGCTAGAAACCTTTGTCAATGAACGCCGTGTGCTTACAGTGCTTTCTACTTTTAAGCGCAAAGTACCTGGAAATATTCATGGGTCTAGCAAAACGGGCAGCCTTACCTTTATAGAGCCTTTGGTGAATGTGCCGCTCAACAACGAACTCGAATTTTTATTTGACGACGAACGCAAAGAAATTCACCGGATTTTACAAGCTTTAACTGCACTAATGGTGCAATACAAGCCCCTGATTTCGGCGTATCAAATCTTGCTCACACGACTCGATTTTTTAAATGCAAAATGTAAGCTGGCTCTAGAAATGGAGGCGGTTTTACCAGCAATTGGACAGCACCCAGGTTTTGAACTCAAGCAGGCCTATCACCCACTTTTGCGCCGCAATAATCAACAAAGTGGCAAACCCACTTTTGCGCAGCAAATCAAGCTGGAGCAGAAATCTAGAATGTTAGTGATTTCAGGGCCAAATGCCGGAGGAAAGAGCATCACGCTTAAAACCATTGGGCTCTTGCAATTGATGTTGCAGTCGGGCTTATTAGTACCCGTAGCACCCGATAGCCAGATGTGCTTTTTCAAGCAAATTTATTCTGATATTGGAGATAATCAATCTATTGAAAATGAGTTAAGTACATACTCTTACCGTTTGCAACGCATGAAGTACTTTTTGAGCCGTTCTAATGCGCAAACTTTATTGCTGCTCGACGAATTTGGAACCGGTTCAGATCCAGAGTTAGGCGCCGCATTGGCAGAAGTGTTTTTTGAACAAATGTATGCAATCAAGTCTTTTGCGGTCATTACCACGCATTATTCGAATATCAAGCTCAAGGCCGACGAATTGCCACAAGCTTTTAATGGTTGTATGCTTTTTAACGAAAAAGACCTCTCCCCGCTTTATCAGTTTTCGAGTGGACAACCTGGTAGCTCCTTTACTTTTGAAGTGGCTCAACTCAATGGCATTTCAAAAGCGCTAATAGCCGATGCCAAACAACGCCTTGATCAGCAAAAAGTGAGGTTAGACAAGTTGCTCGGTAGCTTGCAAAAAGAAAGAAATAGCTTACTTGCTCAAAATAAACGACTTGAAGCAGCTGCCAAGGCCGCCGAAAAATCGACTCAAAGCCACGAAGAAGAAATTCAGAAGCTGCAGCACAAACAAAGTCAGCTTTCTATGGTGCAAGAAACGAGCCAGCGTCAGTTGCAAGCAGGTAAAAAAATGCTAGCCTTTATTGAAAGATTCAATGCTACATCTCGCAAAAAAGATGTCAATACGGCATTATTTCAGGAGCTTACGCAGTTTTTAAGGCTCGAAAAATCGAAACAAACCATCAAGAAAAAAACGCCTCCGCCCTCTCCTACCCAAAAACCTACAAAAAAGGAAGTGCAGCGCGCTGAAAAATTCGAGCAAGAGAAGATACACGAAGGTTGCAAAGTACAACTGATTCAGACCAATCGGATCGGAATTGTGGAAGAAATGAAGGGCAAGCAACTGATCGTCATCTTTGGTCAGGCCCGTATAAAAGTCACGTTAGATAAACTTCGTTTTTTATCAGACTGAAAATTAACATTAGTAACACTTTGAATCCCTTATAAAATCCGTAACTTTGCGGTCAATTTTTAATTTTTTTTGAAAGAAATGAGTAATACTGCACTTGGAAACCACATTTTGGTGGAGTTTATGAATTGTGATCCGCATGTCATGAATGATGTGGCGGCTATCGAACGCGATATGGTCGGAGCAGCCCGAAAGGCCGAAGCTACCGTGATCAATTCGACCTTTCACCATTTTTCTCCTTACGGAGTTTCTGGTGTAGTTGTCATCCAAGAAAGTCACCTTGCTATTCATACCTGGCCAGAATACGGTTATGCTGCTGTAGATGTATTTACCTGTGGTGACATGAACGCCTGGATCGCCTTTGATCACTTAAAAGAGTGTTTTGGTGCGAAATCCTATTCTGCAATTGAAATGAAGCGTGGTTCAGTAAATCTGCTTACCCGCAACGACTTCGACATCACTTCTGCCCGCGAAAAAGCAGCTGAGTGGCGCAACCCTGATTTTTACACGCGCAACGTCTGGTTCACTGATAAAGATGAAGACCAAGCACTTTCTTTGCGTTTTACAGGCGATGTTTTCTTTGATGTGCAATCGCCATTTCAACGTGTTCGCATCTTAGAATCCACCAAATACGGTAAAATGTTGGCCCTTGACGACATGGTCATGACCACAATCAAGGACGAATTCCACTACCACGAAATGATTTCTCACCCGAGTCTTTTCGCATTGCCAAATGCAAAAAATGTACTTGTCATTGGTGGCGGTGATGGCGGAACGGTGCGCGAAGTATTGCGTCATAGCAATATCGAAAAAGTAACCATGGTTGAAATCGATGGAGAAGTAATCAAAGCTTGTAAAGAACATTTGCCGAGCATTGCTGCCGCATTTGATGACCCTCGCTTAGAACTCATCGTTGACGACGGTATTGCTTATGCTAAAAATGCCGAAGACGGCGTTTATGACCTCATTATTGTAGACGGTTCAGACCCAGTTGGGCCTGCTGAAGGTTTATTTAGTGTAGATTTCTACCAAAACTGCTATCGTGCCCTCAAGGCAGACGGTATTTTAGTGGCACAAGGAGAATCTCCAAAATTCAACGAGAAAGCATTCGCAGAACTCAACCAAACCCTACAATCTATTTTTGGCATCAACAACGCTCCTGTAGGTCTTTTCTTTGTTCCTACCTACCCTACCGGTATGTGGTCTTTCCAATACGGAATCAAAGGATCCGCAGATCCAAGAAAAGTAACCAACACTGCAGCCATTGCAAGCTTCGTAGCAGACAAAGGCCTTCGTTATTATAACGAAGACATCCACTTCTCTACCTTCGCCTTGCCTAATTTTGTAAAGCAATTAATAAAGTTTTAATAAAAACTAAAATCATAAAAAAGGGGGAAGAAACTTCCCCCTTTTTTTATTGTCTTTAGAATTTATTTCAATTTAAGAACTGACCTGCAACGTCTTTTAGAGTTTTTGTCAAGTTGACAATACTATCAATTCCGGTAACTTCGTGTTTTGCATCAAAACCATTTATCTCTAGGAAATATTTCCCTCTATTTGAAGTAATTCGGCAAATGGTTTTCTTTTGGTTATCATCAACAAGCACCATGAAATTATTCTTGTTGTCTCTGTAAGAAATTCGGGAAGGATCGATTTTCTTTAAATTGCTAAGAATGATGGTTTTAACAGTATGATATATTTTTAATTCCTCAGCAGTAGTAATTACAATTCCCCCATTTTTTGATTCTAGTTCAATCATTTTAGGCAGCGCAGCTTGTACCGCATTTGAATTAATAGCTTCGCGAATTTTATTTTTAATTGGTTCAGTCATTCTTTTACCTTCCGACTTAAGCATGCGATTGAAAATTGCTTTTATTAAATCATCAGATGGGTCAGATAATTCATTAACCAATGCCTCTTCAAATCCTTGTAAAAAGAAAAAATCTTGAGCTTCTTCAAGGATATCTTTCAACTCTTCTTTGAATGCATTTTTGTGAAAGCGAGAAAAAGAATTTATTAGCTCATCATTGATTTCATTAAAATCAAGCATTAAAAAAGGTTTAGGGAATAATCCCATACTTGGCTGTGTATCATTCGTGCAATAAAATCTCCAAATCATTCCATTTGTTAGAATACCTAATTTGGAACTTTTAGTTTGTATGAAATAATTATTTAATTGATCCGCTTCCTTGTCGGTTAAGTTTTTGCCATACTTTTTACATTCAATGATAACTAATGGATCATTATTCTTAATCATTGCAATTCCAATGTCAGCTTTATTATTCTTTTTTCCCCAGCCAGCATTAATCTCTGTTAACATATCTATTGGATCACGACTGAAACCAAGAATTTCTAATAAAGGTTCAATAAGGTACATCCTTGTTTGAGCTTCATTTGTACATATTGCTTCCATTCTGGAGAAATCGAATTTGCTCAAAGACTTTTTAACTGCTGATACGATTGCTTTATTTACTGCCATTTTATTTTTATTGATTATCCCAAATATAGCTATTCAACAGTGTCGCAAAATAGATTGGAGGGGCATTTTTTCATGGTTTTTCAACATTTAAGAGTACCTTTGATTAAAATTATTCTAATGACAATATCAACAAACAAGGTCGTAACCTTGACCTACAAGCTCTCTGATCACACAACCGGAGAACACATCGAAGAAACAACTCCGGAAAATGCCTTGACCTTCTTGTATGGTGTGGGTGGAATGATTCCTGAATTTGAAGAAAAATTAGCTGGTAAAACTGCTGGTGAGCATTTCGATTTTCATATTGTAGCTGCCAACGCATATGGCGAGCAAGATCCACAACATATTGTAATGTTGCCTGCAAACATCTTCCACAGCGAAGACGGTAAATTTGACGCAGCAATGTTCCAAGTAGGAAGCTTAGTGCCAATGTCAGACAGCGAAGGAAACCAATTGCGTGGTCGTATCCTTGAAATTACAGATGAAACCGTACAAATGGATTTCAACCACCCTTTAGCAGGTACTGATTTACATTTTACAGGTACTATTCTTGAAGTTCGCGATGCTGAACCAGAAGAATTGGCCCACGGACACGCACATGGCCCACACGGTCATCAGCACTAGTCTGCAACATTTTTAAATAAAGATTGTTAAATTGCGTATATCGGGTTTTCCGTTATGCGCAATTTTATTTTAAACCTATGGCTACAGTATTTGAAACCAGACTCATTGGCAACATCGGCAAAGATGCCCATGTCAAAACCATGGAACGCGGCATAGTTGCCATCAACTTCCCGGTTGCACACAATAAAAATTGGAAAGACAAAAAGACCGGGCAAATGCGCACTAAAACCACTTGGGTCAATTGCACCATCTGGAAACGAGAAGGATCCAACATGCGCATCATCGATTTTTTAACCCGTGGTACACTTGTTGAAATCATCGGAACCCCTTTTGCCAAGACAACTCAGGCTGAAGACGGCAGCACGAGAACCGAAATCAGGCTCAATGTGTCAAAAACTAACATCCTCCGCCCTGCCAACCGCGAAGATCATGATGCACATGGCTTTGTAGATCAGGATGAAGAAGACCATCAATACGGTGCTAGCCTAGATGATTTTTCTTTGGATAATGATGATTTTGAATAACTTAGAAAAAAGATGAAAAAAAAGTGACGATTTTTTTAAAAAATCACTTTTTGAATTCTAAAAATTACATATATTTGCATCCTCGAATTGAGACATTCCTCCTTAGCTCAGTTGGTTAGAGCATCTGACTGTTAATCAGAGGGTCGCTGGTTCAAGTCCAGCAGGGGGAGCAAAAAAAAAGCCTTACGGAAACGTGAGGCTTTTTTGTTTACCTCACCGCCTCCTCCAACTTCGCGATATCAAACTTGCTCATTTGCATAAACGCGTAAGTTGCTTTAGGTGCGGTTTCAGGGTTGGTCATGAGTTTACCAAGGATGCTCGGGACCACTTGCCAGGAAACGCCATATTTGTCTTGGATCCAGCCGCATTGACCGGCTTGCCCCTCTTTACTGAATTGATTCCAGAAATGATCGATTTCTTCTTGAGAGTCTACCGTAAGAACAAACGATACTTTTTCGTTGAATTCCATATTTGGAATGGAATTGTTCAAACACATAAAGCGTTGCCCATTTATTTCAAAAACACTGGCCATCGGGTTTTCAGAAAGTAATTTGAAGTCCTTGAAGATATTACTATAGTAGGTTGCCATTTCTTTGGCGTCTTGATGCCAGAGGCAAATGGAGAAGTTTGTTGACATTAAAAGCGTGTTGAATTTGTTTTTGAAAAAATAGACCAGACGGAGAACCTCCCCATCCACAAGCTCCTAGCGGGCTTTTCAATGAAAAAGTAAGCTAACGTTGAGCTGAGCAATAGCGCCAATAAGTAAGGGTAGAAAATGGATTCAGGACTTTTGTTTTGAAACCAAGGCAAGTATTTCTGACAAATTTGATACACTGGAAATTGCAGGATGTACATCGCGTAGCTCATGCTACCTAAAAAGACCATGAATTTGTAGCCAAGGAAATTGCCGAGCCTTCCGGAAGTTAGAGAAAGGCTAAAAATTACCAGTAAATAATACGGAGATAAAAGGCCGTTGTGCTGATCTTCGTGAAAAGCAAAATTCTTTCTTGCCGTATACAAAATGACAAGAGTGGCTAAAATTGCAGTGCCAAAAATGTACTTCTTTGCAGGGCCTTGCAGCCAATTGTAATTGCGGACAAAAAGAATTCCAAAGCAAATACCGGTAATAAAGGTGGCAACGTGTAGCATTGGAAAGAAATGCAGCAAGTTTGTAGGCGCGTTCTCTTCTTTCAAATACAGAAAAATATAATAATTCAATAACCAAGCGATACCAGAAACGATGAGTAGCTTTTTGTTTTTAAGTTCATTAAGGATTCGATAGACCAAAGGGAATATCAAATAAAAGAAGGCTTCCACCGATAAAGACCACGACGGATAATTGACATCGAGCGCCATCTTGTATTTCCAGGATTGCAAGAAAAACAAGGCGTGGTAATACGATTGGATTTGCCATTTTAACGGTATGCTAGGTTCATAGCGAAAGTTGATGGCAAAACTGATGAATAAAGCCAATAAATAAAGCGGAACAATCCGTGCGGCCCTGCGCTTCCAAAAAGACCAGTTGTCAATTCTTTCCGGAAGTTGTTCAGTCTTGGCAATGGAAATAACCAAAACAAAGCCCGACAAAATGAAAAAATAACTCATGGCTGCAATCAAGTCACCTCCAAATGGTGAGAGCAATTCCGTATTCATTGGCCAAGTAAATAAACCAAAATGTAGCCAAACAATTGAAAGTGCAGCGAGAAACCTAGTAAAAGTAATTTGTGGTAATTGCATTTGTTAAATTTAGAAGTATTCTTTCGGTTTGACTGTTTTCAAACCTATTTTTCAATTGATGAATCTAGTATTTAAGTATTTTTATTAGTTGAAAGACAAAATTAAACCCCTATTAGTTAGTTCCTTAATTGGCAGTCTCTTTTATTTGTTGATTGGTTGGCTTGTTTTTGATTTTATTCTAGGCACCTTTACAGAATCTCATACTACACAAATAGAATGCTTCAAAAAAGAAGAAAATAATCAAATTTCCCCTAAAAGTACTACATTTAAGTATGATTAATTGGTACACTTCCACCCCGCCCCAAGCACCATTTTTTGCTTCTATTTTCAATTATTACCTAGGTGCCGATCTAGATGGTTACGAGGCCTATGACACCGAAACTTTGGAATTAGTGAAACAAATCCCTGGTTTTTTGGGTTATGAAAGCATGAAGCATGATGGGCGCGGCATGTTCATTAGCTATTGGCAAAACAAAGAAGCAATTGCCGAATGGGCCAAGCATCCAATCCATCAAGCAGCAAAGAAACTTGGCCGAGACAAATGGTATCGCTATTACCACAGCATGATTGCCGAAGTAGATCGATTTCATAGCCATCAGATTGAGTCATAGAGCCTGCAACTTGTGTTACACTTTTAGCCTTGTATTGAATGTAACTTTGCTTAAAAATTGAAACTTATGCCAACAATCCAACTTACCCGTGATAAATTTTTAGCTGAAGTATTTGACTACACCACTGAAAAGGAGTGGAAATTTAAAGGTGCTAAGCCGGCGATTATTGATTTTTACGCAGATTGGTGTGGTCCTTGCAAAATGGTTGCTCCTATTCTTGAGGAACTAAGTAATGAATACAACGATTTGGTCATTTACAAGGTAGACACCGAAGTTGAACAAGAATTATCGGCAGTATTTCAGATCCGCAGCATCCCAAGTATGTTGTTTATACCGCTAGACAAACAACCCATGATGCAAGCAGGTGCCTTGCCAAAGGGATCCTTGAAAGAAATTATTGAGAAAGAACTCGGTGTAACAAAATCTTAAACATTATTGCCGCTTGAACTCAAATCCACTGTAATAGATATTGCCATTTTCTAAAATGCGGAAGGTTTCGCCGTTGTTTCTGCCGATGCCTAAGGTAAGTGCCACTTTGTCTTCGGTACAATTGGCGTAATAGACAAAATTGATCATTTGTCCAGCATTTTTCATACTGAATTTCAAGTAGCCATTTTGTTCCCCTACTTCTAAAACCGCATCGTCAAAAGTAATGTCAATATCTTGGCAATTGCGGCAGGCAAATGCATTGGTAATAGTGTATTTTCCATACGCTTGCTCCCATGCCTGACTAATAGGCTCTGGATGGATCTCTTGCCCTATAAAAGCGGATTTTTTAGTTTTTAAATCAAGACTTCTGACGTAAAGTTTGCTGTTGAGTTCTTCGAAAAACACGGCCTGATTTTTAATGGGCAATGGAATAAGGCCAAACAAACGGGCTGTCAGTGTGTAATAACCCGCTTCTTGATGGGTAGCGACAATCAGAGCGGGCCCTTGTTTGATTTTGAATTTTTCGGTGTTTTGAATTTCAAATACTAAATTGGTCAGAATGTAATGGCCCGGTTTTGGGGTTCGATAAGTTACTTTTGGAGCCTCAACAGGAATGGGTTTGAGTTTAGCGTCATATTTTGATTTTAGATACAAACTCAATAATTTTTCTCCGGCATTGATGCGCTGACCACCAACCGTATTAGTTAAAATAACTACTCCAATGCCTAATTCCGGAATAAACTTCATGTCGGCATGAAACGTATAGGTGTCTCCGCCGTGGCCGACTACTTTTACAGCAATGCTATCTGTCGGGGTTTTGTAATAAAAGTCTTTCGAATAAAGCCCTAAACCGTAATCTGCACCATCATTTAAGACAATTTGTTGCAATTGATTGGTTTGCATTTGTGCAATACTTGCTGCGCTCACCAAAGTATTCTCTTGAAATCGGCCTTGATTTAAATACATCATTAGGTAGTTAGCCATGTCCAATACATTGCTATGGATAAGGCCAGCAGCAGCATCTCGAATCGGAGGCTCAAGTACTTCTTTTTTGCCATTATAGGAAAATGGAGTGCGCATTCCTTCCTCGGGATAAACAAATGTAGAAGTGAGGTGCAGCGGATTAAAAATATTTTCAATGAGGTAGTCTTCATAAGTAAGTTCTCCTGTACGTTGAATGACGGCGCCTAAAAGTTCAAAACCCAAATTTGAATAGGCGTGGCAATAATTTACTGGGTAGCTCGGTTTGATTTGCTTGAGTTGCGCAAGGGTCCAGGCGCTTGCAGGAGGTTCTTCTGTGAAAAAACCATTCATGAGGTCGCCTGGTAGACCCGCAGTGTGAGACATAATGGCTCTTAAAGGCAGGGCTGAAGACTGGTTGTTCGAGCCAGCAAGTTCAAATTCCGGAAGGTAATTTTGGATCGAAGAATCGATGTGCAGTAACCCTTTTTCTTGGAGTTGCAAAATCGATAATGCAGTAAAAGATTTGGTGATGGAGCCAATTCTGTAAATCGACGCAGCGCTGGCTGGGATTTGATTTCCCATATCTTCAAGGCCGTAACCAGTTGCGTAAACAATTTCCCCTTTTTCGACAATGGCAATACTGACTCCTTTGATTTGATTAGCCTTGGAAGCAGAGACATACATGCTGTCTATTTTTCTTTTGGTTATTGAGTCTAGTTTGCAGATGTTTTGCGCAAAAACATGAGTTTGAAAGGCGCAAAAAAGCAATAGAAATAAGGTGAAAAACTTCATGAGACGAAAATACAATAAAGCGAAGCAATAACTTGAAATAAAAGGTACATTTGTTTAGATCCTTGAGGGGTTTAAAAATTTAGTTTTACGATCTAATTCTTTGAAATTATGTGGTTGCCAATTCTACTTCCAATTGTTTTGTTTTTTATTTCAGGTCTTCGCGTTGCGCAAGAATACCAGCGTGCTATCGTTTTTCGACTTGGTCGTTTTCAGGGAATTAAAGGCCCTGGTTTGTATTGGTTGATCCCGCTTATTGAAAACCAACAAAAAGTCGATATTCGAACACAAACCGTTGATTTAGAGCAGCAAGAAACCATTACCAAAGACAGCGTGACCATCAAAGTAAATGCAGTTTTGTGGTTTCGTATCATTAATCCGGAAAATTCAGTCATCAAAGTAGCTAATTACAATGTAGCCGTATATCAGTTTGCTGTTTCAGCACTCAGAAATATCATTGGGCAACACAGCCTAGACGAAGTATTGCGCGAGCGCGAAAAAATCAACGCAACCTTGCAGCGCATTGTTGACCAAACCACTGAGCCATGGGGAGTCAAGATTGAAATGGTCGAAATGAAAGATGTCGAAATTCCGGAAGGTATGCAAAGAGCAATGGCCCGAGAAGCTGAAGCCATCCGAGAAAAAAGAGCCAGAATTGTCAAGGCAGAGGCTGAACTTGAATCTTCAATTAAACTTACCCAAGGTGCCAAAGAAATGGAGCAAAGTCCGTTGTCTTTAGAATTGCGTCGCATGCAAATGCTTTCAGAAATTGGCATAGACAACAATACTACCACCATTGTCATGTTGCCTTCAGACCTCACTGCTGCAGCCAAAAGCTTTACAGATCTAGTAGCGGGCGCTAAGAACGAAACCAAATAAAATGCTTCGATTTATTTTTGTTTTTTTACCCCTGCTCAGTTTCGCTCAACCCGAACTGCACAAAGCGCTGTCTTATAACATTCGGTATGACGGCCACACCGATCTTGCCCCCGATTGGATAGAGCGTAAAATACCGATCATCAATCAAATTCAAAAGCAAGTACCCACCATTATTGGTTTTCAAGAGGTGCTTTTTACGCAATTATCAGACTTGAGAGCAGCCCTTCCCTCCTATCAGTTCATAGGTGTTGGACGCGATGACGGCCAAACAGCAGGTGAATTTTCGCCCATCTTTTATGATACAACTCGATATAGTTGCGTGCAAAGCGGCACTTTTTGGCTTTCACCTACACCAAATAAACCCTCAAAAGGTTGGGATGCAGCACTGAATAGGATTTGCACTTATGCACTACTTGAAAGTAAATACGATCAGCAATTATTGTGGGTCTTCAATACGCACTTTGATCACATTGGTCAAGAAGCACGCCTGAAATCTGCTCAATTCATTCAAGAAAAATACACCGAATTCTCTAGCGTCAAAAAAGCCCCACTATTGCTTTTAGGTGATTTCAATGCAGAGCCCGATGCATATCCAATTATCTTTTTACGCAAAAGTTTCAAGGATTTATCATGCAGTATGCGCCATCCGGAATTGTGTTCAAGCCCTACTTTTAATGCATTTACCACAGCAACTACTGATGACAAAATCATCGATTACTTTTTTGGGAGTACGGAATTGGTTCAGATTAAATACGAAGTACTGCACGATTCATTTGAACATTCTTATCCGTCGGATCACTTCCCTATTGTATTGACATTTTGTAATTTTGCTAAATAATTCCATACCGCCAACAGTTGGCTAAAATGATGACAAACCCACTTCGCTTCTTCTCTTTCATCTTAAGTTTTACTGCTGTTCTGCAAGTAAGTGCTCTATCAGACACCTTATATATTCAGACCAACACATTTAGTCTGGCCACAGCAGTTTTAGCCAAAACAACACTCAGAAAAGATACGCTTGCTGCTCCTCAAAATGCCAATTTAGAAGTGAGCCTCAATGAAACCTTAGTACTTACATTGGTCAATCAGGATACAATTGAACACTATTTTTCTTGGCATGATCAAAGTGCCAATATTTGGGTAAATCCTGGGCAAGCCGTTACGCTCAGCAGAACGTTCAATAGCTTTGGAAGCTATGCACTTCTTGCCACAGACTTCATGGGGCAAAGGCTAGGCGCTTCTTGCACAGTGCTTGTTGGGCAAGCCAATTATAAGCGTTTTGTTTGGAACCTTTGGGAAAACAATGCCAACGAATCATTGCAAATTGCAGCTCAAAATCAAACCACTATCCCCTCTCAATATCGCCCCGATGTTTTTACAATCAACGGGCTCGACTACCCGCTCAATATGAACGACACCCTTGGAATGGTGCAGGGATTAGTCCATGACTCCATTTATATTACGGTGCTCAATGCCGGAAACATGCTTCACCCTATTCATTTTCATGGCTATCATGTGCAAGTGGTTCAGAGCTATTTGGCGCCAAATAAAGTCAATTGGAAAAAAGACTCTTTTCCGGTTCAGCAAAAGGATGTTGTCGTGTTTTTATTGATACCCGATAAACCAGGTCAGTATCCCGTACATGACCACAACCTAACTGCCAATACAAGTGCCGGAGGTTATCCTGGCGGAATGATGACCATGATTGAAATTAGTCAGTAAGAAACCATGAAGCAACTTATCATTTTTATTGGTTTGAGTTTTTCTTGGGGCTATGCCCAAAATGTGCAAGAATATTGGCTGCAATCCAGAATGAATGGCGTTTATGAATTGCCAACAGGGTCAAATGTTCAGTTTTGGGGTTATGGAGACAACACGCCACCTAATCCGGGCAACAAAATATTCTTGCCGGGCCCTACCCTCCGCTTCAAAGAAGGGGACAGCGCAATTGTACATTTTCAGAACAATTCTCCGGAGATGCACACCATTCACTTTCATGGTTTGGACGTCCCAACAGCCTATGACGGAGTGCCGCATACTTCCGTTCAAATTCTACCAAATGCCACGTTTGATTATAAATTCAAGTGTGCACATGCCGGAACTTTTCTGTATCACTGTCATGTACTGACACCCTTGCATCTGGCAATGGGAATGTACGGAATGGTCATTGTGGATCCTGCCGCTGGTACAGGAACTTTGTTTGAAAATGGCCCTGCTTATCAATACGAATATCCTTTGTTGGCCTCAGAATTTGACCTAGACTGGAATACCAATCCTTTATCGCCGGGGCCGTTTCAATTATTTGAGGCCAACTACCTCATGATCAACGGAAAGTCAGGAGCCCAACTCCTAGACGGTACCCACGATCTTTATGCACAAATCAATACCCCAATGGCAATTCGCCTAGCAAATATTGGCTACGGGAAAGTTACATTTAGTTTGCCCGCTTCGGTGCAAGTTGCTGTGGTGGCCTCTGATGGCAGACCCTTGCCTCTCGCCTTTTCAACATCTCAAATAGAAGTGTATCCGGGTGAGCGTTATGATCTAATTGTGAGTTCGGCGTTTGTGCTTTCGGATTTTATAGAGGTGGTTTATGAAGACCTCCGCGACCAGCAAATCATGGGAACCAATCAAGTCCCTTTTAATATTGGCTTGCTTTCAACCCATCAGTTGCCTTCAGAAAGTTATTTAACACTAGCGCCAAACCCGGTGCAAGATATTTTGCATTTGAATAATGCTGCTGAACAGCCCTTACAAGTCCGTTGCTTGAACGCGCAAGGGCAAACCTTGGTTGAATTTGAAATTCCTGTCGGTGTTTCCAATCAAGTGCTTGCTGTCCCTTCAGGGCTTTATTTTCTCCAAGATCAATTTGGTCAGCGCTTGAAGTTTGTGAAGGTAGGTTTGTAGAATTTCGATTCAATCGCCACCTATTATTTACTAGATAGTCAATGCTTTGCAAAATTGCTTGATTTCATCTCTAACCAAAGCAAATGCAGCCTGAATTTCTTCTTCAGAACCAGTTGCTTTGGCAGGGTCCGGAAAGTTATGATGAAGGCGTTTGGCAGCACTCGGAAAAATCGGGCAGCGCTCGCTGGCGTGATCACAAACCGTTAATATCATGTCGAAGTTGATTTCTAAATATTCATCGACATGATTGGAGGTATGTGCTGAAATATCAATACCATCGGCTAACATGGTTTGTATGGCTCGAGGGTTGACCCCATGTGTTTCCACACCAGCACTGTAAATATTTGCGACCGCGCCATGAAAATAACGCAAATACCCTTCAGCTAATTGGCTTCTGCAACTATTACCGGTGCAAAGCACTAAAATGTTCTTTTTCAAAGTATTGAATTATCAATTAGAAAATAAAAATGTGGAGTTGAAATACTTGATTTTCATTCTTTTGAAGTCTTTATTTCGATGTGAAATACTTTTTCAGAAAAAGACTGGCTTTCACCAATAAAATTAAGGATGGAACCTCCACAAGCGGGCCAATGACCCCTGCAAATGCTTGGCCAGAATTGAGCCCAAACACACCTATTGAAACCGCAATGGCCAATTCAAAATTATTTCCTGCAGCCGTAAATGCTACTGTAGCAGTTTCAGCATAACTAGCCCTGCTCTTTTTAGCTACCCAAAACATAAGGAAGAACATCACAACAAAGTAGATAACAAGTGGCATAGCAACTTCTAAAACATCAAAGGGTAAACCGGCGATTAATTTTCCTTTTAAACTAAACATCACCACGATGGTAAACAAGAGTGCGTACAGTGTAAGCGGAGAAATTTTCGAAATCACTTTGGTGTTAAGGTACTGGAGTCCTTTTGCTTGAATTGTCAGGATTCTTATAACAATGGCTATTGTGAATGGCAAGCCTAAATAAATACCTACCGTTTTAGCGATTTCCCAAAAACTCAGGTCAATTTGCAATGCGTTATAGCCCAACAAAGGCAGCATGACTTCAAGATAGAACCAGGCGTAGCTGCTAAAAAAGAATACTTGCAATAAGCTATTAATGCCCACCAAGCCGGCTGCGAGTTCTCGATTTCCGCCAGCGAGTTCATTCCAAACAATAACCATGGCAATGCAGGGAGCCAAGCCAATGATGATCAGTCCGGTTAGGTATTCGGGTTTGTCAATCAAAAAAGTTGTGGCGAGCATAAACATCAAAAATGGCCCAATAATCCATGTGATAAACAGCGAAAGAAAAAGTAATTTTCGGTTTCGAAAAACCACCGGAATTTGTTTGAAATCGACTTTAACCAAAGGTGGAATCATCATGATGATCAGACCAATAGCCAAAGGAATGTTTGTGGTACCAACAGCAAACTGATTGATCCAAGCATCCATTTTTGGAAATAAATTTCCGAGTGCCACCCCAATGCCCATCGCCAAGAAGATCCAAAGGGTTAGATAGCGGTCTACAAAATTGAGTCTTTTGTTTTTCATGAGATATGGATTAACAACAGCCGCTTGCAGGCGAACAACAAGTGTTTGTTTTCTTGATCATGTTTTCAGGAAGCTGAGCCTCCGGAATCCCGCAGTGTCCTGGGGCTAAACATGTGGTCTGCTTGGCTATAAAATGAAAGCCAAAGTCTGCTGATGCAAGCGTATAAGTTTCGACTGTCTCTCCTTGGAATTCAACTTCAAGCACTTCATCCTTAAGACCAAATAGTTGTTCTGATTTCTCGATAATACTTAATAGCTTTTCCGTACTTAAGCGGTGGTCGGTATCGTTAGCCAACCAAATTTGCATACTTGCCTTTCTTTCTTGACGAACTACACCCCCGCAGTCTACAAAGTTCTTAAGAATCAAACCAATTTCGGTTATGTGATAATGTGCTGCAATAGGCAGCCCGTTTAATTGTATAAATTGTGGGTTTACATCTGCTTTTGCAAGCTGTAATGCGCTTTTAAATTGAGAGAGTTTCATGAGCAACAGTTTGAAGGAGTTTGAGAAATGAGATGTTTTGTAAATTGTTCTATTAAAGATAAATGTTGGTCGTCTAAACAATAACATACAGAGGTGCCTGAAACACTACCTTTTATCAAGCCAATATTTTTGAGTTCCTGAAGGTGTCTAGAAACACTTGCCTGCGAAAGTGGTAATTCAGTGACGATATCTCCGCAAATACATTTTTTTTCTTTTGCCAAGTATTCTAAAATGGCAATACGTGCAGGATGCCCCAATGCCTTAAAAACAGTTGCAAGTTCAAGCGTTTGGTTGCTATATGATTCTATTTTGGTAATGCCCATCTTGTGTGATTTGAAAACTTATAGTTTTTAATATTTAGATGATTTTTCCTGAAGCACAATTGTGGTTCAATTTCATAATCTTATATTTCGCTATCTTATATATCGCAATATTACGATTAATCAAGTTTCGAATTAAAAAGAATACAAATTTTTTTCCTTGCTTTTGATTGCTGAAATCTACCTCAAATTTCCGGCGTCTTTTAAGCTCTTGTTCCAGATATGTGCTTCACGTATAGCCGGAATGACTTCTTCTGGGGTGTTTACTACCGTGAATAAATACTTGAGGTCATCAGACATAAACTTTTCATTTACAGCATTTTGCATTAATTCAATAAACGCATTGAAATAATTTCGTATATTGAGAATAACGATGGGTTTGGTGAATTGAGCTAACTTTTTTAGCGTTAGCGCTTCAAAGAGTTCTTCAAAAGTTCCTGGGCCACCTGGTAAGGCAATGAGTGCGTCGGTTCCTTCTAAGAACTTGGCTTTTCTTTCGTGCATGGTTTGGGTATAAATGAAGTCGGTTACACCTTTGTGGCCCCACTCTACCTCATTCATAAATTCAGGCATAATGCCTCTGATCTTTCCGTTTGCAGCCAACACACTGTCGGCAAGTTGCCCCATGAGGCCTGAAGATCCACCTCCAAATACCACTTGGATTTCTTCAGCCACGAGAAGATGGGCCAAGCGAGAGGTCGCTTCAAAATAATCCGGATGAATATGCCCACTTGAGGCGCAGTATACACAAACTTGCATAGGAATGAGATGAATTAAATTATTGAGCTGCAATGTTTTGTTGCCAAAGCAACTTGGCATCAGAACTGTAGATTGAAATTTCTAAAGCCCTTGATTTCAACGGCCCACTTACTTTGATGAGCCCGAAATTCCGCTGGGCAATATGACTGCCCGCTACTCTTAAAGTATTGGCTTCATTGGCAGATTCATGCACACTTGAGGTGAGCGGAGATACAGTTAAATCATAAATGGTGGGTTTTCCGGGTGCTGAAAGTTGGCTCAATTCACTATGATGGCGATCTCCGGTCAAGAAGACTACATTTTTGATTTGATGCAGCCAGATAAAATCAATTAGTTCCTGACGCTCGGCCTCATAGCCATTGGTACTGTAGTTTTCAAATACAGCTGCGGTATTGAGGAACTGTCCTCCCATGGCAACAAACTTAAAAGTGGCGTCACTACTCAACAATGCCTCTTTTAACCATTCTAACTGAGGTCTACCTAAGATGGTTCTATCCCCATCTAGCCTATTATTAGGAGCTTTATTGTAGCGGTTGTCTAATAAAAAGAAATCGCAATCCGACTTGTTAAATTGGGTGGTGATGCCATTTAATTGCGGGTGATTTTGCGGAGGATTGGCCCAAAATAGATCAAAGGTTTCTTTACTAAGCTCTTTATTGACAAAGCTGCGGTCTGAGTCATTGGGCCCGTAGTCGTGGTCATCCCAGATGGCGTATTGGGGCACATTAGCGAGTAAATTTTTTAGCTCAGGGATGTTTCTGCTGTGGGTGTAGCGGTGTTGCATTCCACTTTTTGAACTCAGGTCGGGTTCTCTGAAATAAACATTATCGCCTAACCAGAGCATGAAATTGGGTTTAGATTGCGCAACACTTTGAAAAATTTGGTAGTCTCCACCGTAGGGTTTTCCTGCGCGGTCTGCCGCTTCTTCGTTGATGTAGGCGCAAGACCCGAGTGCAAAACTGAATTCGGGTGGTGGCATGCGATAAGCCCAGTTGTTATTGGTTTCAAATACTTGTTCACCAATTGGTTTTTGCATTTTATGATCCAAGACTACCCTATACTCATAGCGTTTGGCGGGTTCTAAATTGATTAAGGTTTGTTCACAAACAAAAGCGGTTTTGACTTTTGTCTTTTCAGCAGCTGTATATAGCCAAGGGGCATCTGTATCGGCTAATCTATATGCAAATTGGACTTCTTGACTTTTAGTAGTTTGCACCCACAATGCTTGTTCTTTGTGCGCAGAATAGCCTAACATAGGGCCATTTTGAATTTGTGCAAAGCCAGAAAAACACCAAAGTATAAGGATAAAATTGCGCAGCTTTTTCATAGAACAAAAATGCTTCTTTTAATTGAATTTATCATGAAGTCAGTGCAAATGCATCATTAAAAAAGTATCTTTGAAGCTCTACATCAATCAACAACATGAAACCAGAAAGTTTAATGATGAGCCACGGCTACAAGCCCGAACTCAGTCAGGGAGCCGTTAAGTGCCCTATTTTCCTTACCTCCACCTTCGTTTTTAATTCAGCAGAAGAAGGGAAAGATTTTTTTGAATTGGCTTATGGCCACAGAGAAAGTCGTCCTAATGAAGAACTTGGCTTAATTTATAGCCGAATCAATAATCCAAATCTTGAAATTTTAGAGGATCGCCTTACGCTTTGGGATCAAGCAGCCGGATCCGCCGTTTTCGAATCAGGTATGAGTGCAATTTCAACGGTTTTACTCGAGTTCTTGAAACCAGGGTCACTCCTGCTCTATTCTGCTCCTGTTTATGGCGGTACCCATCATTTCATTCATCATGTGTTGTCAAAATTTGGCATTACAGCCATTGAATTTGGAATCCATGACAACTTGGCTTCTATTCAAGAAAAAATCGAACAAAGCGGCAAAGCAAAAGATCTAGGACTCATTTATATTGAAACGCCTGCAAACCCCACCAACGACCTATTCTCTATCAAAGAAATGGTTGCGCTTGGTAAGCAATATTCTGAACAAAATGGTGCTAAAGTATTTGTAGCCGTAGACAACACCTATTTAGGGCCACTTTGGCAAAAGCCACTCGCTTTGGGTGCAGACATCAGTGTGTATTCAGCAACAAAATATTTAGGCGGACATTCTGACCTTATTGCAGGAGCCGTTATGGGCACTGCCGAAGTAATCAGTCGGGTAAAAATCTTGCGCACCTTTCTTGGTAACATGATTTCTCCGCACACAGCCTGGATGCTACTGCGTTCACTTGAAACCCTACACATTCGTATGGAAAGGCAACAAGCAAATGCCATTGAAGTAGCTCAGTTCTTAGTGAAGCACCCTATGGTCAACAAAGTATATTTTTTAACCGAAGATGGACAGCACGACCAACGCACGGCAGAAATTTACAGCGAACAATGTTTGGGGCCAGGTGCCATGATCAGTTTTGACATCAAAGGAGATCAAAAAACCGCTTTTGCCTTTTTAAATAAATTGAAACTCTTTAAATTGGCCGTGAGTCTTGGCTCTACAGAAAGTTTAGCTGAGCACCCTGCAACTATGACGCATGTGGATATTCCGCCTCAAGACAAAGAGAAAATGAACATTACTGATCAACTGATTCGTTTGAGCATTGGTGTTGAGGATCCCAAAGACCTGATCTTAGATATCGAGCAAGCTTTGCGCTAAAAAAAAGAGGGGTCACAACCCCTCTTTTTTTTCTTAAGATTTTTTTACGCCTTACCGGTGAGTATTTTAGCCCAGTACAACCAAGGTAAAATATATTTCTTGAGCACAAACATGCTCCAGCGTTCTTTGCTTTGGTCAAACGGAAAGGTTTCTTGCGGCTTGTTATCGTAATCAAATTCAGCCAAAACCAATTTGCCATATGCGGTCACCAAAGGGCAACTAGTATAGCCGTTATACGATGCTTTGAGCGCTTCGCCTTTTAAATGACTCAATACATTTGCTACACAAACAGGCGCTTGTTTGCGGATCGCAGCACCCGTTTTACTCGTTGGCAAGCCAGAGGCATCGCCTAAAGAAAAAATGTCTGCGTATCTAACGTGTTGCAAAGTATTTTTATTCACGTCTACCCAACCTGTGGCATTGGCCAAACTACTTTCTTTTACAAAGTCCGGGGCGCTTTGAGGTGGAGTTACATGGATCATATCGAACTCAACCCAAGTTTCAACATCTTTATTGGATTCACCAAAACCGATGAATTTGGCGCGTTTGTTTTCACCATCAATTTCTACTAGCTTTTGGAAAAAGTTCAATTGAATATTGCTTCGCTTGCAGACATTGAGGAGAGTTTTTTCATATTTTTCAACACCAAACAAACGGGTCCCGCCACTCCAATATTCAATTTGGATATCTTTCAATGTATTGTGCTTTCTGAAATAATCTGCCGCCAAATACATGATTTTATGAGGGGCACCGCCACATTTTACTGGCGTGTTTGGATTGTGAAAAATAGCCTTCCCTTTTTTCATTCCTTTGATGGCTTCGAAGGTGTATGGAGCTGTTTCAAAACTATAATTTGAACACACCCCATTTTTACCTAAATTTTCTTTGAGTCCTTTGATTTCGTGCCAATTGAGCTGAATTCCGGGTGCCACAATTAATATTTCGTAAGCCAACGTTGAACCATCATTTAAGGTAAGTGCTTTGTTCTCTGGCTGAAAACTAGCTACCCCTTTTTGAATCCAGGTGGTGCCTTTTGGCATGACTTCCTTTTCTGTACGAACGGTATCGTTGATGTCAAAAGTGCCGCCACCCACTAGAGTCCAAGCGGGCTGGTAATAGTGTTTTTCTGCGGGGTCAAGAATAGCGATGTCTAGGCTTTTGTCTTTGATGAGAAGCTGAGAAGCAACTGAAAGACCAGCATTCCCGCCTCCTATGATGACAATTTGATGTTTATTTTTCATAGGTATAGTTTGTAATTTTATGATTTAAAGCAACTAAGGTTGGTTTATTTTTCAAAAGAAAATGTAACCTAGGTTACTTATAACGGAACATCTGTGGTCATTCAACAAAGCAGTATATTTGCCTCATGACTCCTGTAAAACCCAAAAAATGGAAGCTCATGTTACTCACATGGCTGTTTATTTATCCACTCATCAATTTGTTGTTTTTCTTTCTATTTCCTATCATGAAAGATTGGCATCAGCTATTGAAAACCTTAACGCTCACTTTAATTTTAGTACCATTAATGGGGCTGTTTTTACCGAAGTGGCAAGGATTGTTTAGTGCTTGGTTAAAAAAATAAACATGGCAAATGGCATCAAAATCCGAGAACTAGATTGGAAGATTCAGGGTGTGAATGTACAAGAGCTTACCTTGCAAAACGAGGTGGCTCGAATAACCTTGTTGAGCTACGGTGCCACCATTCAAGGTTTTGAAATAAATCATCCGGGCTTTTTAAAAAGGGATGTCGTATTGGGTTTTTCAAATGCAAGCTTATACAAACAAGCGTTTGACGATCAATACAATACCTATTTTGGAGCCATTGTGGGCCCAATTGCCGGAAGAATCAATGCGGCTCAAATTCCGTGGAAAGATACAACTTGGAACTTCAATCCTAATGAAGGCAAACACTTGCTGCATGGTGGGCACGAGAATTTTTCTAATGTCATTTGGCAAATTGAAAAAAGTCAAAAAGATCCCTTCCCGAGCGCTACTTTTTCTTTAGAAAGCACTCCGGGCATGAATTTACCTGGAAAGTTGCGTTGTAGGGTAAGCTATACGCTACATGATTTTGATTTATTAATTGAGATAGTAACAGAAGCGCTTGAGGATACTATCGCCAACCCTACTCAACACAGTTATTTCGATCCGAATGGACATGAAGGCAGTATTTTGGAAAGCGAAGTATGGATTCAATCAAAGGCTTTTCTCGAGTTGTCAGCAGATAAAATTCCTACTGGAAGAACTATTGATTTAAAGTCGAATGCAGCTAAAATGAAGGGGGGTAATGAAAATGAGAAAGAGGTAAAAGAGAAGGATTTGAAAAAAGCAAAAGCAGAAAAAAAAGAATTTCACCCCTTAATACCGCTTTATACAACTTTGGACCACGCTTTCCTTCTAAACAGTCAGGAAGAACAAGTCGTACTTCAAGCAAAAGATGACTTTCAATTAAAATTTACCACGAATCAACCCGTTTTTCAAATCTATATAGGTGGTGAGATTCCATATTCAGGAAAAAATCAAATTCGATACCATCAGCATTCAGGTATTTGTTTGGAACAACAAGCCGAACCCGATGCGCCTCACCACAAAAATTTTAGCGATATTTATCTATCGAAAGGCGAAAAAAAAATAAACTCCCTTTTGATCAATTTTCAGCAACCTTAGCCTTTTCCTTCATGCGAAATTTACTTACCATTTTTGCACTTGTTTTTTTCTCTTTTACACTTTTAGCTTGTAAAGAGAAACCTCAACCTAAGCCACCAGTTGTGGTGCCGCCAGCCACTTTCTTTAAAGGTGCGGATATTAGTTGGTTGGCTCAAATGGAAGCTACGGGCTATATTTTTTACGACGAAAATGGCGTTGCAACAGATTGTCTAGATCTTTTAATGGCCAGAGGTATAAACGCCATTCGTTTGCGCGTTTTTGTTCACCCAAGCTCAGACAAAACAAATGGACATTGCAGCCCTCAAGAAACAGCAGTTATGGCCGCAAGAGCCAAAGCAAAAGGCCTCGATGTCATGATTGATTTTCATTACTCTGATACTTGGGCTGATCCAGGGCATCAAGCCAAACCAAGTACTTGGGCAAATGTGCCTTTTGCAGCACTCAAAGATTCGGTCTATGCACACACCTATTACACCCTCAATTTATTGAAACAGGCAGGCGTTACGCCAAAATGGGTGCAAATAGGAAACGAGATTCCGAGCGGCATGCTCTGGCCAGAAGGGCACACTAATAATGCGCAGCAATTGGCTCAACTTATCAATTCTGGTCATCAAGCTGTCAAGGACCTCGATACCTCCATTCAAACAATTGTGCATATAGACCAAGGCAACGACAACGCCCGTTTCAGATGGTTTTATGATTTAATGGCTCAAAACGGTGCTAATTTTGACATTATTGGGGCTTCCTACTACCCCTATTGGCTGGGTTCAGACTACACTGCTACTATTTCAGATCTTGGCAACAACCTAAAAGACATGGTAACGCGTTACAACAAACCAGTAATGGTAGTTGAAGTTGGTGGCGATTACTGGCAAACACAAAACAGCAAAGACTTACTGATCGCTACTATCGGAGCGGTTAAGGATGTTCAAAATAACATGGGCTTAGGTGTCTTTTATTGGGAACCACAGGGCGCCAAACCCTGGAGTGGTTATCAGCTCAATTGTTGGCAAGACAACGGACGCCCCTCACCTGCTTTAGATGCTTTTTTGTATTAAAATAAACGATTAAATCTTTGTTTGTTTTTAAAAAGACCTTTTTCCCTATGAAATCCTCCCTTCTTTTATTTTTCATTCTTTTTTCGTTTTCGGCAGGGGCGCAAATCAACCGAACCTTGTTCAACGACAACTGGGAATTTTACCTTAGGCCAACGGACCCCGCTACAATTGTCAATTTACCGCATACACCCAAATTAGAACCTTTAGTCATGACAGAGCAGTTCTTGGGCGAAGTGGTTTACAAAAAGTACTTTCATTATCAATTGACACCAGGAAACAAACTCATTATTGAGTTCGAAGGCGCCATGCACAGCGCCAGGGTTAAATTAAACGGCAAAGATATCGGTAACCATGTGGGTGGCTATTTGCCATTTAAACTCGATTTAACGAGTGCGCTTAAAGATTCTTTTAATCTTTTAGAAGTGGTGCTAGACAACCGCGAAGACCCGACCATACCGCCTGGGAAAAACCTCAAAGAACTCGATTTTTATTACCATGCCGGGATTTACCGAAATGTATGGCTGACAGAGCTTGGTGGCATTGAATTACAAGATCCTTATTTTCAGACTTTGCAACTCACCGGGCAAACCGCAACGGTTAGACTCGATGTCAATGTCAAATTTGACCCTGAGTTTTCAAGATTACCGATTGAAGTAAAGGCGAAATTAGGCCCCAATGCATTGAATTTAAAACCTTCCTCAAATAATATTGATTCAACCAATCGTTTGAACTATTTCGTAGAGAGTAAATTGCTGTATCCTGAACCTTGGTCTTTGGAGCAGCCTCATTTAGTAAAACTCGAAATCTTAGTATTACTCAAAGGAGACACCATTGCATTGCAACAGCTCAATGTAGGAATCCGAAAAGCAGAATTGAAAACCGATGGCTTTTACCTCAATGGCAAAAAAATATTTCTAAGCGGAACCAATCGCCACCAAGAATATCCATATGTGGGGTATGCAGTTCCGGATAATGCCCAATGGCGCGATGCTTATTTGATCAAGGAAGCCGGTTTTAATTTTGTCCGTTTGTCTCATTACCCACAAGCCCCAGCTTTTTATGCAGCTTGTGATGAGCTCGGAATCATTGTGATGGATGCTATAACTGGTTGGCAATTTTTAGGCCCAGTACCCTTCGAGGCGAGAACTAAATCAGATTTAGAAACACTAATTCTTCGCGACCGCAACCACCCGTCAGTTATTTTCTGGGAAAACTCGCTCAATGAAACCCAAATGCCCGATGCGCTAATTGAAGATTTCAATCGCATTGCCAAGCCCTTGATCAAAGGTCAGGGCTTTACTGCGGGTTGGCAAGATCACCCAAGCTACGATCTTTTTATTCCAGCCAGACAACATGCTAAAGCGCCTGAATACTGGAATAACTACAAAACTACTAGTCGTCCTGTTTTCATTGCAGAATACGGAGACTGGGAATATTATGCACAAAATGCAGGCATGAATCAGACACAATTTGCTGATTTGAAAACTGCAGACCGCAACTCCAGACACTTAAGGGGTGCAAGCGAAAAAGCCCTATTACAACAAGCTTATAATTTTCAGGAAGCCAGTAATTCAAATCGAAGAGGCCCAAATACGATTGGTGAGGCCAACTGGGTTTGTTTTGACTACAATCGAGGTTACAGCCCTGACCTAGAAGCCTCGGGGGTCTATGACATCACGCGCTTACCCAAATTGTCGGTCAATTATTATCAAAGCCAACAAAAATTAAGTCCGAAGACTGCAAATATTACCATTGCCAGCAACTGGACACCAAGCTCCCCTGCTCAAATTACTGTCTTTTCTAATTGCCCCAAGGTGGCGCTTTATCTGAACGGAGAACTCGTCGGACTACAAGCTAAAAAGTCAGATGCAGCTAGCGATAAACTGCTCAATCCGCCCTATCAATTTGCTATCCCCAAATTTATTCCCGGGAAATTAGAAGCCATTGGCTACGACGACAAACAAAAAGCACTGACTTCTCACATTGTTCGAACCCCTGAAAAGCCGCAGCGCATCATTTTGTATTTAGATACGATGGGACGTTCTATTGATCAAAATAAAGCAGACCTCGTTTTTATTAGAGCTAAACTCGTAGATGCCAACGGAAACGTTGTTCCGACTAATGAATGGAAGGTCACGTTTAGTATAATTGCACAAGAAGCAGGCCTGATGAGCCCAGCTATTCAGCAAATGGAAGCTGGAATAGCTTCAGCCTTATTGCGTACAGAAAATCCGCAAACCCCTATTCAAATTAAAGTAAGCTTGCCGCTTCTTGGTTTGCAAAACGAGCTCTTATGGAATCCTTGATTGAAAAATACTTGCACGTAAGAGCGCCAGGTCGAATCAATTTACTTGGCGAGCACCTCGATTACAATCATGGTGTGGTTTTGCCTGCCGCCATAGACAAATGCTTTGATTTGGAATTCAAGCCGTTGCCGTCAGCTACTTTTCGCATTTTAGCATTAGATATTGAGGAGCAATTGGAATTTCAACTTTCAGAATTAAATAGCTTACAAACAGAAGGTTGGAAGAATTATGTCAAGGGGGTTTTTATCCTTTTAGGAATCGAGCAATGCGCACCAAACTTAAAAAATGGCCTCCAAATCAGCATCAGTAGTTCCATTCCTATTGGGGCCGGGCTTTCTTCTTCTGCAGCGCTTTGTTGTGGTCTTGCTTTTGGATTAAATGCCTATTTTGAATTAGGAAAATCCAAAATGGAACTTGCCCTTATTGCCCAACAAACCGAGCATCAATTTGCCGGAGTACAATGTGGGCTTATGGATCAGGTGGCTTCTTTGTTTGGCAAGCCCAATCAATTAATGGCTTTTGATTGCCTTTCTCAAGAGGTTCAGCATTTCTCATTACCACTCAAGGGTGCGCAGCTCTTTTTAGTAGATTCAAGGGTGAAGCATAACCTAGCAGAATCAGCTTATAACAAAAGGCGTCAGCAGCTCGAGGCCGCTTTTGAAATCGCCCAGCAACTATTTCCGGATTTAAATAATTGGAGAGCGCTTAGCAGTGAAATGCGGGGTCAATTACGCTCAATTATAGATTCTGAAACCGCTGCTCGCCTCACCTACGTGTTGGATGAAATGCAACGTGTGAGCGAGGTGCAAGAACTGTGTCATCATTTGGACCTAGATATTCATAATGATCACACTGAACAAGTACTCAAAAATCTTGGATCCTTGCTCTCTCAAACACATGTTGGTCTTAAAGATTTGTATGAAGTGAGCTGTGAGGAGCTAGATTTCTTACAAACAAAAATCACAAGTTTGCCATATGTATATGGTGCCCGCATGATGGGTGGTGGCTTTGGTGGCTGCTTGCTTGTGTTGGCTGCTCAAGAGTTTGAGCCGACAAAAGATCTAGCCGCTACTTTTGAGCATTATTTTGAAAAATTTGATATTCATTCGATATTTTACCCGATACAAATCGCCAATGGCGTGCATTTGATTACCCATGACTGATCTCAATTTAACCCTGAATCCGCACCGTCGTTACAACCCTTTATTGGATGAATGGGTCTTGGTTTCGCCTCAACGCAACTTAAGACCTTGGCAAGGCCAGAACGAAGCACAAGAATTGGAATCAAGACCGAGTCATGACCCTAATTGTTATTTATGCGCTGGAAACCCTAGGTCAGGTGGGCAAATGAATCCTGCCTATACGTCTTGTTTTGTATTTGACAACGACTTCCCGGCACTAGACATGCGCCCTGAGGTTTTGAATTCAGAGAATGAGCACTCCGCTTCGGATAATGGAAACCCAGGTTCTTTTTTCAAGGTGAAGTCGGCTAAAGGAATCAATCGGGTGGTTTGTTATTCGCCACGTCACAACCTTACGATGTCGGGGCTATCTGTCAAAGAGCTTGAAGCTGTGGTCTTCACTTGGAAGGCCCAATTCGAAGAACTTTCAGCACTTCCATTTATTGACTACGTTCAGATCTTTGAAAATAAAGGCGCAGTGATGGGTTGTAGCAACCCGCATCCACACGGTCAAATTTGGGCAGGACAAGGCTTGCCTACTTTGGTTGCTAGAACGCAAGCTCAACTCAAAAAATATTATCTATCTGAGCAGGCTCCGCTTTTGCAGCACTACTTACTTGATGAATTGCAAAACAAACAACGTGTGGTTTATGAAAATAAAAACTTTGTTGTGTTGGTTCCGTTTTGGGCCGTTTGGCCTTTTGAAACACTCATCTTGCCGAAGCAAAATTTAAAGAATATTTCGGAGTTCACTTCGGATATTACTACCGATTTTGCCGTGGCGCTCTCTAAGATTACCCGAGCTTATGATGCTGTATTTAGTTGTGACTTCCCTTACTCGGCTGGCTTTCATCAGGCACCTTCTGACGGCGAAGCGCATCCGGAGTGGACCCTTCATTTTCATTTCTATCCACCACTCTTGCGCTCGGCTAGTATTAAGAAATTCCAGGTGGGTTATGAAATGTTGGCCGAAGCCCAACGCGATATGACTCCGGAGCAAAGTGCAATGATTTTAAGAGGTTTAATTGTTTGATAACTCTTCAATCCTCACATCTTCAATAAAGGGCAACTTGTGCATTTGACTTATTTCTAACGTGAAATAGCCGTGTTCTTCGGTGATTTTGCCATAGAGTTCGTAAATTCCTTTTCCGTAAAAGGGATACTGCGCATTAATTTGTGGAAAATGGACGGTGTCAATAAAATCACCAACGGGGTCAAGGAATGTTCCAAAAGACATTTGTTCTCCTTTGCTGGTTTTGGTTTGCTTTATACTGACAAGATAGCCGTAGGTCCGGATGGGTATTTGTGAAAGTGCATATTGCTGAAAATCTTGGGCTAAAACATATTTTTTAGTGAGTGGATTTTTCAGGAGTTCAAATGGATCGCAGAGCGGAAACCCTAGCAGTTCAAATTGCTCAAAAGCAAGCTCTAGTGGGTGTTCTTCTAGTTCAGGGAGTTGGTGTGTGCGCTGTGAAATCGAAAATAATTCTGGGGTTTTATTTTGCTGTTGAGTTCTGTTATGAAAAAAATGAGCTTGCCAGAGTAAGGCTTTTCTAGCCACACCAAAAGAGCGCAGAGCACCAATTCTGATCAGCAGACTCAGTTGCTCTAGCGGAATATGGACGCGTTTCAATAGGGCTTCCAAATCTTCGAATTTACCTCGTTGCATTCTCTGTTGTAAAATCCGGTCGATCACGGCATTTTCTAAGCCTGCAACTAAGTTAAATCCGAGCAATAGTCGATTTTCGATCAGGCTACAGGTATAGAGGCCCTCGTTGATGCAAGGTGCTTCGATTTGAGCGCCGAATCGCCGTGCTTCGTGTACATAGATTTCTGTGCGGTAGTAGCCGCCAAAATTATTGATGCAAGCAGTGAGGTAAGCCAAGGGGTAGTGTGCTTTGAGGTAAAGGCTTTGGTAGCTTTCTACGGCGTAAGAGGCAGAATGTCCTTTGGAAAAGGCATAGCCCGCAAAACTTTCAATTTGTTTCCAGATGCTGGCTGCAAATACGGGGTCATGGCCTTTTTGTTGGCAGGCACTCATGAAGCGCTCTTGCACTCTTAAAAATTCTGACCTTGAACGAAACTTACCTGACATGCCGCGCCTAAGCACATCGGCTTCTGCCAAACTGAGGCCTGCAAAATAATGAGCTACTTTAATGACGTCTTCTTGATATACCATGACGCCATAAGTGTCGGGCATGAGCGCCAAGAGCAAAGGATGAACTTGTTTGCGTTTATCTGGGTTGCGGTGGCGCAAAATGTATTCGCGCATCATGCCCGATTGCGAAACACCAGGCCGAATGATGGAGCTGGCTGCAACTAAGGCTAGGTAGTTGTCTACTTGCAACTTAATTAAGAGCATGCGCATAGCGGGTGATTCTACATAAAAACAACCCAGGGCCCAACCTCTTCTTAGAAACTCGGCAATTTTAGGGTCTTGCTTGAGTACTTGAATATTGTGTATGTCGGGGAGCGCTTGTTGGGGCTCGGTCTGCGAAATAAGTTCGAGCGCTTCAGCAATTTTCCCGAGGCCTCTTTGACTCAAGATGTCAAATTTATAGAGCCCTACATCTTCGGCTTCTAGCATAGAAAATTGAGTGGTGGGATAGCCTTTGGGCGGTAAAAAACACGCTGAAAACCAAGAGATTGGACGCTCGCTGATGATGATGCCGCCGGCGTGTAGGCTCAGGTGCGAAGGCAAACCTGAAATGAGGGCAGCGTAGCGCAAAACGAGCGCGCCAAGCTCTGTAAATTCAGCAAGATCAGTGCTGCCCCTACTTAATTTTTTACTAATGCTAGCGGGTAAGCCAAACACTTTTCCGAGTTCGTGGATACAGGCGCGGTATTGAAAAGTGTTGTAGGTGCAAAGCCAAGCTGCATTCGGATAGCGCTCAAAAACATAACGAATGATGTCGTCGCGGTCTTTCCAGGAGAAATCGATGTCGAAATCTGGTGGGTTTTTGCGATACAGGTTGATGAAGCGCTCAAAATAGAGATCGAGTTCGAGTGGATCGACATCAGTGATGCGCAAGAGATAGGCTACAATGCTATTGGCGCCACTCCCCCGCCCTACATAAAAATAACCTTTGGACCTCGCATAAGAAGTGAAGTCACGGGTGATGAGAAAATAAGATAGGTATTGCTTTTGGGCAATGATGTCAATCTCCATTTCAATGCGGGAAATGATTTCGTCGGTGATGGTGGCGTAGCGGTAACTCAGCCCTTCGGCACAAAGCTCTTTGAGCAGTTCGATGTCACCTTCGATAGTACCTGTAAAGGTTTGGGGTTGCTGAGATTTTGCCGCTTCTGCGAATTCAAACTGACACCTGCAATTGGCTAGTTGTTGTTGGGTGTTTTCAAGAAGTTCAGGAGCCACCGCAAAAGCTTGTTGGATTTGTGTTTGACTTTGCAAACGCTCGGTGGGCTTGGCATGCAAAGCGGGATCTAGCTTGGATAAAAGACAATTTTCTGAAATGGCTCGCAATAAACGATGTGTGTTGTAGTCTTGATGGTGCCGAAATGTCATGGGAATATCAGCTACGCATTTTTGAATGGGTAAGTTTGGAAAGCTTCTTTGCCATTGTGTAAGTTGCTGCGCTTGGATGGCTACAAATTCGTTTTCAGAAAGTTTGTCAGGTTGAAGACCAAGCGGATACCAAACATAGCAAGCAGAAAAGTATGGCAAGGGATAGCTAAACGCTTTGTGTTGTTGCAGTTGCTGACTCAGGTATTGATTGAGTTCTTGAAAACCACGGTTGTTGCGGGCAATGATGGTGGCGCAGTGTTGTTGTCCGTTGCGCAGTTCTAGACCCAAAATGGGTTTGAGTTTGTGTTTTTGAGCGGCTTGTACAAAAGCAAGTGCCGAACCTGTGTGGTTGATATCGGTGAGCAACAAAGCGCTCAATTGGTTTTCAACAGCCCATTCGACAAGTGCTTCGGGTTTTAGAATTCCGTAGCCAATACTAAAGCAAGAGTGTACACGCATGATTTCAGACGCTACGACTGGCTAAAAGAATGGGTGGCTCTCCTTGAAACGGGTTGTAATGCCCGATAGTGCGTGCTTCAAGGCCAATGGCCCGCATAACAGCGCGATCGCCGTAACGGCTACGAATGTGGTCTAGGGCTTGATAAAGGGCTGGATAAGCGAGGTCGCTGTCAAAGAGTTTGAGTTGGTGTGCACCGCTGACCAAAGCGCTATAGCGAATGCCAATTAAGCGCACGAGCATTCTACGGTTGTAGAGGCGCTTAAAAAGGCTTTCTACGAGCGGCAAGAGTTCGTGATCGGCGGCAGTGTAGGCAATTTGTTGTTGCAGGGTTTGGGTCTGAAAATCGGCGTAACGAATTTTAACGGTAACGGTTCCGGTGAGTTTATTGGCTCGGCGCAACTGAAAAGCGAGGTTTTCTGCCATGGCAGCTAAAATGCCATTGAGTTTTTGAACATCTATGGTGTCTTGATGAAAAGTGCGTTCGGTCGAGATGGATTTGCGTTCGTTATAGGGCTCTACGGGGCTTTGGTCAATGCCTTGCGCTTTAGACCAAATGCTGCGGCCGTTTTCGCCGAGGGCTTGCTCTAGGAGTTCTAGCGGAAGTGCTTGCAGGGTGCCGATTTTCTTGACGCCAAGCCCACAGAGTGTTTGATAGGTTTTGGGCCCCACCATTGGGATCTTTTTGACAGAAAGTGGAGCCAAAAAAGGTTTTTCTTGACCGTAGTCGATGAGCAGTTGGTTGTTGGGCTTGGCCTCGCCGGTGGCTACTTTAGAAACAGTTTTGTTTTCGGATAAGCCAAAAGAAATGGGTAAGCCAGTTTCTTTGGTGATGCGTTGCCTGAGTTCTGAGGCGTATTTCCAGACACCAAAGAAGCGGTCGAGGCCCGTGAAGTCAATATAGAATTCATCGATAGAGGTTTTTTCATAGACGGGCGCTACTTCTTTAACTAGCTCAGTGACCATTCTTGAAAACTTGGAATAGGTTTGGGTGTTTCCTTTGATGCAAACAGCCTCTGGGCAGCGTTCTTTGGCCATTTTCATGGCCATTCCGGAATGCACGCCAAAACGGCGCGCTTCATAGCTACAAGAAGCTACTACTCCTCGTTCGCTGGTGCCACCAATGAGGATAGGTTTGCCGTTTAAGCGGCTATCGAGCAGGCGCTCGCAAGAGACAAAAAAGGTGTCGAGATCCATATGGACAATCGAACGACGGGCAGACATAGGCGCTGTCAGTTAAGGGGTAAAACAATAAAAGTTCGATTGGTTGGTTCTACAAAATTAATTAAAATGATTAGATATTCATCTTTTAATTGATTAATTAATAAACAAAAGTTTTCAACAGCTCAAAACAAAACAAAAAGAACCTGACATTCTGACATTTGTCGTAAATTGGAACAAGAATTGACAGCAATAAAGAAATTTAAAACAAAAAAAATGAAACCAATTTATGTCGTATTAGCCTCTATTGGGGCGCTGCTCTTGTTTATGTTCTTGGGCTATTACAATCTTTACAACAACGCTGTGGGTCTGCAAGAAGGCCTAGACGAAAAATTTGCCAATGTGCAGTCTGCCTACCAAAGACGCGCAGACCTCATTCCTAACCTACTCGAAACCGTTAAAGGAGCGGCGCAAAATGAAAAAGACATCCTAACACAAGTAACACAAGCGCGTGCAGGAATTGTCAATGCCAAAACGCCAGAAGACCTCGAAATCATGGGTAAAAAAATCAACACCGCGATCAACTTGGCCTATGAAGCGTATCCACAAATCAAGTCCACCGAAAACTTTAGTCAGTTACAAGGGCAACTTGAGGGTACTGAAAACCGCATTAAAACTGAAAGAGATCGTTACAACGAAGCAGTAAAAGCCTACAACACACACATCAGAGGTTTCTTTGCACGCTTCTTTTTAAACAGCGAAGAATTCCCAAGAAAAGAAGGTTTTCAGGCGGCTCAAGGAGCTGAAAATGCGCCAAAAGTTAAGTTTTAATGCTTAGCGCCACTCAACAACAAGCGGTAGCCGAGGCAATTGCCAAAGCAGAAAAAAACACATCAGGGGAAATCAGGGTGCACCTCGAAAAAACGTGCACCCAAGACCCTGTGGTGCGTGCAATTGCAATCTTTGAAAAATTAGGCATGCAGCGCACAGCAGCGCGCAATGGTGTGCTGATTTATGTAGCCACAGAAAGTTCCAAATTGGCCATTATCGGCGATCACGGCATTAATGAACAAGTGCCACCCAACTTCTGGGACAGCACCCGAGATCTCATGCTTACACATTTTAAGAAAGCGGAAATCACGGCAGGTCTTGTTGTAGCTATTCATGAAGCAGGCTTGCAACTTGCCAAATACTTCCCGCATCAAGACAACGACCAAAACGAACTCTCTAACGAAATCAGTTTCGGATGAAAAAGCAACTCCTCTATTTATGCTTGTTCGTTTTTTCGATCGCATATCATCAAGCATTAGGGCAATACCCCCAACCTATCCAACCGCCTTGCTTTCTCAATAATTTCTCCTCTACGGGCATATTGAGTCCGGAAGAACAAAATGCAATTGAAGCCCGACTAGATCAATTTGAGCAAGAAACCAGCAATGAAATCACCATTATCATCGTCGATGACATCAACGGAGACGAACCTTGGCACTATGCCACTGAAATCGGTGAAGCCTGGAAAGTTGGCAAAGCTGACAAAGACAACGGGTTGGTGTTTTTAATCAAACCCAACAAAGAAAATGGTGGTCGACAAGTCTATCTAGCGCCAGGAAGAGGTTTAGAAGCCTCGATAACCGATTTGGTTTGCCAAGACATTATTGCCCACGAGGTCTTGCCTGAATTCAAACACGAGAAATACGCACAAGGCATTAATCAAGCACTCGATGTACTATTTGCTTTAGCCAAAGGAGAATACAACGAAAAAACCTATCGCGATAGCGTACAAAAAGACAAACTGACAAGTGGTATAATTGGTTTGGTCATCATCCTGGTGGTTGTGTTCTTTCTGATTAAAAAAGGTGGCGGTGGTGGCACCACATTTGGCGGGCGCTCCAGAGGACCCGGCTTCTTTTATTTTGGCGGCGGTGGATACGGCGGCGGATTTGGTGGCGGATCTTCTAGCGGGGGCGGTGGCTTCGGTGGTTTTGGAGGCGGAAGCTTTGGCGGTGGAGGCTCAGGCGGAAGCTGGTAAGCAAAATCCTTTATTCATATCAAACAAAATAATTCGTAAAAAAAATAAAATGCAAAAAGTACTCCTTCTTCTTATTTTAACCGCTGGCATTCATACAGCCATTGCACAACAAGCCTATAATGTAGCGTTTTACAATGTTGAAAATTTGTTTGATACCATCGACGGCCCAAATGACGACGCTGAATTTTTACCAAGTGCCGCAAGTCAATGGAATACAGAAAAATACAACGCCAAATTAGGCCACATTCATCAGGTGATGGAATCTTTGGATTTTCCAATCATTATGGGTGTTTGTGAAATCGAAAACAAATTGGTTTTATCCGATCTAGTCAGTGTCACAGATAAAAGATACGGTATTGTACATTACGAGAGCCCAGATGCGCGCGGCATCGATGTAGGACTGCTCTATCGCCAAGACATCTTAAAGCTCAAAAATTCAGGTAAAATTCGCTTTGTGTTGCCCGGTGATACCATCCCGAGCACCCGCGATATAGTTTGGGCACAATTTCAATATAAAAAAGAGAACATCTATGTATTGGTCAATCATTGGCCGAGCCGACGCGGAGGTGCTGAAGAAAGCGCACCAAGACGCCTAATGGCTGCTCAACAGGCGGCCCAATTCATAGATTCTTTGCAACAAAGTCAGCCCAAAGCCAAAATTATCTTTATGGGAGATTTAAATGATCACCCTCAAGATATTGGCCCGCAACTTATTGCGAGTAAATTAAACCCGCAGATCATCAAAGAAAGCGGTCAGTTTGGTGGGTCTTATAATTACAAAAATGAATGGGACGTACTCGATCACATGATGGTTTCAGCCAATGCTTTTGAAGGCAACTTTAAGGTTTTGGCAAAATCAGGCACCATTCATAGTTTTCCGTATTTACTCACTGAATATAAAGGCCAAATTGTTCCGAACAGAACCTATGCCGGCACCAAATATTTAGGTGGATACTCCGATCACCTTCCGGTTTCGTTTCGCGTCATCCTTCAGAAATAAAGGTTAAAAGGGCAGTTTCTGCTTATAGACAAACTTGTTTTGTGCTGATTCATACGGGCGGTAAATAAAATATACCTCGTTGTCATGAACCCTTATTTTATCTACGTATCGAAAGGCAAGTTTTACTTTCTGGGTAACTTGGCCCGTTTGCAAATCGATTGGCGCTACATAACTGTAGCCTTCTTGCTGATAGATCGCATAAATTTTCCCGGTCTGGCGGTCGAGCTGAAGATTTTTCTGGAAACCTGTTTTCTTTGCTTGTAAATGATGGCTAAGCGAAATAGTAGCCAAGGTATCCCCTTTGCTTGTAAAAGTCCGGAGTACATTTTTAGGATAATCAAAAATAAAAATGGTGTCTTTGGCAAAGAATAAAGGTGCATAGACAGGTTCGTAATACAAAGACTGCGTAAAATAATTAGCACCCACATAAATTTCAGCATCTACACCCGTCCGGAGTTCTAAGTTTTTTGCCCAAAGTTTGGTCCTGACATCGACCCATTTGTATTCAGACCTATATAACTCCATCATGAGGTCATCTTGAATATTGAGCAAATGCTTGTATGTAGAATCCAGTTGATCCACACATGCATAATCAAAAGCTGGATAAATATCGAGGTATGTGCTATAAAAATAGTGCGTATAACTGGTATCGACAATTGGGCTAATGTACTTGAAATAATAATCTTTTGGAATGCGCACCAGGGTCAAGGAATCGTTGATTTGACGCAAACCATACGCGTTTTTATCGGTCAAGACATGTACCTGAGCACGAAAATCTCGGATAAGAGAATTTGCTCTTTCAGGAAGCGCTTGAAAGGCTAAAACAGTGTCATTCTTAACAAGTTGTAGTTGTGCGTCTTTTTGCAGATTTTTATCGTAGGTCAGTAATATCAGTTGCCCCTCATGGCCAATTTCAAAATCGGCAACACTATATTTATCTGAAGCATAGACGGTATCTGGCGTGCTCGGATGACGAAGTTTGATTTCTTTGACATCTTGCACGCGCATTTTGTCCGCTTCTTGCGCAGAAGCAATAAAATGAATGATGAGGCAAAAAAAAGTGAGTAAGCGTCTCATGGTTGCATGATGCAATCTGAGCTCAAATTTCACAACTTAACAAACTTTTTGAATCCAGTGGTTGTCGTCTGAGATTTGGCCAGACTTCACTCCGTCAAGATACGCTTGGATTTTATTTGAAATGACTCTGCTTTCAAGCGAAGGCAATTCTATTTTTTCGTCGCGGTAACCGATAAGAGCAATTTGAGCAATGGTGGCAGCGGTACCGGCACCAAAAACTTCTTGAAGCTGACCAGATTTAGCTGCACTAATGATTTCTTCAACTGAAACTGCGCGTTCTTCTACTGGAATGCCAAATTTTTTCGCTACCTCGATAACGGTTCTTTTGGTGGTTCCGCGCAAAATAGTGTCGGCATCTTCAGAAGGGGTAATGAGTGTATTGTTGATCACAAACATAATGTTCATGGTGCCTGACTCTTCTATAAAAGTATGGGTTTTGGCGTCAGTCCAGACCAATTGGTGAAAGCCTTGTTGTTGGGCTAATTTTGCTGGATAAAGCGAAGCGCCGTAGTTTCCGGCTGCTTTTGCTCTACCTACTCCGCCAACGGCTGCTCGGGTGTAGTGTTCTTCAATTTTAACTCTTACAGGTTCTGCATAGTATGCTCCAACCGGAGAATTGATAATGACAAATTTGTAAGTATCTGAAGGTTTGATACCCACAAATTCATCGGTAGCAAACATAAATGGACGAATGTAAAGTGCATAGCCTTCTTTATCGGTAACCCAAGCTTGATCAACTGCTACCAATTGTTTGATGGCTTCTAAGAAGAGTTCTTCGGGTACCTCAGGCATACACATGCGTGCTGCAGATTCTGCAAAACGGTGTGCATTGAGTTCTGGTCTGAACAACACGACTTCACCTGCTTGATTGCGATATGCCTTCATGCCTTCAAAAATAGATTGGCCATAATGAATGGCAGACATAGCGGGGTGCATGTCGATTGGACCAAACGGAAGAATTTCGCCTTGTTGCCAAGCACCATTGGCGTATTCCATAACAAACATGTGGTCTGTGAAAATCTTTCCGAATGGGAGATTATCCCAATCTACTGAAGTGATCTTGCTTTGGGCTGCCCTGCGCACAGGAAAAGCAGTAATTGCTGAGGACATAATTCGTGTTAATTGATGCGCGAATATACGGCTATTTCATAGAGCAAACAACTTATTGATGTTATTCGCACATTGTGTAACTTTACTCTTTATTTAACAATAGAAAATGTCTACGTTGCAAGAAGCCAAAGCTGTGCTCCAACAACATTGGGGTTTTTCTGATTTTCGAGAAAGTCAGGAGCCTATCGTGTTGTCGGCCATAGCTGGTCAAGACACACTTGCGCTTTTGCCAACCGGTGGCGGGAAATCTATTTGTTTTCAAGTACCGGGCTTGCTCCGAGATGGGGTTTGCGTTGTAGTTTCTCCCTTAATTGCACTCATGCAAGACCAAGTGGAAAACCTGCAAAAAAGAGGCGTCAGAGCCAAAGCCATCACCAGCGGCATGAGTTACAAAGAAATTGACCAAACCCTAGACAACGCACGTTTTGGAGGCCTTGACTTTCTATACACTTCGCCCGAAAGACTCCAATCATCAATATTTATCGAGCGTTTCAAACGCATGAAAGTATCCTTGCTTGTTGTGGACGAAGCGCACTGTATTTCCGAATGGGGTCATGACTTCAGGCCTGCATTTAGGCAAATTGCAAAACTCAGAGAACTCAGGCCCGAGCTCCCTATTTTAGCCCTCACTGCCACCGCCACCAAAACGGTTCAAAAAGATATTCTTGTTCAACTCAATATGCCAAAGGCCCAGGTGCTAGAAGTGCCTTTTGTTCGAGAAAATTTAACGTATCGGGTGCGGCAAGCTGAAAATAAAATGGCTGAAATCATAGCCATTTGTCAGCAAAGCGAGGCGGTCGGGATTGTGTATTGCCAGACGCGTAAAAATGTCAAAGAAGTAGCCAGACAACTACTTGCCAATGGCATCAGTTGCGGCATTTATCACGGAGGCCTCAATTCCGAACAGCGCAGCGAAATGCTACAAGATTGGCTTTCTGAAAAACGCCGAATTATGGTGGCTACCAATGCATTTGGAATGGGAATCGACAAGCCGAATGTGAGGTTTGTTTTGCACCACGACGTCCCTCTTTCCCCTGAGGCCTATTTTCAAGAAGCTGGGCGCGCGGGCCGTGATGGTCAACAAGCCAATGCTTTGCTTTTGTATAATCTACAAGAGCTCGAGCAACTTCAGCTTCAACAAAACCAACGATTTCCGGAAGCCCAACGCGTTTTATATGTGTATCGGGCCATTGCTAATTACCTAAAATTGGCCATCGGCTCTGGTAAAGACGAAGCCTACCCCTTTGATATTCATGCCTTTTGTCGGACTTTTGAACTCAAAGAACAAGAGGTCTTTTACGCGATTAAACTCCTCGAGCAAAATGGCAACCTGAGTTTATCCGAAAACTTTTTTCAGCAAACCCGTGTGCAGTTTATTGTGAGCAATGCGGTACTTTATAACTTTCAAGTACAGCACGAACAATTTCAAACCCTTTGCACCCTTTTGGTGCGTACCTACCCCGGGATTTTTGATCAACTCACCCCTATCCATGAGCAAAAAATTTGTCAGAGACTAAAACTCTCCGAAAGCCGTTTTGAAGCCCTTATGGAAACCCTTCAAAAAAATGGCCTGATCGAATGGAGTCAAAAAAGCAGTTTGCCCCTTCTTACTTTCACTACCGAAAGACTACCAGAGTCTCACCTGAGGCTGAAACCAGAAATTTACAAAATTCAAAAAGAAACCGCCGCTTCAAAACTAGTAGCAATGAGGTCCTACTGTACTGAAAAACAGTGTAGAAGCATGCAGCTCATTGCATATTTTGGTCAGCATGCTGCGCCTTGTGGCAAATGCGATGTGTGTGCACCTGTAGAACTTGCCGAAGCGCCCCTTCTTGCTTTTCTTGCTGAAGCTAAATCTATAGATGAACTTCAAGCTCATTTTCTAACGAGCAAAGGCGCATTAGAAGCGCTGATCCGACCACTTATGCTTACCGAAAAAATCAAATATAGCGCCGGAAAATTCTACCTCTAAATTGCGCTTATGCTTGAAACTGAAATCTCGACATCCAATAGAGTCGACCACTATTGGCTATGGCTACTTTTGCCGTTTATGACTGGAATATACGCCGGAAATTCTGCAGAAATTACGGAAGTATCCCGATCTTTTTTACCCATCTTTAGTATGGTTTGTTTGGGTTTGTGGTTATTTTATTCGGTAAAATTTTTACCCATAATAACGCTGCGTCTCATCCTTCTTCTAGCCTTCTTTTTACTTGGCGCTTGGGCACTCTTCTTTGATCAACAAAATTTTCAGGTTCATAGAAAAATCACTTTCTCAAAACCTCAATTGGGTCAATTTACGGTTGAAGAGGTGCAGGTCAAAAAGCAAGGTCTTCTGCTACAAGGATCCTTTGTTTATAAGGAATTCATCGAGGTGAGAAAAAACAATAACAATGAAGGCATCATAAAAATTCAAATCTATACCCCTAGTAAAAAAGCAATGAAGGTTGGTGAAACCTGGTGGATAAAGCTACAACCCAAGGCTATTCAAAACGAGAAGTATCCAGGCGCTTTTGATCTGGAGAAATATTTCCAAGGGAAAGGGCTCACACATCAGGCATATTTGAACGAACCTATCCAAAGTTGCAAAAATAAAAGCGAGAAAAACTTTGTATTAAAAAATTGGCTTGACCAACAAAGACAAGGGCTAAGCGCTGCATTCAGGAAATACTTGAATGGCGAGGCTGCAGATATTGCTATTGCATTAATTGTAGGTGATCGTCAGGGCGTTAGCGCTGAATCTAGATTTGCGTTTCAAGGCACGGGTTCTATGCATATTATGGCAGTTTCAGGAATGCACATTGCACTTTTGCTCGCTGCCTTACTCAAGGTATTTGCGCTTTTTGGAACTTGGATCTCTAGACAAAAAGCCTTGCTCATCTTGTTGCTGATTCTTTGGTATTATGCTTGGCTCACCGGTCTGAGCCCTGCTGTATTGCGCAGTGTGGTCATGTTTTCATTTTTAATACTCGGGCAGTTGTCTGGCAGGCAAATTTCTTCATTGAATCTGCTCTATTTTTCAGCCTTTTTACTTTTGCTTTTCGAACCTTTTTTATTATTTGACCTGGGTTTTCAGCTGTCATATATGGCCATGTGGGGGATTTTTATGTTTTATCCAAAAATCCATGCTTTGTTCTCTTTTCGTTGGGGATATTTGCAAACTTTATGGGAAGGAACTGCCTTGGGGCTTGCTGCCACCCTAAGCACTGCACCGCTAAGCCTTTATTATTTCCATAGCTTTCCGAATTATTTTGCGTTGGCCAATTTGTTTTTAATGAGTCTTTCGAGCTTCATTCTGATGCTGGGTATGTTTTTTCCCCTACTCGCGGCGCTCCCTTTTTTGAATCAAATTGCCGGATGGGTCTTACAAAAGAGCATTGAACTGATGCTGTTCGTTATGGATTTCTTTGCGCATTTACCAGGTGCTTTAGTGAATGGTTTTCAGGTCACTTTTAGCTGGGTACTTTTGTTTTGGCTTGGGCTTTTTATATTTTTTCAGAGCAATAGGGCTTTGCTGAAACGCAGCGCGTTACTGCTTATCACTTGTTTTGTAATTGAACTCAGCTTGGGTAGAATGGAGCAATACGCCTTAGAAAACTCGCTTTTCAATCAAAAAGATCAGCTCTTCATCTTCAAAAAGAAAGGAAAGGCCATTTTATGCGCTCAGAAAGATTTTAAATCCACCAAGTATATTGCTACTCAACTCACAACTTACTATGGGGTAAACACGGATGTAATTGAACTCAATTGAACAAGAGTTTTATCTTTGTTAAAATTTTTAGCAATGAAAGCAATTAGCCCTACTGAAGTGCAAGCACAAGCTGCCAATGCCAATCTTATTTTGATTGACATCAGAGAGCCCTACGAATACCAAAGTTGTCAAATCGAGGCCTTAAAAATTCCAATGGCTGAATTTGCGGCTAGATTTTCAGAATTCAGCAAAGAGCAAAGTCTTGTCTTGATGTGTCAGTCAGGCAAACGCGCCGAAGCGCTTGCCAATTTTATTGAAACCGAATTTGCAGCTGAAAATATTTACGTATTGAGCGGTGGTCTTAATGCTTACATCTCAGAAGTAGCACCTCACCTCACTTGCGAATAAAATGAGCAGCTTTCTACAACTTTTCGACTTCATTCTTCATATAGACACCTATCTTTTTCTCCTTATTCAGGATTACGGAATCTGGATTTACGGCATCTTGTTTTTGATCATTTTTGTCGAAACTGGCTTGGTTTTCATGCCGCTGCTTCCTGGAGACTCCTTATTATTTGCTGCTGGAACATTTTGCGCAGGCGTTGTTCAAGAAAACGAAATGGCGCAGCTCAACCTTTGGGTAGTTTTGAGCTTACTTGTTGTTGCGGCAATCACGGGAGACGCAGTTAATTATTTGATTGGCAAGCATTTTGGCCTCAAATTAGCAAAGGTTAAAATCAAGAATTACCAACTGATCAATGACAAACACCTCGATAAAACGCATGCATTTTTTGAAAAACACGGCCCTAAAACAATAATAATTGCTCGCTTCGTGCCTATCGTCAGGACCTTTGCACCTTTTGTTGCCGGAATTGCCCAAATGCGCTACACCACATTTTTCAGATTCAATGCCATTGGGGGCACCGTCTGGGTAATCTCCTTAACGCTAGTAGGTTATTTCTTCGGAAATCTTCCGTTTGTTCGCAATCATTTCGAAAGCGTGATATTCGGCATCATCGGCTTGTCTTTGTTGCCAATGTTTATTGCGTTTGTCCAAGAAAAATTAAAAAAGGCTTAAAGCCCCTGACTTCTGAATTCTTCGCGCAAAATAGCGGCAGCAATTTCTGTCGGGAACTGAGGCAGTTGTGCCGTAATTTCTAAAATTTTTGCACCTAAATCAGTAGAGCTAGCCCCTGGGGCAAGTGTATTTGCAGCCATATTGATCACCCTAATGACTTCTTCTTTGGATTGCAATAATGCGCTCCAGGCCTGTTCTGAAACAAAAAGCTGTTGGGCGATATTGTGTTCAAATTCATCGCGAACCGTTTGCAATAAAATGGTTTGTTGAGCGGTGGCGCTGCTCTGAACTTGTAGTACTCGGAGTGTGAGTTGAGACGGATGCAGGCGCTCCAGAAGCAAGATAAGCCTTTGGTAAGCCTCCAATTTGCTAGGTAAATAAAAAGCTTGTCTTTGCTCTTGAAGTTGGGCTTTGATGCGGTATACATCTTGGTCGTGTTGACGCTTCAAAAATAAATAGACCATCCTGAGCAAAATCAAACTCACAAATAAAAACGCAAAAACTAATAACCAGCTATTCATCATAAAAATTTTAGCAAATATAAGCCTTTGGGCTTTCTCGACGCTTTTGGTTTGAGACTTTCTCTTATTTTTACGAGATGAATCAATGGCTTTTACCCGGAATTTTATTTCTGTATTTTATTTTGTTGTTGGCAATTGCCTACTTAACTTCTAAAAACGCAACCACCCATAGTTTTTTCACCGGCGATAAAAAAAGTCCTTGGTTTTTAGTGGCTTTTGGCATGATCGGCACTTCGTTATCGGGTGTTACTTTCGTATCTGTGCCGGGCTCGGTCAGCTTAGGAGGGTGGCATTATTACCAACTCGTACTCGGTTTTTTCACCGGATATTTTGTAGTAGCCTATGTTTTGTTGCCGCTTTATTACAAATATCAGCTCAACTCTATTTATCGCTATCTCGAATTAAGACTGGGCTTAAAAGCCTACATCTGGGGAGCCGCCTACTTTATTTTATCCAGAACTTTAGGTGCAACGGTGAGGCTCTACTTAGTAATCAATGTCTTGCAACTTTTTGTTTTTGAACCACTTGGCGTAGAATTTTGGCAGGCTACCCTACTCATTGTCCTGATGATTTTAGCCTACACACTCAAGGGCGGAGTCAAAACAATTGTCTGGACAGACACCCTGCAAACCTTTTTCATGCTGCTGGCTTTGGTTATTTGTATTTTTTCTTTGCAAAACCATTTAGGTCTGAGTTTTACGGAACTTTGGGCAGAGTTAAAGGTGCAGAAACTCACTTCACTTTGGAGCACAGACCCGAATGCAGCAGATTATTTCTTGAAAGACTTCTTAGGTGGGGCATTTATCACCATTGCCATGACAGGCTTAGACCAAGAAATGATGCAAAAAAATATCAGTGTCAAAACATTAAAAGATGCCCAGAAAAACATGGTGGTTTTCAGTTTTACACTGCTTATTGTCAATGCTTTATTTTTATTTTTAGGCAGCGTCTTGGTTTATTTTGCTCAAAAAAATGGCCTGCAAATTGCACCCGACGACCTCTTTCCGCACGTCGTGCAGCATTACCTTCCGTTCGGGGTCTTTATCATTTTTATCATCGGGCTCATTTCAGCTCTTTTTCCATCGGTAGATGGCGCTATTACTGCGCTTACCGCTTCTTTTTGTATTGATATCGTCGGTTTTGAAAGAAAGCAATTACCAGAGGAAAAGCGCAAGCACATCAAAAGTTGGGTACACTTGAGTTTTGCGGCACTATTTACCTTGTTGGTGTTTTTATTCAAAGCAGTTGACGACAAAAATATTGTGAGTCTTATTTTTCTAATAGCGGGCTATACTTATGGCCCCCTTCTCGGTTTGTTTAGCTTTGGAATCCTGACCAAAAGAAATGTACACAGTGCCACCATTCCAGTAATTGTAATACTTGCACCCGTTTTGTGTTACATCCTGAGCAAAAATGCAGGCATTTTCGGCAATCAATTTCAGTTCGGAAAAGAAATGCTCCTGATTAACGGCTCACTTACCTTTTTACTCTTACTTCTTAGTAGCTTTGTCTTTAAAAGATCTTCCTATGAATCTGGTACTCTCTGATCAGCAAGCAAGACTCAAATTTGCTCCCCTATCCCTCACGCGCCCAATTGGAGCTTTGCGTTGTGGGCTATTTACCAATGCAGAGCGTTGGCAAAAATGGTTGCCTGCTGCACAAATAAGCTATGACACTGAGGCTTATTTACAAACCAAATTCCCAAAAGGCAATGGCATAGAAGTAAATGCCCGGCTCATTCCGAACGAAGAAGTTGCGGTTGCCATTCAGGCACTTCCAGCAAACACAAGCCTCTTTTTAGAAGATTTATGGTTGGCTACTAACGGCGCAGCGCTTTCAAAAATAAGTTTCACTGGCGAGCGCCCAATCATACTCAACGAACGCTGGGATCTTTTTCAACTTAACGACGCAATACTTAAAGCTGATTTCATTTTAGCTACCCAACAAAAGGTTTCTTTACCGCTTCCAGAAAGCAATCTTCTCATAGGTCCTGAAGATCAATTATTTATTGAAGAAGGAGCCCAAATTGAAGGAGCCATTTTGAATACCAAAGAAGGCCCTATTTACATTGGTAAAAACGCCGAAATCATGGAAGGTGCTTTGCTCAGAGGGCCAATAGCTATACTTGAAGGTGCGGTTGTTAAAATGGGCGCTAAAATTTATGGTGCCACAACCATTGGCCCCGAATGTCGTGTTGGCGGCGAAGTAAGCAACTGCGTGCTGGCTGGCTATTCTAACAAAGGTCATGACGGCTTTATTGGCAATGCCTTACTCGGAGAATGGTGCAACTTAGGCGCAGATACAAATAGTTCGAACCTGAAAAACAATTATGGCTTGGTCAATACCTACAGTTATGAAAGCAACGGTCAGGTAAAAACACCGTTGCAATTCATGGGGGTATGCATGGGGGATCATTCCAAAACAGCCATCAACGTGCAGTTCAACACCGCAACAGTTGTTGGTGTCTCTGCCAATATTTTCTGCAGTTCTTTCCCTGAAAAACACATCCCTTCTTTTAGTTGGGTAAGCGATCAAAATACAGAAAAGTTCGAGCTTTCAAAAGCTATTGAAGCCGCTAAAGCCATGATGGCTAGACGCAAAATCCCTTTCACAGAAGGTGATCAACTCATTTTTGAGACCCTTTTCAAGCAAGCTCATTCGTAAAAAAGGCACTGACTTTTTAGCAGTGCCCTACCTTTGGCATATTCCTTGAAAACTATACAACAACTGAAAACAAGCGGGCTTTTGGCAGCGGAGTAGTCTGCTTACTGCCAAACTGTCTGAAATTATCGATATTTATGAGCGATTTATTTGACCAAGGTTTTTTTGGTGTGTCTGGCTACGATTCCGACGCAGAATTTATTCCATTAATCACTGCTGAAGAAGAAGAACACATGAACAAGCAAGAGTTCCCCGACGAACTCCCTATTTTGCCTTTGCGCAATAATGTCTTGTTTCCTGGTGTCGTGATCCCTATTACGGTTGGCCGCGACAAAAGCATTAAGCTCATTCAAGAAGCCAATAAAGGCTCTAAAATTATTGGGGTGGTATCCCAAAAAAACCAAGAAGTAGAAACCCCACAATTCAACGATTTACATCAGATTGGTACAGTTGCTCAGATCATCCGCTTGCTCAAAATGCCAGACGGCAGCTCTACAGTCATTATTCAAGGAAAGCGCCGCTTTGAAATGCTTCAAGCCACCCAAACTGAACCCTACATGAAGGCCAAAGTAAAGGTTTTGTCTGAGGCGCCTTTAGATGCCGCCAACAAAGAGCTCGAGGTCATGTTCAGTACCATCAAAGACCTGGCCTTGCAAATCATCCGTGAAAGCCCAAATATTCCGTCTGAGGCCCAATTTGCCATCGGCAACATAGACAGTCCTACCTTTTTGGTCAACTTCATTTCATCCAACATGAATGCAGACGTTGCTAAAAAGCAAGCCATGCTTGAAGAGATGGACATGAAAAAACGCGTCTTGTTAGTTTTAGAACACCTCACTGCCGAAGTGCAAGTGCTCGAAATGAAAAACGAGATTCAAAATCGTGTCAGAAAAGACCTCGACAAACAACAACGAGAATATTTCTTGCATCAGCAAATGCGCACCATTCAAGACGAACTCGGCGACAACCCTCAGATTCAAGATGTCAGAGAACTCGAGCAACGTGCACTCAACAAAAAATGGGACGAACGCGTGGCGAAACTCTTTCAAAAAGAGCTCGATAAATTGCAGCGCATGAACCCACAAGGTGCAGAATACACCGTGCAACTCAATTACCTCGATCTCTTACTCGATTTACCTTGGGGAGTTCATACCAAAGATATTCTCGATCTCAAACGCGCTAAAAAAATCCTTGAACGCGATCATTTTGGATTAGAAAAAGTTAAAGAACGTATATTAGAATACCTCGCCGTCCTGAAACTTAAAGGCAACATGAAAGCGCCAATCCTTTGCTTTTATGGTCCTCCGGGCGTGGGTAAAACCTCTTTGGGGAAATCCATCGCTGAGGCACTCGGAAGAAAATACGTACGCATGTCTTTAGGTGGGCTGCACGATGAAGCAGAAATCAGAGGACACCGCAAAACTTACATTGGCGCGATGCCAGGCAGGGTGATGCAAAACCTAAAAAAATCAGAGACGGCCAACCCTGTTTTTGTCCTCGATGAAATCGATAAATTAGGGCGCAGCAACCACGGAGACCCATCTTCAGCTTTGCTAGAGGTCCTTGACCCAGAACAAAACGGAGCATTCTATGACAACTATGTCGAAACCGAATTCGATTTATCCAAAGTCTTGTTTATTGCTACCGCCAATAATTTATCTCAAGTACAGGGTCCACTACTCGATCGCATGGAAATCATAGAAGTCAATGGCTATACACTAGAAGAAAAAGTAGAAATTGCCAAAAGACACCTTTTGCCTAAACAAATTACCGCCCATGGCATTTCTAAAAACGATATTGAAGTCGATAAAAAGATTTGGCAAAAAATCATCGAAAGCTACACCTTTGAATCGGGTGTGCGCGGCCTCGATAAAATTGTAGCCAAATTAGTTCGTAACCGTGCGCGTCAAATTGCCATGGAAGAAACTTTTGAGCCAACTATTCAAGAATCCGATCTTTTTGATTTTCTTGGTGCAGGCCGAACCCGAACCAAATACGACAACAACGATGTAGCCGGAGTAGTTACAGGCCTTGCCTGGACTGCCGCAGGTGGCGACATCCTCTTTATCGAATCCTTAATTTCCAAAGGCAATGGCAAACTCAGCCTTACCGGAAATTTAGGCGATGTCATGAAAGAATCTGCCGTTATTGCGCTAGAATACTTAAAGAGTCATCCAGAACTTCTGGGGCTAGACCCCACTGTTTTTGGAGCCTACAACGTTCATATTCACGTTCCTGAAGGTGCCACCCCAAAAGATGGGCCAAGTGCCGGTATTACCATGCTCAGCGCCTTAGCTTCCTTATTTACACAGCAGCGCATCCGTAAAAACCTGGCCATGACCGGAGAAATTACACTCAGAGGCGATGTATTGCCAGTGGGTGGCATCAAAGAGAAGATTTTGGCTGCCAAGCGTGCCGGAATTAAAGAAATCATCTTGTGCGCTAAAAACAAGCAAGACGTTGATGAAATCCCGGCTCAATACCTCAAAGGCTTGCAATTTCATTTTGTCGAAAAAATGCAAGAAGTACTTTCTATTGCTTTGTTGAAAGAAAAAGTAAAAGACCCGAAAAAGCTAGAATTGCCAAAGGTCAATGAAGCCGCACAAAAATAGTTCCGCTTCCCTGCCGCCACTCCTTGTCTATGACGGCGTTTGTGTGTTGTGCAATCGTTGGGTGAACTATGTATTAGAAAAGGACCACCAGCAACTTTTTATCTTTTCTAGTTACCAAGGTCTGCCTGCTTCTATCTCCAAAGAGGGCGCGGTAATCCCTATGGATCAAAGTGTTTCCCTATTTATCGACGGGCAATGGTTTCAAGAAAGCACTGCTATTCTAAAAATCTTTGAAAAGCTTTACGGCCCTTATCATTGGTCTCAACTGGCCTATATTTTTCCGCGCTTTTTGCGCAATTTCGTTTATAGACAAATCGCCAAACGTCGCTATAAATGGTTTGGTAAATATGAAAGCTGTAGGCTACCTAACGCAGGAAATCAAACTAGATTTATTGGTTAATTCTCCAGAATTAGTTGCGGTGACGCTCTCTTTTTAAAGCAAAACAGAAGTTTATTTATACCAGAAGTTGTAACTTGAGGTTCAAAATTCAATCCATGCGCAATTTCACAATATATATTTACTTTATCGCCTTTTTCAATATTGCAAACATACAGGCACAAAATCTCCCGAAACCTACAGAATTTGAGATAGCCCAACTCCCTAATTGGGCGAAGCTCATGTACAGCGAACAACCTAATATTCAACAAGTTGTTTGTGCTTATCAAGATTATTATCGAACACACCCGTTTGTAAAGAATTATCACACCCAATATTACAAAAGATGGATTCGGGAAAATCAATACTTTGTCAACGAACAAGGCTTTATTCAAAAACCAAATCAGGACCAAGAACAGCTGCAAACCGCACAATATCTAAAAAAACAAACGCAGCATACAAAATCTACTAACTGGACAATTGTCGGACCGATCACCAATTTTCAGCAAGGAGCCACCCAAGGATCAGGGCAGACCAATATTTATTCTTTTGATCAATGTGCCTCGAATTTAGCGTTTTGTTATTGTGGGACTGAGCCAGGAGAAGTATATAAAAGCAGTAATGGTGGTCAAAATTGGGTATTGTGTTCTAAAAACATTGATTTTGGGTCTGGAGTGAGTGCAGTCGAAGTCCATCCAAACAACCCGAATTTTGTATTAGCGGGTGGCAATAAAGGATTGTTTCTGAGTACAGATGGTGGACTTAACTGGACCAACACTTTGCCTAGTACTGGATTAAATGTCAATGAAATATACATTTTACCTAGCAATCCTAACATCATTTTAGCTGCTACAGACAAAGGTTTGTATCGAAGTACGGATGCTGCCCAAAACTGGACACAACTCTTCACGCATAAAACCTATGACATCAAGCAAAAACCGGGGACAACTCAAACATTATATCTTCTAAAAAATAACCCCTCCCAAATCAGATGTGAGTTTTTTATCTCAACAGATGCAGGACTTAATTGGACGCTTCAAGACGCTGGGTGGTATAATTCTACGGATCCAGCCAGAAACGACGGTGGCGGCAGAATCGCAGTTAGTCCAGCAAATCCAGAACGCGTTTATGCTTATTTGATAGGAGATGCTAAACCAAATGATTTTGGTTATATAGGTCTTTACGTGAGTAATGACAGCGGTCAAAATTGGATTTTACCAAACAGCCCTATTGGCGGCCCGTATTCCACTGCGCATCCAAATTTAGCCATGGGATCACCAACATGGAATTACCATCAAGGTTTTTACAATTGTGCGATTGTGGCAAAACCAAATAATGCTGATGAAATATTAATCGGAGGGCTTAATTTATACCGGAGTACTGATGCTGCAACCAACTTTAATTCTGTTTCAGGTTACGTAGGTGGACCGCTTAATTTGCACGTAGACAATCAAGATTTCAGAGTAATTGGCTCGCATACCTGGATCACAACTGATGGCGGAATATATCATAGTAACAATTTCTTAAGCTCACAACCTGATTTCTATATGTCTGGGATTCATGGTTCCGATTTTTGGGGCTTTGACAACGGTTGGAATGAAGATGTATTAGTAGGAGGCCTTTATCATAATGGAAATTTAGCTCATCACGAAAATTATGGCGCAGGCAATTTCTTGGAATTAGGAGGTGGCGAAGCACCAACTGGCTATGTTAATCCCGGTGACAACAAGCGCACCTATTTTTCTGACATTGATGGAAAGCGCTTACCGGCTACCCTTGATGGTGCTATTCAAAATGTTTCTTTTGGCATTGACCCCAACGAAAGTTATTGGGCCGCTGAATCTACCGAGTTGGTATTTCATCCAAATTGTTACAGTATTGCTTACACTGGAAAAGACAATCAACTATTTAAAAGTTCGGATTTTGGAGCTTCTTTCGAATTGGTTCAAACCTTTGGCTCAAATCCAAATGAGCGAATTAACTACATAGAAATAGGCTCTAATAATCCTCAAATAATATATTTGAATCAAAAAGCTGCAAGCGGCAATAGTGGCAAATTATGGCGAAGCAATGATGCCGGACTAAGCTGGAGTCAGCTCGGCATCCCAAGCGGGAATTCGAGCAGGATGCTACTTGCCTTGAATCCTGAAAATGCCAATGAACTTTGGCTGGCCTATCCAAGTGGAGCAAATGGATTTAAAGTATTTAAAACAACTGACGGTGGTTCAAGTTGGACAAACTTGAGTAGTAGTTTATTAAACAATGAATCTGTGCAATCTTTGGTATATATTGCAGGTACCAATGGCGGAATTTACATCGCTACAAACAAAGCCGTGTATTACCGCAATAATCAATTTGATTTCACAATTGAGAACAGTGGCTTACCCCTATTTACAAATGGAAATATTTTAAAACCATTTTACCGTGACCAAAAAATAAGACTAGCAAGCTATGGCAAAGGTATTTACGAATGTGCCTTTGTAGAAAATCCATCCCATCCTATTGCTAGGATAACAGTGGATAAATTAAGTCAAACCGCAATTTGTCAGGTAGATTCTTTTCATTTTGACGACTACTCTTTTTTAAGTCATCAAAACGCAACTTGGGCTTGGCAATTTCCAACAGGCAGCCCAATGACTTCGAATTTGCGCAACCCAAGTGTTTATTTTTCCGGATCTGGACAGCACTTGGCTATTTTAACCATCACCGATGCAAATGGGCAAACAGATACTGATTCGTTATACGTCGACTTAAATTACTTTGATTTTCAGACCGGAATACAAGAAGATTTTCAACAAGAATTTTTACCGCAAGGATGGATGGTAAATGACCAAAACGGTAACGGCACATGGACGCTTTCAACATCAGCTGGGGCATTTGGAAACTCGAGTCAATCAGCTTTTTTTAATAATTACGACATCGATTCGCAAGGCTCGCATGATGACCTCATTATGCCGTTAGAAACCTCCTTTTTAGCCAACCAACCCTATTTATTCTTTGACGTTGCTTATGCGCGTTGGGGTGCGGGTTATTCTGACTCTTTGCAAGTACTTGTTTCTTCGGACTGTTTTCAAACGGAGCAAGTATTATATTTCAAAGGAGGTGAACAATTATCTACTTCTCCTGATAACAATAGTTTCTTTATTCCAAATTCAGGTCAATGGAGAACAGATTCTGTTGATTTAAGTGCTTATGTAAATGCCGGTAACCTTCAAATTGCTTTCAGAAATATTGGAGATTGGGGAAATTGTATTTATTTGGATAACATTAACATTGGTTCAATGGCTCATGTAGCCGCAAATATGAGCCCAAGAAGAAGCGTCTATCCTAATCCGCTTTGCGCTGGTTCAAAAATCAATGTATCCGGCACAACCTATGAATACATCCTTTTGTGCGATATAAACGGAAAAACGATTAAAAGATTTGACACAAGCAAAGAACTGCAAATTCCTTATGAAATCAAGGCGGGAACCTACCTTTTACAAATTCACAGCCATGATTACATCAGTAACCATCCAATTGTAATCACTCAATAGATCACTGAATCGAAAAACATTTCGTTGATTTGGCATAATTTCTGATATTTGCAGTGAAATTTACTTATATGCGCCATTTAATCCTCACCTTTTTTATCTCACTTGTTTGTTTAAGTTCTTATGCGCAAGACGCTAAAGCACAAGGGATTCTAGATAAACTTTCTACTAAAATGAAAGGTATGAAAACCTTTTATATTGAGTTTTCAGCAAGTGTAAAAAACACCAGCACCGGCACCAACGAGAATGAAATTGGCAAAGGTTGGGTAAAAGGCAATAAATTCTATGCCTCTTACGGCGACAACACCATGATTTGCAACGGCATTAAAACCTGGACCATCGTTAAAGACGAAAAATCAGTATATGAATCTGATGCGAATGCCAATGACGACGAATCGATCAACCCAAAGAAACTCATGACCATCTGGGAAACCGGATTCAAAAACAAATATGACCACGAAGATAAATTAAATGGCGAAGCGGTGCATGTGATTAATTTGTACCCGAAAGTACCGGCTAAGGCAGAATACCACACCATTGTGCTCTATATTTCAAAAACCGACAACGAACTTGTTAAAGCAAGCATGAAGGCGAAAGACGGCACAGTAATGACTTATGTGGTCACTAAGTTTACACCGAATCTAGAGATTGACGACGCCAAATTTGTCTTTGACAAAAAGAAGTATCCTGGATATCCGGTAATCAAAGACTAAGCTTGCTTAGTAAGTTTGAATTTAGTCTTTTAACGCTTGAGCATTCGATCCATCTCTCTGCGATCGTCTTTCTCTTTTAAGTCTTGGCGCTTGTCGTGGATCTTTTTACCAGTAGCGCAAGCTAATTGAACTTTTACCCAGCCTTTATCTGTTAGAAAGAGCTTAAGAGGCACCAAAGTGTTTCCTTTGATTTTCAAGAACTTTTCAATGCGTGTGATTTCTTTACGCTGCAATAATAATTTGCGATCCGACCGCGGTTTGTGGTTGTAAAAAGAACCATTTTCGTAGGCGGTGATGTGCATATTACGCAGCCAAACTTCTCCGTTATCAAAAATTCCGTAGGCCTCAAGAATACTTGCTTTTCCATTACGGATGCTTTTGATTTCCGTACCGGTCAAGACAATACCTGCATCGAAGGTTTCTTCGAGGTGGTATTCGAATCTTGCGCGCTTGTTTCGGATATTGAGTTCCTTCATGGCCATAGTGCAAAGTTAATACTTTGAAAGGCGTTAACGTGAAAAGATTCGCTAATTTTACAACATGCAAATTCCTTCTCAGCATTTAGAGACTGCCGTTGATCAAATTGCAAGTTTGCCAGGTATTGGCAGACGCACAGCCTTGCGCCTAGCCCTTGACCTTTTAAAGCGCTCAGAACCCGAAATCCAAGATTTTATAAACGCCATCTCATCCTTACAAGACAAAGTGCTGCGCTGCTCAAATTGTGGAAACCTCACCGATGCCCCAGTTTGTCATATTTGCAGCAATGCCAAACGAGACCACTCTTTGGTTTGCGTGGTTGAAGACATCCGAGATGTCATGGCAATTGAAGCAACCGCATCTTTTCAAGGTGTCTACCATGTATTAGGCGGCCTAATTGCGCCCATGGATGGCGTGGGTCCGCAAGATTTAAACATCCAAGGCTTGATTTCAAGGCTCGAGACGCAAGACATCAGAGAAGTTATCTTGGCACTAAGCCCTACCATGGAAGGCGACACCACCAACTACTATCTTTTCAAAAAGATCAAACCTTTAGAAGTGCTTATTACCAGAATCTCTAGAGGGATTGCCGTAGGTTCAGAATTGCAATATGCCGACGAACTCACACTTGGCCGCAGTTTAGAGCAAAGGCAAGTATTTGACCTCGCTCAGTAAAGAGACGTTTGCGTTCTATAAGAAGCTATTGAAGTTGAAAAGCGGCTATTGGATAATTGTGCTACGCCTTGAAAAACTGCGTATTCTTTTTGAGGTAGCGCAAGCCAAGTGTAAAAACGGTTATAAACACAGCCATGGCTATAACCAGAATCAATTTCTGCGTATACACACCCTGTACATACCACTGAAAACTGACGAGTACCCATGCTGTAGTCATAGATGCAGCCATACCAGAATATTCGTTTTCGAGCACGACTTTCCAAGAAAAGGGTTGCGTATTTGCTTTATATTTCCAAAAAGCAGGCAGTAATAATGGTGTTTGTTTTTTCCAATCTAGGTATGATTGACCAAATTTACGCGTCAAGAATTGCTCTTCTGCATAAATAATAAAACGGTAATAAAACAAGAAGCCAAGCAGCATGATCGGCACCAGCCAATCTATCCCGGTGAAAACAGCCCAACCCATATAGGTCGTGATATTCCCTAGATACAATGGATGTCTGACCATGGAGTAAATTCCGGTAGAATTGAGTGCTTCCGCTACTTGTTCGTCGCGGTTGCGCCCAGACGTGTGTGCAGCTCTTTTACCAACGGCAAGTGCCCTGATCAAGTGCCCGAGAACAACTAAACTTAAAGACACTGTTAGGTAGGTGCAATCTTGCCAATGCGCAACTTCCGGAAAAAAATGCATGAGTGCAAAAGCTGATAGAAAAAAGAGAACAGGGATTTGTCCGCGGTACTTAAAAAACTGATTTCCTAGCTTTTCCGAATTATTTTGCGCTGTCATTGACGAATTGTTAGTATATTTAAGACAACAAATGTATAATTAATATGGGGTTAACAAAAGAAAAATACAAACTAGAGTTTCTGCTCAAAACCTCGCCACGCGTTTTAGAAAAATTAATCAGCACCCCAGATGGCCTGACAGATTGGTTTGCCGACGACGTCAAGGTCCATGATGACCTCTATACATTTGAATGGGATGGCAACGAAGAAGTGGCGCGCCTGCTCCAACACAAAATGAACTCAAAAATTCGATTTCAATGGTTAGCCGACGAAGAAGAAGGTTTAGAAACCTATTTCGAGTTGTCTTACATCGTCGACCCCATGACCAATTCTGTTATTCTACACATCACTGACTTCGCTACCGCCTCAGATAAAGAAGGAAACGAAGCCCTCTGGAATCAAGCCATCAATGACCTCAAACGCATTATTGGTGCATAATCAGCTTCCCATTTCGCACTTTATTCGCTAAATTTGCCCAAATTCTTTGCTTGAAAAGACTGGTCCTTTTTAGCCTTAAAGCCTTTACAGGGCCTTTCATCGTGACACTCCTGATCTCGATGTTCATGCTCATCTTGCAATATTTATGGGTCTACATCGATGACCTCATGGGAAAAGACCTCGGTGTGTGGGTCATTTTAGAATTGTTTTTTTTCGTGTCGCTCAGTCTTGTACCTTTAGCGCTCCCATTAACCATTTTGTTGTCTTCTCTCATGACCTTCGGTAATTTTGCCGAACAAAACGAACTTACTGCACTTAAATCAAGCGGTTTTTCTTTGCTCAGAATCATGAGGCCCTTGGTAAGCATCGTTGGCATCATTGCCATCTCTACATTCTTTTTTGCCAATTATGTCATTCCGGTAGCCAACCTCAAATGGCATACCCTGATCTACGACATTCAAAACAAAAAAATATCTGCCCTTCTCACCCCTGGTGTTTATTCCAAGAGTTTTGAAGGCTTTGCCATTCGCATAGACTCCTTAAAAGGAAACTTGTGTCAGGGTGTCACCATCCACGACTACACCCAACCTACTCAATTACGTACCGTAAGAGCCAAAGAAGCAACCGTTTATAAATCTACAAACGGGCGCTACCTGTTTCTTGACCTCAGAAAAGGGCGTATTTTAGAGGAACTCGAGATTCAGCACCCGATGTATTTACAAAACGGAAACCTGACCAATCCTTCTGCGAGGCCATCCAGGGTTTCTTCTTTTGATCAAGGTGTCTATAAACTCGACATTATGGGGCTTGACCTGAATAGATCCAAGGAAGATTTGTTCACCAACAAATACGAAATGCTCAATGTGTTTCAGATCAATACAGCACTTGATAGCCTAGCCAAAAAGAAAGTACAACTTCAACAAGTATTTGGCTTGCAAACTACCCGAGCCTACCTCAGTTTGAACAGTCAGATTTTACCCACAAAAATTCACGACCCATCTTTGCAAGCCTTGCCAAAAGTACCCGTTACAACCTACGCTAAACTAGACCCCAATGCTTTGCAAGTTGCCCGCACACTAGCCTTATCTAAAATCAGGCGCAATCAACAAGAACTGAGTCAGCAACAGCAATTCCGGACAACCCTTGATCGCGAAGCTACTTTGTATTGGATAGAATTTCACCGCAAATTTGCTCTCACCTATTCTATTATCATGCTGTTTTTTGTGGGGGCGCCATTAGGAGCATTAATTAAGAAAGGCGGCTTTGGTGCACCAGTAGTGATTGCCGCCCTGATTTTCATGCTCTATTTTATTTTGAGTACAATTGGCTTTAATCTTGCAGATACCGGTTCGGTCTCGCCATTCGTCGGGATGTGGTTACCTGCTTTTATTTTTACTCCTGTGGCCATTTTATTTACAAGGGCTGCAGTCTTAGATAAAAAGATCATATGAAGATCCTGATCATCAGTCATAAACCTCCATATCCTTCAGTAGACGGCGGCTGCTTGGCAATGGCGCGTTTACTTGAAGATACTTTAGCCCTACCTACTCTTTCTCAGCTTGACTATTTTTGCCTAAGCACCCAAAAACACCCTTTTGACAGCACTGCATTTCCAACGCATGAAAAACTTCGTGTATTTGAACAGCAGATTGACACGCGTGTACATCCTTTAGGCGCGCTCACCGCACTACTCAAGCAAGAGTCTTACAATTTATCGAGGTTTTACCAAACAGAAGTAGCACAAAAAATCATTGCGCTTTGCAAAGCAACAACCTACGATTTCATCATTTTTGAAAGTTTATTTACAGCGGTTTACGCCAAAACCCTGCGGCCACATACCGCTGCCAAACTGATCTATCGCTCTCATAACATTGAGCATCAAATCTGGAAAGACTTGGCAAGAAGTACGCGCAACTTGCTAAAAAGATGGTACTTACAGCAACTGGCCTATACTTTAAAATGGGCCGAAAGAAGTATTTGGTCAGAAGATCAAGGCTGCCTGAACTTGATCTTGAGTATTTCCATGCAAGACGCATTAATGATTGAAGGACAAACCCTCACAAGCATTAAATACTTGCCCGCTTCTATACCAGAAAGCGCCCTTGAAAGTACCTTAGAAACAAAGAAACTTTGTTTTATCGGTGCATTTGATTGGCAACCAAACATTGCTTCAGTAGATTGGCTGATTAAATATGTTTTGCCTAAACTAGTAGCTAAACATCCTGAGGTTCAGCTGCATATTGCCGGACGAAATTCAGATCAGATCCAAAGATGGCAGCAGCCTAATGTGGTGTGCCATGGTTTTGTGCCCGATTCAAAAGCATTTATTGCCAATCATGGTGTTTTTGTAAGCGGTCTACAAGCAGGCTCTGGAGTCAAGATGAAAGTGCTCGAAGCCCTGAGTGTTGGCGCTCCAATGGTGCTAACCGCAAAATCTGCAGAAGGTTTAAGTCATTTTGATTACAAGAATTTGCATCAATTTGCCTCTAGTTTCATTGAAGAATGCTTAATGCTAATAGAAGACCCTGAAAAAAGAAGTCAGGACGCCGCGGCAAACAAACAATACTATAGCGCGCATTTTGCTCCGCAAAAAGTTCAGTCAGAATTGCAACACATCCTCCAACAACTTTAAAATTATCCTTAATATTGTCTCAATGATGGGTGTTATTTTTTGGCTCGGTGTTATTTTTATTTTGCACAGTTATGTGCTCTACCCATATCTGCTCAAGTTTTTAGTCCAGAAAAAAGGGTTGGGTCTGCAACGATCTATGCTCAATCACCAGCCACCGCTTACCCTGATCATTCCGGCACACAACGAAGAACTTGTTCTCAAAGAAAAACTAGACTCACTCCTAAACAGCAACTACGACCTTTCTTTGCTAGAAATCATTGTAGGCATAGACCACTCTACCGATTTCAGTGGGCTTATTGCCGAATCTTACACCAGTCAATTTCCAGATTTCAAGGTGCATTATTTTGAAAAAAGACAAGGGAAAATCAATATTGTCAATGCGTTGGTACCACAAGCCAAACATGAAATCATTGTCTTGACCGACGCCAACGTGCTTTTTACGCCAGACACCCTCAAGGCCTTGAGTCAGCATTTTATCGACCCAACTATTGGTTTGGTTGATACCAGAATGCAGCACTACGGCGTTAAAAATACAGGCATTTCTTTACCTGAATCAGATTACATCGCCGGGGAAGTCAAGATCAAAGAAGCTGAAGGTGCACTTTGGGGATCCATGATGGGACCATTTGGTGGTTGTTTCGCCTTTAGAAAAATGTGCTTTACCCCTATTCCGTCCCATTTCTTAGTCGATGACTTCTTTATCAACATGACTTGCCTAGAGAAAGGCTTTAAATGTATCAACGAGAAAAATGCTGTGGTATTAGAAGATGTATCAAATGATCTTAGCGTAGAATTCAAACGTAAGATCAGGATCTCTGCGGGTAACTTTCAGAATTTAGCCCGTTTTTGGCGTTTGCTGCTCAAAATGAACGGGCTTTCCTTTGCCTTTTTCTCTCACAAAGTATTGCGATGGATTATTCCGGTGTTTCTGCTATTTATGCTTCTACACATATTCCAACAAGCCGACCTTTCTTTGTTTTATAGCGTTTGCTATTTTATTGTAATCATGATTCCGTTTACCTTTTTGGTGGATTACATGGCCAGAAAACAAAATACGCACGTAACCTTATTGCGCTACGTTATCCATTTTGTCAGTATGAATATTGCCTTATTCTTTGGACTTATTAAATATTTGCGAGGAATTAAATCGTCTGTTTGGGAGCCCACCAAGCGCCATCAATAAGTTTTTTGTATCTTTGCAGTCTAATTTCCGCCTGCGTCTTGTAAGTTGCCTCACTTCCTACTCTGCTCACGGCAACATATTCTCTTAAAGCAATTAAATGGCCAAATCCAAAGAAACCTTCTCAAAAAAGGAAAAAGAAAAACTCAAAGCAAAAAAGAAAAAAGAAAAATTACTTCGTTCAGAAGAAAGAAAAGCTAATGCTGGCGGCGGAGGCCTTGATAGCATGATGGCTTATGTAGATGAGTTTGGCCGCATTGTAGACGCACCAATTGACCCAAGTACAAGAATAGAAATCGACGCAGAATCTATTGAAATCGGCATTCCACGCCGCGAAGAATCTGATGAAGACGACGCAGCAGACACCGGAACCGTTATTTTCTTTAATTCAGACAAAGGTTACGGTTTCATCAAAGACAAAGCCAGTGGCGAAAACATCTTCGTACACGTAGCTAACCTTTCACAACCTATCCAAGAAAAAGACGAAGTGAGCTTTGAAAAAAGCAAAGGTCAAAAAGGTTGGGTAGCCATGAACGTGAAGCTACTTCCAAAAGAATAATATTATTTCAACTCCTATTTTTAACTTTGCGCCATGAATGTAGAGTTAATGTCTCCGGCGGGCTCCTACGAAGCCTTAATGTCAGCCATAAAAGCAGGCTGTGATTCAGTTTATTTCGGCATTGAGCAGCTCAATATGCGCGCGCGTTCTTCGAACAATTTCACGCTCGAAGACCTCAAGAAAATTGCCCAAATTGGCAAAGAGCACCAAGTCAAGATGTACTTAACGCTCAATACCATTTTGTATCAGCACGACATGAACCTCATGAAAACCATCGTGCAAGCAGCTAAATCCGACGGCATCAATGCGGTCATCGCCTCTGATTTTGCAGTAATGCAATTTGCCAAATCCATCGGCATGCCGGTGCATATCTCTACACAAGCAAATGTCACCAACGTAGAAACAGTAGCGTTTTTTGCAAGCTTTGCCGATGTGGTGGTGCTGTCCAGAGAGTTATCTTTAAAGCAAGTTGCCGAAATTTCTAGAGAAATCAAAAGACAGAATATTGTTGGACCCTCTGGCCAACTTGTGCGCCTAGAGATCTTTGCACATGGCGCCTTGTGTATGGCAGTTTCTGGCAAGTGCTACTTAAGTCTGCATTCTCATTTTGCGAGCGCCAACCGTGGGGCCTGTATTCAAAATTGTCGCCACAGCTATATCGTCACCGACAAAGAAGACGGCACTGAATACGAGCTAGACAACGAATACATCATGTCGGCCAAAGACTTGTGTACCATCGATTTCATTGATCAAATCATAGATGCCGGAGTTTCTGTACTCAAAATTGAAGGGCGTGGCCGCGCTTCAGACTACGTTTACACAACAACCCAATGTTACCGCGAAGCCATCAATGCACTTGGCACCGAGGCCTACAACCCTGAAGCCATTCAAACCTGGAAAGAACGATTGTCTACGGTTTTCAACCGAGGTTTTTGGGATGGTTATTATTTAGGTCGACAAATGGGCGAATGGTCCAAAGTTCCTGGATCTGTGGCAAGCCAAAAGAAAATCTATATTGCCAAAGGCCTACACTACTACGACAAAATTGGTGTGGCCGAATTCGACTGCGAAGCCTACGGCCTTAAAGTTGGCGACCAAGTCATCGTCACCGGCCCAACCACCGGCTACATCGAAAGCATTGTAGAAAATATCCACATCGATTCGGGTGCAGTCAATGAAATAGAAAAAGGGCAAACTTTCAGCATCAAATTGCCAGAAAAAATCAGACCCTCAGACAAACTTTACAAGATCGTACCTGCATGATACAAGTAAGTCAGCAACGCGAACGTTGTATTGGCTGCAACGCTTGTGTAGAAATCGCTCCGCAGCGCTGGAGAGTCAGTAAAAAAGATGGTCGCTGCACACTCGTTGGCGCCACCGAAAAACGCGGCTTCTACACCATCAATCTACCCGACTTCGAAAAAGAAGAAAACGAACTTGCCGCCAAAAACTGCCCTGTGAATATTATATGGGTGAAGGAGTTGTAGGGATTTATTGTGTCAGGATGATCACTTGTTTGGGTAGCCTTACCAATTGATCAACGGAAGCTTGCGTTTTTCATTGACATTCCAAAGGCCAATTTGTAAGCCGTTTAGCTCAACACAACGATTGAATAAGCCAACTTGTAAGCCGTTTACCTTATGCGCCTGATTTTGTATACCAAGCTCTACCCCATTTGCTACATAATATTTACTCGCAAAAAGGTTGATTGCTAAACCATTTACTTTGCGTCCAAAACTACAGCCAGCGGACAGCACAATACCATTAGAAAAGTCAGTGAAAGTACCGAAAGTGGAAAGCAACAAGCCATTATGTAACGATCTGGTATTTTGAGCGGTAAAAAACGAAGAGTCAAGTGGAAGCAAAATTTGCTCAAAAGCAAATTCTTTCCGATTCAAGGGTATAAAAAATCCCTGGCCAATTAGTTGTATATTGATTCCGTGCGTCCGTCTTAATTTTATTGCATTACAAATGGCCTCTGACCCAATAGGACCCAATGAAATACCATAAATATTATCTTTAACCGAAGGAATAAAGTGAAAAACATAGGCATTATCAGGTTTCAACTTAAATGCCAAATTCTCTTTGTTTTGCTGGTAGGCATCCATTAAAACCTTTTGAAAAGCCAAGTCTTGAGCCATGCGTGTATATAAGTCGTTGCGCAGCGTTTCTATATCAGCTTTGTGGATAGCCCCGGACATCATTTTTTGCTCGAGTTCTTTTCTGTGTTTTTCAAAAACTTGCTCCACTACAGAAGCAGCGTGATCAAAATCACGGAAAATTGCCTCGTAGCTAAACGCTGCCAAGAGCGTCAAATCCTTTTGATCGTTGGTTTGATTGACACCGTTAAATCCTATACAGACATGGGTTTGGAAGCTTGTATCCGAAAGAATTTCGTCGATATAAAAAAAGCGGGAAGCAACTTGAAAGAATTCTTCTTCCGTATATTGCGTTTTTTCTATCCCCTTCCCCTTCTGATCAATAGCCTCCATCATAGCAATTAAGTGAAAAGAAAGTGTAGAATCCATGACAAGTAATCGTTTGTATTCATCTTTCAAAGCAAGGGTGTCAGGATACAAATCAAAAAGCTTTTTTCTTGCTTCCGCCTGATCTGCAGCATGGATTTTTGGCGTATTTAAAATGATGTAATCAAAACGCCTTTTATAAGCGCGATATTTGCTATTGGGTGAATGTGTAGCCATAGCAGCTGCTTTCTGGATGCCATTTTGCTCATAATATTGCAGTTCAATTTGAAGTTGTGAAGAGATGTGACATATGCGTTGTATCCTAGAAATCTCTTCTTCTTTAGGCTTTTGTAACTCCAAAGGAGTGGCCGCTCTGTACAAATGAAGGTAATAAGCACCTTTCTGACACTCACCAAGAATACAATGTATGTGCATCATGTTCCAATAATCAGAATCAGTAAGCACCTTGATTTTTATATAGGTTTTGATTGCATTGTTTAGCAATGAAGTATCTTGCCGTCTACAATATACCTGGTAATAAGACATGGCTAAATCTTGATAATAATCGTCTAGATTGCTGCTAAATTGCGTGGTATCTAACGCAAGTAACTCTTTGAGGATATCATTCACAATTGCAGAATCCATCACTGTACATGTTGGAAATCGCTGCTGCTGTTTTCTGTACACTTTGTAGTCTGTAGTTTGAGCGCTAAGCAAACCAGAATAAAAAGCAAAAAGAACTAAGAAGTAGAATCGCATGATTAAAGATACAGTATATATCAATATTCCTTTATTGGAGTTTTTTTCGATAGTTAATGAGTGACTTCATTTGTGAAATAGCAATATTGTTTAATTGGATTAATCTGTAAAATTGAGGTTCTCCTTGGGATATTAATAGTGAATTAATATTTTCCAGATTAGATAATACTATTTTCTTCTCTAATTCTTGAAGTCGCTGAAATTCTTTAATAAGATACAATTTAAACTCAGGACTAATAGAAGAGGCGAACTCAAAGGCGATATCTTTATGCGCGTATGTACCGCCGTAGCGTCCAGGTTTTGAATAAATTCCAATGGCATTTGTTTTTTCCATCCATAAATTGGCGCTTAAGACAAATGAATGTAAACCAGCTTGTATTTTAAAGTGGTTGAATTCGACCACTTTAAAATTTGGATTGTATAATAACTCCCACGTCCCCAAAAATTCCAATGTGTAGCGGGTTCTTATCCAATTTTTAATCACGTCAGCTGAGCGACTATTATCAGACTTGGCTTTTGCCATATCAGACAAACAGATATAGTCATTACCATTTATTTTCGAAATTGTTACAATTGAATCTTGAATTGTAATTAATTTTTGCTTCTTCATTCGAGTTCAAAAATAGCCTAGAACAAATGAATGAAAAGTGAAGCTTGTGGACTACTTGTATGTGGTTCAGTATTTTTACGGATAAGCCTAAACTAGTTCTTTATTAGAATATATGTTGGCTTAAAAACCACCCCCTATTCCACCACCAATCTACTACTCCCCATCTGACTACCCTCTTCATTGATCAATTTGAGTAGGTACAAACCTTGTGGCAGATTTATTTCAAAAGAAAGTTGAATACTTGCATTTAGAACCTCATAACTGTATACGCGTTGCCCATTGACATTGAAAATTTGAACTTGCTGCCTGGCTTCAAATGGTGCTTCGATGGTGAATTTACCATTTGTTGGATTCGGATAGATTGAAAGCTCTATAATTGGGTTTTCCGCGATGCCGACTAATGGCGCTACATCGCAATCGAAATAATTTCTAGAAGCAGTGCTGCCGATACCGAGCTGCCCTGTGTAATTGGCACCCACCGTACAAATGCTCAGGCTATCATTTGAAAGTGCCAAAGCATGCATGCCGTAAAGTTGATTTCCACTTGGAGCTCCTTCTGCAAGAGCAATGCTATTGATGTTGGTAGCTGTTAAAGTAAGTGGATAAGGTGTGTTTTGAGACTGACTGGTGCCAATTGAGAGCATCCCTTGACCATTGAAACCCCAAGAAAACTGAGTGGCGTCTGTGAGCGTTCCATATGCAAAGCAAGACCCTGCCGTAATTTGATTCCAATTGCTTAAATTGCCAATTTGTGCGATTAAATTTCGATCTTGGGTATCTCCTAAACCAAGCTGGCTGTTGCCGTTAAAACCCCAAGCCCACGCGGTGCCGTCTTGAGCCACAGCCGTTGAGAACTGAAAACCAGCAGAAATACCTTTCCAATTGAGCACTTGATTTACAGGCATGACAACTGGGGTCGGTACATTGACATCTGCGTTGGTTCCTAGACCAAGCTGCCCAACTAAATTATATCCCCAAGCATATAAAACGTTTTGCGAAGCTTCTTCGAGTATGCCAAGTGAATGAATACCACCTAAAGAAATTTTCTTCCAAGTATTGGCCGTTCCGACTTGGGTTGGGCTTAAAACATCTGTATTTGTGGCATTTCCAACCTGACCATAAAGATTAAAGCCCCACATCCAAAGTGTTCCATTTCCTTTAATTGCCCCACTATGAACCGTTCCACATTCAATTTGTGCCCAATCGTGGTCGGTGCCAATTTGTTGTGGAGTAGAAAGATTAGTTGTGTTTCCCTGCCCTAACTGTCCTGAAGCATTAAAACCCCAAGACCAAATTGTACTATCTGATTTTAAGGCCAAAATATGAAAAGCCCCGCAAGAAACATCTTTCCAGTCAGTGTCTGTCCCGACTTGAACAGGAACATTACTGCTTGTTGGTGTGGTAGTACCTAACTGAGCATAATTATTTGCACCCCAAGCCCAAAGTGTGCCGTCAGATTTAATGGCCATGCTATATTCAGTACCGGCACTTACTTTAACCCAAGTTTGAGCAAAGCTGCTTGAAATGATTAAAAAGAATAAGGCAATAGAGAAAACGTGTTTCATTTAAAAAAGTTTTTCTTAAAATTACGGAATCCTTTGACATATAAACTATTGAATTAAATATTGCGTGAAACAAATTATTAAATTCTTTTCTCAATTGTCTAATGTCACTCGATACGCGCAAAATCTATGAACTTACGGCTCAGACACTGAGTAAAGAGCTTGAAAAACAAAAGATAGTTATGAAAAGACACTTCATCTTAGTTATTATTATTTTCTTCTTCTTCACTGAACTTAGTTACGCAAGTCAAAATGAATATTACGACTTGATAAACCAAGCGGAAGAAACCTTTGTTTTAAAAAAGGATCAATCTTGTTTTGCAATTTATGACAAAGCTTTCAAAGTAAAAGGAGCTAAGTACTTTGCAAAAGATGCTTATGTGGCAGCGGAAATCGCTTATTTTTTAAAATTAAATGCGCAAGTAAAAAAGTACCTTAAACTCTCATTTGAACTTGGGATGCCGATTACTGCTCTTCAATCAGGTAAAATATTTGCAGCTATTCAAAGGACTAGTCTTTATCCTGAAATTTTATCTATTTACAAAACATGTAAAAAGCCAGAATTTGACATTGAAACTCGAGAGAAGGTTTATAATTTCTGTTTTTCTTCAGATAGTATCAAATTTTTACTGCGGCCTAATCTTCCTGATCAACAACAGGCATATTATAGAGTAGAAAATGACTTCCGATCCTACTTGTTTGATGAATTTCTTACTAAAGGAATTTTCCCTAACGAAAACTTAATTGGTATTGCTAGCGATTCAATCTATGCTGACTTTATAAAACGAAACAACAAAGTTGATCAATGGGAATTAGCGGCCAAGCAATTTTTCGGTGATTCAGAACCTGAAGTAATGGAAAATGATTTTGTTTCTAAATTTTCTTTTTCTGTCTTGCTGCATTCTCAATGTTCATTCCCCAAATTTCAGCCCTATTTGTTAATGGCAGTTGAAAATGGCTACATGCATCCAAGCGAATACGCATTACTTAAAGAAACAAGCGTATTATGGAATCAAGATTCAAAAAATCCTTGGGATGACTGCACACTCCAAATCGCTCCGGCATATTTCAATATTTTTGGATTTACACCAACCTCTAAGCATCAAACTTATGTTGACCCTAAGAATACCGAATTAATATTAATAGTAGAGCAAAATCGGGCAGAAATTCACATGCAAAAACTAAGTGTGGACAATGAAAAACTCAAGTTGCAAAAAGAATTAGGTATTCGCTTTTTCTTTGGTTTTCTTCGTTTATAGCCTACTCCACCACCAATCTACTACTCCCGATTTGACTACCCTCTTGATTGATCAATTTGAGTAAGTACAAACCTTGAGGAAGGTTTGGTTCAAGAGATACATTCAATGCTGAATTGAGGATCGCTTGCGAAAATACGCGTTGCCCATTCACATTAAAAATATGGACTTGCTGCCCTGCTTCGAATGGCGCTTCGATGGTGAATTTTCCTGTGCTTGGGTTGGGGTAAAGTGAGAGTTCGATAATTGGCAAGATTTCATCCGTGGCGGAGGTTGATAAATCACAATCAAAATAACTTCTTGAAGTGGTAGTTCCGTTGCCGAGTTGACTAAAATTATTGGAACCAACCGAACAAATACTGCTATGATCAGGGCTTAAAGTGAGGACATGCGCACCAATAAAACTCGCACTAAAAGATGGTGTTTTGGATAAGGAAAATGCTGAAATATCAAAATTAATGGCATTTCCCAGCATGAAAAGTGTATTTTGAGGCAAGGTGGTTCCAGTTCCAAGATTGCCCAAAGAATTATTTCCCCAAGTGTAGACGTTTAAGTCATTTTTAACTCCGTAGCAATAAGAATCTCCCGCTTTGATGTCAAGCCAGGTTGTGCCGGGTTCAAATTCCACAGGAAGTAAATGACTGCCTTGAGCGATATTTGGACCCAACTGTCCACCCTCATTATTTCCGAAGACCCACAATGTAGAATCGGAACGCAACGCCGCCGAAAAATACTGACCTGCCGCCACAGTGGTCCAGGTTGAATTTGGACTATTATTCTGAATTACTTCAAGCGGTACTGAACTGTTGATAGTAGTGCCGTTGCCGAGCTGACCATATGGGTTTTCTCCCCAAGCATATAGCTTGCCACCATTTCCGTTGTCAAAAATGGCTAAAGAATGAAAAGTATGTAAGGCTACCGATTTACAAACACCAGGAACTTGAACCTGAATGGGATTTGATGAATTTTGAAAACCACCAACACCTAATTGCCCTGTTTCATTCACACCCCATGTCCAGAGTGTGCCATCATTTTTTATGGCTGCAGAATGATGAGAGCCTGCTTGTATTTTTTCCCATTTCGAAGTTGAATTGACCAATATAGGGTTAAATGTAGGTAATGTATTTCCTGAACCCAATTGACCAAACTCGTTAGAACCCATAGCCCACAAAGTGCTGTCTTTTTTTAAAAGTAAAATATGATAAGTTCCACACGAGACAGCCATCCAATTGGTATCAAGCCCCACCTGACTAGGTGTGCTCATTGACGTGCTTTGATTGGGTGGAACTGCACCCCAAACCCATAAAGTACCATCGCCCTTTATTCCGGCTGAAAAGAATGTGCCTGCACTGACAGTCAGCCACTGATTAGACATTTGCGCTTGTGCAGAAAACGCCAAGCACAATATTAAGAAAATGGGAAGAATTGTTTTCATAGTTTATACATTAAAAGAAAATCGAGCTCATATTGAACACAATTTTCTATTAACGAAAAAATGGAAGAAAAGGGGTGGTCTGGCTAATTTACTCCACCACCAATTTTTTCACACCTTTTTGACCACCTTGACTCAGGTGTGCAAAATAGATGCCTTTGGCTTGTGAGGTGAGTTGTAAAGTTGTGTTGGCAAGTGGGTTTTCAAAATGATGTTTGCTCACCAAAACACCGGCCTGATTATACACTAGGATATCGAGTGGCTCTTGTTTTTCCGTTTTGATTTCAAAAACGCCATTGGACGGATTTGGCGCCAGCTCAATTTGTAAGGCATCGGCTAATTCTTCCATTCCTACGATAAAGTCACAGGCTTCGTCATAGAAAGGTTTGTAGGTGCTAAAATTGTTGTCTGAATAACAACGAAAAGGCCCGCCTTCGTTGCCGTCAAAAGCCATGGTGCAAACATCAAATGGAAACATATAAGAACCCGTAAAACCGATTTTTTCGATGATGGTGTCTTGAAATCCTTGGCTAGTTAGGTCCGGATTACAAAAATCTACGACCATGTACTTTAAAGTTTCAGCATTGATCACCTTGGTGCCGGTAGCTATTACTTTTAACTGACTATTTGCCGTACACCCACCAAAGTCAGGATAAGGAGCCATTGGCCAATGAGCTCCAACCACAGCATTAAAATCATAGAGCGTTTTCCATTGATTTTGCTCCAACACATACACCACGCCATTGTTTTCATAAGTGTAAGCGGTGTCAAAAACAAAAGTTTCTGGCGTAACTCCAAAACCTAGGCCATTAAAAGTCTTCTGTAATTGCTGACAAGTTTGCCCAGCAATAACTGTGTCTCCCTCATTGGCAATCTCTACATAACCCGTAGAAAACCCAATGTAAGTATAATGCCATTTAGCCCCCGTAGGCGCCCAGCTTTGCGCATAAGTGGCAGCACTGAACAGCACTGCAAATAAGAATAATGTTGTTTTCATGATGTGGCTTGAGAAGTTTAATTTACAATAAAAGGTTGAAAATGAGTATATCAGGAATGAATTTCCAACTGATCCACATCATCTACCGAAACCACAATTGGTTCGTGCTTTGCTGACTCGATCAAAATAAGTTCTTTTTTGGCTTTTGCCATCAACTTAACTTGGCTAAAACCACCTAAATCATAGTAGCCGTAATATCCGAATAGCCCATGGATACCTATTTTACGGCGGAGATCTGAGAACTCTACCACTTCAATTTTTTCAATGTCCTCGATTTCTAATATAATTGTTCCTGCAATTCTTTTCATCACGAGTGACTTTTCATCCTTCATGATTTGATACGGAATGAGACTCAAAGAGCTCGCAATTGCAAAAAGAAAAATCAACGCCATACTTACTTGAAACACCCAGCCGGTATTGACGAAAAATAGTACATAGAGCAACGTGATGAAAACGAGTGGTAATATCCAAACCGTCTGTTTGTCGTAGCTAGAGGGGATTATGATCTTGGGCATGATTCAAAAATATAAAAATAATAGATCTGACAACTGTTACAACTTTTTCGATTTTCAAAAGTGGTCACCAGAATGCATCCCAGTTGGGGTACAAAATGGTACATTTTAGGACATTAAAGAACAAAAAAAAAGCGTGTAAACTCAGTGTTTACACGCTTTGGTACATTTTGGTATTGTTACCTGGCGGAGAGTGAGGGATTACGCTACGCGTGCTCTCCTCCCTGCGGTCGTCGGGTCAAACCCCGGGGTTCTCATCCAAATTTCTCCTAACAAAAAAAGCCCCGAAATTCGGGGCTTTTTTATTCTGCGGAGAGTGAGGGATTCGAACCCCCGGAACCTCTCGGTTCAACAGTTTTCAAGACTGCCGCAATCGACCACTCTGCCAACTCTCCGGGGCAAAAGTAGTAATTCTTTGGTTTCTGGCAAGTTTTTTAGGAAGATAAAATGAATATTTTTTCAAATTATTTCAGCTTCCACGCTTCATCCATGCCAATCCCCTTGAATATGAAGGGTTTGTATTTTTCGATGCGGGCAATTTTTGTGGCGGCTTGTTTGGCTTCTGCGAAGTGACGCACGTAGTTTTTTTGGCGACCTGGTGTGAGGGTTAAAAATGCGGCTTCGAAAGATGGGTCATTAGAGAAGGCTTCTTGGAGTTCTTCTGGGAAGATGAGTTCTTGTGTGGGTTTGGGTGCAACCTTGAGGCCTGCTTTTTCAATTTCAAGAGCTTCGAATAGATAGGCTCTGATAAGGTCTTGTTGGGCAACGATTTGATCGAGCTTGGTGTAGCGGAGCAAGCGAGAGGCGTGCATGTTCTCGGTTTGCTGAATCAGGATGTTTTCAGGGTCAGAAAGCAAGGAGCCTTTGAAGAAAGAAAAACCGCAATTGTCTTTGAAGCTGTGTAAGATGACTACATTTTTATTTTGATAAGAATAGCAAGGCGAGCCCCACTTGACACTCTCTTCTGAAAAAACCTCTAATGCAATTTGTCTGAGCAGCTGAATTTCAGGCTGAAAGCGACGCACAGAACAGTCGTCGGCACCAAATTTGGAGCAACGTCCGCAGCCATCGGCTAGGAAAACGTCTATGTTTTTTGTCATTTTCATATATCAAAAGTAAGGTTTTACGGCTCAAGTAGTGCGCGGTTGAGTATATTTGCAGCATGAAATTAAATCAAGTTTCTTTAACGCAACTCAACACCCTTAACGAAGGCACACTCATGGAGGCCTTGCAAATAGAATACACTGAAATTGGACCAGACTACGTGAAGGCTACCATGCCAGTAACCCATCGCACCAAACAACCTATGGGCTTATTGCACGGTGGTGCAAGTGCTGCACTCATGGAAACCGTTGGTTCTTTAGGCTCGGCTTTGCTCATTGATCCTCAAACGCATTATGCAGTTGGGCTAGACATCAGTGTAAACCATGTGGGTGGCGCCAAAGAAGGCATGGTTGAAGCCACGGCTAAAATTATCCATGCGGGGCGCAAAACACACCTCTGGAATATCGAAGTAAGAGATGCTGAAACCTCGCGTTTAATTGCACATGGCAAGCATACCGTTATGGTCATCCCTAAAGAAGATTAAATGCTTTACTACCGCTTTCCTGGAGAAGAAATACAAACCCTGAGCGGTAACTTTACTGAAGTAGATAGCTTTGATGATCAAGGATTTATAATCACCAACTTCGAGCAAAACAAGAAATACATCTGGGACAAAAGTGCCCAAGAGAACTCCCCTATTCTTTCAGCGCCATATTGCATCGAAAAAGAAGTTTACCTGCGTCAAGCGGAGCAACTGATTGCAGATCTTCAAAAAGGAGTCGCCGATAAAATTGTCTATTCAAGAATCAAGAAAGCACCCACGCCAATTGAAAATGGTTATGCGCTTTTTGAACGCATGCTGAGTACCTACCCAAATGCCTTAGTATATTATTTTGAGCACACCATTCTAGGTTCATGGCTCGGTGCAAGCCCAGAAATTTTACTCGAAAAAACTCCTGCGCATTACCGCACTATGGCTTTGGCTGGCACCAAAAAAGCAGGTGAAAACCGAGACTTCACTTACAAAGAATACAACGAACACGCACTAGTCACTGAGTTTATTGAAGGCCAACTGCGTCAAATTCCGGGGGCAAACCTTCAGGTATCGGATTTGAAAGAGTATAGCCCTGGGCCTGTTACGCATCTTTTGCAAGAACTCACTTGGCAAATGCCACAAAGTGTTTTGCCACTTTTACTCAAGCACCTGCACCCAACGCCAGCTGTAGCTGGCTTGCCTCAAAAAGTAGCGTTGCAGTACATTTCTGCCTTAGAGGCGCACCACCGCGATCTTTACACCGGTATCATAGGCCGATATGTAAATGGCCAAGAAAAACTTTTCGTAAACCTGCGCTGCGGGCAACTTATTAACCAAGACCTTTACATTTATGTAGGTGGTGGTTTTACGGCAGATTCTGAGCCCGAATTAGAGTGGCAAGAAACCGAAAATAAAAGCAAAACCTTGTTACAACTGCTTTGAAAACGCTTAAATTTGCAGCATGCAAAGCAGCGATAAAACCTTAGTGCAATGGCTCGTAACCCGAGCTGCTCAGGCCGGAATTAGGCAAGTGGTTTTGTCTCCAGGATCTCGCAATGCCCCGTTTGCAATTGCATTTGAAGCGCATCCAGCAATCGAAACTTTTGTAATCCACGACGAACGCGCTGCTGCTTTTGTTGCGCTAGGCTTAGCTCAAGAAACCAGGCAACCTGTTGCGCTTTGTTGCACCTCAGGCTCTGCTTGCCTCAATTACTACCCAGCTATTTCAGAAGCCTATTACCGAAACATTCCTCTCTTGGTGCTCACCGCTGATCGCCCTGCCGAATGGATCAATCAAGGGGACGGCCAAACTATTGTCCAGAAAGAAGTTTTCAAAAACCACAGCATAGGTTATCTCGAACTCAACGAAAGCGGTTTTGAATTGCAAGAATCCACAGACCAAACCCTGCAAATTTTTCTACAAAAACTTCATGCCAGCTGGAGAGGCCCATTGCACATCAATATAGGGCTCAATGAACCCCTTTACAATATGGCTGATCTGCAAGATTTTTCAGCCCCATTGCAACCTGACTCACCTCAAGCCAACACTACCCTGCCAGATTTTTCAGTTTTAGCCGACAAAAAAATTATGGTTTTGGTTGGGCAAATGGCCCCTGACGCCGCATTTGAACAAGCACTCAAACGCTTTGCCTTACACAGCAATGTAGTGGTGCTCGTAGAAAACACCTCAAATGCGCAAGACGAACACTTCAATCATTGCATAGACCGCAGTCTTAATGGCTTTGAACCAGAAAACACTGCGTTTCATCCCGATATTTTACTCAGTTTTGGCGGTGCTATTGTATCTAAGCGCATCAAAGCTTTCTTAAGAAAACACAAACCAGTACTACATTTCAGAGTAGCGCCTGATTTTCCAGACATGGATACTTTTAGGCTCAACACCACTTCTTTTGCTGTACCTGGCGCTGATTTTTTAAAAGCAATTGAAAACCAACACTTGCGTCTCAATCAGCACAACTTCAAAGGCAAATGGAAAGCATTAGATTACCTAGCCAAAGACCAACAAGCCCTTTTTGAAACCAGCCCCCAACACCTCACCGACTACGACGTCTTTGCCAACTTTTTTGAAGTGTTAGAAGGCCCTGCAGTGCTGCATTTAGCAAATAGCTCTGTGGTGCGCTATGCCCAGCTTTTTGATCCCGTCAAAGAAGTGCGTTACGAAAGTAATCGCGGCACCAGCGGCATAGACGGTTCGGTTTCAACGGCTGTAGGCGCCGCATTAGGCAGCCCAGACACACCGCATTATCTCATTTGCGGCGACATCTCTGCACTCTACGACAGCAACGCATTCTGGACCCAACCTTTTCCTAAGAATCTTAAAATTGTCATTATCCAAAACAATGGTGGTGGAATTTTTCAGATCATCCCGGGGCCAGCAAACTCACCGCTGCGCCAACAATATTTTGAAGCCACCCACAGCACTTCACCCGCAGCTGTAATTAGAGGTTATGGCTTTGAAGTGTTAGAATGCAGCAATAAATCTGAGGTCTCTGCAATGATTACTGACTTTTTATCAGCAGCAAACCCTATTCAAATATTACAAATCCAGACTGCACAAAACGAAAACGCTGCGGTCTTGGATCAATTTTTTACGTTTTTAAAATCTAACTCATGAGTCAATTTTTAGCTTACTTCTCCATTTTAGGCACCACAGTAGGGCTCACCTACCTCCTCATTCTTACTTTGCTTGAAATTGTACTCGGGATTGACAACATTATTTTTATTTCAATCATCACTGACAACCTCCCAAAAAACAAGCAAAAAAGCGCGCGTATCATTGGCCTTAGCCTTGCACTTGTGATCCGGATCATCATGCTTTCTTTGGTTTCTTGGATCATGACCCTCGACAAAGAAGCACTTTTTTCTTTAGCAGGACATTCTTTCACCGGACACAGCTTGGTGCTGCTCATCGGTGGGCTCTTCTTGATCTATAAATCAGTGGGTGAAATGCATGCAAGTGTCAAAGGAGAAGAACACGAAACCGAAAAGAAAACAAAAAGCACCTTCAATGCAGCTGTACTTCAAATTGTTATTGTGGACTTCATTTTCAGCTTTGACTCCGTAATTTCTGCCATCGGTATGACCAATGATATTGCGCACGAAACCCACGGTAACCCTTTGATCATCATTATTTTGGCTGTATTAATCTCGATGCTTGTCATGATGTGGTTCTCAGGCCCAATTAGCCGCTTTATCAACGAAAGGCCAACCATCAAGATGATTGCGCTTTCCTTCCTAGTTGCCATCGGCATCATGCTTATTGCCGAGGCATTTGGCGAGCACATGCAAAAAGGCTACATCTATTTCGCTTTGGTTTATGCACTCATCGTGGAGATGCTGAACCTACGCATGCGCAAAAACCAGCTCAAAAAATGAATGAAACAGAAGCACTTTTAGACGCTTTTGAATCAGATCTTTTTGCCCTCAAGCAACGTGTCTATCAGTCTTTTGACCAAGTGTTGCTTTATCCAAAATTTGAAAAAGAACTGCTCAAATTCAAAGAAAAAGAGGGGCAATTAGGCATCCAAGGAGATTGCAGTGCAGATACTTCGTTACACACCGGGGTTTCTACTTCATTTGTATTTCCTATCATTTCTCGTGCATCTAGTCAGCCCATTCAGCTACAAGAAATAGACCTTTTGGTTTGTTTTGAGAATTTAAAAACCTACCAGAAAACATTGGCTCAAATCAAGACTCTTTTTTTCAAAAGTACAGAGGTCGTTGGATTGCTTCAACTTTTAGCAGCAGCAAAATCTTTACACTTGGCTTGGTACAAAACCTGGAGTTTTTACGAGGGAATGGAACCTAGAGATTTTTTATTTTCTAAAATTCTAGATGCACAAAGTTGGTATCAAAAAGTAGAAGCTTTACGCAAAAGAAATGGTGAAAATACTTTGCTTTCCATCAGAGAAATAACTGCTCAAATTGAACAAGACCCTGCTTTTCAGCATGAACTTATTCGGCTTCAAAAATCATTAGAGAAATTATCTAATTAATGCCCGAGTTGGCTTACATGTCGCCGCCACCTTCAGAACCGCTATTTTTAGCTTTATTGGATATTTCTAGCTTCCCAAATTTGTAAATAGCCGAAACATACACCCTGCGGGTAAGCCACTTGAATTCACCTTCCTGATACACCCCTGGCCTGTCTACTAAGAAATAAAAACCCTGGCGATTGAAAACGTCGGTAACCCGAGTACCCACTGTCCATTTGCCATCGGCTAATTTCTTCTCAAAAGCGATGTCTAAAGGGCCTTGTCTTTGGGCAATACCTTGCACGGTTACACGTGGGCCGTTGTAATTGACACTTACCTGAACGGTTGCTGTTTTTTTCCAGAATTCATAAGAAGTATTCCACTTGAGGTTATGATTAAATCCTTGGCGGTTGGGTAACGACGCCTGATTGGTAATATACCAAGTGTAATTGGCATTGTAAGATATTGTGCTGCGAAAACTCTGAACCGGCTTAAACATTAATACGAGTTCAGAACCTATGGCTTTGGTTTCAGCAATATTCATGAAGGTAACTGCACTTGTGCCGTTGTTGTAAAACTCTTTCACGCGGGAAATAACGCCAGAAGATTGACGGTAATAAAGTGCACTTGTAAGGGTGAACTTCTTTTTTTCTAGTGAATAACCCAAATCGAAAGAATGAATAAACTCAGGATTCAGGTAAGGATTTCCACGGCGCAGGTTAAACGGGTCAGAATAATTAGTAAACGGATTGAGCTCATCGGCAGCCGCTCTTTTGATGCGACGCGAATAACTCAGGCTCAGCTCTGATTTTGGCTTGAGTTCATAACGCACATGCCCAGAAGGAAAAAAGTTGAAGTAATCGTTGACAATGCGAATTGAGTCAGAAATGAGGTTTGGAATTTGATATGCTTTTTCTACCCTAAGCCCCCCTTGCACTTTGAAACGATGGATTTGTTTGCCTACTACTCCATAAGCGCTGAAAATTTGCTCTTTATAGCCATATTTGAAGTTGGCCATGGTGTCTTCATAAAAAAGTTGTGTGAGCGTATCCATAGATTCTGAATAGGTGTCTACCAACTGATCTCGAAGAATAGTTTTGAGCCCTCCCTCTGTACGGATGCCTTGTTTAGGAAACAAATAAGTGAGGTCTGCTTGTGCAGTGGTAATCAAATTTTGATCTACATTAAAGAGTTGCTGTTTGCGCTGTGCGGCAATCTGACTACTGGTGTCTGGCGTGTAATATGAATTGGTGTAGTAACCTTGTGTGTGCTCTTGACCCAAAGACTGATTGAAATCTACCATTAGGTTACCTCTATTTTCTTTGAAGTCGTGTTTGAAATTGAAGCTTGCGTCTAGGTTTTTGCGTTGTGAGGGATCATCTGCAGCACGCATCCAAAGATTGATCACTTGCCCATTTGTATCGAGTTGCCCGTTCCAAAGTTCACCGTAACGATTTCGGGTACCGGTGGCTCCGGTAATTACAAAACCTATAGAGTTTCTTGGATTAAGGTTGATATCTGTACCCAAACGAAAGGTTTGACCTGCATCGAGATCTGAGCCAATTCGGTTTTGATCTAAAATAAAAATAGTACTCCCGGAGCCCTGAACGATATCGTTGTAGTTATTTCTAAATCCTTCAAGATAGCGCGCATTGTAGGTGCCAAATACATTGATGTTGCCATTTCTGTAACTCAATGAGACGTTACCTTCACCTACATTTCCAGTTTTTAGGTTACCCGAAGCTAAGTTGGTAGAAAGCATGCCGTTGAAACCAAGCAATTTATTTTTCTTTAGGACAATATTGATGATTCCCGAAGTGCCGTCGGGGTCGTATTTGGCTGAAGGGTTGGTCACGATCTCGATGCGTTCAATCGAGTTAGCAGGCAAGGCATCTAGCAAAGTTTTGCCATTGCCACCACTCAAAGAGCTGGGCCTGCCATCTATTAAAATAGTAACCCCGCCTTGACCGCGCAGCAAAACTCCTCCTTCTTGATCCACTTCAACAGAAGGCAAGCGATTGAGGATGTCGTTGGCTGTGCCTCCGCTTACATTCAAATCTTCGGCAACGTTGTAGACTTTTTTGTCAATGCCGGCTTCCATGACCTCCTTAGAACCTTTCACTACAATGTCTTTGACCTCTTGGGTCTTGACTTTTTGCATTCTAATGGTACCAAGATGTAAATTACTTTGAGAAGCAAGCAACTGAATATCAGTAAGTACTTCTTGTTCATAAAGTGGCAAATTGAATTTAACCAGATAGGTGCCGGGCACGAGTTGAAATTCGAACTTTCCATCGGACAAAGAAACTGCAGCGCCTTTAAAACTTGAGTCGGGCAGGCTAAAAGCTTTTACAGCAACATATTCTAGCGGTTTAGATCCTTCGATTGAAATGATTTTACCGGTGACTAAACTACCGGATTGAGCTAGTGCAGTCATGGCATTTAGGCACAATAGGGCTAGCATCACTCCCTTTCTTATTAAATTCAATCGAAACATGCCGCAAAAATACGCATTATGTTTGCCAAAATCACTTATATTTGCGTTTCAAAATTGTAACTATGATTGATCAATTGAGCTTTGACGACCTCAAAAATAAGTTTAACCAGAACAAAAATTTCAAAGTTGGAACCTATGTTGTGGGTGGCCTTATCGCAGCCATTATTCTTTACTTCTCTTATCGCCAATTCATTTGGGCTCCTGCCAATGAAAAATCAAATGACGGATGGTGGGCTGCATTAAACTACATTTCAAAAGATTCTACCGATCAAGCGATCAGCTTGCTAGAGCCTTACGTTAAAAACAACAACGGCAAAACCGGTGGTGAAATTGGCCAGTACCTTCTTGGCAGACAATACATGAAAAAAGGTAACTTTTCTGGCGCACTCAAAATGCTAGAAGATGTCAGCCTTAACGATACCTACATTTCAACCATGAGTTTAGGTCTTCAGGCTGACTGCCAGTCTCAATTGAAGCACTATGACAAAGCGCTCGATCTTTACTTAGCTGCTGCAGACAAAGAAGAAAACGATTTCACAACGCCAATGTATTTGTTCAAAGCGGGTCTGCACGCAGAAAAGCTCAACAAAAAAGAAGATGCCCTTGGTTACTACCAACGCATCAAAGATGATTTCCCGAACTACGCAAGTACAAAAACCATCGAACGCTACATCGCGCGCTGCGCAACTAAATAAAATCCTTATGGCGACTGCAGGCAAAAATTTATCCGCCTTCGATCCCCAGAAATTCACTAACTGTGCCGATTTTCGAATCGGCATTGTTGTTTCTGAGTGGAACGGACACATCACCGAACGTTTACTTGAAGGCGCAACTAGTGTTTTGGATCAAATTGGGCTTAACAAAGCCAACCGAAAACTCATTCGTGTACCAGGGGCTTTTGAATTGCCCTTAGCGGCACAACACTTAGCCCAACAACCTGAAATCGATGGCATTATTGCCATTGGCGTAGTGATCCAAGGAGAAACCAAGCACTTTGACTTCGTTTGCAGCGGCACCACCCAAGGCATCATGGATGTCATGCTCAAATACAACAAACCTGTTGGTTTTTGCTTACTAACCGATAACCACGAACAACAATCTTTAGATAGAGCCGGCGGCAAACATGGCAACAAAGGAACAGAAGCCATGGTTGCTGTTTTGCAAATGCTTCAAATCCAAAACGGACTACAATCATGACACTTATCAAATCCATTTCCGGTATCCGCGGAACCATTGGCGGAAAGGTAGACCAAGGCCTAACGCCTATCGATGCAGTTAAATTTGCCGCAGCCTACGGTACTTGGCTTCAGGCACAGTACCCCGCACAAAAACTAAAAGTAGTTATAGGCCGCGACGCCCGAATTTCTGGGCCCATGATTTCATCGTTAGTGATACAAACCTTGGTGGGTCTAGGTATCGATGTCATTGATTTAGGCTTATCCACGACACCAACAGTAGAAGTTGCCGTACCCATGGAAAAAGCTCAAGGAGGCATCATCCTAACGGCGAGTCATAACCCGAAACAATGGAATGCACTGAAATTACTCAACCACAAAGGAGAATTCATTTCAGGTGCTGACGGCACTGCCCTCATGGAAATTGCAAACAATGAAGCCTTTGATTTTGCCGAAGTAGACGACCTTGGACAGGTCACACCTGATCAAAGCTACTTGCTAAAACATATTGACGCCATTCTTCAATTGCCCCTTGTCAATGCAAAAGCCATTGCCGAAGCACAATTCAGGGTGGTGGTTGATGCCGTTAATTCAACCGGTGGAATATTTGTTCCTGCATTACTCAAAGCGCTTGGCGTGCAAAACATCACTGAATTGTATTGTGAACCTAATGGGCACTTCCCGCATAACCCAGAACCGCTTCCTGAGCACCTTACTGAGTTGTCTGCACGTGTAAAAAACGAGCAAGCGCATCTCGGCATCACCGTTGACCCAGACGTAGATCGTTTGGCATTAGTTTGTGAAGATGGCAGCATGTTCGGTGAAGAATATACACTTGTAGCGGTGGCCGATTACGTCTTGACCCACACGCCTGGCCCAACTGTTTCTAACCTATCGTCCACACGTGCACTGCGCGACATCACTGAAGCCAAAAGCTTGCGCTATGAAGCTGCTGCGGTTGGGGAAGTCAATGTTGTTGAAAAAATGAAAACTATTGGAGCCGTAATTGGCGGCGAAGGCAACGGCGGAATCATTTACCCTGAATTGCACTACGGTCGTGATTCATTAGTTGGCATCGCACTGTTTTTGAGTCATTTAGCTGAAAAGAAAATGACCATGACTGCACTTCGCGCAAGTTACCCGAACTATGTCATTTCTAAAAACAAAATAGACCTCGACCCAAGCACAGATGTCGATGCCGTCTTAGCACAAATGGCGTCAAATTATGCTGCTCATGAAGTAGACACCACAGATGGTGTCAAAATTTACATCGAAAAAGAATGGGTGCACCTCAGAAAAAGCAATACAGAACCCATTATCCGTATTTACGCAGAGTCTACCGACGAAAATGCAGCCAATCAATTGGCAATCAAGATCATGACTGAAATCAAGGCTATTTCATGAAACTAGAAAAGAAGACCCAACAAGTAGCGAGTATCCGTACTTTTATCGTACGGGTATTGTGGTATGGGCTTTTTTCCTTGTTGTTTATTGGCTTCTCGCTCTTTATCGGAACGGTGGGCTATC